>JAFIFV010000018.1 GCA_020831845.1 Ectothiorhodospiraceae bacterium
CGCGCGCCCCGCCGCCCCCCCCCCCCGCCCCCCCCCCCCGCCTGGTTCAGGGTATTCTTCCGAACCGAACTATACCCGCTCGTACAGCGCGGCAATACCCTGTCCGCCACCGATACACATGGTGACCACCGCGTAGCGGGCGCCGGTGCGCTGCATCTCGTACACGGCTTTCACCGTCAGGTTGGCACCGGTGGCGCCGATCGGGTGGCCGAGCGAGATACCACTGCCATTGGGATTGACCCGGGCCGGATCCAGTTCCAGATCACGCACTACGGCCAGCGCCTGGGCGGCGAAGGCCTCGTTCACTTCCCAGATCTCGATCTGGTCGGCGGAAACACCGGTACGCTCCAGCAATTGCTTCACCGCGGGTACCGGGCCGATGCCCATGTATTTCGGGTCCACCGCGGCGACGGTGGCATCCACCAGCCGGGCCATCGGCTTCAGTCCGGCCCGCTCGGCGGCGCCGGCTTCCATCATGGTCACGGCCGCGGCGCCGTCGTTCAGCGACGAAGCGTTGCCGGCCGTCACCGTTCCGCCCTCGCGCTTGAACACCGGTTTCATCTTTGCCAGCCCTTCCAGCGATGTCTCTCGGCGCGGGTTCTCGTCGGTATCGAATACCACCACGCCCTTCCGGGTCTTGATCTCGACCGGCAGGATCTGGTCCTTGAAGCGGCCACCATCAATGGCGGCCACGGCACGCTGGTGGGATTCCACAGCCAGCGCATCCTGGTCCTCGCGGGAGACGCCCCACTTTTCCGCGACGTTCTCGGCGGTGACCCCCATGTGGCATTTGTCGAAGGGGTCGGTGAGCGCGCCCACCATGGCATCCAGCATGGTGCCGTCACCCATGCGCTGCCCCCAGCGGCCGGACGGCAGCCAGTAGGGTGCGCGCGACATGGCGTCGGCGCCACCGCCCACCACCACGTCGGCATCACCGTTGCGGATGTAGCCGGCGGCGGTCACGATGGCCTGCAGGCCGCTGCCGCAAAGCCGGTTCAAGGTCAGCGCCGGCGTGCTCTGCGGCAGGCCGCCGTTGATGGTGGCCACGCGGGACAGATACATGTCCCGGGGCTCGGTGTGGATGACGTTGCCGAAAACCACATGGCCCACCTGCTCCGGGTCGACACCGGAGCGCTTCACCGATTCACGCAGCACCGAGGCTGCAAGATCGCCCAGCGATACATCCTTGAGCCCGCCGCCGTAGGTACCTATCGCGGTGCGCGTTGCACCCACCACGACCACTTCGCGCGTGTTGCTCATGTCTCTCCCCTCTCGCTACCCGTTCGTTTACGTTGCACTGCAAAACATGGAATCGCATTGTAGGGAGGCGCAAAAGCGACTGTCCAGTCATGTTTTTCCCACGTGCAGCCTGTCTCCGCTGGCCTCCCTTGATCGAGACACCGCCGTCGGTCAAAATGGGGCGCCAATCAGCCGGACGCCTGCAGCGCCACGGCCCTTGGGCAGCAACAGCACTGGCCATCACCGCAGTCTTTCTCGCTCCCCTCGGCGCCATGCAATGCGCCGCAGCCGTTTGCCACGAAGCAGTCCTTCGTCGGCAACACCAGCCCTGCTATGCGGCTTTCCAACCCGCCCACGGAAGCGTCTGTGCCGACCCTTCATCGCGGGAAGGTTTCGTTATACTTTGGCCAACCACGGCCCAATGCCACATGCCTGCTCCCCCTGAACGGCGGGGCGGGAGGTCAGAATCAAAAGTTCTGCAGCCAGTGGCGTCAATCCAAAAAAGGAGGACGCATGACCGGACACATCAAGTACCCCACCAACGGCGAGAAAATCACGGCGAAGGACGGCAAGCTCCAGGTGCCGGACAACCCCATTCTCGGGTACGTCGAGGGTGACGGTATCGGCCCGGACATCACCAGGGCTTCCATGCGCATCTGGGACGCCGCGGTGGAGAAAGCCTACGGGGGCAAGCGCAAGGTTGCCTGGTGCGAACTGTTCATGGGCGAGAAGGCCGCCGGCCTGTACGACGGCAACTACTTCCCCGAGGAAACCAAGGCAGCGCTGAAGGATCTGCTGGTTTCCATCAAGGGCCCGCTGACCACTCCGGTGGGCGGCGGCTTCCGGTCGCTGAACGTGTCCCTGCGCCAGGATCTGGACCTTTACGCCTGCGTGCGCCCCGTACGCCACTACGCCGGCGTACCCTCGCCGCTGAAAAAGCCGGAAGACGTGGACGTGGTGATCTTCCGCGAGAACACCGAAGACGTCTACGCCGGTATCGAATACCAATCCGGCAGCGCGGAAAACAAGAAACTGGCCGCCTTCCTGAAAAACGAGATGGGCGCCAACTTCTTCGACGACGCGGGCCTGGGCGTCAAGCCGATTTCCGAGTTCGGTTCCAAGCGTCTGGTGCGCAAGGCCATCCAGTACGCCATCGACAACAACCGCGAGAGCGTCACGCTGGTGCACAAGGGCAACATCATGAAGTTCACCGAGGGGGCCTTCCGCACCTGGGGGTATGAACTGGCCCGCGAGGAATTCCCGGAACAGACCATTACCGAGGAAGAGCTCTACAGCACCTACGGCGGCAAGCGACCCGAAGGCAAGGTGGTGATCAAGGACCGCATCGCCGACATCATCTTCCAGATGATGCTGCTGCGCCCCAACGAATTCGACGTGCTGGCCACCATGAACCTGAACGGCGACTACCTCTCCGACGCCGTGGCCGCCGAAGTGGGCGGCGTGGGTATCGCCCCCGGCGCCAACATGAGCGATAACGTCGCCGTCTTCGAGGCCACCCACGGCACCGCGCCCAAGTACGCCAACCAGGACAAGGTCAACCCCGGCTCGCTGCTGTTCTCCGGCGTGATGATGCTGGAGCACCTCGGCTGGCAGGAAGCCGCCGACCTGATCACCGCCGCCTACCAGGAAGTGGTCACCAGCAAGATCGTCACCTACGACTTCGCCCGCCAGATCGAAGGCGCCAGCGAAGTGAAGACCAGCCAGTTCGCCGACGCCATCATCGCCCAGATCAACGGCGGCCTGGATATCGAGGAATTCCGCGAGGAGCGCGAGAAAGCCATCGAGAAGGACCGCAAGGTGCGGGAACTGCGCCGGGTGTCCTCGCCGCTTGAAGAGATGATCGCCTCCGGGCGCATCCCCCACACCGTGGGCGACCTGATGAACCCCTCGCCCATCTCGCTGCCGCCGGAAACCACGGTGGAGGACGCCATGCACCTGATGCGCGAGAAGGGCATCAGCTCGGTGATCACCCGCCCCGGCGAGGACGGCCAGTGGGGCATCATGACCCAGCGCGACGTCATCAGCCGCATCGTCTCCAAGGCACGTGCGCCGGCGTCAGTGAAGGTGGGTGAAGTGGCATCCAAGCCGCTGGTCACCGTGCCCGTGGACATGACCCTGAATGACTGCGCCGAGAAAATGTCCAGCTCCAACATCCGTCGCTGCGCGGTGACCGACAAGGACCAGGAGCCCATCGGCATCATCTCCGACACCGACATCTTCGCCAGCGTGGAGCAGTTCGGCCTGCCCGAATAAGGCCGCACCGGCGCCGTTGTCCGCCAACCGGCCTGGAGTGCATGCTGCTCTCCGGGCCGTTTTCCGTTCGCGCAGGAACCCCGCAAAGGCGCTGGGGACAGGGCCATACGAGCGAGGAGGCTAGTAACAGCATGGCTACCAGAGAAACCGATCTGCCGTTGCGGGAAAACATACGCCAGTTGGGCGACCTGCTGGGGCAGACGCTGAAGGAACAGGGCGGCGAGTCGCTGTTCCGCACCGTGGAAACGGTCAGGAACCTGGCCAAGGAGGCGCGCGCCGGCAGCCACGAGGCGGCGGCGAAACTGGACCAGGCGCTCACCGGCCTGGAAGACGACAAGATCATGCCCGTGGTGCGGGCCTTCTCCCAGTTCCTGAACCTGGCCAACATCTGCGAGCAGCACCACCGTGTGCGCCGCAGCCGGCAGTGGGCCATGGATCCGGAATCAGAGCCCTTGCGCGGCTCGCTGCAGGAGGCGTTCCGGCGCCTGGCGCGGGTGGCCGATCCGGATCAGATCTACCAGGCCGTGGTGAACATGCAGGTCAACCTGGTGCTCACCGCCCACCCCACCGAAGTCAGCCGCCGCACACTGCTGCAGAAGTACAACCACATTGCCCGACTGCTGGAAACCCAGGACCGCCAGGACCTGACGCCGGAGGAACAGGAAGATCTCCAGCGCGCACTGAAAAGCGAGATCACCGCCTCCTGGCACACGGACGAGATCCGTCAGCGCCGTCCCACCCCGGTGGACGAGGCCCGCTGGGGCTACGCGGTGGTGGAGCAGACTCTCTGGAACGTGATTCCGCGCCACGCCCGGCGGCTGGACGCCAAGCTGAAGGAATTCACCAACCGCGGCCTGCCGCTGGACGTGGCGCCGATCCGGTTCGGCTCGTGGATGGGCGGCGACCGCGACGGCAACCCCCGCGTCACCGCCCGCGTCACCCGGGAGGCCTGCCTGCTGGCGCGCTGGATGGCAGCCACGCTGTACGAAAAGGAAGTGAGCGCGCTGATCAGCGAACTCTCCTTGCAATGCGTGGACGAAGACCTGCGCGAGCAGGTGGGCGAGGCCTGGGAACCCTACCGCGTGATGCTGAAACGCATGCGGGCCCGGCTGCGGCTGACCATCCGCTGGGTCGAGGCGCGCCTGGACGGCAAGACACCGCCGGAGGGCGAGGTCTACCTGCATACCGCGGAGCTCCGACAGCCGCTGCTGGACTGCTACCACAGCCTGCACCGCTGCGGCGCCGGGGTCGTGGCCGAAGGCCGCCTGCTGGACCTGCTGCGCCGCCTGGCCTGCTTCGGCATGGGTCTGATGCGCATCGACATCCGTCAGGAAGCCGGCCGCCACACCGAGGCGATGACCGAGATTACCGAAGCGCTGGGCCTCGGCCGTTACCAGGACTGGGATGAGGAGCAGCGCCAGGACTTCCTGATCGGCGAACTGCAGAACCCTCGGCCGCTGATTCCCAGAGGGTTCGAACCGGGCAGCGACGTGCAGGAAGTGCTGGACACCTTCCGCGTCATCGCCGAGCAGGGGCCGGAAAGCCTGGGCGCCTACGTGATCTCCATGGCCTCCAAGCCGTCCGACATCCTCGTGGTGGAACTGCTGCAGAAGGAAGCGGGCGCGGCCCGGCCGCTGCGCGTGGTGCCGCTGTTCGAAACGCTGGCCGACCTGGAGGGCGCCGAGGACAGCCTGGAGCGGCTGCTGAGCGTGGAGTGGTACCGCCAGCGCATCAACGGCCAGCAGGAAATCATGATCGGCTATTCCGATTCCGGCAAGGATGCCGGCCACCTGACCGCCGCCTGGGCGCTGTACCAGACCCAGGAGCGGCTGGTTGCCTGCTGCCGGCGTCACGGCGTGAAGCTGACACTGTTCCATGGCCGCGGCGGTTCCATTGGCCGCGGCGGCGGCCCCACCCACGCCGCCATCCTGTCCCAGCCGCCGGGCTCGGTGAACGGCAGCCTGCGCGTCACCGAGCAGGGCGAGGTGATCCAGGCCAAATTCGGCCTGCCCGGCATCGCGCTGCGCAACCTGGAGCTCTACATCACTGCTGTACTGGAGGCCACGCTGCAACCGCCCCCGGATCCGCAGCAGGAATGGCGACAGGTGATGGACGAACTCTCGGCCGTGGCAGTGAAGCAGTACCGGGGCCTGGTGCGGGAAACCGAAGACTTCGTGCCTTATTTCCGCGCGGCCACGCCGGAGCAGGAAATCGCCGGGCTCACCATCGGCTCGCGGCCGGCGAAACGCAAGACCGGCGGCGGCGTGGAAAGCCTGCGCGCCATCCCCTGGATCTTCAGCTGGACCCAGACCCGGCTGCTGCTGCCGGCCTGGCTGGGTGTGGGCGAGGCGCTGCAGCAGGTCCAGGAGAACGGCCAGGAGGAACTGCTCCAGACCATGTTCCGGGAATGGCCGTTCTTCAGCGCCTTCGTGGACATGGTGGAGATGGTTCTGGCGAAAGGCGACCCGGACGTGGCGGCGCTGTACGACCAGCGGCTGGTGCCCGAGGAACTGCAGACGCTGGGCGCCGACCTCCGCAACCGTTTCCGCAGCACGCTGGCGGCGGTGCTGAAGGTCAGCGGCCACCAGCGCCCGCTGGACGACTTCCCGGTGGTCAGACGCTCCGTGGACGTCCGCAACCCGTACGTGGACCCGCTCAACCGCCTGCAGGTGGAACTGCTGCACCGGGTCCGGCACGGCAAGGAAGAAAACCTGCGCAAGGCATTGCAGGTCTGCATCAACGGCATCGCCGCCGGCATGCGCAATACCGGCTAGCGCATGCCGCCCTGTTCACGACCACCACCAGGCCACCCATGACGCTTCCAGACTACAAACGCGCCTTCATCGAGTTCGCCTTGCAGCGCGAGGTCCTGCGCTTCGGCAGCTTCACGCTGAAGTCGGGCCGCCAGAGCCCCTACTTCTTCAATGCCGGACTGTTCAACACCGGCTCGGCGCTGGCGGCCCTTGGCCGCTACTACGCCCGCGCCATCATCGAATCCGGCCTGGGTTTCGACATGCTCTATGGGCCGGCCTACAAGGGCATCCCGCTGGCGGCGGCCACCGCGGTGGCCCTGGCGGAGCATCACGACCGCGACCTGCCCTACGCCTTCAACCGCAAGGAAGCCAAGGACCACGGCGAAGGAGGCGTCATCGTCGGCGCCCCGCTGGCCGGGCGGGTACTGGTGATCGACGACGTCATTTCCGCCGGCACCTCGGTACGGGAATCGGTACAACTGATCAACGCCGCCGGTGCCAGCCTGGCCGGCGTCGCCATCGCGCTGGACCGCAAGGAACGGGGCACTGGTGAAACCTCCGCGGTACAGCAGGTGGAACGCGAGCTGCGCGTTCCTGTCATTCCGGTGGTGGATCTGGACGATCTGGTGCAGTGGCTCGAGGACAGTGGCCGCCATGCCGAGCAGCTTGAGGCCATACGGGATTACCGGCAGCAATACGGCGCCTAGCCGCAGTCGCGGCGTGGTCTGGCGAACACTCTGCCTGCTGATCGCACTGCTGACGTTGGCGGCCCCCCACGCGGGCCCCCTGGCGGGACAAAGCCGGGGGAGACCACACCCACAC
>JAFIFV010000017.1 GCA_020831845.1 Ectothiorhodospiraceae bacterium
CGCTCCCCGAATCCGGCCCACCGTAGGGGAGTAACCGCGCAGCGGTTGCTACCGTCGGCCGCAAGGCCGAATACGTAATACCGAGGCCGGAACCACGCGTTGTCCGGCCTGTGGCCGGATCGGTGGCAATCGCCTTGCGACGATTACCCCCCTACGCCGCGTCACGCTCCCCGAATCCGGCCCACCGTAGGGGAGTAACCGCGCAGCGGTTGCTACCGTCGGCCGCAAGGCCGAATACGTAATACCGAGGCCGGAACCACGCGTTGTCCGGCCTGTGGCCGGCTCGGTGGCAATCGCCTTGCGACGATTACCCCCCTACGCCGCGGCACGCTCCCCGAATCCGGCCCACCGTAGGGGAGTAACCGCGCAGCGGTTGCTACCGTCGGCCGCAAGGCCGCCCCCCATCCTCAGCTCCGGAACTGATTCACCAGCTTGTTCAGCCGCTCCGACAGCCGCGCCAGGTCCTCGCTGGCGCGGGAGGTCTGGTCCGCACCCTGGGCCGATTCGTCAGACACGCCACGGATACGCTCCACGCTCTGGGAGATGTCGTTGCTCACCGCCGTCTGCTCCTCGGCGGCACTGGCAATCTGCGCGTTCATGTCATTGATCACCCGCACCTGCTCCTCGATGCGCTCCAGCGCCGCGCCGGCTTCCGCCGCACTGGTCACCGTCTGGTTGCCACGCTCGGCACTCTGCGTCATGACGCCCACGGCGCCCCTGGATCCCTTCTGCAGGTTCTCGATCAACTCCCGGATCTTGCCGGTGGATTCCTGGGTCTTCGCCGCCAGCTCTCGCACCTCGCTGGCAACCACCGCAAAGCCTCGTCCCTCCTGACCCGCACGCGCCGCCTCGATGGCCGCGTTCAGGGCCAGCAGGTTGGTCTGCTCGGCAATGCCGGTGATCACGTCGATCACCTCGGTGATCGCATCGGAGTCCTTGTCCAGTTGGTTCACTGTCTTCTGGCCATCCTGCACCGCTTCCACCAGGGCGTTGATCGCCTCGATGGTGGTGGACACCACGCGACGACCGTCGCTGGCCGATTCGTTGGCTTCGTTCGCCGCCGTGGAGGCGTCCGTGGCGTTGCGGGCGATCTCCTGCACCGTCGCCGTCATCTCGTTCATCGCCGTGGCAACCTGCTCGGTCTCGCCCCGCTGCTGGTTCACGCCCTGCTGCGTCTGCGCAGTCACCGCGGACAGCTCCTCCGCCGCGCTGGCAAGCTGCGTGGTCTCCTGGTTGATCGTCGAGAGCACGCGCTGCAGCGTCTCGATGAAGCGGTTTACGTTGCCGCCAAGCTCTCCAACCTCGTCGCGGGTCTTCACGTCCGCGCGACGAGTCAGATCGCCATTGCCGGCATCCATGTCGCTGATCATGTCGTCCACGAAGTCGTTCAGCTTCACCAGCGGACGCACGTAGCCGCGGGTGAGGAACCAGGTAAGGCCGACGCCCATCACCACGCCCAGCAGCAACATGACAACCAGGTTGCGCTGGTTCGCGGCGCTGCCCGCAGCAATGTCATCGCTGATCTGCACCAGCTCCGACATGGCGTGCTGCTGCACGGAGCGGGCGTTATTGGTCATTTCCTCGCCCAGCGGCGCAACCCGCTCGCCGATAGCCGTCGTCGCCACACGTCGTGCTTCCAGCAGACCGTTCATCACCTCGCGATACTGCGCCCAGGAAGCTTCGGCCTGGTCCAGCAATTCGAGTTCGTTCGGTGCCAGGAACTGGTTTCTCAGCTCCTCGATAATCGGCGGCACCAACTCGTGCTGCTGCAGGGCGGCCTGCATCATGCGCTCGTCACCGCTATCAATGAAGCTGATCACATACAGCCGCGTGACGAGCACTTCGCGCGCGGCGCGCGTGCCGAGTTGCACAGCTTCGACGATCTGGTCGGCGGCCACGGCCTCGGTGACGTCATCGATGGCTCTCAGCGTTGCAGTGCCAAGACGGCCCATGTCCTCGCGCTGCAGGCTGCGGGCACGCAGGATGTTGGGAATAACCTCATTTTCGAAAGCACTGGCGTAACCGCCATGGCTGTCTCGGAACTGTTCCATCATGCGGGCGCGTTCGGGATTCTCGAACCGCAGGCGCTCGGTCATCTCGTTGACTTCGGCGCGGCGCGCACGCCATCGGTCTGCGGCCTCTTCGCTGTGGGATTCCAGAAACGCGGAGGCGGCAAGCCGTTCACGGAAGGCGGCGGCCATGACATCGGATGAGGTCTCGCTGGCAGGGGCCAGATAGCCGGACACGTAGCGCATGGTCGTCAGCAGAGATCCGACACCGGAGAGCATCAGCCCCCCCATCAGCACCAGGATCAGCAACAGCGCCCCCGGGGCCATGAAGGCCTTCTGGGTAATGCCTACGCGCTTCACGCCGGGAAGTTTGAAACCGATTGCCATCTTCGTCTTTCCTTGTCATGCGCCATCGGAGCGCGGTTGATCGTTACATTCTTGTTCGGGTTGGGTTTGTTGGGGTTCGCTTTGCTCACCCCAACCTACGCATGGTGCATGCCGGTGGTCCGGCCTGCGGCCGGATCGGTGGCAATCGCCTGCGGCGATTACCCCCCTACGCCGCATCGCAGGAGGGCGCGTAGGTTGGGGTGAACCGCGAGGCGAACCCCAACAATCCCACCCCCCGATGCACCCTCAGATCCGGAACTGATTCACCAGCTTGTTCAGCCGCTCCGACAGCCGCGCCAGGTCTTCGCTGGCGCGGGAGGTCTGGTCCGCGCCCTGGGCCGATTCGTCCGACACGCCGCGGATGCGCTCCACGCTCTGGGAGATGTCGTTGCTCACCGCCGTCTGCTCCTCGGCGGCACTGGCAATCTGCGCGTTCATGTCGTTGATCACCCGCACCTGCTCCTCGATGCGCTCCAGTGCTTCACCCGCCTGCGCGGCCTGGCTCACGGTGCTCTGGCCCCGCTCGGCGCTCTGGCCCATGACCTGCACCGCGCTGCGCGAGCCCTTCTGCAGGTTCTCGATCAGCTCCCGGATCTTGCCGGTGGATTCCTGGGTCTTCGCCGCCAGTTCGCGCACCTCGCTGGCAACCACCGCAAAGCCTCGTCCCTCCTGACCCGCACGCGCCGCCTCGATGGCCGCGTTCAGCGCCAGCAGGTTGGTCTGCTCGGCTATGCCCGTGATCACGTCGATGACCTGGGTAATGGCCTCGGAATCCTTGTCCAGCTGATTCACGGTGTTCTGACCATTCTGGACGGCTTCCACCAGCGCGTTGATGGCATCCACGGTGGTGGTTACCACGCGGCGGCCTTCGCTGGCCGATTCGTTGGCTTCGTTCGCCGCCGTGGAGGCGTCCGTGGCGTTGCGAGCGATCTCCTGCACCGTCGCCGTCATCTCGTTGATGGCCGTGGCAACCTGCTCGGTCTCGCCCTTCTGCTGGTTCACACCATGCTGGGTCTGCGCGGTGACGGCGGACAGCTCTTCCGCTGCGCTGGCCAGTTGCGAGGTCTCGCCGTGGATGGTGGTCAGCACGCGCTGCAGCGTCTCGATGAAACGGTTCATGTTACCGCCCAGCTCACCCACTTCATCGCGGGAAGTGACGTCAAAGCGGCGCGTCAGATCACCGTTCCCGGCGTCCATGTCGGTGATCATGTCGTCCACGAAATCATTCAGCCTCACCAGGGGCCGCACGTAGCCGCGAGTCAGGAACCAGGCCACAAGCGCGCCAAACAGGGCACTGACCAGCAACATGCCGGTGAGCAGAACCAGGTTGCGCTCGCCCATGGCGGATATGGCTTGCGTCATCGCGTGGAGTTCGTCCGCGGCCGAGTTCTGAATGCCATAGCTCAGCTCGGAGAGCTGGGGGCCCATCACGCGGAGGTCATCTGCCAGGGCGGTTTCGCCAGCCACGATCAGGCGCTCCATCTCGGTGATGGCGCCCTCGAGTTGTCCCCACAGTTGGATCAGCCTGTCGACCGTATCCTGTTCGGTATTGCTGAGCTGCTGTTCACCCAGTAGCTCAAGATCTTCCAGCACCCGCCCCTGGGCGATCTGGGCAAGCATCAGCTCGTCCTCGTCGCCGCTGTCCACGTAGCGCAGTATCGAGATCTGGACACCGAGCATGGCGCCGGTGATCTCGGTCACCAGAGATTCCGCCAATGAGCGATTGCTGCCGGCAATGTAGTAGTTCAGCACCTCCATCAGCGAGACGGAGTCACCGCTCAGCGCCAGAACACGCTGATCCAGCATCTGGCGCGCGGCAAGAATATTCTCGATGACGTCCTGCTCCATCACGGTGGTGAACCGCTGGTGCAAGCCGTCCAGTTCATCAAGCATCGCCGCACGCTCGGCGTCCCGGAACTGGCTGCGGGCGGCCTCGATCTCCGCGCGCGTCTGCTCGTTGCGAGCTTCCCAGTCGAACACCTGCTCCTGGGTCTGCAGGTCGGAGAAACGTTCGGTGGCAAGCCGTTCCCGGTAGACCGCCGCGGTGAGGTCGCTGCCCTTCTGAGAGGCCGGCACCAGCTCTGTCGACGTGCGTGCCATGTCACGGTTGACGTTCAACTGGCTGAGAAGCGCCATGCCTCCCACCAGCGCCAGCATCAGGATCAGGAATGCCGGCGTGATCAGCGCCTTCTTCATGATACCCAGCCGCCCCATCAGCCCACCCCGCAGCAACCACCGTAATCCGGGCATGCCTTAAACTCCTCGCCTGGGCGCTGTCGGCCCTTATTTGGTAAACATTTATGTTTTGATTTGCCGTGACACCGTATCCCCAGGCCGGCCGGGGGTCTGAGAACAGCTTCACGATGCTCGACGAAACATCCGGTTCGTCAGAGACATATCGGCTTGCTCGGAGAGAACTTGATAGAAGGCGAGGGATTGGGCGATAGGCGCGGGTCAGCGCCTGGCGGCATCCAGGGGCACCCGCAACTCGACGACGAATTCCGCGCTGTCGGCATCCGGCGGAGAAATGCGCAGCGCACCGCCGATTTCCTCTGCCCTGGTGCGCATATTGTTCAGACCGCGCCCGGCAAGCGGATGGCTGGAACCCGAGACGCCACCGGGCAAGCTGTTACGCACGGAAAAGCCAAGCTGGCGCGCCCCGGCGTGCACCTGCACCCGCAGCTCCTCGGGCCTGGCGTGACGGATGGCGTTGCTGACGGCCTCGCCCAGGATGCGCTTGATATTGATGTACTGCCGGGCGCTCAGGAAGGTGTCCGGCATAGCCACACCGTAATCCCAGCGCAACTCGCTGGAGGACTGGGCGCATCGCTCACGGAGTTCCGCATGCCAGTCTTCCAGCGCGTCCTCCAGATGATGGGCGCGGCCCTCGTCGAGCGCATGAATGCTCTCGCGCAGCGCCTGAAGCGCGGCACGCGCCTGATCCCGCGTGCGCGCGTCCCCGGTACCGTGCAGCAGTGTGAGCAGATGGCCCCCAACATCATCGTGCAGGTCGCGCATGATCCGCCGCCGCTCGGTTCTGGCACCGGCGGCTTCCGCGTTCCGCGTCTGGCAGATCTGCCGGGCCACGGCCAGCAACGCATCCACCATGTCCGCATCCTGCGGCGTAAACAGACTCTGGCCGTTGTGGGCATACATCAATTCCAGATGCCCCTCCTGCTCCGGCATGGGCGCGTGCAGCACGCCTCCGTTCTGGCCAACCCCCGTGGCCTGATTGACCGGGCGCCGGACGATGTTCAGCGGCCGGTAGAGTTCAGCAAGGAATTCCCGCCAGCGTTGCGTGCTGGCCTCGGGCGAGGTAGCCCCGAGCATCGCGCTGGTAAGGCGAGCCAGGTGCCCTTCAATGGCAGCCTGCGGTTGCCGCGAGATCAGTCGCCAGAGCCATTGCCGGATCGGGAAATAGATCCACCCCACCGCGATCACCGCGATGCCTAGCGCCTGGATCGGCTGTAGCCCGAGGGCAAGCACCAGGGCGGCATCCACCAGCAATACTGCAACGCCGCCGAAGAACCACATCCAGGCGGTAAACCACCAGCGCTCCAGGTCGAAAAGACGGTAACGCAGTACCCCGAGGGCAAACCCTACGTAGACGGTGCTGGCCACACCCACCATGACCGGCGCCGACAGCAAGGGCGCTTCGCCCACCGCCATGGGCGCAAAATACAGTGCCAGGCTGAAGCCCATGGACAGGAAAACGGACAGGAACACCCACTTCAGGGCGGCACGGTCCAGCGGTTGCTGCTGAGCGAGCTGCCACTGCCGGTAGGCAACCAGCATACCGAGTACGTACAGCGCCAGCAGCGGTGAATAGAAGGCGTGCCCGGGCCAGGACAGCCATTGCAGGTTCTCATTGACCTGGTACACCAGCATCAATACCAGCACGATAAGGCCGGCCGGATAGTGCGTCAGCCGCCTCGGGTAATACGCCAGCAACGCCAGCAAGGCACCCAGCAGCAGCGTGAGCCCCAGGTGATTGACACGCAGCAGCAGCTCGAACGGTTGCACCGGCAACGCCAGCTCCCGGGAAATGTAGACGCTGTGCGCGCAGGTGGCGATGAAGAAGCCGGCACCGGACAACGCCAGCAGACGGGCCGCCGCCTGCCGTGGTCGGAAGACCCAGACGGCCAGGCCAATCAGCAACGGCCCCAGGCCGAACAGGTTCAGCATCCAGAAGCCGGCGGGTAGCGAATGCAGCGGGCGGTCTTTCGCCAGCACTATGGGGATGCGCTCCCCCGTTTCCGTCACCAGCGTCAGCCGCCCATCGGCCAGCACACGGGCAATGCTGTCGCTCCTGGAGAGATAATCGCGGTAGCCGGCAAACGTCGGGAGATTGTGAGGATCCAGATGAGGATCATAGCCAATCAGCGAGACCCACGTTCCGCCCTCGCCCACCACTGCGCCCAGCCGGACTCCCGGTGTCAGCCGGCCATAGGCGGGCGAGTCCGGTAACACCTGGGTTACCTCGAGCCAGCCCTGCTCGGCGGCGCGAAACTCGGCCCCCATCCACCGTGTCTGAGTGGCCGCCGTGGTCACCATTGCGATGACCGCCAGGGCGAGGACGAAAGCGATCAGCATGACCGCCAGCGGCGGCAGCGTGGCGGCAGAGGCTGTCGGGCCGGCGTGGCCGGTTTCAGTCATTTCCACCCAGATCCCGGTTCGGCTGCACGATACCCAGGTTGATCGCTTCCAGGGTCGCCTCAGCCCGCCCGGACACGTTCAGTTTCCGATATATGGATTTCACGTGCACCGCGGCGGTATTCACGCTGATACCCAGCAGCCGGCCGATATCACCCCGGTTCATGCCCTTGGCCAGCAAACCCAGCACCTCGATTTCCCGCTCGCTCAGAAGATGGGAAGCCGTCTGCGCCGACTCCGCTGACTGCGACTCCGGCGGGTTGTCCTGGAAGTGTCGGAGTATGCGCCGTGCAATACCCGGAGACAGCGGAGGCGAACCGTTGGCGATGCCCTTCAGTTGCTCGACCAGCTTGCTGTCCGCCTGATCCTTCAGCAGATAGCCGCTTGCACCGGCGTGCAGGGCCTGAAACAGGTGCTCATCGTCGTCGAAGATGCTGACCACGACGATGAAAGTCTCTGGCGTGCTCTGCCGCATTTCCTGGATCAGGCTGATCCCGCTGCCGTCCGGCAGACTGATGTCCACCAGCGCCAGGTTGAAGTGCCGTCGAGTCAGCGCATGGCGCGCCTGTTCCAGTGTGGCGGCCTCGGTGATGGCCACGGGGCCCATCGCCTGTTCGGTAATGAGGCAAAGCCAGCCCCGTGTGTCCGGATGATCCTCCAGGACGAGTACGTTACGCATGCTGTCGTTCCTGTTGTCCGCGCGCTTGTCGCCGAACCCCAACATACCAAACCCGTGGGACAGGGGGCATGCCTCGTCCATGCCCGAACGGAGTAACCCCGGGGGTTACTCCGTTCGGGCTAATGAGGTTCGCGGTGGCCGCGTATAACGTCATGAGGTGGGTGGACGACATACGCAGCCTGCTCGCCAGGCCAGACTCGAACGAACGATGAAAAAGGGAACAACACCATGAACAGAATCTTGCGCGCGTGGAAGATCGGTGCCGCATGCGCCGTTTCGGCATCGGCCCTGATGCTGGCGGGCTGCCTTAGCTCGGGCTCCGGAGGAGGAGGAGGCGGCGGTGGTGGTGGTGG
>JAFIFV010000020.1 GCA_020831845.1 Ectothiorhodospiraceae bacterium
GCTATTCGCCACGCAGTGGTTATGGTCATACAATCATGAACGGCCAAACATGGCACTGGGCGGGATCACCCCGCAGCAGAAGCTGACCATGGCCGCGTAACCTCTACTTTTGGCTGCTGCCAAAAATGGGGGGATTACCGGCCAGCGGGGTCTGCGGATTTCTCGCTGCGGCCTCCAGCCCACCGGCCAACGAGCTGTAGGCGAGCACATCCAGCCAGGGTAGCGGTTGTTACTGGCCAGCGCCCCGAGTTCTAGCGGGCCTTGGGTGCTTCTAATCCCAGAATCCACATAACATGAAAAGAGGAGTTAGCACTACCATGGTAAGAAAAATGCTGGAAATATAAGCGTAGCTCAACAGTTTCTGGAAGAAAGTGGCTTGCCCCTGGAAATCGTACGTTCCGTAATCCAGGAGGTGCGCCTGGTGTTCCATGAAGCTGCTCTTCTCCATTTTTTGAAGGTCTCTAGGTGTTAGGATGATCACCATTACAGCGTATGATATAGGTCGCAGGAAAAACGTACTGAACGGACCAAACCAGAAATCAGGGCCATGCTTTTCTTCATTATTAATGTTCAGTTTCCTGTCTAAAGAACGTCCCATAAAGAAATAAAGGAAAAGAGGTCCCACAACTACGAAAGCGCCCATATACAGAAAAAGTTCATTCAATAGCGCATATAGCCACGTCGTCGATCCAATATAACCGCACATTATGGAACCGTTATCAAAGGGTCGCGCCTGTTTAACCAGCCTGAGTATAGCTCCCGGCCTCCTTTGTCCCCCAAGTAGGCAGCGAGGGAGCCAACGGTAATGGCGGCAACGAGCACCACCCACCCCTGAGGCGTCGAAACCAGTTTAGTTCGCATCTGGAGTTCGGGCCTCGACGATCACTCCCAAAGCCCGCAAAACATCAGGGTTGGTGTCAGGATCAGCATGAGGAGCCCAAGGTTTACGACGTACGCGTAGCTCAGAAATATCTGGAACCAGTTGGCGTTGCCTCGGAAATCATACCGCCCATAATCCAGAAGGTGTGCTCGGTGCTCTGCAAATTGGCTTTCCTCCAGACGCTCAAGGTTCCTTTGTGTGAGGAATACTACGATAACTGCATAGGATATCGGCCTCAGAAAATAGGTGCTAAACGGACCGAACCAGAAATCAGAACCATGTTTTCCCCCCTTATGCACGCTTAACCGTCTGTCCAGCGAGCGCCCCATTGCTAAGTAGAGCAGCAATGGACCCATGAGCGTAAACAGAAGCGCACCCAGGGCCAGCCTATCTATGGTTGTGTACACCCACTCATTAGAAATTATGAACGAGCACATTAGCGTAAATCTACAAGTGGAGCAGGGTTTGCGCCCGTGAGACGTCGATAACCAGCTCGTCCCGCCCAGTCCCCAGCATACGCAGCGAGGGCACCAATCGCGAGGGATCCAATGATAACGAGCCACCCATATGGCGTTGAGACAAGAAGAAATCTCATACCAAACATCGTCACTCTGTACGCTCCCCATACGAAGGCGGCAGAAGTACCAAAGCTGGAAGCTTCTTCTCCAGATTGTTTCAACGGATTGTCGCTACGCATAACGGAATTCCCGCGCGACGCAAGATCGACTACCAGCAAGCCTCGCCCTACGTTGCGAGTTGCTTTTAGTATGCGCTTCAGCCGCCTGACTTCACCCAGGTCTGCCAGCGGAGCCTGCGGATTTCTCGCCGCGGCTTCCAGGCCACCGGCCCACGAACTGTAAGGCGGGTACATCCAGCCAGCGTAGCGGTTGCTGTTGGCCAGCGCCTTGAGTTCCAGAGCGAAGTTGTGTTGTAGGTTTCGGAATTCCGCGGAGGCGGATTGTAGCTGGGCCCTGCCCGGGTTCGAACCCGGGGCGGTGGCTTTCAATTTCTGCTCGTATCTTGCCAGCGCCGTCCCGAAGTCGCCGAGCCGCCGTGTGGCTATGGCAGTGGCGCCGATCGCGTAGGTGTTGACGTCGTTGAATGTGGTGGCGTGACGCCGGGATAGCTGCTCGATGGACATCAGCATGTCCATGACGCCCGGTCCCAGTTCGGTCAGCGCAGTGTGGAGCTTGTCGCGATCGTCCATGTCCATCAGTGTGCTCGCCAGGGATACGCGATCGCTCAGGTTTCTGCAGCTCTGGATGTCGGCGTCCAGGTTCCTCGGGTCGGGCAGGCAAATATACTTACCGGAGTGTGTGAACCAGACAGGTTCACCCAAGCGATTGAGGACAACCGAGACGCCCCTCGGGTTGGCTTCAGCCAGGCCATCGCGCAGGCGGGCGTGCTGGTCAGCCGGCAACGGGCCGTAGACACGGTTGATGAAGAAATCGAGTTGGGTGCTGATACGGCCGGTGTAGTGAATCCGCGGCATGGTTTACCTCCTTGTAGATGAAGTCGTCCCGGGCGGGACGCACCAGTTCCTTCTGGCGATTTGGCGGCTGCAAGTATGCTGAGGAGCATGCTTTCGCGTCCGCCGAGATCATTTGGAAGAGTATCCGCCCCTCTGCAGTCGGGTCAACTTCAGCGGTCTTTCTGTATGGCGGGAAATCATTACAGTCGGTGACCCGCGCCTGGTTTTGTCCTCCGCGCCATGGAGCATCGCCGGAGCGTGCTGCTGGTCAAGGGCCGGGCGTCGGACCAGTTTCGCGTTGCCGGCGGGCCATGCCCGACCGGCCGGGCTGGATTCCCGGCAGCGCGAACATGGCTGCCCGCGATAAACACCGGCCCCGCCGGGTTCACGGTGCGATCATTACCGGGGCTGATCTTCTCGCAGAATTTCCGCGGTGCCATCGGCACCACTTGGCCTCGTGGTGTCCGCGCCGCCTTCAGCTCCGGCGCTCCGGGCTTAGCCGCCGGCCTTCGCCAGAATGCCGTTCAGGGTGTTGCTGGGGCGCATGACCTTGTCGGCAACTTCGGGCGAGGCGTGATAGTAGCCGTCCAGTTCGGCCGGGGTGCCCTGCACTGCGCTCAGCTCTTCGATGATCTGCTGCTCGTTCTCCGCCAGTTCCTTCGCCACCGTCGCAAACCGCTGGGCCAGCTCCTTGTCTTCGGTCTGTGCGGCAACCGCTTCAGCCCAGTACAGGCTCAGGTAGTAGTGACTGCCACGGTTGTCGAGCTCGCCTGTTTTCCGTGATGGCGACTTTTCGTTTTCCAGCAGTTTCTCCGTTGCCTGATCCAGGCACTTGGCCAGCAGGCGGGCTTGCGCGTTGTTCTGCTTCATGCCCAGCTCATCCAGCGAAACGGCCAGGGCCAGGAACTCGCCCAGCGAATCCCAGCGGAGGTGGTTTTCCTCCTGCACCTGTTGCACGTGCTTGGGCGCGGAGCCCCCGGCGCCGGTTTCGTACATGCCACCACCGTTGAGCATGGGGACGACGGACAGCATCTTGGCCGAGGTGCCCAGTTCCATGATCGGGAAAAGGTCCGTGAGGTAGTCGCGCAGTACGTTACCGGTGACGGATATGGTGTCCCGGCCACGGATCATGCGCTCCATGGAGCGGCGAATGGCTTCCTCATAGGTCTGGATGCGGATATCGAGACCGGTCAGGTCGTGTTCCTGCAGGTAGCAGTTCACTTTCTTGATCAACTCGATGTCGTGGGGCCGGTTGCGGTCCAGCCAGAAGATGGCCGGAGTATCAGATTCACGGGCGCGTTTCACGGCCAGTTTGACCCAGTCACGTACGGCCACGTCCTTGGTCTGGCACGCGCGCCAGATATCGCCTTTTTCCACCTCGTGCTGCATCAGGACATGGCCTTTGTGGTCGACCACCTGCATGATGCCGTCGGCCTCAAGCTCGTAGGTCTTGTCGTGGGAGCCGTATTCTTCAGCTTTCTTGGCCATCAGACCGACGTTCGGCACGGACCCCATGGTTGTGGGATCAAAGGCACCGTTGGTTTTGCAGAAGTTGATCATTTCCTGGTAGATCTTGGAGTAGGTGCTCTCCGGCATGACGGCCTTGCAGTCCTTGGCCTTGCCGTCCGGGCCCCACATCTTGCCGCCATTGCGGATCATGGCAGGCATTGAGGCGTCGACGATCACGTCGCTGGGCATGTGCAGATTGGTGATGCCCTTGTAGGAATCGACCATGGCCATCTCGGGCCGATGCTCGTACACGGCCAGAATGTCGCGATGGATCTCGTCGCGTTGCGACTGCGGCAGGCTTTCGATCTTCTCGAAAACGCTGCTGAGGCCGTTGTTGGGGTTAACCCCCAGTTCCCGGAACAGTTCGCCCCACTTCTCGAAGACGTCCTTGTAATACACCGTGACCGCGTGACCAAACACGATGGGATGGGACACCTTCATCATGGTCGCCTTCACATGCAGGGACCACATCACGCCGGAGTCCCGGGCGTCCTCCATGGTCTCTTCCAGGAAGGCGCGCAAGGCCTTCACGCTCATGCGCATGCTGTCGATGATCTCGCCGGTCTCAAGGTGCAGTTTTTTCTTCAGCGTGACATTGCCTTCCTTGTCGACAAACTCGATCCGCACGTCGCCCGCCTGGGGCATGGTGTAGGACTGCTCTGCCGAGTAGAAATCACCGCCGCGCATATAGTCGGCATGCGTGCGGGACGCCTTGCTCCACACGCCCATCGAATGAGGGTACTTGCGTACGAAGTTCTTCACCGCCCGGGGGGCACGGCGGTCGGAGTTGCCTTCGCGCAGCACCGGGTTGACCGCACTGCCCAGGACGCTGGCGTAGCGCTTGTGGATGGCCTGCTCATCCTCGTTCTTCGGGTTCTGCGGGAAGTCGGGGATGTCGTAGCCCTGGGACTGCAACTCGCGAATGCAGGCGTTGAGCTGGGGAATGGAAGCGCTGATGTTCGGCAACTTGATGATGTTCGCGTTGGGGTCCTGGGTCAGTTCACCCAGAAAGGCCAGCCCGTCCTCCACCTTCTGCTCATCCTTCAGCCGCTCTGGGAAGGCGGCAAGAATTCGTCCGGCCAGGGAGATGTCAGTCAGCTTGACGTCAACGTTGGCAGCGCCGGCGAATACCCTGATGGCGGGTAGCAGGGAGCGGGTGGCGAGAGCGGGGGCCTCATCGGTCAGGGTGTAGTAGATGGTGTTGGCAGAGTTGGTCATGAGATCCCCTTGTTGTGTTCCCGGTGGGTGGTGGAGCATTCCGCCTATTATTTGATGAATGCCTGCGCGGACGCAAAAGAATACCCGACATTCACTGAAACGCTGACGTTTTCAGGTTGTCGCACTCGCCTCCGGGATTGAGTTTACGCTGGTGGTGGCCTTTCGTGGATGAGAGCATCGGCAAGGGCCTTCATAACGAAAACAGGAGGGGAGCATGAGCGATCTCGATTTCACGGGAAAGACGGCCTTGGTGGTTGGCGGGTCCAGCGGCATCGGTAACGGCATTGCCCAGGCGTATCGAGCTCGGGGGGCGGATGTGCATGTGTGGGGTACTCGGGCCGGGGCGGCGGATTACCAGCGGGAGGAGGGTTCGGACCTCACCGGGCTGACCTATTCCCGGGTGGATGTGTCGGACATGGACGCGATCGAGTCGCATCAGCCCACCTTCACCTCGCTGGACATTCTGGTGCTGTGCCAGGGCACGGTGGCCTACAAGCGGGCGGAGTTCCAGCGGGAGGGCTGGGACCGGGTGATGGCGGTGAACCTGGATAGCCTTCGGGCCTGCGCCATGAAGTTCCATGATTTGCTGGAGAAATCCCGCGGTTCCTTGATCATCGTGAGTTCGGTTGCCGGCTTCCGGGCCAACAAGGGCAATCCTGCCTACAGTGCTTCGAAGTACGGGGCGGTGGGGCTGACTGCCTCGCTGGGTGAGGCCTGGGCACCCGCCGGCATACGCGTGAACGGCATTGCGCCGGGGTTTGTCGACACCAAGCTGACCAAGGTAACCACCGAACATCCGAAGCGTCGGGAGATGGCGCTGGCGTCCATTCCATCCGGCCGTTTCGGTACCCCGGCGGATATGGCTGGAGCGGCGCTGTTCCTGGCTTCGCCACTGGCTGACTACATGTGCGGGCAGACGTTGATCGTGGACGGGGGGCTAAGCCTGTCCTGAGCGTTCGTATTGGTGGGGGTTCGGCTGTTTTGCCCACTGACGGCAACCGGCCGCCCAGGGGCGGCCGGTTGTGGTGTTGGGTGAGACCGCCTGCGTTCAGGTGGGCTCCGTGATGGCCTCCCGGCTTCTGGCGATCTCCCGCAGGCGGAATTTCTGGATCTTGCCAGTGCCTGTCTTGGGAAGCTCGCCGAATACCACATGGCGGGGACACTTGAAGTGCGCCAGGCGTTCGCGGCAGAAGGCGATGATGTCGGCCTCGTCGAAATCCCCGGCATCCAGCTTGCGTTCAATGAAGGCGCAGGGCGTTTCGCCCCATTTGGGGTTAGGTCGTGCCACCACGGCCGCGTGCAGCACGCCGGGATGCTGGTGGATGATATCCTCGACCTCCACCGAAGAGATGTTTTCCCCGCCGGAGATAATCACATCCTTGGCCCGGTCGGTGATCTGCATGTAGCCGTCAGGGTGCATCACGGCAACGTCGCCGGTGTGGAACCAGCCTCCCTTGAAGGCTTCGGCGGTGGCATCGGGGTTTTTCAGGTAGCCTTTCATCACGATGTTGGAGCGCAGCAGCAGTTCCCCCGCCGTTTTCCCGTCAGCCGGCACCGGCTGCAGCGTTTCCGGGTCGGCGACGCGCAGGCCGTCCAGCAGCGCCGCCCGCACACCTTGGCGCCCCTGTCGCTGCGCCTGATCCCCGGATGACAGCTCTTTCCAGGCGTCCTGCCGCACACAGCGTACCGGCGTGCCGGCCACTTCGGTAATGCCGTATACATGATCGATATCGAACCCCAGCGCAGCCACGGCGCTTAGCACGGCCGAGGGCGGTGGCGAGCCCGCGGTCAGCACTTTTGCCTGCCGCGGGAGCGAGAACTGCCTGCTCTCGGGTGCGTTGACGAGCATGGAGAGCACTGTCGGAGCAGCGCAGAAGTGAGTGACGCCGTGGTGCGTGATGGCATCAAACACATTCGCCGCGGTGACCTTTCGCAGACAGACATGGGTGCCGGCAGCAGCCGTGATGGCCCAGGTAAAGCACCAGCCGTTGGCGTGGAACATCGGCAGCGTCCAGAGATAGGTGGGGTGGCGCGGCAGCGCCCAGTCGGTCATCTGCAGCAAGCTCATCAGGTAGGCGGCGCGATGGCTTGGGACCACGCCCTTGGGGCTGCCGGTGGTTCCGGAGGTGTAGTTCAGGGCAATCGCGTTCCATTCGTCCTCGGGCCAGATGCCCTCGAATGTGGGGTCTCCTGCCGCCAGCAACTGTTCGTACTCCATGTCGCCGATGGCAGGCCCGTCGGGCGCAAGCGGGTCGGCGATATCCACCACCAGCGGGCGGTCGGATAGCTGGGCCAGGGCCCTGGACGCCAGTTCGGCGAATTCCCGATCCACCAGCAGCACACGGCATTCGCCATGGCGCAGGATGAAAGCGATCTCGTCGGCGCTTAGCCGGCAGTTGATGCTGTTGAGGACGGCACCACTCAGCGGTACGCCGAAATGCGCTTCCAGCATGGCCGGTGTGTTGGGCGCCAGCACCGATACGGTGTCGTTCGGCCTGACGCCCTGTTTCACCAGGCCACTGGCGAGGCGGTAGCAGCGGTCGCGGGTTTCGCGCCAACTCCATCGCAGATGGCCATGCACGATGGCCGTACGGTCTGGGTGCACATCCGCGGAGCGGTCCAGAAAGCCCAGCGGGGTCAGGGGCAGGTGGTTGGCGGGGCAGGGCGCAAGGTCCTGCTCGTACATGCTCTGTTTCATGGTTTCTCTCCTCCTCAGGCCAATGCGGCGGCCTGGTTTGTACAAGCCTCTCGGTTAAGCACCAGCATCTTCCCGGCGGCGGTCAGGACCAGTTCCCGGTTCTGGTTCCGGCTTTCCGCTTCCAGCATGGCAATACCGCCGCTCTGGCGCGGTTTGTCCAGCTTGTCGACGATGGTCCAGTACGTGGTGATGGTGTCGCCGGCCGTGACCGGGGCGATGAAGCGGCAGTTGTGCTCCAGGTAGGCCACCACGGCGCCACCGAAATAGTTGCCCAGGGGAGCGGACACCATGGCGCCGGACAAGGGGCCGTGAAGGATGCGCTTGCCGAAGCGCGATGCCTGTCCGAAGCTTTCGTTCACGTGGATCGGGTTGAAGTCGCCGAACATCCCGGCACCGATGACCAGATGAGCTTCGGTCACGGTCATGGCGGCGCCGAAGATCTCGCCAATGTGGATTTCGTCGTACGCTTTGCCAGGCCCTAGCAACATGACATCCTCCAGTGTTGTTTTTCATGACTGCGTTGCTGGGGATTACGATAAGCAGGCAGGTTGGAGGAGGACTGTCTCGGTGGCGACACTCAGGGTTGCGGGAAATTGGAGGGTGGAGTGGGGCTTCTGTCGGAATTGCCGGTAACCGCAGCCTGGGCCGAAGGCCTGCCTCGCGATGCGCTGGAGCGCGTGGAATCGGGGCTTTCGCTGCGGGAAGTCGCCGCCGGCGGTGCGCTCTGCCATATAGGCGACCCGGTGGAGCACTGGTTCGGGATCGCGTCCGGCCTCGTGAAACTTTCTGTGGTGTCGGCGGAAGGAAAGCCCTTGACGCTGGCGGGGGTGCCGTCGGGCGGATGGTTCGGCGAGGGTGCGGTGTTGCGCGACAAGCTGTGGCGGTACTCCGTGGTGGCCATGCGGGATACCACCGCCGTATTGATGCGACGCGCCACGTTCTTCTGGTTACTGGAGAATAGCCTGCCCTTCAACCGCTTCATCATCGATCAGCTCAATGAGCGCCTGGCCCAGTTCGTCGGCTCGCTGGAAGCGGCCCGCATACTCACCGCCAAGGAGAGAGTGCCCCGAAGCCTCGCCCTGCTTTACAACCCACGCCTGTACCCTGGTATCGACCGGCGCCTGCATCTGTCGCAGGAGGAACTGGGTTACCTGGCCGGCGTGTCGCGGCAGGTTGCCAACCAGTCTCTGCAGCAGCTGAAGGCGCAGGGGATAGTGAGCATCGAGTACGGAAAGGTCACCGTGCTGGATTTCGACGCCCTGCGGCAGTTTCTGGGTTGACCACGTCTCCTTGGGCGATCTGCTGGCTTGTCGAAGTACTTTGACAAGCGTCTATTAGCTTCCTAAGTTTTCAAGTGTGTCCATTGGAGGAGCCTCGGGCACGCACTCCGCACATAACCATAACTGGAGCCCGCCATGTCTATGTTCAAATCGTTCGCGCTTGCCGCGTCCTGCAGTCTCGTTATGACAACCAGTGCTACGTATGCCCATGACTGGCACGAATCCAAATGGGGCGAGGATGACCGCATCGGTGCAGCCAATTACCTGACGCCCGAACTGGTGATGGAGGCCGCCAAGCTCATTACCGAAGGCAAGACCTATTCCCTGGGTATGGTGCTGGACAAGGACTTCCCCGCTTTCGGCAAGCGCTTCTTCGATGTCACCATCATGGAGCCGCGGCCAGCCGGGGCAACGGTGGGCCCCAACAAGCTCACCAGCACGGATGACGTGCTGCACACCTGGCTGGGTATTGGTAGCCAGATCGACGGGCTGGGCCACATCGGGATCGATCATGTGCACTACAACGGTGTGCACGCCAGCGATTTCGTCCACGTGGATGGATTGAAAGAGTTCGGCGTCGAGCAGATTCCGCCCATCGTCACCCGTGGCGTGCTGCTGGATATTGCCGGCCATATGGGCGAGGAAACCCTGAGCGAGGGCACCGCCATCAACAGCGCCGAGATCCGCGCTGCGGCCGAAGCCCAGGGCGTGGAGATCCGCGAAGGCGATGTGGTGTTGCTGCACACCGGCTGGAGCCATCTGCTGGGGGTGGATGGCGAACGCTTTGCCGCCGGCGAACCCGGTCTGGGTGTGGAAGGGGCACGTTATCTTGCCGATCTCGGTGTGGTTGCCGTTGGCGCCGATAACTGGGGGCTGGAAGTCATCCCGTTCGAGGAGGATGCCGGCGTCTTCGAAGTGCACCAGGAATTGCTGGTAAAGCACGGCGTATACATTCTGGAGAACATCGAGACACGGGAACTGGTGGCTGATGAAGCCTGGGAATTCCTGTTCGTGCTGGGACAGCCGAAGATCGCCGGGGCGGTGCAGGTGTTCATCAACCCGGTGGCTATTCGCTAAGGCAGGATGCTGGGGTTCGTTAGCGCTCGTTCCACCCCTGCCGGCCGTCGCTACGAGGTGTAGGTTGGCGGTGAGCGTCAGCGAACCCCAACATCTGGATCAAGGGTTTTTTTTCGTGCACCTAACGGATTGCGCACGCGGGAACCGCTAAGCAGTGAGCAGCGCGTTCAGCCATTCCTGGTTTGGTCGATCGGGACGGCAGTCCACAGTGACCCAACTGTGCTGCAGGTGTAGTCCCGGAACCTGGGCTAGCAGTTGGTGCAGGCGGTGCTGATCCAGGTCGGTGAAGTGGCGGTTCCGGTAGCGGCGTTCTCCTGACCCATGCTTGAACGAGGCGTACAGGACGCCGCCTGGTTTCAGCGTGATGGCCAGTTGCGAGAGTGTGCAAGGAAGATCCGCCCAGGGCTGGTGCAGCAGACTGGCGCAGGCCCACACACCGTCGAACTCGGTTTTCCAGGCGAGTTCGTCGAAGCGCAGCACAGGGACAGGCTGTGCCAGCAGCCGTGCCGCCAGCCCGGCCATTTCAGGGGCGGCGTCAAAGGCTTGTACGGAATAGCCGAGCCTCAGAAACGCCAGGCTGTCCCGGCCGGAACCGCAACCGGCGTCGAGGACGCGTCCGCCGGGCGGAATAGCCGCCAGAAAGGGCGCATACAGCGCCTGCATGTCCGCGCCGATAGTGTCCCGGTAGAACTGCTCTGCATGCTCCCGGTAATAATCGATGCTGTCTGCCATGGCAGCAGTTTAGCCGGGCTTCGGACCAGTGCACCACGGCCAGTCATGGCTTTACCTCCTTAAAGTTTATTAACGCCCGTGAAACACAGGTGCCCGCTTCTCGAAGAACGCGGCCAGTGCCTCCCGGAAGTCTTCCGTGCCCGCGCAGGCCTTGAAGGCGGCCTCTTCGGCGTGGAGCTGTTCCGCCAACGAGCAGTCCTGTCCTTGCCGGATCAGAGCGCGGGTAAAGCGCATCGCGGTCGGCGCCTTGCTGGCGAGGCGCTCTGCCAGCTTCCGTGTTTCCTCTGCCAGCGTCTGGGCCGGAACAACCCGGTTCACCAACCCAAGCCGCAATGCCTCTGACGCATCGAAGATGTCACCCAGCAGCGCGATTTCCATGGCCTTGCGCTGTCCGACCATGCGCGGCAGCGTCCAGGAGCCGGAGCAGTCCGGCACTCCGCCGATGTTGATGTAGGCCAGGTTGAAGCGGGCATTGTCCGCGGCGATGGCCAGATCGGTGCCCAATGCCAGGCTGACACCGGCGCCAGCCACCGCACCGTGTACGCTGGCCAGCGTTGGCTGGGGGGCATTTGCCAGCGCCAGCATGGCCTGGTGCATGGGACCAATGATGGCGTCGATGGTTTCCACCACGGCATCGCCGGCATCCCTCATCTCCGCCAGATCGCCGCCGGCCATGAATGCGTCGCCAGCGCCGGTGAGCACGATGACACGGGTGTCTTTCGATGTCGTGGCGGAGGTGACCGCATCCAGAAATGCCTCCGCAGTTGCCGTGTTCAGCGTGTTCATGCGCTGGGAGCGATTGACGCGTATTTCGGTGATTCCTTCGCACGTGGTGAGTACCACCGGTGCTTCGCTGGTCTGCATGGCTGCTCCTCCGGGTTGTTCGGCTGCTCCGGCCTGCTTGACGAGGTCAGATCGCTGGACTAATTGGTTATTTGTCGGACAAACCAACAAATATAACTCTAGATGCGAATATCTCCCCTCGCCAAACACTCCAGGGAGCGGAATATGCCGGATACCGACCAGCTTCACCTGCCGAAGCTGCAGGTGCGATCGGCCTATGAACTCGTTTGCCGCGAGCTGGAGAAGCGCATTCTGGACGGCACGCTGCGGATGGGTGACCGCCTGCCGACGGAAACCGAGCTGGCCGAGCGTTTCGGCGTCAACCGCTCCACGGTGCGTGAAGGCATACGCCGGCTGGAGAGCGAGGGGCTGGTGAAACGCAGCACCGGCCGCCGGCTTGTCGTGAGCTTGCCACGTCACAGCGACCTGACCCCTCGTACCACGCGTGCGCTGGCGTTGCACCGCGTGACTTTCCGGGAGCTGTGGGAGGTGGCGATGGTGATGGAGCCGCTGGCGGCAAGGCTGGCTGCGGCGAATGCGACCGCCCCTGATCTGGCGGCCATGGAACGCAATCTCCGGGAGACGGAGGAGGCGCTGCGTAACGGTCTCTCGCCGGCGCAACTGGATGTCGAGTTCCAGGCACTGGTGGCACGGAGTGCCAAGAACCAGGCGCTGGAGCTGTCGCGTGAACCCATCGGGCTGTTGCTGTATCCCGCCTTTGAGGCTCTGATCCCGTTGCTGCCGCAGGCGGGTGAGCGCTTGCTGCGAGCGCATCGGGAAATCCATCGGGCGATAAGACTGCGGGACGGAGACACGGCCTTTACCTGGATGCACAAGCATGTGGCGGACTTCCGCCGCGGCTATGAACTCGCGGGCTTGCCACTGGATGCGCCGGTGGACATGCCGGAGTACCGAGGCGCGGGCGGCGTCTAGCGCCACTTCGCGTCCGCCGCCCCGGAGGGGCGTGAACAACAACTGTCAGAGTCGCACCACAGCGACGGCGGAGGAGACAATGATCAAGCAGACCCTGCAGGCCGCCACCGGCGTCCTTGCGATACTTGTCGTCAGCGCGACCCCATTGGCCGCTCAGAACCTGACCATCTCGGCCGGTATTTCCCAGACCCATTTCTGGGTAGGCGGCTACCTGGATCCCTTTGCCGATGCAGTCGAAGAGGAGACTGATATCGGTTTTACCCGCTTCTACGCCGGTGAGCTGGTTTCCATCGGCGGCGAACTGGACGCGCTTCAGGATCGTGTCATCGACGTGGCGGCGCCGATGCTGGCCCCGTACCACGAGGGGCGCTTCCCGTTGTCGGACATCACGCAATTGCCAACCTACAACACCGATTCGCCGCTGATCACACGTGCCTTCAATGCACTGATGGATTCCGATGTGGAGATCGCCGACGGCAAGACATTCTACGACTACGAAATCGGCGACAAGGGCCTTCGTGCCTGGGGACTTGGTGCCACTGCCGCCTACGCCATTTCCACCACGGGCAAGGAACTTACCGACCCGGCCGACCTGCGCGGCATGCCCTTGCGGGCAGGGTCGGCGTTGCACACCGTAGTGCTGCAGCAGCTGGGCGTGACGCCGGTGACCATTCCGGCCGCCCAGGCCTACGAGGCCCTGTCCCGGGGCACCATCGAAGGCATCATCCTGTCCATCGGCGACTGGATTTCCTACTCGCTGGAAGAGGAACTCACCTACACCATCACCGATGTTGCCATCGGTCACTGGCAAAGCTACCTGGCCATGACGGAGGACCGTTGGAACGGGCTTTCCGCCGAGCAGCAGGAAGCGGTCGACCGCATTGCCCGTGAAACCACGCTGCGCAACGCCGAGAATATCGACGCCCAGGATCAGCGGGTCATGGCGGAGGCGAAGGAAGGCGGGGCTCGCTTCGTTCCGGTGGGCGAGTTGCCCGAGGCCATGCAGTCGCATATCGCCGAGGCTTCCACCAATACCTGGATTCAGTGGGTGGAGGACACGGAAGCGGACGGCCACCCCGCCCGTGCCACGGCGCGGCTGTGGGCGCAACTGGTGGTGGAGGAGGGCGGCGAACTGCCGGACGGCGTGGCCGAGTACCTGGAGCTCGATCTGTGACTTGCGGCCGGCGGCGTCCGCCCGCGCTGCCGGCCATCGCTGTGTTCCGGAGTCCCTGAATGGAACAGGAACTGATCATCTGGGTGGCGGCGTTCTGGTTCGTGCTGTTCCTGGTGCTTGGCCAGAACGTCGCCACCGTGCTGTTTGCCACCGGCATGGTGGGCATTTTCCTCTGGGTGGGGCCGCAGGTGTTTCGCGGTATCCTGGCCAGGGATATTTTCTACACGGCGTCCAGTTACTCGCTGTCCATCATCCCGTTGTACCTGCTCATGGCGCAGCTCTTGTTGCGGGGTGGTGTCATAGTGGACATGTTCCGGGTGGGGTACCGGCTGTCCGGTTACCGGCGTTTCCCGCTTGGTGTGGCCACGATCGTCTCCGGTGGACTGCTGGGAGCGGTGTCCGGCTCCGGGGCGGCCACCGCGGCGGCGCTGGCCACGTTGGCCTCGCCGCAGCTGGAGCAGGTGGGCTACACGCGCCGCATGGCGGTGGCGCTGGCGGCCGTGGCGGGCTCACTGTCGGCGATCATCCCGCCAAGCCTGATCATGATCATCTACGGCTCGCTGACCCAGGTGTCGATCGGTCACATGTTCATCGGTGCGCTGATCCCGGCTGTGGTCTGCATCGTTGTCTACATCCTGTGCCTGCGTGTGTTCGGCGAGGTGCAGGCGGGCTCCGAGGACGGCCGGGAGGTGACCGGCGAGGCGGTGACCGTCACCAGCAGCAGCCTGGCCGCGTTCCTGTTCGTGCTGGCGCTGATGTTCGTGGTTTTCGGCGGCATCTACGGCGGCGTGATCACGGCCGGGGAAGCCGGCGCCATTGGCGCCTTCACGGCGCTGGTGGGCATGCTGATCATGCGCCGCGTGGGCCTGCTGGACATTGCCCAGGCGCTGTCGGAATCGGTGAAGGTCACGGCCATGCTGATGATCATCGTGCTGGGCGCGCAGATATTTGGCCGGTTCCTGTCCTACTCGCGGTTGCCGCACGAGGTGCTGGGCCTGCTGGAGCCGCTGCTGGCCAACCCCGAACTGGTGGTGGCCATCCTGCTGGCTGTGTTCTTCCTGTTCGGGCTGTTCCTGGAATCCGCCGCGGTGATGGTGCTGCTGATTCCCATCATGATGCCGATTCTACGTGCCGCCGATGTAGACCTGTTGTGGTTCGGGGTCATGGCGTCATTCATGATCTCGCTGGGCCTGCTGACGCCGCCGGTAGGGCTTTCCGCCTATGCGGCTTCGTCCGCGGCGCGGCATTCCGTGGGGCCGGTATTCCGAATGACGGCCATCTTCGCACTGTTCGCGGCGGTGCTCGTCACTGCGCTGATGGTGATGTTCCCGGCGCTGGTGACCTGGCTGCCGGGCACGATCCGATAGGAGAGCGCTATGCGATTCTGGATCTGGATCGGACGTTTCGAATGGGGCTTGGCCTCCATCGGCGCCGGATTGTGCCTGCTGGCGATGATGCTGATGACGGTGATCAGCGTGTTCGGCCGCTATGTGCTGGGCATGGATCTGATCCCCGGCGCGTACAATATGATCGAGCGCATCCTCTTCCCGCTGATCGTGTTCTGGGCGCTGCCGCTGGCCCATCGCGAAGGCACTTTCCCGAAACTGGAAATGCTCTCCTACGCGTTGCCGGAGCGGTTGCGGCTGTCTGTATCCGCACTGGTACTGCTGGTGGAGGTGGTGGTCTTCGCCGTGCTGCTGTTCTATGTCAGCCAGTTCGCCTGGAACAGCTACCTGGACGGTCGCCGGGCACAGATCGGCACCGGCTACTGGCAGCTTTACCCGGTGTTGGCCATGGTGCCGCTGGCCTTTGGCCTGATGTGGCTGGAGATGGTGCGGCTGTTCGTGCGCGATTGTGTGGGGCTGGTGCGTGGTCCCGGCGGCGCTGGCCCGGCGCTTTGACACATGCCAGACTCTGGCATCGTGCTATGTCTACCAGAAGGAGATGCGCATGGAACTCGGACCTCAGGCCGGAGGAATAATCGGTCTCATCTGGCTGATCATCATTATCTGGGCGGTGATTCGCACAGCTCAGAGTTCGGCCACACCGCTGGTCAAGGCAATCTGGATTGTTGTGCTGCTGGCGTTGCCGCTTCTGGGGCTGGTTCTCTGGGTGATCTTCGGGCCGAAGTAGTGCGCCATCCGGCGTGCGTGGACTTCCGCTGTCGCAGCAGACCGGGCAAGCATGGTCTCCTGCGACCTTCACTCAGCCGACGGCCCGGGCCGCCTTTCGTTCGATCTGCTTGAGATGTCTTCTGGCGAAAGGCCCGTAAATCAGATACAGCCCGCCGTACAGAAATGCGGTGGCGATACCGAAGACAACCAACAACACGACGGCAAGGCCTGTGTCCAGATGGCCAAGCAGATAGACGAGAACCCACAGGAAGTTCTGCCGGAACAGCACCAGCAATATCACGAGTGCGGAGAACACCGAGACGAGGTAGCTGAGACCGATGCCGGCCCAGATCAGGCTGCGGCGCTCTTGGGTGTCCGGGACACGCTTGTGATCGTTCAGGAATTTCGTGATCACGGCGAACCCGGCGGCCAGGGTAAGGCCGACAGCGGTACCCGAACCGACATCCAGCTCTGTGTCGAGCAGATATTCGAGCAGGGCCAATGCCGCGGCGCTCCCGAGCACCAGTACCAGGTAGATCCAGGCAAATCGGTAGTGATAGGGCGCAAGGGATGAGGTGGCTTTGTTCTGGGCAGTCATGATCGCATCCGTGTTGAAGGGTACATCTCCGTCTGGCGAGCGCGGGCAAAAAAACGACAGCGCTGCCGTGGTGGGTGCGTGATCAGGTGAGCGGTGGTGCCGGGACAATGCTTGGATTCAGAAAGGCAGAGGGAACTCGTGGGGGGCGGATATCCTTCCGCAGGGCGAGGTCCCTGTGCCTAAATCCATCATCCTTGCAGAGCTGATCCGTCACCGGTGGGTCAGTTGTTCACCAGCCAGCGGGCTGATCATAATCCGGCGTGCCTACAGGCACAAGCTCGGGGCGGCGCTTGCCAAGGGCGCCTCCCCGAGCGTTTTCTTCACGAAATCATCAGCGCTTCCCGCGATGGCAGCAGGCTGCCGGTGAAGATGTCCGACGGCGAGAGACTGCCTTCCAGTCCGAAAGCGGTGATCACTTCCTCGATGGTACCGGCGAGCCGTGACTCCGTGGCAGTGCCCCAGCCATTCTGACGGGTATCCTCGGTGATCATGGTGCCGTCCACGATCATGCGCAGGCGCTCTTCCTCGATGGCACGGTCGGACAGAGGCTCCCGAGCGACCACCGCGGCTGCTCCCGCTGCCGGGTTGGCGATGGCGTCCAGCCAGCCCTGAGCCGTGGCGCGGATGAATGCTTCCGAGGCCACCGGGTTGGCATCGATGAAGCGCGGATCCATGACGATGGCGTTGCCGTAGGACTGCATGCCGTAATCGGAGTAGCGGAACACGCGGATGCGGTCTTCCCCGACGCCCACTGCCTTGAGGTTGAGCAGGCCGGTAAAGAAGAAGAACGCCATGGCATCGTGTTGCCCGCGGGCAAACAACTGGTTGCCCAGGCCAGGGTCGACGTTGATCCACTCCACCGATTCCTGGTCCAGGCCGCCATTGCGGGCGAACACTGGAAACAGCTTGCGGGAGGCATTGAAGGGCTGGCCGATGATCTGCTTGCCGGCGAAATCCGTGGGTTCCTCGATGCCGCTGTCCGCCCGCACCAGCAGCGAGTTCGGGTTGCTGTCGTACTGGATGGCGGCGGCGATCAGGGCCTGTTCCGGATTCGCCAGGTTGTACTCGATCATGGTGCCGATGTCGGCGGAAGCGGCTTCGTATGCACCGCCTGCCACGGCGGTGATGGCCCCGGCCGAGCCGTTGCCGGCATCAATCGTGACGTTCAGGCCTTCCGCTTCGTAGTAGCCGCGCTGCTGTGCCAGCAGGAAGCCGGCGCCGGAGGCCTCCACGCGCCAGCCGAGATTGAACCGGATACGCGTGGTGGAACGTGCTCGGAGGATGTTGAACGGCGTGACGCCGGCGGTGGCGATGGCCAGCGCGCTGCCCCCGGCAAGCTTCAGGAAATGTCGCCGCTCCTCGCTGGTACCCTGATGTGTGTCATTGCCGATTTTCTCGGAAATGTCGCTGGGGTGATTGTCGGTTTTCCCGCGTTGCATGTCTTTTTCGTGTGCCATGGTATGGAACCCTCCGCTTGGTCGGGTTTCCAATGGCAGTTTTTATGCCATCGCGATAGGGCGGGGGGTTCCTGGCCTGTATACGCAATATCGTTCTGATCGCCTTGCCAAAACGGTGCACCAGGGCATGAGCGTGCACCAAATGTAATCGGTATCGGGGTGCCCGGTGCACGGCCACATCATTTCAGGCATGCCTCCAACTCCTCGCGCCCCATATTTCCGCCGGTCAAGATCACGACGACGTCCCCGTTCTCAGGCAGCGTGGGCAGCTCTGCCGACAGCAGCGCAGCGATCCCGACGGCGGCCCCGGGCTCGGCGCAGAGCTTGGCGTTGAACAGCAGGTGGCGTACCGCCTGGCAGATGGCGTCGTCGTCCACCGTGGTCAGCGCGGTGGTGTGCTGGCGGCATAATGGATAGGTGTGTTCGCCGACCACTGCGGCGGCCAGGCTCTTGGCGCAGGTGTTCACGTGTTCCAGTTTCTCCGCGCCGCCGTTCCGCCAGGCATGCGCCATGCTGGCCGCACCCTCCGGCTCCACGCCGATCAGACGCGGGTGCGGCTCATGGGCCGAAGTGGCGATGCCGACGCCGGAAATCAGCCCGCCACCGCCGATCGGGCAGAGCACAGCGGCCGTTTCCGGCGCCTGCTCCATGATTTCCAGCCCCACACTGCCCTGGCCCGCGATGATGCGCGGATCGTCGTACGGATGGACCAGGGTCAGCCCACGCGCACCCCACGCGCACCCACCAGTTCCTGCATTAGCGCCCAGGCGTCATTGATGTCGCCGTGCAGGATGACCTCCGCACCCATCTTCCGGGCTCCGTCCACTTTTACCGGGCTGGCGTTTTCGGGCATGACGATGGTGACCGGCGTGCCCGCGGCGCCGGCCGCCCAGGCCAGACCCAGGGCATGGTTGCCAGCGGAGACTGCGCCCAGACCGTTGCCCAGTTCTTCCGGGCTGGCGGTCTTTACCCAGTGCAGTGCACCGCGTGCCTTGAATGATCCGGTCTGCTGGAACATTTCCGCTTTCAGCCACACGCGCCGTCCCAGCCTCTCGCTCAGCACGTAATCCGGAATCAATGGAGTGGGCAGCAGGTAGCGGGAGATGGTCTCGCGGGCCTGTATGACGTCTTCGATGGTGATCATGGGGCGCCTGTCGTGCTTGCTTCTGGTTACAGCTTAGCGTCCTGCGGCGGAGTCAGGGTCTGAAGCAGCCGGGCAGCAGCTCATGTAGCCAGGGACGATCCGGCCCGGTGATTCGCAGCATGCCGCGGGTTGCCAGGGCCACTGCCTGGTGGCCTTTCAGTGTGGTGTTCTCGAAAATCACCGTCCGGTCGGCCTGCTGTACGGCCTGGTCCAGCAACGGCCACAGGCGCTCGAAGCGTTCGCGAACCTTCTGTTCCGGCACGGCATGTCCGCCGTGTCGCACGCGATAGTGGACCCGGCGCAGGGAGAGTTCCAAAGGCGCATAGACGATCATCAGCCATACCGCGAAACCCAGGGATTGGGCGCGGCCGATCAGTTCCAGCTTCGACGGGTGGGAGAAAACCGTTTCGGTGGCGAAGGACTGTCCTGCGGCCAGCAATCGCTCTCGCTCCTGCGCCGCCAGGCTGGAGGCTTCGTAGGCGTGGTTCATCTCCTGGCAGGGCCAATGCTCGGCCGCCAGTTGGTCGGCATTGATGAACGGCAGGCCGGGATGCTGCGGGGCGATCTGGGTTTCGAACAGGCTGCTCTTGCCGGCGCCGTTGGGGCCGGCAAGCAGGATCATCACCGGTGGTTTCATCAACCGGCCTTACGTTGCCGGCGGGGCCTCTTCGATACCTTTTCCTCGATGACTTCCAGCGTGTCGCCGCGGGCCTTGAGCTGTTCCATCAGCACGGGGTTGCCATCCAGATGGCTGAGCCGGGAGAACAGATCTTCCAGCGATTCACCGCCTGTCTGCGCGGTGGGCTCGACGGAGGAGAGCAGGGCATGCAGATCCCGCGCGGACAGATGCGGACTCTGCTCCACGGCTAGCCCCAATCGCGCCAGATATTCAAGCTGGGCGCCCAGGCTGCGGTGCATGATCTGGCTCTCATGCTCCAGCTTCTGATAAAGCTCGTCGGATACGCGAACGGATTTCGGCATAAGGGCTACTCCTGAACGATTTGTCGCATAGTATAGCAAAATGCCATGCATCGTTCAGGAGGCCAGGATGCTCAAGTGAGTCTCCAGGGTTCGGAGGCGGAATTGCCCGGGCCACCGCCGTACAGCCATTGCAGGTCGCTGTAGTAATCCTCGGGGCGCTTGGCGGCCATCACCGCATTGCGCAGTTGTCTGCGCGCGCCGTCCGGATGGTAGATGTAGTCTCCGATCAGCCGCGATTGAAGCTGGATGCGGGCCGTGCGGGCCATGCGGTCATTCTGGTAATCGACAAATGCGGCCTGGAGCGCTTCCGGGTGTTCCGCAAGCTTGTCGGCCAGGCAGACCGCATCCTCGATAGCCATACACGCCCCCTGGGCGAAGTACTGCAGGGTCGGGTGGGCGGCGTCTCCCAGCAGGGTTACCCGGCCGTCAGTCCAGTTGTCCACCGGTTCCCGGTCGCACAGCACCCACAGTTTCCAGCTCTCGGGTGTTTCCAGTATGCGCCTGGCTTTGGGAACCAGGGAGGAAAACCGTTCCAGAATCTCCTCGCGGCTGCCTTCCTCTCCGGCTCCCTCCGTGGTTCGGTCGCTGTGGAAGGTGGCGACGATATTGAACAGCTCCCAGCCTCTGAGCGGATAATGCACAAGGTGGTATTTAGGCCCAGCCCACAGGGTGGCAGCGTTCCACCGCAAGTCCTCGGGCATCTGTTCGATGGGAAGTACCGCACGATAGGTGATGTGGCCGGAGACACGAGGGGCGCCATCGCCGACGATTTTCTCGCGAATCGGCGATTTGAGCCCGTCGCAGCCGATCAGTGCGGCTCCTCGGAATTCATCACCACTGGTCGTGTACACGGTCACGCCGTACTCATCCTGCTTGTAGTCGGTAACACGTTGCCTGTTCAGCAGCGTGACATCCGGGTTTTGCTGGCAGCCTTCCAGCAGCGAAAGATGCATGTCGGCGCGGTGCGCAACCGCATAGGGGGCGCCAAACCGCTGGCGAAAGGCGTCCTTGACCGGGATGCGGGTGACTTCCTGGCCGCTCAGGCCGTCCATCAGCACGAGCGCATCAATGAGCACAGCGTTGTCCCGGGCCCGCTGTCCGACGCCGAGCCGGTCCAGTGCGCGGAAGGCGTTCGGACCCATCTGTATGCCGGCGCCGATCTCGCCAAAGCTGTCAGCCTGCTCAAGCACGGTGACCCGGTAACCGGCCTTGGCAATACCCAGAGCAGCGGCAAGCCCGCCGATTCCGCCGCCGCTGATCAGTACCTGTTCGCTGTTGTCTGTGTGGACAGTCATTGTTACTACTCCTGTGGCTGTTCCGGCCTGCGGCCGGATCGGTGGCAATCGCCTTGCGGCGATTACCCCCCTACGCGATGCCGCCCGCTCCCCGATCCCATCCCGCCGTAGGGGAGTAACCGCGCAGCGGTGGCTACCGTCGGGCGCAAGCCCGAACGACCCATCGGCGCGCTCGTTTCCGCAGGTCCGTTTCCGGCCTCACGGCCGAATCGGTGGCAATCGCCCTGCGGCGATTACCCCCCTACGCGATGCCGCCCGCTCCCGGACCCCATCCCGCCGTAGGGGAGTAACCGCGCAGCGGTTGCTACCGTCGGGCGCAAGCCCGAATGCCCGTCCACGCGGTGGCGCCCGCTATTCCGCGTCCGGCTGTCTGGACGGCACGGCCTGCTGGAAGGCGTCCAGTTCCATGCACTGCCGATGGATGCGCCGGCAGGCTTCATAGGGGGCGAGGTCAACGCCGAAGCGCTCCGCGGTGAACACCTGCGGTACCAGGCAGAGGTCCGCCAGCCCCGGCCTGTCGCCGTGGCAGTGGCGGCCCGTGCGCGGGTCGGCCAGCAGCGCTTCCATGGCGCGGAAGCCCGCTGCCATCCAGGTGTGGATCCAGCGCGTCACGGCCTCTTCGTCCTGCCCGAGCTGCGCGCGCAGGTACTCCAGCACCCGCAGGTTGTGCAGCGGGTGCACCTCGCAGGCGGCGATCTGGGCAAACGCGCGCACCCGCGCCCGGTCGGCCGGCGCCTCGGGCAGCAGCGGCGGCTCGGGGTGGGTCTCCTCCAGGTACTCGATGATGGCCAGCGACTGGATCAGCGCGTGCTCGCCGTCCACCAGCGTGGGCACGAGCTGCTGGGGGTTCATGTGCGTGTAGGTGTCACCGAACTGCTCGCCGCCGTCGCGCCGCAGGTGCACGCTGGCGTGCGCGTAGGGCAGGCCCTTCACGTTCAGCGCGATGCGGGCGCGGAACGACGAGGTGCTGCGGAAGTATTCGTACAGGGTGAGATGGCTCATGCGCCCTCCTGGTCGAAACGCTCCTCGCGCCACAGCCCGAAGGCGGCCTGCACCGGGCGGTCGGAGAAGCTGAACAGCACGGCGTCCGCGGCGGGACGGTGGTGGTGGGTGGTCCAGCTCGGCACCACGAACACGTCCCGCGGGCCCCAGCGGTAGCGCTCGCCCCCCACCACGCTCTCGCCGCTGCCCTCCACGCAGACGTAGACGGTGCCGTCGGAGCTGCGGTACGGGGCGGTCTCGAAGCCCTGGGGCAGCAGCTGCACGAAGGCGCCGATGGTGGGCATGGCGAAACCGCCGGTGACCGGGTTGGTGTAGCGCAGCTTGAGCCCGTGGCAGGCGTCCCACTGCTCGGCCCGGCGCAGTTGCTCGAGCACCTCGCGGGTGCGCGCGTAGGGGTAGTTGAACACCGGCGAGGTCACGCCGTGGCGGCCGTCGTAGTCCACCGGCAGCAGTCCGGAGCCGTAGCGGGCGAGCGCGTCGCCCACCGGCCGCTCGGGCTGCTGGATCCTCCCGCCGAAGCCCTCGGCGAAGCCGGCGTCGAGGAAGCGCAGCAGCGGGATGTCGAGCCCGTCCAGCCAGATCATGGGCGCGTCGCTGGCGTTGCCGTGGTCGTGCGGCGTCCAGCTCGGGGTGATGACGAAGTCCCCCGGCTGCATCAGCGTGCGCTCGCCGTCCACCGTGGTGTAGGCGCCGTTGCCCTCCAGCACGAAGCGCAGCGCCGACTGGGTGTGGCGGTGGCTGGGCGCGGTCTCCCCGGGCATCACCAGCTGGATGCCGGCGTAGAGCGTCTGGGTGATGGACGACTGCCCCCGCAGCCCGGGGTTCTCCAGCACCAGCACCCGGCGCTCGGCCTCCTGCGCGGTGATCAGCCCGGCCGATTCCAGCACGAACGGGCGCACGTCCGCGTAGCGCCACAGCGCCGGCAGCGCGCGGCTCTGCGGGTGCAGCGGCACCAGCGCGTGCAGGCTCTCCCACAGCGGCGTCAGGTGGTGGCGGTCGATGCGTTCGTAGAACGCCCGGCGGGCCTCGGTGTTGCTGGGTGTGGCCTGGGTGGACATGGTCTGCTCCTCCGGATCCGGGTTCAGCCGATGCGCACGCGCAGCTCTTCGAGGCCGTCCACGTGCACCCGCAATTCCTGGCCACCCACCACCGGGCCGACGCCGGCCGGCGTGCCGGTCATGATCAGGTCCCCCGGCAGCAGCCGGTAGAGGTACGACAGATGCTCGACGATCTCGTCGCAGTTCCAGAGCATGTCGGCGAGGTCGGCCTCCTGCTTGCGCTCGCCGTCCACCTCCAGCCAGATCGCACCCGAGCGGGGATGGCCGATCTCGGAGGCCGGGTGTAGCGCGGCCAGCGGGGCGGAGTCCGGGAAGTTCTTGCCGGTGTCCCAGGGGCGGCCGAGCTCGCGGGCGGCGAGCTGGAGGTCGCGCCGGGTCATGTCCAGCCCCACGGCGTAGCCGTGGATGTGCGCCTTGGCCTCGGCGGCCGGGATGCGGAAGCCCGCCCGGCCGATGGCCATCACCAGCTCGGCCTCGTAGTGGTAGTTGGCGGTCTCCGGCGGGTAGGCGATGGTGGCACCGTTGGGGGCCACCGAATCGGCGAACTTGGTGAAGAAGAACGGCGGCTCGCGGTCCGGGTCGCGGCCCATCTCGCGGGCATGCGCGGCGTAGTTGCGGCCCACGCAGAAGATGCGGCGCACCGGGAAGCTGCCGCCGCC
>JAFIFV010000065.1 GCA_020831845.1 Ectothiorhodospiraceae bacterium
CAGCTATTCGCCACGCAGTGGTTATGGTCATACAATCATGAACGGCCAAACATGGCACTGGGCGGGATCACCCCGCAGCAGAAGCTGACCATGGCCGCGTAACCTCTACTTTTGGCTGCTGCCAAAAATGGGGGGATTACCCCGGGTGTGGTTGCCGCCGCACTGCCGCCCGCTATGATCTGTGACGCCTCGGCGATGATCAGCCCGCCCTCCGACGCCCGCTGCCCATAGTGTTCGGCGTTCAGCGCGTTGGCGGCGTTGCCGGGCAAGGTCGCACGCATCCGGGTCAGCGGTGCCATCACCACGCGGTGCTTCAGTGTCAGGTTTCCGACTTTCAACGGTTCGAACAGTTTTTGCGAGGACATGCATTGCTTCCTTCATAAAGGCTGGGGTCGATACGAGTTCCATCGAGTTCGGCCTAGCACTCCCGGATCGCTGCTGCGGAGGCGGGCGGGTGAATGCTGGCTGTGTTGTTATTCCGACTCTACCCAGCATTCTCCATAATTCGGTGCCGCTGCGCATTCGCTAACCTGTCAGAACGTATTCCCGGGCTTGCGGAGAAATTGTCGGCAAGACACCGAATCAGGACCGGAAGTGCCGGGGTGAGAAGCGTTGCCAGGAGTTAAAATCTGGCTGCCGGGCATTCGGAATCACCATCTGGCGGGGCTTTGCTGCATGAATTGATGATAACTATCAGGACAATCACATCAGTTCATTGGAGGCTATTTCAGGCATGGACTACAACTTACATAGAACAGGGTTGAAAGCCTGAGATGGTCCCCTTCGACATCATGTGCAGTTGCAGGGGGAAGTACCAGGTGGATCAACGACCAGGAACAACACGGATGTGGCGTATTTCCCGAAGCCAGGGAGCGGTTCATCCATTGCAACAAGCAGAGATGGAGTGAGACAGATGGCCGCTAATCCAAATGATGTGGGCAAATGCCCGGTCATGCACGGGGCTCAGACCACCAAACGCGGCAAAGGTACGACGAACGTCGACTGGTGGCCGAATCAGCTCAACGTCGGCATTCTTCATCAGCACACGGCGGAATCCAATCCGATGGGAAAGGATTTCAACTACCGCGATGAGTTCAAGAAGCTTGATTATCAGGCGCTGAAGAAAGACCTTCATGACCTGATGACCGACTCCAAGGAGTGGTGGCCGGCCGACTACGGCCACTATGGTCCCTTTTTCATCCGCATGACGTGGCATGCCGCGGGCACCTACCGAGCGGGAGACGGACGCGGCGGCGGTGCGACCGGCAACCAGCGGTTCGCTCCCCTGAACAGCTGGCCGGACAACGGGAACCTGGACAAGGCCCGCCGCCTGCTCTGGCCGATCAAGCAGAAATACGGCAACCAGATCTCCTGGGCCGACCTGATTATCCTCACCGGTAACGTCGCGCTTGAGTCCATGGGCTTCAAGACCTTCGGTTACGGCGGCGGTCGAGAGGATATCTATGCCCCGGAAGAGGATATCTACTGGGGCGTCGAAAAGGATTGGCTGGACAGCAAGCGCTACAGCGGGGATCGCGAGCTGGAAGTGCCGCTGGCCAACGTGCAGATGGGCCTGATCTACGTCAACCCGGAAGGCCCGGATGGCGAACCCGATCCGCTCAAGGCTGTTCATGATATCCGCGAAACCTTCAGCCGCATGGCCATGAACGACTACGAGACTGTCGCGCTCATTGCCGGAGGGCACACCTTCGGCAAGACCCACGGTGCGGCGCCCGATAGCAACCTCGGCCCCGAGCCCGAGGCGGCTCCGCTGGAGCAGATGGGGCTTGGCTGGAAGAGCGGCTATCGCAGCGGCAAGGGCGATGACTCCATTACCAGCGGCCTGGAAGGCACTTGGACGCCGACGCCCACCAAATGGGACATGACGTATTTCGACCTGCTGTTCGGTTACGAGTGGGAACTGACCAAGAGCCCTGGCGGTGCCAACCAGTGGATCCCCAAGAACGTCAAGGAAGACCACATGGTGGCCATGGCGCACGACCCCTCCAAGAAGGTGCCGCCGGTGATGCTCACCACGGATCTCTCGCTGAAGATGGATCCGGACTACCGGAAGATCTCCGAGCACTTCCACAAGAACCCGGAAGAGTTCGCGGATGCCTTCGCCCGCGCATGGTTCAAGTTGCTGCATCGTGACATGGGGCCCAAGTCCCGTTACCTGGGTCCGGAAGTGCCGCAGGAAGACCTGATCTGGCAGGATCCGGTGCCGCCGGTCGATCATGAGTTGATCGATGCCGGGGACATCGCGACCCTGAAGCAGCAGATCCTGAACAGCGGCCTTTCAACCGCCGAACTGGTGAAGACCGCATGGGGTTCCGCGTCCACCTACCGTGGTTCCGACATGCGTGGTGGCGCCAACGGTGCCCGTATCCGCATGGCTCCACAGAAGGATTGGCAAGCCAACGAGCCGGCGCAGCTCCAGAAGGTGCTGGGCAAGCTGGAGGAGATCCAGAAGGCGTTCAACGATGCACAGTCCGGCAACAAGCGGGTGTCGCTGGCCGATCTGATCGTGCTCGGCGGGAATGCGGCTGTCGAAGCGGCCGCCAAAAAGGCCGGTCACAACATCGAGGTGCCGTTCCATCCCGGACGGACCGATGCCACCTCGGAGCAGACGGATGCGGAGTCCTTCGACTTCCTCGAGCCGGAGGCGGACGGTTTTCGCAACTTCACGAAGACGCGCTACGTGATTCCGGCGGAGGAAATGCTGCTTGACCGGGCCCACCTGCTGACCCTGACCGCACCCGAGATGACGGTGCTCATCGGCGGCATGCGCGCCTTGGGTGCCAACGTCGGCAACTCGAAGCACGGGGTGCTCACGGATCGTCCGGGAGCACTGACCAACGACTTCTTCGTCAATCTGATGGACATGGACACGGAATGGAAGCCCGTTTCCGACGACGCCGAGGAGTTCGAGGGCGTCGACAGGAAAACCGGCCAGACCAAGTGGACCGCCACGCGGGTCGACCTGGTCTTTGGTTCCAACTCCCAGTTGCGGGCGCTGTCCGAGGTGTACGCCCAGAACGACGCAAAGGAGAAATTCGTCAAGGACTTCGCGGCGGCCTGGAACAAGGTGATGAACGCGGATCGCTTCGATCTCGCGTGAGTCACAGGCAAACCGTGTGAATACTCGGGCGCAGCAGCAATTGCTGCGCCCGAGTTCATGAGTGTTCCCGCGAAACGATCTTCCCCAACGTCCGCATTGCCGCCTCGCTGCGCTCCGACCACGGGTGCCCATAGTTCAATCGCAGGTAGTTACGAAACCCCCGGTGTGCCGAGAACATGGGGCCGGGGCTGACGCTGATGCCTTTTTCCATGGCTCGCTGGTGGGTTTTCACCGCGTCCACGTCCGCCGGCAGTTCCACCCAGAGGAAATAGCCGCCGTCCGGGCTGGTCACGCGGCAGCCGGGCGGAAAGTGCTTGTTGATGGCCGTGAGCAGTTCGTGTTGCTGGCGCGCCAGCGCCTGCCGCAGGCGGCGCAAATGACGTTCGTATCCGCCCTGGTGCAGGTATTCCACCATTCCGGCCTGGGCCGGAACCGGGGCGGAAAGCGTGGTGACCAGTTTGCGCTGTTCGATCTGCCGGGTGTAACGGCCCGGTGCGGCCCAGCCGACGCGGTAGCCGGGCGCCAGGCATTTGGAGAAGGAGGAGCAGTGCATGACCAGCCCTTCGGTATCAAAGGCCTTGGCGGGTCTGGGGCGCTCGCCCCGCAGGTACAGCTCGGCGTAGACGTCGTCTTCGATCAGCGGCACATCGTGTCGGGTCAGCAGGTCCACCAGGGCGCGCTTGTTCTTCTCCGGCATCAGGCTGCCCAGCGGATTCTGGAACGTGGTCATGAACCAGCACACCCGGATAGGGTGACGTTTCAGCGCCTGTTCCAGGGCGTCGATGTCAACGCCATAGCGCGGATCGGTGGGAATTTCCACCGCCCGCAGCGACAGTGCCTCGATGGCCTGCAGGGCGCCATAGAACGCGGGGGACTCCACGGCCACGATATCGCCGGGCCGGGCGACCACCTGCAGGCACAAATTCAGCGCTTCCAGCGCGCCGGACGTGATGACGATGCCCTCCTGATTGACCGTGCAGCCGCTCTCCAGATAGCGCAGTGAGATCAGGCGGCGCAGTTCGCGGTTGCCCGGTGGCAGGTCTTCCACGGTTTGCCATGGGTCCAGCTTCCTGGTGGCTTTCGCCAGCGCCTGGGACAGCTCCCTGAGCGGAAACAGCAGCGGCGAGGGAAAGGCCGAGCCGAATGGAATCACGTTGCGGTCTTTGGCGGTGGCCAGGATGCGGAATACCAATTCACTGATATCCACCGGAGCGGACAGGCTTTCCGGCCGGTGGGTTTCCGGCAGGGGGAACAGTGCCCGGGTCCGGTTGGCGACGAAGTACCCGGAGCGGGCGCGGGCCTCGATGACGCCCTGATCCTCAAGCACCCCGTAGGCGTGCAGCACGGTTCCCGGGCTCACCGACCGCGTCCTCACCAGCTTGCGGACAGAGGGCATGCGGTCGCCGGGCCGCAGCACCTCGCTTTCGATCAGGTGCGTGAGTTCGTCGATCAGTTGTTCGTACAGCTTCATGCCCACGTCCCACGTGCCGGTGGAGTCCAGCGTATCGCGGGCAAACTGTTACACAAAATAGGTGCGCAAACTGTATCTGTTACAGATGTGTCTCAGACGATAATCTGCCCAGCCAGGGGAATTGATCAGCGCCTCCCTGCGGTCCGGTTCCATACGGTTCCCCGATTTCGGGAACCAACAACGAGATATCATGGGGAAACTCAGTCGCAAACTCACAGTCTTCGTTGGTCTGGCGCTGGCGCTCCCTTCCGCCGCGCCGGCGGACGAGCCTGTGGCGGACACCATGCAGCAGCGCGTGATGCCCTGCATGGCCTGCCACGCCGAAACCTCCATCAACCTGCGTTCGGGCTTCGTGCCCAGCCTGCACGGCAAGCCGTCGGGCTACCTCTTCAACCAGTTGGTTCACTACCAGGAAGGTCGCCGCCACCATCGGATGATGGAGTACATGGTGCGCAACATGTCGCCGGAGTACCTGCTGGAAATCGCCGAGTACTTCGCCGGTCTTGATGCATCGCTGCTGGACGCGGCGGAGCCGCTGGACAACGCGGAACTGCGTGATCGTGGGGAGGAACTGGTGACCCGCGGTGATCCGTCGCGGGATCTCCCGTCCTGCAAGGCCTGCCACGGCGAACGGCTGACCGGGGCGGAGCCGAACACCCCCGGACTGCTCGGCCTGCCGAGCCATTACGTGGCGGCGCAGATGACGGCCTGGCGCATGGGGCGGCGTGAGGCGGCGGAGCCGGACTGCATGAAGGAAATCGCCCAGCGCCTGACGCCGCAGGACATCTACGCACTCTCGCGCTGGCTGGCCGCACAGCCGGTTCCCGCGAATTCCGCTCCCGAAGCCGAACCGCTTTCCGACCTGCCGATGCATTGCGGCAGCGTGCAGACGCCGGAGTGAACGCATGCCACTGAGAGCCGCCTACGCATTCTTGTTGTACACCGCCGTGTTGGTGTTGCCGGTGGGTGCGCTGGCGGTATCCGCGGACGCGGACGAGCAGATCGTACGCGGCGAATACCTGGCCCGCGCCGCCAACTGCATGGGCTGCCACACGGCGCATGGTGGCGAGCCCTACGCCGGCGGCCGACGGCTGGGCACGGAGTTCGGCACCTTCGTTGCGCCGAACATCACGCCCGACCCCGGGACCGGCATCGGCAACTGGTCGCGGGATGATTTCTGGCGTGCCATGCATCATGGCCGTCGTGCGGACGGCTCGCCGCTGTATCCCGCCTGCCCGTACACCCAATTCACCCAGGCCACGCGCGAGGATGTGGATGCCATCTACGCCTACCTGCGGACGGTTCCGGCCGTGGACCAGGAGACGCGGGGGCATGATCTGCGTTTTCCGGCGTCGGTCCGCCCCTTGCAGCGCGTCTGGCAGCGGCTGTATTTCGAACCCGGCCCGTTCGAGGCCGACCCTGAGCAAAGCGAGGAATGGAACCGCGGTGCCTATCTCGTCCGCGGTCTCAGCCACTGCATGGCATGCCACGATGCGCGAGATCGCTTCGGCGCGCCGCGAGCCGATGGTGCCGCCGGGGGCCACGCCCAGGGCTGGTATGCGCCTTCACTGCGTTCCAGCCAGGAAGCCGGCTTGCAGGGCTGGAGCCTGGAGGAGGGTGTGGCGCTGCTGCGCGGAGGGCGATCCGGTGACGCGGCCATGATGGGGCCGATGGCGGACATCGTGCATGACAGTCTGCAGCACCTGACGGAAGACGACGTGCGGGCCATGACGGAGTATCTGCGCTCCCTGCCTGAGCAGGAAGTGACGACCTCCGTGCGTGGGACGACGGTGTCCGAGGGGCGGCTGGACGAGCTGATGGAGCGCGGACAGGCCATCTACGAGAACCGCTGCATGGATTGCCATGGCACTTCCGGGCAGGGCACGGTGGCCGCCTCCGCACTGGCCGGGAATCGCGCGGTGATGCTGAACGACCCGACGAATGTCATCCGCATCATCCGGGACGGCGGCTATCCGCCAAGCACGGAAGACAACCCGCGCCCCTTCGGCATGCCCCCGTTCCCGGATCTGAGCGAGGCGGACGTGGCCGCCATCGTCACCTACATTCGCAGAAGCTGGGGCAACGATGGCGCGTCGGTGTCCACCGCAACAGTGGGGCGGACACGCTAACGGTTTCGGCTGCAGTGCTCCGGCAGGTTTTCTATGGGCGCGGTGATCTGCGTTCCCAGACCTCGATATGCTCTCGCCGGTCCACGGAATAATCACGGTCGCCGATCAAGGCCCGCTCCAGCCCCGCGCCGCCCAGAAATGTCTCGACCCGCTGGCGTTCCGCAGCGCTGCATGCCGCCAGCGCCCGGTCCGCGCGCCGGAGCACGTAGACCAGGTACGGCTCCACCCCTGCCTGCACGGTCGCCCCGCGGTAATGGGTGTCCACCATGCCGATGTAGCGCTGGTGGGGTTTCTCCGACACCGGATCGCCGTCCCCGGGTTGCCGCTGTTCGATGGCGGCGTCCATGAAGGCCAGCTTGTCGGTCAGTTCCGGGAAGATCTCCCCGGCGATGTGCTCCAGCAGCGGTTTCAGCGTGTCGGGTACCTGGTCGTCGGGCACGAAGTCGCTGCCGTAGTCGGGGAACTCCGGCACGTCCAGCCCGGGCGCGGTCATGCGCTCCACCCAGCGGTACACCTTGGGCGCCTTTACCTTCATGATGCCGGCAGGCACCGGGTCCCGGCCCAGGTGGGCGAACAGCGGGCCGATCATGCCGTAGTCGGCGATGGAGGGACGGCCGCCGAACAGGTAGGGATGGTGGGTGAAATGCGTGTCGAGGATGCGCAGCAGTTCCTCGTAGGACCGTTCGATGGCGGGAATGGTGTCTTCGGTGATGCCCAGCCGCGGCAGGTAGCTGTTCATGCGGTCCATGATCTTACCGGCCTGCGCTTCCCCGGAGCGGGCGGCGAAGGCGCTGTGCAGGAAGCCTTCCTGCTGTTCGCGATACGTCCAGCGGTAGTGCATGGCGTGACGCAGCATGCCCTGCATGCCGTAGTACTGGATGATCACTGCCAGTACCCGTTGCAGCGGGCCTGCTGGATACGCTGGGTAGGGCACGCCCTGCGCCTCGAAATGATCGATGATGTCCAGGCTGTCCTGGATGATTTCGCCCTCGGGCGTTTCCAGCACCGGGATGATGCTGCGGCGGATGGTCGGCATGATGCGGTCGACGTAATCAGGGTGCCCCGGTGGCAGCTCGGTGTAGCCGATGCCCTGGGTCCGCAGGTAGCAGCGGGCGATGCCGGTGTACAGGGAGTGGGGCACGCCGTAGAGCACGTGGGCGGTTTGCTGTCTGGGGGTGCTCATGCTTTAGTCCTTCTGGAGCGGCGGGGCGTCCTCGCTCAGACGCCGGCCGAAATTCACCACGTCTTCCTCGATGTAGCCGAGGCTGCGGTAGAAGCCCTGTACGTCCGCATTGGTCGCACGGACCATCAGATTGATCTTCGGGCAGCCGATCTCGTGCAGACGTCGCTCCACCTCCGCCATCAGCGTGCGCCCGTGGGAGCGTCTCTGGTGCTCTGGAGCCACGGCCAGGTAATACACCCAGCCCCGGTGTCCGTCGAAGCCGGCCATCACGCTGGCGATCAGTTCCCCATCCTGCGTGCCCACCAGAAACAGCTCGGGCTGCTCGGACAGCTTGCGGGCAATGTCCTTGCGGGGGTCGTTCCAGGGACGCGTGAGGCCGCATCGCTCCCATAGCGCGATAATGGCCTCTTCGTCCGAACGCTCGAAGGCGCGCAGGTTCATCTAGGTTCCCGTGAACACAGGTTTGCGCTTCTCCACGAAGGCGGCCGCGGCTTCCTTGTGGTCGTTGGTGAGCGAGCACAGCATATGGTTGCGGGCTTCCTGGTCGAAGCACGCGGCCAGGCTTCCGCCGCCTTCCGCCAGCGCCAGGTTCTGCTTGATCCGGCCCAGGGTGATGGTGGGGCCGCCGGCGAGTTCGGTAGCGAGCGCGGTGGCTTCCTCCATCACCTTGCCGGCCTCGACCGTGCGGGTGACCAGGCCGATCTCGGCAGCCTCTTCGCCGCTCAGCAGCGGGGACAGCAGGTAGAGCTCGCGGGCCTTGGCGGAGCCGAGGATCTGCGACATGAAATAGGTGCCGCCGAAGTCGCCGGACAGGCCCACCTTGCCGAAGGCCGTGGTCAGTTTGGCGTCCGTGGCGCAGATGCGGAAGTCGCAGGCCAGGGCCAGGGAGAGGCCGGCGCCGGCGGCGGAGCCTTCGACGGCCGCGATGGTGGGCTTGGGCATCTCGTGCAGGTAGCGGGAGGCGCTCATGCGGTCGCGCAGGCTGTGGATGCGCTCGCCCACGGAGATGTCCCGCCCCTGGCCTTCGTTCATGGCTTTTACATCGCCGCCCACGCAGAAGTGGCCGCCGGCGCCGGTGAGCAGTACGGCGCGCACCTCGGGGTCGTCCGCCGCCGCAGCGGTGGCGTCGCGCAGGGCGGTGACCATCTCGGGCGTCATGGCGTTGCGCCGCTCCGGGCGGTTCAAGGTGAGTATGAGCAGGCCATCCCGCATCTCGCGTTTCAACAAGTCGGTCATGCTGAAGTCTCCGTTCTTGATGTTGTCTGATTACCACGTGTCCACGAACGGGCGCTTGCGCCCGGACAGCGGCGGCCGGAGCTGCGCCGTGCGCAGGCCGCCGAGGATCCAGGTGCGGGTATCCACCGGGTCGATCACGGCGTCGATCTCCAACGTCGAGGCCGCCGAGATGGCCTTGCCCTTGTCGTAGTAGTCGGCCAGCAGTTTCTCGTACAGCGCCTGGCGTTCTGCCGGATCCTCCAATGCGTCCAGTTCGCGGCGGAAGCCGAGCTTCACGGCGCCCTCCAGCCCCATGGGGCCGAATTCGCCGGTGGGCCAGGAGATGGTGAAGAAATCGTCGTAGGCACCGCCGCCCAGCATGGCCTGGGCACCCAGGCCGTAGCACTTGCGCAGCACCACGCCGAACAGCGGCACGCTGATCGAACGGGCGGTGACGAACATGCGGCTGACGTGGCGCACCAGGGCCGTTTTCTCCGCTTCCGGTCCCACCATGAAGCCCGGCGTGTCGCACAGGGACAGCAGCGGTATGTCGAAGGCGTCGCAGAGCTGCATGAAGCGCGCGGCCTTGTCCGCCGCCGGTGCGTCGATGGCGCCGCCCAGGTGCTTGGGGTTGTTGGCCAGCAGCCCGAACGGTCGGCCCTCGATGCGGATGAACGCGGTGACGATGCCGATGCCGAATTCCCGCCGCAGTTCCAGCACCGAGCCCTCGTCGGCCAACGCATGGATCACGTTGCGGATGTCGTAGACCCGCAGCCGGTTCTCAGGCACCGCATGACGCAGGTGGCGCTGGTCCGGGGCGGTCCACTCACTGACCGGGCCCTGGAAGTAGGAGATGTACTGCTTCGCCACGGCGCAGCCCTCGGCCTCGTCGCGCACCCGTATGTCCACCACGCCGTTGGCGCTCTGCACATCGATGGGCCCGATGGCCTCGGGCGGATACACCCCGAGCCCGCCGCCTTCGATCATGGCCGGGCCGGCCATACCCAGGTTGGTGCTTTCATCGGCGATGATGACGTCGCAGCAGCCCAGCAGCGCGGCGTTGCCGGCGAAGCAGCGGCCGGATACCACGCCCACCAGCGGCACCTGACCGCTCAGGTCGGCGAACTTGCTGAACGTGCCGTTGGAAATGCCGGCATAGGTGATGCGCTCGGTATCGCCGGGCCGGCCGCCGCCGCCCTCCGGCAGCAGGATCACCGGCAGGTTCCATTCGCCCGCCAGGGTGAACAGGCGGTCCAGCTTGCGGTGGTGGCGCTGGCCCTGGGTGCCGGCCAGCACCATGTAGTCGTAGACGGCGAAAGCGCAGCGTGACTTGCTTTCCTCGAAGTGTGCCCCGTTCACGGTGCCGAAGCCGGTGACCACGCCGTCGCCACTGGTGTTGCGCACCAGGTCGTCCAGCGAGCGGCGCTGGCGTTGCGCGGCGACGGCCATATCGCCGTATTCCAGGAAGGTGCCCTCGTCGCAGAGGGCTGCCAGGTTCTCCCGCGCCGTGCGGTGGCCGCGCGCATGGCGCTTGGCGACGGCGTCCGGACGGTTCTCGTCCAGGCCGAAGCCGCGGCGCTCCTGCACGTCGCGCAGATCCTGACGGATGTGATCCAGATCCGTCGCTTCGCTTTCCGCCGCCATGCCTCCAGCATGTTCGCCGGGTTCGATGGCCAGGATGGCGTCGCCGTCCATCACCGTCTGGCCGCTTTCCGTCAGCAGCGCTTTGACGATCCCGGCGCAGGGCGCGGTGATCACGTGCTCCATCTTCATGGCTTCCAGCACCGCCAGCTGCTGGCCGGCCTGCACCAGGTCGCCCTCGGTTACGCTGATTTCCAGCACGGTGGCCTGCATCGGGGCGGATACGCCGCGCGTGCCGGGTGGGATGTCGGTGGCCGTTGAGGTCCGCTCTACCGGAGCCTCCTTCCCGGTATCAACGTCCAGAGGCGGCTTCATGGCTGCGGCGGCCTCGACCAGTTCCCCGGCGTGCTGTTCGATGAACCGGGTGGTGACGCGGTTCTGCTGCACTTCGGAACGGGCGATCAGCGCGCGCAGCCAGGGCAGGTTGGTGTCCAGTCCGAGTATGCGGAACTCCGCCAGTGCGCGTTCGCCCTTTCGCACGGCGGCGGCGAAATCCGGCGCGGGCGAGTGCACGATCAGCTTGGCCAGCAGGCTGTCGAAGCGGGCGGAACTCCGGTAGCCGGCATAGGCGAACCCGTCCACGCGGATGCCGGCGCCGGTGGGCGGCTCGTAGATGCTGACGGTGCCGCTGGTGGGGGTGGCTGAGGCCGTGGCGTCCATACGCTCCATGTTCACCCGGAACTGGATGGCATGGCCACGGGGAGCGGGAACGGTATCCTGCCTCAGGCCGAGTCCCGCCAGGTTTTGCCCCTGGGCGACCTCGAGTTGCAGGCGCACCAGGTCGATGCCGAAGACTTCCTCGGTGATCGTGTGCTCCACCTGAATGCGGGGGTTGGCTTCGATGAAAAACAGGGTTTCGCCGTCCAGTGCATCCGCATCCATCAGGAATTCGAAGGTGCCCAGTGAGCGGTAGTGGTCGCTCTCCGCCAGGCGAAGCGCACGCGCTGTCAGCCTCTCGCGGTCGGCCTCGGTCAGCGATGGACTGGGTGCGATCTCGATCACCTTCTGGTGGCGCCGCTGCAGCGTGCATTCCCGCTCGCCGAAGTGCACGCAGGCGCCGTTGCCGTCGCCCAGGATCTGCACCTCCAGGTGTCGTGCCGCAGGCAGGTAACGTTCCACGTAAACGTCCGCATTGCCGAATGCCGCCTCCGCCTCCGAGCGGCAGCGGGCCCAGGCCTGCTCCAGTTCATCGCGCCTGTTCACCACGCGCATTCCCCGGCCGCCGCCGCCGGCCACTGCCTTGATCAGCATGGCGGCGCCTTCCGGCAGGGCGTCGAAGAAATCGCCGGCTTCCTGCAGGGTGGTCGGGCCGCTGGTGCCGGGCAGCGTGGGGATGCCCAGTTCCTCGGCGCGCGCCTTGGCGGCGATCTTGTCGCCCAGCAGGGCCAGGGATTGCGGTGTCGGGCCGATGAAACGGAGGCCGGCGGCTTCCACCTTCCGTGCGAATTCAGCGTTCTCGGACAGGAAGCCGTATCCGGGGTGGATGGCGTCCGCCCCGGTGGCTCGCGCCGCCTCCAGCACCGCTTCCATGTCCAGGTAGGCGCGCGCCCCCTGTCCAGGCAACCGGTACGCTTCGTCCGTCCGGTGTACGTGCAGACTGCTTTCGTCGTCATCGGAGTGGATGGCCACCGTGGAGATGCCCATTTCGGCTGCTGTTCGCGCGATACGCAGGGCGATTTCGCCCCGGTTGGCAATGAGGAGCCTGGTGATAGTCTGTCTGGACGTTGCAGTGCCTGGCGATCCGCTCGTCATCCGGTGATTCCTCGTTCTTGTATGCCTGGGCGCAGATGCTGACGGCCGCTTTGGCGCTGGTATTGAAACCCGCTGTTCTTGTTCGGCTGACGTTTGTCAGGCTAGAGTAGGGTCTGGCGTTGGTCAAGCAGTCCGGGCAGTTGCAAATCCGGTACGGTTGATCTGCCGGGGCGGTTTCTTTTTCCGGCCTGTGCGACTGTGCTAGCGTCAGCGTCGACGCGTCACCGTGGTGGGAAAACGATTGAAAAACGAGAAAGAACGGGACGACCCTCGACCCGCTGAAGATGAGCAGCTGGTGGAGGCCGACGTCCATGGCGTACAGAACTCGGCGCTGATCGAGATGCGCCGGGAGCAGATCTGCGAGGCCGCGCTGGAGCTGTTTCTGCAGAAAGGGTTCGCCTCCACGACCATTCGCGACATCTGTGCCAAGTCCGGGGTCAACCAGGCAAGTATCTACGACTACATCGCGAACAAGAACGATATTCTTCGGCGCCTGCTGAACAAGCTCTGGTTCGGCCGTGACGTGCCGACGCTGGCCGAACGGCTGGAGCAGGACGACGGCGCATCCCTCGAGGAGCATGTGTCCGGTTATCTGAGGGATGCCTGGAGCAAGAAGCGCAAGGGCACATTGCTGGTCTATCGTTCCGTCCCCTACCTGCAGGCGGATGACCGCAGGACCATGTGGGCCAGGGACCGCGCGGTGATCGAGACGCTGGGCAAGCAGTTGCGAGCGCTCACCCACTTGCCGGAGGACGACCCCCGGGCGGAGGTCATGGCCAACCTGATCGTGTTCCTGGCCGCGTTCGCGCCCATGCGTGATTGGCTCAACCGGGATGTGGACGATGAAGTCATCCTGCGCACGGTTTCCGCCGGGGTGGCTGCGATGATTGAGCGGCTGGCCGAGGAGACCGAGCGAGCGCCAGCAGAGAAGGGTGAGTGAATTCGGGCTTTCGCCCGCCGTTAGCAACCGCTGCGCGGTTACTCCCCTACGGCGGGCAGGCCCCGGGAGCGGCGGCGTGGCGTAGGGGGGTAATCGCCGCTAGGCGATTGCCACCGATCCGGCCGCGAGGCCGGACACCGTCCAAGGCAGTTCGGGCTTTCGCCCGCCGGTAGCAACCGCTGCGCGGTTACTCCCCTACGGCGGGACAGGCTCCGAGAGGGGCGGCGTGGCGTAGGGGGGTAATCGCCGTCAGGCGATTGCCACCGATCCGGCCGCGAGGCCGGAACCGGGGCGACGACGGGGCCGGGCGTACTACCGCCCAGCTTGATTGCCGCCGGAACACCTACGCCCCGCAGGCGATCTCCATCCCGGTCTGCGCCACGCGCCGGGCGCGTTCACCGTAGGCTACGGGGTCCGCGCTGGCGCTGCTGACATTCCCTGCCGCCGCCCGGGCGGCGACCCCCTGGATAATTGCTGCGCTTCGAAAACAGGCGAAGGCCAGGAACACCGGCCACTCAGGAATGCCGGATCGCCCCGTGCGCTCGCAGTAGCGGGCCACGATCTCCTGTTCTGACGGTAGGCCCGCCTCCACCAGATCGCGCACGCCCGGGAGATCCCTCGGAAGGCGGTATTGCAGGCAGAGGTAGGCCAGGTCGGCAATCGGGTGGCCGAGGGTGGAAAGCTCCCAGTCCAGCACGGCAATCACGCGTGGTTCGGTGGGGTGGACGATGGTATTGCCCAGCCGGTAGTCGCCATGGACGATGGCGCTTTCGTCGGCCACCTGAGGGGCGTGTTCCATCAGCCAGTCGCGCAGCGAATCCATGCCCGAGTAGTCAAAGTCAGAAGGCAACGCCTCCTTCGCGCCCTCGTACTGGGCGGACCAGCGTCTGGTCTGGCGTTCCAGGTAGTTCTCCGGACGTCCGAAATCCTCAAGTCCCACGGCCCTCCAATCCACGCCGTGCAACCGTGCCAGTGTGTCCACCAGCGAATAGGCCAGCGCCGGCCGCTCGGTGCGGGGCACCGGCTCCATCGCGGGAGAGGGGATGATGCGACCTTCCACGTAGTCCATGACGAAGAACTCGGCGCCGATCACTCCGGGGTCATCGCAATAAGCCAGCATGCGGGGCACTGGTACCGAAGTGTCTGCCAGGGCCTGCATCACCCGGTGCTCGCGGTCCACCGCATGGGCTTTCGGCAGCAGTTTGCCGGGTGGTTTCTTGCGCAGCACGAATCGTTTGCCGGTGGCGGTGGTGAGCAGATAGGTCGGGTTCGACATGCCGCCCTGGAATTGCCTTACGGTCAGGCCGTTGGCTGCCTCCGGCAGGCAATGGCTCAGCCATGCGCCCAGTGCCTCTGCGTCGATCCGGTGGGCCGGTAGCGGCTCAACGATCTCGGGTGCTGCGCTTTCCGTCTTCTGGTTCATGCGCTATGCCCTCGGGGAGCGGTTGTCCAGGCGTATTAAGGAAGTACTGTAGTATTCACGCTGCCATAACCCCTCGGGGCTCGGCCGGTTTTCGTTCGTGGCCAGGAGCAAGGTGCCGCAGGTAGTGGTTCTACCTGCGATGGCTTGCGACACCGCCACGGACGAAAACCGGTCTCGAACGCGACAACGTGAATATTTCAGCGCTTCCTTAAAGGTCCCGGAAGGCTGGCGGACGGCGTTCGACGAAGCTTTGAACGCCTTCCTTGAAGTCGAAGGTGGAGAAACTGCGGCTCATCTCCTCGTCGGCGATCGCAAGCGACTGCGCAAAGCTCTGGCTGTAGGACGCGCGCACCTGGCGTTTCATGATCGCAACCGCGCGGGGCGACACGTCGTTGGCCAGTGTGCCGGCGACTGCTCCCACGTGATCCATCAGCGTATCCCCGGACATCGCCTTGTTCACCAGGCCCATGGCCTGCGCCTCCGCGCCGGTGAATTTCCGCGACGAGAAAAGCAGATCCAGCGCGTGTGCTTCCCCCACCAGCCGCGGCAGCAGCCAGGCAATGCCGTGCTCGGCGATCAGGCCGCGCGCGGCGAAGGCGGTGGTGAACTTCGCGGCTTCGTCCGCGAAGCGCAGATCGGCATATAGCGCCATGATCAGCCCGATGCCGGCGCAGGGGCCGTTGATCGCCGCGATGATCGGCTTGGGACAGTGGTAGAAATAGCCGAACCGTCCCGGGTAGGTATCGCCCAGGTCCGGGCCTGGAGCGTTCGGGAAGCTGACGTCGGTGGGGGGCGGTGTTGCACCGCTGCCGGCCTTGCCCTGATCGGCTGGGCCCTGGCGGCCCTCCATGTCTGCGCCGGCGCAGAACCCCCGGCCGGCGCCGGTGATCACGATGCAGCGGGAATCGGGGTCGGTTCCGGCATGGCCCACGGCGCCGCGCAGTTCGTCCGCCATGCGGCCGGTCCACGCGTTCAGTCGGTCAGGACGGTTCAACGTAATGGTGGTGACGCGATCCCGCGTCTGCACGGCGATCTGTTCGTAATTGCTCATCCGGTTTCTCCTCCCGGTGCAGGACGGTTTCCGCGCTTGGCGGCCTCCGTCCGGATGGCGGGTCTTGTGGGTGCCCGCTCGTATGGCTGACGTTTGTCAGGTTCCCTGAATACTAGAATCGGTTCGTGGCGCCGGTCAATGCGCCATCGTTCGATAGGCATTGCAGCAATTGCCGGTTGACAGGGGCTCGTGATCCGCCGTAGCGTTAGCCTGACAAACGTCAGCCTGAGACTGATCAGCGCTGAACGACCCTGCGCTCAGACAGGGAACCAGAACGGAGGAGGCAGCCGAATGATGTGTTTGGCAGCGCGAGCAGCGGCCATGTCCGGGTGTGGTTTGTCATGACACCGGACGAGGCAGCGGCACACCTGGTGCGCACCGACCCCAGGTTCGAGGTGACCGAAGCCGATATCCGGGGCGTGCGGTATCGGGTTTTCCGGAATGCCCCGCCGCACCTGCGTGCCCTGCTGCAGCATGCCGGCTCCGTTTACAATGGCGGTGATCTACTGGTCTACCGGGACGAGCGCTGGGACTACATACGGTTCTGCAGCGAGGTCTGTCGTGTGGCCAACGCCATGGAGCGCGATCTGGGTGTGCGCCAGGGCGATCGTGTTGCCATCGCCATGCGGAACTTCCCCGAGCTTCCGATCCTGATCCTGGCGGTCAGCGCGCTGGGCGCGGTGGCCGTGCCGATGAATGCCTGGTGGTCGGAGGATGAACTGGCATACGCCATCGATGATTGCGATGCCAGGGTCGTGTTCGCCGACGGGCCACGCCATGCACGCATTGCGCCTTTCGCCTCCCGCCAGGGGCTGCAGCTCTTCGCAGTGCGCGATGCCGAGGGCGACCGCAACTATGCCGAACTGCGCGACGGCGATGCCAGTGACCACTGGCCGGAAGCAGTCATTGATCCGGACGACGACTTTGCGGTGCTGTATTCCTCCGGCTCCACCGGGCGTCCCAAGGGCGTGGTGCTGACCCATCGCGGCGCGATTTCCACCGTCTACTCCTGGTTGCTGACACGGGCGATGGCACCGCTGGTGGATGGCGCGGTACCGCCGTCCGGCCGGCCGCTGTCCTGGATGGTCGCCACACCGCTGTTCCACGTCACGGCGCTGCACGCTGTGTTCCTGCAGGGGCTGGTCAACGGCGCGAAGCTGTCGCTGCTATACAAGTGGGATGCGGAAGAGGCCATCCGCGTCATCGAGACGGAGCAGGTGAACCGCTTCGTCGGTGTGCCCACCCAGTCCGCGGACTTGATGGAAACCGCGCGCCGGCTTGGCGAGACGCTGGATTCTCTGGAATACATCGGCGCTGGCGGCGCCAAGCGCCCGCCGGCCCAGGTCGGCCAACTGGCGGAAGCGTTCCCCCATGCTGCCGTTTCCACCGGCTGGGGCATGACGGAAACCAACTCGCTGGGCATCACCCTTGGCGGCCCGGAATACGTGAACAACCCCGGAACCGCCGGCCGACTGACGCCGCCGGTGCAGGAAATGCGCATCGTCGATCTGGACGGCAAGGCGGTGCCCCCCGGCGAAGTGGGGGAGCTGCTGGTGAAAAGCCCCGCCAACATGCGCTGCTATCTGAACCAGCCCGAGGCGACGGCGGCCACGCTGCGGGACGGCTGGCTGCATACCGGCGATCTGGCGCGGCTGGAGGAGAACGGGCTGGTCACCATCGTCGACCGGATGAAAAGCATCATCATCCGTGGCGGCGAGAACATCGCCTGCCTGGATGTGGAAGGGGCCCTGTACCAGCATCCTGCGGTAGCCGAGGCCTGTGTGTTCCCGGTGCCGGACGAGCGTCTGGGCGAGATTGTCGGCGCGGCGGTGCAGCCGAAAGCGGATACCCGCCTGAGCGAACAGGAGCTGGTCGATTTCCTCGCTGAACGCATCGCCCGCTTCAAGATCCCGGGGCGTTTCTGGTTTCGCGATCAGCCGCTGCCGCGCGGGGCCACCGACAAGGTGGATCGTCGAGCCCTGCGTGCGGAATGCCTGACCACCGGGCCGCGCGATCAGGCGGGGCATGGGGAGAACCGGGACACGTCCGAACCAGAGCCCGCCGGTGGACACCTGGCGGGCCAGCACAGGAGTCATTGCTAATGAGTTACGAGTTCGTCAGTACCGAGCGCCAGGGGCAGATCCTGATCGTCACCATGAACCGCCCCGAGGTCTACAACGCGATGCACGCGCCCATGCACCACGAGATGTCCCAGGTCTGGGACGAATTCGCGAAGGATCCGGACCTGTGGGTGGCGGTGCTGACCGGCGCCGGCGAGAAAGCCTTCTCGGCCGGCAACGATCTCAAGTACACCGCCCAGGGCGGCAAGGGTACTCCGCCGCCGACAGGCTTCGCCGGGCTGTCCACGCGCTTTGATCTGGAGAAACCGATCATTGGTGCGGTGAACGGCTTCGCCATGGGCGGCGGCTTCGAGACGGCGCTCTGCTGCGACATCCTCATTGCCGCGGATTCCGCCACATTCGCGCTGCCGGAAGTGAAGGTGGGGCTGTTCGCCGCCGCCGGCGGGGTGCAGCGGTTGAGCCGGCAGATCGGCCGCAAGGCGGCGGTGGAGATGATGCTCACCGGCCGTCATGTCGGCGCGGCCGAGGGTAAGGAACTCGGCTTCGTCAACGCCGTGGTGCCCGGGGACAAACTGATGGACGCGGCCATGGAAAAGGCACAGGAGCTTTGCGCGGTGTCGCCGTCGTCCATCAAGGCCACCAAGCGCATCCTCAACGGCATGGACGAGCTGGAACGGCTCGAGGCGGCCATGCAACAGAGCAAGCAGGTCATGTCCGAGCTGCGCAACACCGAGGACTTCAGGGAAGGCGTCAACGCCTTCGTCGAGAAGCGCAAACCCGAATGGAAGAACCGGTGACCGGTGCTTCCAGCCCTTGGGGGAACTGAGATGGCTATCCATCTGCGACAGATCTGCCTGGTAGCGGACAAGCTTGCGCCGGTCGTGGACGATCTCCGGGGCCTGTTCGCCATCCCCGTCTGCCATGTGGATCCGGGCGTGGGCAAGTTCGGCCTGGAGAACGCGCTGCTGGCGGTGGGCACGCAGTTCCTGGAAGTGGTGGCTCCGCTGCAGGAAGGCACCGCGGCCGGGCGCTTCCTTGAGCGTCGCGGCGGCAATGGCGGCTACATGGTGATCTGCCAGGTCCCGAGCCTGGAGGAGCAGGCCGGGGTCCGTACCCGTGCCCAGGATGCTGGTGTCCGCGTGGCCTATGCGTCGGAGCGCGGCAGCTGGAACATCATGCAGTTGCACCCGGCGGACATGGGCGCGTCCTTCTTCGAGGTGGACTGGGACGAACAGGCCGATACCACCGGCAACTGGGAACCGGCCGGGGGCAGGGAATGGATGGACCACGTCAACACCGACGAGGTCTCCGCCATAACGGCCGTGGAACTGCAGGGCAGCGATCCGCAGGCGCTGGCCGCCCGCTGGGCGGCGGTTGCCGGGGTGGATCTGGTGTCCCGGGAGACGGGGCCGGTGCTGCCGCTGGCCAATGCCGAGCTTCGATTCGTGCAGACGGAGGATGGGCGTGGCGATGGGCTGGCCGCGCTCGACCTGCGCGTGAAGAACAGGGCGCGGCTGTTGAGCCGTGCCGAAACGCTGGGCCTCCACGTGGCCGACCAACAGGTCGTGCTTTGTGGGACCCGGTTCAATCTTGTGGAATGAGCCGCCAGAACGGCGCGCCCGATGACCATACTTCGGAGGAAATACCCGTGACGCGTGAACTACCCCATGACGACATCAACAACCTGGTCATGTCCGAGAAGGTCCGCCCTCTGCTGGAGAGAGTGATCCAGCACATCAAGGAGAACGTTGATCCGATCACGGAGGAATTCTTCCGGCTGGGCGAGGGGCGCGCCGAGCGCTTCAGCTATGCCCCCGGGCAGCTGGAGCTGCTGGAGGAAGCCAAGGCAAAGGCCAAGGCCTCGGGCCTGTGGAATTTCTTCCTGCCGAATTCCGAAACCGGAGAAGGGCTTTCCAACCTGGATTACGCCTACATCGCCGTTGAGCTGGGCAAGAACCCGCTGGCCTCCGAGACCTTGAACTGTTCCGCGCCGGACACCGGCAACATGGAAGTGCTGGAGCGCGTGGGCACGCCGGAGCAGAAGGAGAAGTGGCTGAAGCCGCTACTGGAAGGCAAGATCCGCTCCTGCTTCGGCATGACCGAACCCGACGTGGCCTCTTCCGATGCCCGCAACATCCACACCCGCGCGGTGCTGGAAGGCGACGAGTGGGTGATCAACGGCGAGAAGTACTACATCTCCGGCGCCGGCGATCCCCGCTGCAAGATCATGATCTGCATGGTCAAGACCAGCCCGGATGCGGAGCCCTTCCGCCAGCAGTCGCAGATCCTCGTTCCCATGGACACCCCTGGAGTGCACGTGCTCGGACCGATGCACGTGTTCGGTCACGACGACGCGCCCCACGGTCACATGCACATCAAGCTGGAGAACGTCCGCGTGCCCAAGGAGAACATCCTCTGGGGCGAAGGTCGGGGCTTCGAGATCTCGCAGCTCCGCCTGGGGCCGGGCCGTATCCACCACTGCATGCGCTCCATCGGCGCGGCGGAGAGGGCGCTGAACCTGTTGCTGGAGCGCGGCACCACCCGTGAGGCCTTCGGCAAGCGCATTATCGACCTTGGCAAGAACATGGAAACCGTCTCCCGCGCCCGCATCGAGATCGAGGCCATGCGTCTGATGGTGCTGAAGGCGGCCAAGGCCATGGACGTGCTGGGCAACAAGGAAGCGCGCATCTGGGTGTCGATGGTCAAGGCCATGGTGCCGGAGCGGGCCTGCAAGATCATCGACGAAGCCATGCAGGTGCATGGTGCCACCGGTGTCAGCCAGTGGTCGCCGCTGCCGGAAATGTACATGAAACAGCGCACGCTGCGGCTGGCCGACGGCCCGGACGAAGTGCACCACAACGTGGTGGCGCGGGCCGAACTGAAGGCCTTTCACGCACTGAATTCCTGAGGAGGCGGGCGCATCATGGTGGAAACGAAACTGTTCGATCTGAGCGGCAAGGTGGCGCTGCTGACCGGCGCCTCGAAGGGCATGGGGAGGGTCATGGCGGAAGCCCTGGCCGCCCATGGTGCCACGGTGGTGATCTCGGCCCGCAAGCAGGATCAGCTGGATGCTGCCGCGGACGAGATCAACAAGGCATGTGGCGCACAGCGCGCCCATGCCGTTGCCGCCAACGCGGGGCGCAAGGAAGAGCTGCAGGCGCTGGTGGACAAGACCCACGAGCTGGCCGGCCCGGTGGACATTCTGGTGGGCAATGCGGGCGTGAACGTGCACTACGGCAACATCTCGGAAATCCCGGACGAGGCCTACGAGAAGACCATGAAGACCAACGTCCAGGCCAATCTGTGGCTGGCCAGGATGGTGGTGCCGGACATGATCGCCAAGGGCTCGGGATCGATGATGTTCACCTCCAGCGTGGGGGCGTTCAAACCGTCCCTGACACTGGGGCTGTACGGCACCTCGAAGCTCGCCCTGATCGGCCTGGTGCGAAACCTGGCGCTGGAATACGGACCGCAGGGCGTGCGGGCGAATGCCATCTGCCCCGGCCTGATCCGCACCGATTTCTCCAAGGCCCTGTGGACCAACCCCGATGCCGAGGAGCGAGTGAATTCCCAGATTCCGCTGCGTCGTCTGGGCGAGCCGGAGGATTTCGGCGGCCTGGCGGTGTTCCTGGCTTCGGATGCCAGCGGCTACATGACGGGGCAGGCCCTGACCGTCTGTGGCGGCAGCAACATGTGGACCTGAGCCGGGAGGCAGCAGCATGGACATCAAGGACCGCATTATCGTGGTAACAGGCGCGGCCGGAGGCATCGGCCGCGCCCTGGCGCACCGTTTCGCCGAGGCTGGTGCGAAGCGCGTGATCTGCGCCGACATCGACGGTGAAGGGGCAGAACGGACCGCCGGCGAGGTGGGCGGTATCGGTCGCAAGGTCAACGTCGCCTCCGAGGACGAACTCCGGGCGTTGATCGAGGACACCGAATCCCAGGTCGGGCCAATCGACCTGTTCTGCTCCAACGCCGGCATTCTGGTCCGCGGCGGCCCGGAGGTGCCAAACGAGGAGTGGCAGCGCATCTGGGACATCAACGTCATGGCGCACATCTATGCCGCCCGTCACCTGGTGCCCCGCATGATCGCCCGTGGTGGCGGCTACTTCCTCAATACCGCCTCCGCCGCAGGGCTGCTGTCGCAGGTGGGTTCGGCACCGTATGCGGTCACCAAGCATGCTGCAGTGGCCATGGCGGAGTGGCTCGCGCTGACCTACGGCGACGACGGCATCAAGGTCTCGGTGCTCTGCCCTCAGGCGGTGCGCACCGAGATGACCCGCGGCAAGGAGGACAGCGTGGCCAGCATTGACGGCATGCTGGAGCCGGGACCGGTGGCAGAGGCCTGCCTGAAGGCGATTGCGGAGGAGACCTTCCTGGTGCTGCCGCACCCGGAAGTGCTGGATTACATGCGCCGCAAGACCGACAACTATGACCGCTGGATCGGCGGCATGAGGAAGCTGAACCGGCGTTACAACACGCAGAAATGATGCCTTTTCTGGCTGCTTCCACAGCATGAATCGGAGGGATCTTGTGTCGCTGTTTCACTAAACGAAACAGCGTTTTAAAAAAATTGACTTTCTCCGGGGAGCCGCATAGCTTCGAGGGAAAAGCCGGTACAGGCTTCAGCGAGATCGGTCATCCGGCCGTTTTCCATAACAAGGAACACATCAACCGTGTTCGATCGAGTGGAGGAGTGCATCATGATGAAGAACCTATGGCGTGGGTCGGTGACCGCCTGTGTGGTCGCCGCATTCGGGTTGTCTGCGGGGGTTGCTACGACTGTCCAGGCAGATGATTACGATTGGCCGCGTATGTTGCGCATCGCTACCCCTGGCACAGCCAGTGGCAGCTTTGCATCCACCAACGGCTGGGGGCCGATCCTGCAGAGCCAGACCGGCATGACCGTGCGCGTGGTGCCGGAGGACAGCGAGCCCACCCGCTACACCCGCCACACCCAACGCAATGAATTTGAGCTGAATTCCGTCTCCTCGGCTGAGGTGCGCTTCCAGATGGAGGGCATCGATGGCTATGCCGCCATGCAGCCGAACCCGCTGCAGATCGTCTGGCACCACAACGACACGCCCTGGGCTTTCGTGGTCCGTGGTGATTCCGACATCAAGACCATCGACGATCTGAAGCGTGATGGCGTGAGGGTGGCGTTGTCATCCCAGTCCCCGCCCATGATGCGGACCGTTCGCGAGGCGCTGCCGCGTTACCTGGGTATGACGCCTGAAGAGGCCGAGGAGAAGTGGACCTTCGTCCCCGCGGGTAGCTACGTGGAGAACTGCCGCTCGGTGACCGATGGCCGCGCTGACGTGGCATGGTGTGCACCCATCAGCGCCGTGCTCTCCGAGATGGAAGGGCATCCGCGCGGTATCCGCTGGCTGGACCAGCCGCTGGACGACACCGAGGCCTGGGAAGGCTGGTTGAGCGTGCGGCCGGCCCACGTTCCGGCCGAAATCGACATGGGTGTGTCCTCGGCGAAAGGGACTCATGGCCTTGTATCCAACTTCCTGTACTGGGCGACGCCGGACGCGGATGAAGACCTGATCTACAACCTGGCCAAGTGGTTCCACCAGAGCTTCGACGACTACAAGGGAACCCACGCCCTGGCTGCCCGCATGTCGGTGGAGCACTTCCGCAACTACCTCGACGGCAGTCCGCTGCCGGTGCACGCGGGCACGGTCCGTTACCTGCGCGAGATCGGCGAGTGGACCGAGGAAGATGACGAGTGGAACGAGGCCGCCAAGGAGCAGGTGAACGCCTGGCTGGAAGCCCGCCGCAAGGGCATGGAGGAGGTGCGCTCCGCCGGGGTGCGCCCGCACTGGGAGGATGAGAACTTCCGCGAGATCATGCGCAAGCACACGGAAGGGCTTCCGATCTTCCGGACCCGCCTCTGACCTGAAGCGAACCGACACGGGGCCTGCTCGGCGGGCCCCGTGGGCAGGTGCCGGCGCAACGCCGCCGGCACCGCGCCAGTAGTCGTGAACGGCATCGGTTTCATACCCTGCGGAGGGTTTCATGGGTCAGACAACAGCGCATCAGGAACAGGGGACGGTCGAGCCCCAGTCCGACATTACCCGTCTGGGTAATCTGTTCAGCTGGCAGAGCATTCTCTTCGTCGCCCTGTGCTGCGTGGGGCTGGGCATGGGGGTGTTCTATATCTTCGGCTTCACTTTCCAGGGCCAGCGCCTGGTTGAAGCGCAGTACTACTGGATCTTCATCGGCATCTTCTCCGCTGCAGCGTTCATTGCGCTGCCTGCCACCAAGGGCGGGCGGTCAAAGGTTCCGTTCTACGACCTGATTTTCGCCGGCGTCGCGCTGGGCGTATGCATCTATTTCTTCATGAACGCCTGGGACATGGTCATCATCGGCTGGACCCACGTTCCGCTGGGCATACTGCTTTGGGCGCTGATGCTGGAAGTGTCGCGACGCAGCGGCGGGCTGCCGTTCTTTCTGGTGTGCTTCCTGCTGGGTCTCTACCCGGTAGTGGCGCACTTGTTCCCGGGCTTCTTCGAGGGCATTCCGTATGCCTTCCCGAACACCATCGAGGCGCACATCTTCCGATCGGAAGGGATGATGGGCATCACCACGAAGATCGTGGCGGAGATCATCCTGGGCTTCCTGGTGTTCGCCGGCATTCTGATCGCCACCGGGGCGGGGGACTTCTTCATCGACCTGGCCAACTCCACCTTCGGCCGATACCGGGGCGGGCCGGCCAAGGTGGCCATCGTTGCCAGCGGCTTCTTCGGCAGCCTGAGCGGCAGCATTTTCTCGAACATCGCCGGCACCGGCACCATCACCATCCGTACCATGAAGAAGGTGGGCTACCCGCCGCACTACGCCGGTGCCATCGAGGCCTGCGCCTCAACCGGCGGGGTGTTGATGCCACCTGTAATGGGGGCCATAGCCTTCGTCATGGCCGTGACCATCGGCGTGGATTACCGCGTGGTCGTGCTGGCAGCCATCATCCCTTCGTTCCTCTTCTACCTGGGGCTGATGATGCAAGTGGATGCCTACGCCGCCCGCGCGGGGCTGGTGGGCATGCCGCGGGATCAGATCCCCGAGTTCCGCAAGGTGATCAAGAAGGGCTGGCCGTACCTTTCCGTGCTGATTTTCCTGATCTGGGGGCTGCTGGTGATGCGCTGGGAATTCTACGCGCCCTGGTATGCCTGCATCCTGATGATCGGGCTATCGTTCCTGCAGCGCAATACCTGGCTGACGCCGCGCCGCTCGTTCGAGACCCTGCGCCAGATCGGCGTACTGGTCACGCAGACCTCGGCCATCATCCTGCCTATTGCCTTCGTGGTGAGTGCGCTCACCATTACCGGCGTGACCGGCTCGGTGACATCCGGGCTGGTGGGGCTGGGCGGCGGCAACCTGTTCCTGGTGATCCTGTTCGGCATGGTGGCCTGCTTCATCATGGGCATGGCGGGACTGGCCATCGTTGCCTACATCTTCCTGGCGGTAACGCTGGCGCCGGCGATCATCAACCTGGGCGGGCTGAATACCATCGCGGTGCACTTCTTCATCGTCTACTACGCCATGCTCTCAGTGATCACGCCGCCAGTGGGTGCCGCCGCCTTCCTGGCTGCAACGATCGCCGGCGCCAAACCCATGCAGACCTCGTTCACCGCCATGCGGCTGGGCATCGTGATCTACTTCGTGCCGCTGTTCTTCCTGTTCCAGCCAGCGCTGGTGCTGCAGGGAGACCTGTGGCCGCTGATCTACCTGCTGCCTTCCATCATCGTCGGCATCTGCCTGATCGCCGCCGGTCTGGAGGGGTATCTGCTGAAGGTAGGCAACGTCAACAACTGGCTGCGCCTGCCGCTGGTGGCCGCTGGGTTCATCCTGAGCTTCCCGGCGGTGACCACCACGATCATCGGCCTGCTGTTGTCAGCCGGGATCACGGCGCTGGTATGGATGGAGAACCGTCGGGCCGTGACTGCCTGACGTGAATTGATTCGGTCTCTCTCCGCTTGGGCCACGTCGCCTACGCCTTGGGATGCATCGCACCCAAGGCGTTTTTTTTTGGTGAGCGCTTTCCTTGACGCCGGGGCGAGAGCTGCCACGCTTTCCAGTGAGGGAAGGCGGCGTACGCTTGCTGCTTTCGTACGCCGGTTAATGCCTTTCCCTCTCTCTCCCGACCGGGTGCGGCGCCGCGTTTGCCTCTTCGGATGCGCTGCGGGTCCCTGTCCAAGCAAACAAATACGCGAATCGCAGGGAACGCGGCAACATGCTGGAGGAGTCATGAAACACGCTTACCGAAAGTCCATTAGCTTTGTGATAGCAAGTATGTTGGCCCTGGCAGTGGGGCTGGTACCTCTGACTGCCGTGTCGGAGACAACGACCTGGCGAGTGCAGGCGCACTGGCCCAGCGCAAGCGCCTCCTTCTCGGACAGCCTGGAATTCCTGCGCGACGAGCTGATGGAGCGAACGGACGGTCGTCTGGAACTCCAGCTCTATGAGGCGGGCGCTCTGTTCCCCACCAACGAGATCTTCAACGCCACGCGGCGCGGTATCGTGGAAATGGGCACATTGTCACCCGGCTATGTGCTGGATCGTTCCGAACTGGCCGGCATCGCGTTTGGTCTGCCGAATGCGTATCGCGATGTCTGGCAGGCGATGTACTTCTTCCGCAACCTCGGTTTCGAGGAGATGCTGCGGGAGGACTTCAAGCAGCACGGCATCTACTGGGCCACGGACAAGCTGTATGCCACGGAGCTGGTGCTGAAAGAGAGGATCGAGAGCGCGGAGGATTTCCAGGCGCTGAATCTGCGCTCCACCGGTACGCTGCAGCGCTTCCTCACGGAGGCGGGTGCCGCGGCGTCCAGCATTCCCGGTGAAGAGCTGTACCAGGCGTTGTCCACCGGCGTTGTGGATGGTGCGCACTGGGGCGCGGTGCAGGGCGCATCCAGCATGAGCCTCTACGAGGTGGCGAAGTACCATGTTCGTCCGCCGCTGATCATCAGCATTGATGCCTTCATCATCAATCAGGAGGCCATGGACGCGCTGCCCGATGACGTGCGCGATATCCTGGTGCAGACGCTGGATGAACATTTCTATCTGCGCACCATCCAGTACCAGTACCAGGAAGAGGTCGAGCTTGCCCGTGTTATCGCAGAGGAGGGCGTTGAACTCATCGAACTTCCAGAGGACGTGCAGTCGGCGATGAACGATGCGGCGGAGACCATCTGGCAGCGTGAGCGGGAGAAGGGCGACCAAGCCGCTGCAGCGATAGAACGGCTGGAGACGTTCCTGACCGAACTGGGCTATATCGACTGACGGTTCGACATCACGCTGGAAATCCGGCCCCGCTTGCCGCATCGTACTAGCCTGCTGAGATGTGGCGGCGGGGCCGCTTTATGGAGGAGCAATCATGGTTACGGCAATCGTGCTGATGACAGTGGACGGCAAGCTGCTGAACACGCTGGCTGAACAGTTGGCGAACATCGACGGCGTCTCGGAATGCTATTCGGTGGGCGGCAGCTACGATCTGGTGGCCATCATCCGCGTGCCCACCAACGACGCGCTGGCCCAACTCGTCACCGAGCATATCGCGCCGCAAGACGGCATTCTCAGCACCGAAACCCTGCTGGCCTTCAAGGCCCACTCCCAGCACGATCTGGAGAGCATGTTCTCCGTCGGCTTGTAGCCCACCGGATCCGACGAGCGCGCCGGGCGGCGGTATGCCTCCCATTCTCCTGCCGGCGGGTTTCCCAGAGCCGTGTCGTTTTCGTTCAAGACCCCACCTCGGGCGCGCGCCGAGAATACAGCCTCCATCCGGTCCATCAGGGGAGGGGGCATATGCGGCTGATACCAGAAATCTACACCGAGCGGGTTTCCGAGTGCAGGCAGTTCTACTGCGACTATCTCGGGTTTGCGGTGGAGCAGGAGATGGACGGCTTCGTGGTGCTACGGCATGCCGCGGACGCCGGGTGCAGGATCATGTTCTGTGTTCCCGACTCCCCCTTCGTCAACCGTATCTTTCGCCCCGCGTTCCATGGTCAGGGACTGATTCTGCAGATCGATACGGAGGACGTCGATGCGGACTACGCGCGCTTCCGCTCCCTGCCCGTGCGTATTGTGCTCGACCTGGTCGAGGAGGAGGTGAACGGGCGGCATTTCACCATCGCCGACCCGAACGGGCTGCTCATCGACATCGTGCAGGTGGCGCCATGGCGGCGATAAAGATCACGGAGCTGTTCGACGCCCGGCTTGCCGTGATGCTGGCCGGGAGAATCAAGCCGGTGCATCGAGCCTTCGATGACCGGGCATTTGTTGCCATGGTGCATGATGCCACGCCGGGCAAAACGTACACCCAGCGCGTCGGAATCATTGCCGATGCGATGCATCGTTTCCTGCCAGGGGACTACGAAGAAGCCATTCACGTGCTCACCCGCGTTCTGGGGCCGGAGAATCCCAATGAAACGGGCATGTTCAGAGACTACTACTGGATCATGCCGGTCGGGAAATTCATCGAACGATACGGTCTCGACCACTTTCAGCTGTCCATGGACGCGATTGCCGAGGTGACCAAGCGTAATACCGGTGAATATGCCGTCCGGCCCTATCTTCGCAGATACCCTGCGGACGGGCTGGAGCGCATGAGACAGTGGGCCGTCTCGGACAACTTCCATCTCAGGCGCCTTGCCTCGGAGGGCTTGCGCCCCATGTTGCCCTGGGCGCCCAGGCTGGATACCTTTGTCGATGACCCGGAGCCGGTGTTCGGCATTCTGGAACTGCTGAAGGAGGAACAGGTCCGGTTCGTGCGGAAATCGGTCGCGAATCACCTGACCGACTACCTGAAACTCCGCCCGGAGCCCGCCCTGGAATTGCTCGCCCGCTGGCGCCGGAGCCACAACGAAGACACGCAATGGATCGTCCGCCATGCCACCAGAAAACTCTGATGGTGCATACACTATTCAGGATTCCACATCGTGTAGGGTGCCCAGAGCGCAGCGATGCGCACCATCGCGCCAGATCATGGTAGCGATGCAACGCCGGGATTCTGGCTGTAGTTCGATTGTAGGGTGTGCACCACAACGTGGTGCACACCGTCATCCGGCCTGCACTGGTGCGCAATCCTCGCGGCTTGCACACCCTACACCTGAGAAATCGTAGGGTGCTCAGATGCAACGCCGGGATTCTGGCCGTAGGGTGTGCAAGCCAGAGGCTTGCGCACCGCTCAAGGCCCGGTTGGAGCGTGAACCACAGAATTGACTACGGCTTTAAGGAAACACTGATTAATCCGGTTCTGTTTTTACGGAACCTAGGATTTGAAGGAATTCGGTCTCACTGAAGCCTTCACCGCCGAATTGCAGATAGGTGATTCTGCCAAATGGGTCGTTCTGCTCTCGGGCGACGTTCCTGATGAGTCCGACGTGCCGGTTGCTTCCGGTAGGGTCACGGAAGTAGTAGGCAACAAGTCCGTCGCGTTCGAAACGGTAAAGTGTTTCCCAACCGCCTTCTGGACCACCGCGCTCACCTTTGTTGATTGTTATGGTGAACAGGTAGAGCTGCTTGTCTTTTCCCTCCTCTGGGGGATAAACATAAGTCACCATTCTTTCATGGAGCCGCATTGCATCGAAGCCTGTTGGAACGGTGATCGATAGCCCAGGCTGTGTTTGGACCGGCACTCCCCCAGCCGTGTCCTCGGGCCATTTCGTCGCTTGAGTGCTCGCCTCTTTGCAAGGCGCACTGCCACAAAGAAATTCCGCCGCGCTAGCTGAGGCGATAAACTGGGCCAAAAAGATCAGCGTGATGAGTCTCACAAGCCACTCCCTGCCATCTCGAGTGAGGATCTATAATTGGCCGCCACGAAATCGCGGCAAGAGAAGTAGATCTCGCGATCGGGTTTGCTCTGGTTTTCCTCTACGCGCTTGGCGATGGATTCCAAGACCTTCTTTGTGTAGCGAATTCCTCCTCGTCCACCTATCAGGTCTCCAGGCTGTGGCACGAAATCCATCCTGTTAAGGAGCCTCTGATCTATTCGCATGGGGCTCTGCGGAGCCATCGGCGCGTACTGGCAAGGCGGCGTTCGCAGGCAATGGCGGGCCCTTGGCAAGAACGCCAACACAGTCCAGTGCGCGCCGATGGCCCGCCCTGCGGGGCATTGCAGCAAGCCAGAGCCCCATGCGAATAGATCAGAGGCTCCTTAAGCAGGAGACAACTTCTTGCACCATTTCCATCACGATATCGAAGACGTTTTCATTCATCGACCAGTTATCCACCAGGCCGGGGTTTCGCGAATAGACCAGCTTCAGGAACGTCCGCATGTTCGCTTTGTCATCCGTGCTCAGTTCAATGCCTTGTACTTCCGTCATGAGGCCATCCTCCCTTACATCCGCTGATTCGTCGCTGCGTCAAATTGTCGCCTTCCCTGAAAATTGGTCCATTGCAAACTAGGGAAACGCTGATCTAATGCCTTTTCAGCAGCCAAAATCAGTTGCCGAAGGCCGGCACGGGCCGGAATTGAGGCTGTTTTGGCCTGATGTTCCGTTCCGAGGCGGTCACCCCGCCCCGATTCCCGCTCTCAGGACGGAGTTCCCCCCTGGAGCGCCGGCATTCGTCGCTGCGCCAGCACCAGGTTCGCAAGGCCGAACAAGGCAAAGAGCTGCGCTTCATTCTTGGCAATGCCGCGGTAGCGCACCTTGCGATGCCCGAAGAGGTTCTTGACCACATGGAAGGCATGCTCGCCACGCGCCCGGACTTTCGCCTTGGCCTTCTCGGCGGCATCACGCAGCCGATCGAGACTGCTGGTGGTGAGCGCCCGGCGCTGGCCGCGCTTCATGGCGATGTGCCAGCTCACGTCGGCACCAGCCGTCTCGGCGCGCTTGTCCGCCCCCTGGTAGCCCGAGTCGCCGAAGACGTCTTCTTCGTCACCGTGGAGCAGGTGATGCGTCTGGGTCACATCGGCCACATTGGCCGCCGTGCCCTTGAGCGAGTGCACGAGCCCGGTGTGGGCATCACTGCCCACATGCGCCTTCATGCCGAAGTAGTATTGGTTGCCCTTCTTGGTCTGATGCATCTCCGGATCCCGGGCGTTGTCCCGGTTCTTCGTGGATGGCGGCGCCGCAATCAGCGTGGCATCAACAATCGTGCCCTCGCGCAACATCAGGCCCTGTTCGGCCAGGTGCGCGTTGATCGCCTCGAAGATGGTGCGGGTGAGCCCGTGGCGCTCAAGCAGACGCCGGAACTTCAGCAGCGTGGTCGCATCAGGCGCGTCCTCGCGGGCGAGGTCGATGCCGACAAACTGCCGGATCGCCTGGCTGTCGTAGATGGCGTCCTCGATGCCTTCGTCCGAGAGTCCAAAGCATTGCTGTGCGATGTACATCCGCAGCATGCGCTCCAGCCCAATCGGCGGGCGCCCCCGCTTGCCGCCCTTCGGGTAGAAGGCTTCAAGCTCGGCAACCAGCGCCGACCATGGAACCACGCCATCCAGGCCGCTGAGGAATCGCTCGCGCCGGGTGACCTTCTTCTTACCGGCAAATTCAAGATCGGAGAAGCTTCGCTGCATCGGTCTCGGACTCGCTGCCGTGTGCCAGGGCGTAGTATCTCAACTCAGGCCTGCCCGCGGTACAGCAGCAGGCGAATAAATCAGTGTCTCCCTAA
>JAFIFV010000076.1 GCA_020831845.1 Ectothiorhodospiraceae bacterium
GCCTTCGAAGCCGAGCGGCAGCACTGGATCGACACCGGCCAGGCCCACTACGAGGCCGACGCGGAGCCACCACCGCCGGAACCGGAAGGCGTGGACCTGGCCGACGGCGAATCCGCCGTGGAAGGCCATGTGCACGGCAGCCTCTGGGCGCTGGACGTGAAGGTGGGCGATCAGGTGGAGCCGGGCCAGCAACTGCTGGTGCTGGAGTCCATGAAAATGGAGATCCCGGTGCTCAGCGACACCGCCGGCACAGTGACGCGCGTGCTGTGCAAGGAAGGCGGGCAGATCACTCCGGGGCAGGTGCTGCTGATCATCAAGGAGGTAGCGTGATGATGCTGCCTACGTCCCGGTCCTGCCAAGGTGGGCAGGACCTCCGGCATGTACATCGCTACACCGGATCCAGGCCTTCAAGCGAGAAACTCCGTCCCCGAGGATGAACAATGACCATACGTACGATCACTGAACTGCTGGATGATTACCGCGCCGGGCGCACGAGCGTGCGAGCCTTGCTGGGGGATGTGATGCGAACCGTCCGCGCCGGCGACGATCGCAATATCTGGATTACCACGCTGACCGACGAGCAGCTGGAACCATATCTGCAGCGCCTGGAGCAGGCCGATCCGGCCAGCCTGCCGCTCTACGGTATCCCCTTCGCGATCAAGGACAACATCGACCTGGCTGATGTGCCCACCACGGCTGCTTGTCCGGATTTCGCCTATACGCCCGAGGTGTCCGCCTTCGTGGTGCAGCAGTTGATCGAGGCCGGCGCCGTGCCCGTGGGCAAGACCAACCTGGATCAGTTCGCCACCGGGCTGGTGGGCACGCGCTCACCGTACGGTGCCTGCGGTAATGCCTTCGATCCGGCCTATGTCTCCGGCGGTTCCAGCTCCGGCTCCGCGGTAGCCGTGGCGCTGGGGCAGGTGGCCTTCTCCCTGGGTACGGACACGGCCGGCTCCGGCCGCGTGCCTGCGGCCTTCAACAATCTGGTGGGCGTGAAACCCACCCGTGGCATTCTCAGTGCCTCCGGCGTGGTGCCTGCCTGCCGCACGCTCGACACCATCTCGATCTTTGCCATGACCGTCGGCGACGCCCAGCAGGTACTGGAGGCGGCCGCGAGCTACGATGTCGGGGATGCCTATGCCCGGCCGGATCAGGTGCCGGCGCTGGGCCATTGCAGCATTCCGGTCGAGGGTTTCCGGTTCGGCGTCCCGTTGCCGGAGCAACTGCAGTTCTTCGGTGACGACGGCGCAAAGCGCTTGTTCGAGTCCGCCGTGGAGCGGCTGGAGAGGTTGGGCGGAGAGCGGGTGGAACTGGATTTCGAACCGTTCCTGGAGACCGCCCGGCTGCTCTATGAAGGGCCCTGGGTGTCCGAGCGCTATACCGCCATCCGGCAGTTCATGGAGCAGAAGCCGGAGGCCCTGTTCCCGGTGACACGGCAGATCATCGGCGGTGGTGCCTCGCCGCTCGCCGCCGACGCCTTCGCCGCCCAGTACCGGCTGCAGGAATTGCGGCGTCAGTCGGAAGCGGTCTGGAATCACATGGACCTGATCGTTACTCCGTCCGCAGGGACCATCTACACCATCGAGCAGGTGAACGCCGACCCGGTGCAACTGAACAGCAACCTGGGTTACTACACCAACTTCATGAACCTGCTGGATTTCAGCGCGCTGGCGGTACCGGCCGGGTTCCTGCCCAGCGGCCTGCCGTTCGGTGTCACGCTGTTTGCGCCGGCGTTCTACGACCAGGATCTGCTCGCCATCGGCGACCGGTTGCACCGCCATGGGCCCGATCGGCTGGCCGCGAGCACCCAGCCGCTGCCCCGTCAGCCCCTGGTGGAGGCCCGGCACGAGCACGTGATTCCGGTGGCGGTCTGCGGCGCGCACATGCGGGGTCTACCGCTGAACGGGCAGTTGACGGAGCGCAATGCCCGCTTTCTAGCCCGTACCCGTTCGGCGCCGGACTACCGCTTTTATGTCTTGCCCGGCGGTCCGCCAGAGCGGCCCGGCATGGTGCGGGTGAGCGATGACGGGGCAGCTGTCGAACTGGAAGTCTGGGCAGTACCTTCAGACCGTTTCGGGTCCTTCGTCGCCGGTATTCCCGCGCCGCTGGGTATCGGCAAGGTGCGACTTGAGAACGGCACCCACGTCTGCGGCTTTGTCTGCGAGGCGGAGGCCGTCGCCGGCGCCGAGGACATCACCGCGCTGGGTTCCTGGCGGGCCTACCTGTCCCGGGCGGGCTGAATCAGATAGACATCGAAGCGGGTGCTCCGGCCGATGATCTGATGGCTGGGCGCCAGCCCCTGCAGGGCTGGCGCCTTCCGGGGGCGCTTCACAACCACGCGGTTGTGTGCCGTGGCCAGCGCCGCTTCCAGCAGGTCGGGCGGTTCGGGGTCCTCGCCCAGTAACTGCTGCAGCAACTGCATGTCCTTGCGGGATTTCGCCTTGCGGCCCTTTTCCGGATACATCGGATCCAGATAGACCACCTTGGGTCGTTCGTCCGCGTCGAGCGCCCGCATGAACGTGACCGAATCGGCGGAAACCAGGCGTAGGCGGCTGGCCATTCCTGCCGTCGCTGCCCGGGTTGCGGCACGAGCAAGCCCGTCCTCCAGCATGGCGGCCAGTACCGGCGAGCGTTCCACCAGCGTGACGCGGCAGCCGCGCCAGGCAAGCATGGCGCCGTCCCGGCCCAGCCCCGCCGTAGCGTCCAGCACGTCGGGGCGCTGGCCCCGGCGGGCGCCCACCGCGCGGATCAGCCCTTCGCTGGCCCCGCTGGCCTGGCGAAGTCGCTGGCTGGACACGAAGTCCACCATGATGCCGTCGCCGCGCGGCTGGCCGATGTCCCGAAGCTCCAGCCCCTCGGCGGTCAGCAGCAGCGCCAACCCCGGGGGGGCGTCTTCCTTGCTCCGTAATGGGAGCCGCAGCCGTATGGCCAGGGTTTCGGCGGCTGGTCGCAAAGCGTCGTGCTCGTACCGGACCGTGCAATCGCTCACAGAACTCAAGGGCGCCTCACGTGTGGACAGTGTCCCGGTTTGGCCGAATTGGCGACTTTGTCGCGGTGCAGTATGCTCAAGGGAAGCGCAGACACAATCTCCCCAACCGGCTGACCACCGAGGTGCGATGCATGACGGACAAGCCGAGTACCGAAAACAAGATGGATCCCGAAGAATTTTCCGCAATCCTGTCCAAGATCACAGAGAAGAGTCAACGGCTGGTTCAGGACTTTGTCTCCCGCCAGCAGAACGCGGACGTCATCAGCATGGATGATGCCATGCACATGAGCGGAATGTTCCAGCAACTGGCAACACGCATCATGTCCAACCCCATGCAACTGGCCCAGGCCCAGATCAATTTCTGGCAGGATTACATGAACCTGGTCAATCAGGCCACGCTGCGTTTCTGGGGGCACGAGACGACACCGGTGCGGGAGCCTGCCAAGGGGGACAAGCGCTTCCGTCACGAGGCCTGGGAAGAGAACCCGCTGTTCGATTTCATCAAGCAGTCCTATCTGCTGGCGGCCGATTACATCCACTCCTCGGTACGCAACGCCGAAGGCCTCGACGACAAGACCGCGCGCAAGGTGGACTTCTTCACCCGGCAGTTCATCGACGCGTTATCGCCCACCAATTTCCTGGCCACCAATCCGGAAGTGCTGGAGCGCACCATGGAAACCGGCGGCGCCAACCTGCTGCGCGGTCTGGAGAAAATGCTGGAGGACCTGGAGGCGGGCGGTGGCAAGCTGCGCATCCGCATGACCGATCACAGCGCCTTCGAGGTGGGGAAGAACCTTGCTGTTTCCCCGGGCAAGGTCGTCTACCAGACCGACCTGATGCAACTGTTGCAGTACGCGCCGGCTACCGAGCAGGTCTACAAGCGGCCGCTACTCTTCGTTCCGCCCTGGATCAACAAGTACTACATCCTGGACCTGCAACAGGAGAATTCCCTGATCAAGTACATGGTGGAGCAGGGTCACACGGTGTTCGTGGTGTCCTGGAAGAATCCCACCCGGGAGTATGCCGACAAGACCTTCGTCGATTACATGAAGGAGGGTCCGCTGGCGGCGCTGGACGCGGTGGAGCAGGCCACCGGGGAACGCGATGTGAACTGCGTGGGTTACTGCCTTGGCGGCACGCTGATGGGGGCTACGCTGGCCTACATGGCCGAGAAGGGCGATGACCGCATCAAGAGCATCACCTATTTTACCGCCATGCTGGATTTCCATTTGCCGGGTGAGCTCGAGAACTTCATCGACGACGAGCAGCTGAAGATGCTCGAAAAGCGCATGGATTCCCAGGGCTACCTGGAAGGCGGCGCCATGGGGTCGACCATGAGTGCGTTGCGGGCGAATGACCTGATCTGGTCGTTCTTCATCAACAACTACCTCAAGGGCGAGGAGCCGTTCCCGTTCGATCTGCTGTACTGGAATCAGGACTGCACCAACATGCCGGCGAAGATGCACACTTTCTATCTTCGCAACATGTACCAGGAAAACCGGCTCAAGGATCCGGGTGGCATCGAGATCGACGGCGTTCCCATCGATCTGAGCAAGGTGGAGATCCCCGCCTGTTTCGTGTCCGCCCAGGAAGACCATATCGCCCCCTGGCGCACGGTATATCGCGGCGTGCACCTGCATTCCGGGCCGGTCAAGTTCATACTCGGCGGTTCCGGTCATATTGCCGGCATCATCAACCCGCCGCACAAGAACAAGTACTGGTTCTGGACCAGCACCAAGACCCCCAAGGACCCGGAACAGTGGTTGAAGCAGGCCAAGCAGACGGAGGGCTCCTGGTGGCCTGAATGGAATCGCTGGCTGGTACGGCGTGCCGGAGCCAAGATGCCGGCACGCCAGCCCGGGGACGGAAAGCTGCGGCCGCTGATGGATGCGCCCGGAAGCTATGTCAAAGAAAAGGCCTGAGTCCTGACCCATGCCGAAGGCTGGAGATCGTGAGCAGTCGGTGACCTTCCGTCTGGCGATCTCCAGCGACACGTTCATACGCTATTATCAGGGCATGGCGCATAGCGTGCTGGTGACTGCGACCGATGGGCGTTCTGTCTCCTTTCCCGCCAGCCTGCTCCGGAAATTTGTGAACCATGACGGGGTACAGGGCCTGTTCCGCCTGTACTATGGGACCGATGGAAAAGTCCGGCGCCTGGAAAAGGTCGACCACGAACCTTCATCTGCATGATGCGCCTGGCCGCCTGCGGATCGCCGTTGCGAGCAGGTGCGGTTTCGTTCCCGGCCGCCGCCGGGTCCCTGAGCAACAGTCCGGAAACTTTTGATGAGTCCCCGTGATCTAGCGAAGCTGGATGCTCTGCCCACATTGCCCGCCACGGTTCAGAGGATCTTTCAGATCCTCAACGACAAGGACGCACCGCTGTCCGCCGTGGCCGAGGCGCTGGCGCAGGATCCGGGGACCACTGCGCGCGTCATCGGTGCCGCCAACTCGGCCTTTTTCATCAGTCATCAGGCGGTTTACTCGGTGGACGATGCCGCCGTGCGGCTGGGACTGAACCGCATTCGCATCCTGGCCACCTCCACCCTGTTGGCGAGCCGATTCCGGCCCGAGCGATGTCCGGCGTTCGATCAGAGCCGGTTCTGGCACCAGGCCATGAGTGTAGCGCTGTGTGCCAGCAAGCTGGCCAACTATGTGCCGTTGGAGACCCCGAGCGGCGCTGCCTACCTGGCCGGGTTGCTGCACAATATCGGTATTCTGGTGAATGCCTATGCGTTCCCGGAGGCCATGAATCAGGCGCTGCTCACGTACGGTCAGCCCGACAACCAGCGCGCGCTGGGGGAACTGGAGCAGGATCTGCTCGGTTTCAATCACCTGGAGAGCGGCGCGGCGGTACTGCGTCGCTGGGATGTCCCCGAATCGGTCGTGGAAGCGGTTGGCCGCTGGGGGGATCCTGCCGCCTCGCGGCTGGCGCCCCGGCTGTGCGGCCTGATCAAGGTCTGTCGTCAGTGGTACCAGTCCGACTACATGCAACCGCCGGAGTGCGAACTGATGCGGGTGCTGGGGGAGCGCAAGGCGGCGAACATTGCCAACAGCTGCCGGCGGGAAGACGAGCAGTTACTTGTGTTCGCGCAGAGCATCGCCGCCTGAGTGCGGTTCGCCTCAGGCCCTGGTATCCACCAGGTTGCCAAGGGTTTCCAGGGTCTCGTCCACGCTGTTGATGACCTTGACCGACGCCTGGGCCAGCGTCCGGTTCTGGCTGGCCTCCACCAGGGCGGTGTTCAGATCTTCCTTGTCTTCCAGACCGGCGCCGATTCGGGCCACCGTGGAGGCACTGCGCTGCACGCCTTCCTCTGCCCTCTGGAAGGCCGTGATGGCAGGGTTGAAAGCGCTGTTGATGTCCATGGTTCACCATTGCGGACCGATTGCCCTCAGCATCGCACCCGGCGTGCGCGATGAACTGTGAGCCAGTTCACAGTTTCAGTTGCGGTTTTCCCGAGCAGCCGGCGCTGCCATGGACTCCTGTTCCGGTAGCACACGCAGGCGCTCGATGATGGCTGCCTGGATGCCTTCCGGCGCCAGTCCCGCCTGGGCCAGCAGGCGATCGCGGCTACCGTGCGGCATGAAACGGTCGGGGAGCCCGATCTGCAGTAGCGGCACCTGTCGTCCCTCTTCGGCCAGCCATTCCGCGACGCCGCTGCCGGCGCCTCCCGCCACCGCGTTTTCCTCCACTGTGACCAGCAATCGGTGGTTCTCCGCTGCCCGGCGCAGCAGGTCCGTATCCAGGGGCTTTACGAAACGCATGTTCACCAGGGTGGCGTCCAGTTCCTCCGCCACGCCGGTGGCTGCCTCCACCATGCTGCCAAAGGCCAGGATGGCCACATCGCGACCGCTGCGACGGATTTCCGCCCGGCCGATCGGCAGGCTGTCGAGATCCGTGGCAGGTGCCACACCCGGTCCGCCGCCGCGGGGGTAACGCACCGCGGAGGGGCCTTCCAGCTGCAGCCCTGTGCTGAGCATGCGCCGGCACTCGGCCTCATCCGCCGGTGCCATTACCACCATGCCGGGGATGCAGCGCAGGTAGCTGAGGTCGAAGCTGCCGGCATGCGTCGGACCGTCGGGCCCGACGATGCCTGCGCGGTCGATGGCGAACAGCACGGGCAGGCGCTGGATCGCCACGTCATGGATCAGTTGATCGTAGGCGCGCTGCAGGAAGGTGGAATAGATGGCCACCACTGGCCGGAGCCCGTCGCAGGCCATCCCCGCAGCCAGCGTCACCGCGTGCTGCTCTGCAATGGCGACGTCGAAATAGCGGTCCGGGAAGCGGCGGGCATATTCCACCATGCCGGAGCCTTCGCGCATCGCGGGCGTGATGCCCACCACCCGCGGGTCGGCCCCGGCGGCATCACAAAGCCATTGGCCGAACACCTGGCTGTAGGTGAGCGGCTTGGGCTTGCCGCTGGACGTCAGCCCCTGCGCCGGATCGAAGGGCGTCACGCCGTGATAGGCCACGGGGTCGGCCTCCGCCGGCTCGTAGCCCTTGCCCTTGCGGGTGATCACATGGAGCAGTTTGGGGCCTTTCCGCGCGCGCAGGTTGCGCAGCACAGGGACCAGCGAGGAAAGATCGTGGCCGTCGACGGGGCCGAAATACTGGATATTCAGTTCCTCGAACAGCGTGCCCGGGAAGGCCAGCCCCTTCACGTGTTCTTCGAATCGTCGGGCAAACGCCTCCGCCGGCGGTACCCGGCTGAGCACCTTCTTGCCGCCTTCGCGCAGGCCCGAGTAGAGCCTGCCGGAGAGCAGCCGGGTCAGATGGCTGGACAGTGCGCCGACATTTGGGGAAATGGACATCTCGTTGTCGTTCAGCACCACCAGCATGTCGGCACCCACATCGCCGGCATGGTTCAGGGCCTCGAAGGCCATGCCCGCGGTCATGGCGCCGTCACCGATGATGGCGGCCACCTGGCGGCTTCTGCCGGTATGCCGGGCGGCCAGCGCCATGCCCAGCGCGGCGCTGATGGAGGTGCTGGAATGTCCGACGCCGAAGGTGTCGAACGGGCTTTCCTCGCGCTTGGTGAAGGGTGCCAGGCCGTTGTCCTGGCGGATGGTGTGCAGCTGGCTGGCGCGGCCGGTGAGAATCTTGTGCGGATAGGTCTGATGGCCGACATCCCAGACCAGGCGGTCCTCCGGTGTCTGGAAGACGTAGTGTAGCGCCAGGGTCAGTTCCACGGTTCCCAGCCCCGCACCCAGATGGCCGCCGCAGCCGGCAACGGTCTCCAGCAGGAAAGCGCGCAGTTCGCGGGCGATATCCGGCAGGCGGCTGGCCGGGAACAGGCGCAGGTCTTCCGGGGCGTCGATGGTGGAAAGCAGCGGGTAGTCGGACAGCGGCATGGTCGGGGCTCCAGTAGGGGAGGCGCCGGCCGCGGCTCCCTTTCCGAGATCAACAGTATGCACCAGGCATGGCGGCGATCGCGAACCGTCTCCGGGTTGCGCAGGCCGCCCGGAATCGCGTCGCTTCATTCAGACAGTGTCGCGGCGGAGTGGTTGCGTGACGGCACAGGAGCAGGGCGAACGCGGACGCTGCCCGCGTTCGCATCGCGGGTCAGACAAATCCCGCAACCCGGTGCGGTACGTAGGCCGCTTCCAGCGACTCGATCTCCTCCTGGCTCAGTTCCACGCCCAGCGCCGCCATGGCGTCGTCCAGGTGGTGCCCCTTGCTGGCGCCGATGATTGGCGCGGCCACCGGCTGCTGTCGCAGCACCCAGGCCAGCGCTACCTGTGCCATGGGTATGCCGCGTGCTTCGGCGACTTGCTGGACGGCATTCACCACTTTCTCGTCTGCCTCTTTCGAATGCTTGTAGAGGTGGCGCCCGAAGTCGTCGGTTTCGACGCGGTTGGTCGGCGCGCTGTCCCAGGGGCGGGTGAGATGGCCGCGCGCCAGGGGGCTCCAGGGGATGACGCCTATCCCTTCCTCCCGGCATAGAGGCAGCATCTCGCGTTCTTCCTCCCGGTATAGCAGGCTGACGTGGTTCTGCATGGAAATGAAGCGTGTCCAGCCGTTCCGGTCGGCGAGCTGGAGCGCCTTGCAGAACTGCCAGGCGTACATGGAGGAGGCGCCGATGTAGCGCGCCTTGCCTGCCTTGACCACATCGTGCAGCGCTTCCAGCGTCTCCTCGATGGGAGTGCCGTAGTCCCAGCGGTGAATCTGGTAGAGGTCGACGTAGTCGGTGCCGAGCCGGCGCAGGCTGGCATCGATCTCGGTCATGATCGCCTTGCGGGACAGGCCGCGGCCGTTGGGTTCGCCGCGCATGGGCTGGCAGACCTTGGTGGCGATCACCACCTCGTCCCGTTTGGCATAGTCGCTTATCGCCCTACCCAGGATCTCCTCGCTGGAGCCGTCGGAATACACGTTGGCGGTGTCGAAGAAATTGATGCCCATCTCCAGCGCTCGGGCGATGAACGGGCGGCTGTCCTCCTCGCCCAGCGTCCAGGGGTGCTTTCCCCGTCCCGATTCGCCATAGGTCATGCAGCCCAGGCACAGGCGGGAGACCTTGAGGCCGGAGCGGCCAAGATTCACGTATTCCACGAGCGATTCCTCCGGGTGGGACGCCGGCGGGGAGGCAGCGCGGCGCTCCCGGTCGGCGTGTTGTTTTCCCAGAGTCTATTGCAGTCCATGGATGCGCGCGAATGCGGCGGTGACCGGGGCGCCGGCGGGGCTGCCGTCACGGTGTGGCCGAATTCGGTGTTTCCCCGCCCGCATCTGGTGCTAGAATTCACCGTTTTTTCAGGTGGATCCAAAGGCTATGAGCGATAATCCGCTGGTTGGCGTCATCATGGGCAGCAAGTCCGACTGGGAGACGATGCAGCACGCCGATGACGTGCTCACCGAGTTCGGCGTTCCCCATGAATGCCGCGTCGTGTCCGCCCATCGCACCCCGGAACTGATGTTTTCCTATGCCCACGAAGCCGAGGGCAGGGGGTTGGAGGTGATCATCGCCGGTGCCGGCGGTGCCGCGCACCTGCCCGGCATGGTCGCGGCCGTCACCACCCTGCCTGTGCTGGGGGTGCCGGTGGAGAGCCGCACCATGAAAGGCATTGATTCCCTGTACTCCATTGTCCAGATGCCGGGCGGCGTGCCGGTGGGGACACTGGCTATTGGTACTGCCGGTGCCCGCAATGCGGCACTGCTGGCCGTTTCCATTCTGGCCAACAGCCGGCCGGAGCTGCGGCAACAGCTGAAGGATTTTCGCCGTGCGCAGGAGCGCAAGGTGATGGAGGATCGCCTGCCGTGACCAAACCGATACTCCCGGGAGCCACCATTGGCGTGCTGGGCAGCGGTCAGCTGGGCCGCATGTTCGCGGTGGCCGCGCGGCGCATGGGCTATCGTGTGCACACCTACTCCCCGGCGGAGGATACGCCCACCGGGCATCTGTCCGACCGCGAGGTGAAGGCGGCATATGACGACCTGGCCGCGGTCGAGGAGTTCGTCCGTCGGGTGGATGTCGTCACCTTCGAGTTCGAGAATGTGCTCTCCGACACAACGGAATGCGCGGCGCGTCACGCGCCGGTGCGCCCGGGCGGTGGCGTGCTGCACGTCTGCCAGCATCGTCGGCGGGAGAAGAACTTCCTCTACGATCACGGATTTCCAGTCACGCCGTTCCGCAACGTGGATAGCTTCGACGATCTGGAGCGGGCCGTGGCCGAGCTGGGTTATCCTGCCGTGCTGAAGACCGCCGGCTTCGGATACGACGGCAAGGGTCAGGCGGTGGTACGTTCCGCGGAGGATCTGCGTCCGGCATGGGAGTCCATCGGCGAGGTCGAGGCAGTCCTCGAAGCCTTCGTGGAATTCGAACGCGAGGTGTCTGTGGTGGCCGCCCGCGGCCTGGATGGCGATTTCTGTCACTGGGGCGTGGTGGAGAACGAGCACAGCAACCATATTCTGGATGTGTCCACGCCGGATGCGCCTGTCTCCGACTCGGTGCGAGCCCTGGCCGTGGAGGTGGCGCACGGCATTCTGGAGGCACTGGATGTGGTGGGCGTGCTCTGCGTCGAGTTCTTCCTGGCGCCCGGTGATCGGCTGATGGTCAACGAGCTGGCGCCGCGGCCGCACAATTCCGGACATTTCACCTTCGATGCCAGCCTGACCAGCCAGTTCGAACAGCAGGTGCGGGCGGTCTGCGGCCTGCCTCTGGGCGGTACCGATCTGCTGCGGCCGGCCTCCATGGTCAACCTGCTGGGCGACCTGTGGGCGAATGGCGAGCCGGACTGGAGGGCCGCGCTGGCCGATCCGGCGGTGAAGTTGCACCTGTACGGCAAGGCCCAGGCAAAGCCGGGCCGGAAGATGGGCCATCTGGTGGCCTTCGGCAGCGACCGCGCCGAGGCACGCCGCCGCGCCATCGCCGCCCGCAACGCCCTGGTCAAGCGGTAGGGAGCTCAGAGCGCAGCGATGCGCGCCACCCCCTGGATGGCAGGGTGATGCGGTGACTTCGTTCCGGCCGTGGGCGGTGACATGCCTGCGGACACGCCGTGAATCCCTGCTGCGCTATGCATTCCATGCAACGCTTGCAGGACCGGGGTTGGCCATCCGTGGCCAGCCCGTTCGGCCGGGGAAAGCAGTGCTTTCCCTTGATCGGCCTCACCCATGTAGGCTTGACGATCGCATCCATGCGATCGACAGTCCGCAGGCATGCCCCCACCCACGGCCTGGGCTTGGTATGGCCCCAACAGGTGACTCCTGCGTAGGGTGCTCAGAGCCGAAGGCGATGCGCACCGAACGCGCCGGGTCCGGCGAGAGTGGTTCCGGCGTAGGGTGGATGGAGCCTAAGGCGATATCCACCATTGCAACAAACAGGTCAGCCCGCAATCAGGACGATACACAGAGTGGATGGCGCCGAACGCGTCATCCACCATCGGAAAAACCCATACGTTCAAGGAAACCCGACCCCATGTGGTTCAAGAACCTCTGCTTCTACAAACTGGAAACCGAATTCCCCTTTGATGCCGAAAACCTGGAACAGCGCCTGGAGCGTCATCTGTTCCAGCCCTGCGGCAAGCTGGACCTGGAGTCCGGCGGCTGGGCGCCCCCCATCGGCGACGGTCAGGGCGGCCTGGTACATGCCGCCAACGGCTATCTGATGGTGTGCCTGAAGGAGGAAAACAAGCTTCTGCCCGCTTCGGTGCTCAAGGAAGCGCTGACCGAGCGCGTGTCGCTGATCGAGGAGGAGCAGGCCCGCAAGGTGCGCAAGCGGGAGAAGGACCAGCTCAAGGACGAGGTGCTGCTGGACATGCTGCCGCGCGCGTTCAGTCGCAGCCGCCGCACCTATGCCTATGTGGACCCGCACGAGGGCTGGCTGGTGGTGGATGCGCCCAGTTGGAAGAAGGCGGAGGAACTGACCGAGCGGCTGCGCGACGCGCTGGGCAGCCTGCCGATCGTGCCGCCGCAGCTGGATACCGCGCCGCAGGCGGTGATGACGCGCTGGCTGAGCACGGATCAGGTGCCGTCGGATTTCACCATTGGAGACGAATGCGTGCTGAACGACCCGCAGCTGGAGGGCGCCGAGGTGCGCTGCAAGCGGCTGGACCTTAGTTCCAGCGAGGTGAAGACGCATCTCAAGGCGGGCAAACTGGTCAGCCGTCTGGCGCTGCACTGGCAGGACCGCATGAGTTTCGTGCTGGATGCGGACATGAGCGTGAAACGTCTGAAGTTCAATGACGTGGTGCAGGACGACAGCGGCGACAGTGAGGCGGATAGCGATGCCGAGCGCTTCGACAGCGACTTCTCCATCATGACGCTGGAGCTGGCGAGGCTGATTCCCCGCCTGATGGCCGTGATCGAGGGCACAACCGAAAACCAGGCAGCGGCGGCCGAGTCGTAGGGTGCAGCTACGCGTAGGGGAGTAACCGCTTTGCGGTTGCTACCGTCGTGCGCAAGCCCGAAGCGGCTATCCGACCGGGCGCAACACGGCGTTTCCGGCCTGGCAGCCGGATCGGTGGCAATCGCCTGCGGCGATTACCCCCCTACGCGACATTGCCCCGGGTATCTGCTTCTCGCCGTAGGGGAGTAACCGCATTGCGGTTGCTACCGTCGGGCGCAAGCCCGAAGCGCCCATCCGACCGGGCGCAACACGGTGTTTCCGGCCTGGCGGCCGGATCGGTGGCAATCGCCTTGCGGCGATTACCCCCCTACGCGACACTGCCCCCCGGCATCTGGTCTCGGCGGGAACCTGTCTCCGGTATGACTCTCTAACAGGGCATCAGAGCAACGGCTCCAGTACTTCCCAGATGTTTTCCATGATCTGCGGTTGTGCCTCGGTGGTCGGGTGGATGCCGTCCGACTGGATCAGTTCGGCCCGTTCATCGACCTGATCGAGTATGCGTGGCAACAACGGCGCACCGGTGTTGTCGGAGACATTCTGGAAGCTCTGCTCGAAGCGCCGCGAGAATGCGGCGCCATAGTTCGGGGGTATGCGCACACCTGCCAGCAGCACGTCGGCGCCGGCGTCCACGGCCAGGGTGACCATCCGTTCCAGGTTGCGTTCGGTTTCCGAGGGGTTTACTCCTCGAAGACCGTCGTTGCCACCCAGTTGTATGATGACCAGGTCCGGCTGGTGCTGTTCCAGCAGGCGCGGCAGGCGGCTGAGGCCGCCGCGCGTGGTGTCCCCGCTGATGGCGGCGTTCACCACCTGCCAGTCCAGGCCCTGCTCCTGGATGCGCCGGTCCAGCAGGTAGACCCAGCCGTCTTCCTGCGACATGTTATAGGCGGCGGACAGGCTGTCCCCAAGGACCACCAGCGTTCGCTGGTCGGCCTGGGCGGCCGATGCCGCCAGCAGCAGAATCACGGCGCCCGCCAGCAGGCGGCGCTGCAGCCCAACGAGGACAGCCATGACGGCAGTGAACGGCAACAGTGTCTTGCTTACGGAAAATCTCGGCATGGTGTTTCACGGCCCCAATGGCGATATACGGCTGTTTCAGGATCTTAACCTTCGCATCGAATCCGGGGAAACGGTCGCCATACTCGGCGCCTCCGGTTCCGGCAAATCCACCCTGCTCGGACTGCTGGCGGGGCTGGACGTTCCCAGCGAGGGCAGGATCGTCATGGGAGGGACGGATATTACCGCCCTCAGCGAAGACGAACGCGCCATGTTGCGCGGCCGGCAACTGGGGTTCGTGTTTCAGGCATTTCATCTGCTTTCCGGCCTGACCGCGCTGGAGAATGTGATGCTGCCCCTGGAACTGGCGGGCGACAAGACAGCCGAGCCGCGTTCCCGCAAGGCGCTGGAGCAGGTGGGGCTGGCCGACCGAACCGGACACTATCCGCAGCAGCTATCCGGCGGCGAGCAACAGCGTGTGGCGATTGCCCGTGCCTTTGTCACCGAGCCCAGTCTGCTGCTGGCAGACGAGCCCACCGGCAATCTCGATCGGGCCACCGGCCACAAGGTGCAGGATCTGCTGTTCGAGCTGAACCAGGCACATGGCACGACGCTGGTGCTGGTGACGCATGACCCGGAACTGGCCGCCCGCTGCCAGCGGGTGCTGACGCTGGATAACGGCCAGTTGGTGGCGGCGTGAACGGCTTCCGTTACGCGCTCCGTCTGCTGCTGCGCGACTGGCGCGCGGGCGAGTTGCGCCTGCTGGCGCTGGCGCTGGTGCTGGCGGTGACCGCCATTACCGCCGTGGCCTGGCTGGCGGATCGGGTGGCCCTGGCCACAGAGGGGAGGGCGGCGGAGCTGCTGGGCGGCGACCGCGCGCTGGCGGCCAGCGACCCGATACCCGACCATTTCGCAGAACAGGCCCGGGAGCTGGGCCTGCAGGCCGCGCGCACGGTCCGCTTCCCCAGCGTGGTGCTCACCGAGGAACGCACCTCGCTGACCGCGGTTCGGGCCGTGGATCCCGGCTACCCGTTGCGTGGGGCGCTGCAGGTCGGCGACGATCCCGACGGGCCGCGACAGGAGACGGACGACATCCCGGCCCGCGGCGAACTCTGGGTGGAACCACGATTGCTGATCCAGCTCGACATCGGGCTGGGCGATCAACTGGAGCTTGGCGCCGAGGTCTTTACCGTCTCCCGCGTCCTGTTCCTGGAGCCCTCCGCCGGAGGCGGTTTCCAGAATCTCGCGCCGCGCGTGATGATGAACCTGGAGGACCTGGCCGCCACCGGTCTGGTGCAGCAGGGTAGCCGGGTGACCTACGAGCTGCTTGTCGCGGGCGATGCCGGTGCGGTCGGCCAGTGGCAGAATCAGGTGCGTCCGGAACTGGGCGAGACGATCTCGCTGGAGGCGCCCGGAGAAGGCCAGCCCGCCGTGCAGCAGGTAATGGATGCCGCCAAGCGTTTCCTGGGCCTCAGCGCGCTGCTCACCGTGGTGGTCGGCGGTGTGGCCATGCTGCTCACCATCCGTCACTACGCCGCGCGCCATCTCGACCGGGTCGCGGTGATGCGCTGTCTGGGCGCCACCGAGCGCCAGATCGCCGTGATGCTCACCTGGAAAATGGTACTGCTGGGGCTGTTCACCGCCGTGGCCGGCAGCGCACTGGGCTACGGGGTGCATCTGCTGATGCTGGGGCTGCTGGCGGATCTGCTACCGTCGTTGCCGCCACCCAGCGTCCGTCCGGCGCTGGTGGGGGTGTTCTCGGCGCAGGTCATTCTGCTGGGGTTCGCGCTGCCCACCATCCTGCGCCTGCGCCGCGTACCGCCGCTGCGCGTCCTGCGGCGTGATCTGGGCGATAACCTGTTCCGAGGCTGGGGCGTCTATCCGGTCGCCCTGGCGGCCATCTTTCTGCTGATGTGGTGGCAGGCCGGCGAACTGGTGCTTGCGCTGTACGTGTTCCTGGCGGTGCTCGGTACGCTGGCGGTGCTGGCCTTGGGCGCGGGCGTCATCATCCTGCTGCTGCGGCGTACCCGCAAGACCCGCGGCGCGGTCAGCCTGTTGCTGTCGGGCATCGCCCGACGCCCGTGGACCAACACCATCCAGATCATGGCGCTTGGCCTGGGCCTGATGGCACTGTTGCTGCTGTCCGTGGTACGGCAGGACCTGCTGGCCACCTGGCAGGATCGCGTGCCGCCGGATGCCGCCAATTATTTCCTGATCAACATCCAGCCGGAAGAAGCCGGGCCGCTGGGAGAGCTGCTGGCGGATCAGGGGCTGGATACCCAGGTCTACCCGATGGTGCGTGGCCGTCTGGTGGGCATCAACGAGCACCGCGTGCGTCCCTCTGATTACCCCGAGGCGCGCACCCAGCGACTGGTGGCAAGGGAATTCAATCTCTCCTGGGTGGATGAGCTGCCCCAGGACAACCGCCTGGTGGCGGGAGACTGGTGGAACGGTGACGGGGAGTCGGAACCGCAGTTCTCGATGGAACTGGAGATTGCGGAACGGCTGGGCGTGGACGTGGGCGACACGCTCCACTTCGAAGCCGGAGGCGAGCGCTACAGCGCACGTATCACCAGCTTGCGCGAGGTGCAGTGGGACAGTTTCAACGTGAACTTCTTCGTGGTTTCGCCGCCGGGCCTGCTGGACGACGCGCCGGCCACATTCATCACCAGCTTCTATCTGCCGCCGGAGCGTCAGGATCTGCTGGTACGGCTGGTACGGGAGTTTCCCAGCGTCACCCTGATCGACGTGAACTCCATCCTGGACACGGTGCGCAACATCATGGAGCAGGGCACGCGGGTCGTGGAGCTGATGGCGCTGCTCACCCTGCTGTCGGGGCTGGTGGTGCTGCTGGCGGCGCTTCAGGTCACGCGCGAGGAGCGCCAGTTCGAAAGCGCGCTGCTGCGCTCGCTGGGCGGGCGCAGGCAGCTGATCAGGCGCCTGGCCACGACCGAGTTCGTGCTGCTCGGGGGCGCGGCCGGGCTGCTCGCCGGCGTTGGCGCCGCGGTGGCGGGCTACGTCATGGCCAATGCCTTGTTCGAGCTGGACTATGCCTTCAACCCCTGGCTGGTGCTGATTGGCGTGATATCCGGCGCGGTGGTCGTGACCCTGGCCGGCTTGCTGGCGACCCGACGGTTGTATCGCGTTTCCCCCATGCGTCTGTTGAAGGGTGCGGAAGAGGGGTAGGGCGCTTAGCGCGGGAAAGCCATCCTGGAATCGGCTCGGCAGCCTTCGGTTGGCGGTCATCGCCGCTCGCTCGGCCCGGCCTGGCTGGTGTGCCGATGCTCCGGCCATCTTGCCCTTGCCTGGCCGGCATCACCTCATCCGCGCGTTTGCCGCCGGAGCGTTTCCCGTTACAGTCTGGGGATCGGTTCGCCTATTGGTTGGAGTCTCTTGCATGATCGTGAGTCGGGATACCCAGAGCTGGTTCGGGGATTTCAATCTGGATGTCCACCACACGCTGGAGTGGAAGGTGGGTCCCATGAGTTTCTGGGTGTACCGCGACAATCACGAATGGAGGTTGCGCAGTGACGTTAGTGGGGATCCGTTGTCGCCGGTGGCGGAGACGGTGCTGCGTGAGGAGCGCCAGGCGGATGTCGAGGATTCCAAGGTGCAGCGCTTCCTGCTGGCGTCGGAAAGCGCCCGTCTCACGCTCGGTGTGATGCTGCCGGACCGGCCGGTGGTGTCCAAGCCGGCCAGCCCCGTCAGCATCCCGGCCGGCGAATCCGTGAAGTTCTATCTCAGCTATCCGGTCTGGGTGACGTTGGCGGTCGGTGACCCGGCAAAGAAGCTGACGGAGTTCGCCAGTCAGCGGCTTTCGGATACCTGGTTCGGGCCGAATACGCGCGAGGGGATGCTCTGCTATGCCACCCGCAGCCGCTGCCGGCTGAACCTGTCGGATCACCCCCATGTGCCGAACCGCGCCATCACCCAGCTTGTCATCCGTAACCGCGGCAAGGACGCGCTGACGCTGGACAAGGTCAAGCTGCCGGTTGCCACGCTCAGCCTGTACCGGTCCACCAGCCGCAACTGGCTGTGGACCCAGTCGGTGACGCTGCTCAGGCACGAGGATGGCGACATGGCGGAACTCCAGCTGGACAAGGAAGCGCCGGACGTTGCCGGCAGTTGCGAACTGGCCGCACCGCCCCGCGAGGCGCCGCAGCGGAATACCATCGTGCGGGCCTTCAGCCAGCTGTTCTGACGGGGGAGACATGTCCGACATGACCGATTCGATGTGGCTGCAAATCCTGGCCTACAACTGGATGGGGCTGCTCCAGGCGCTGCTGGTACTGGTGGTGGGCATACTTGCCGCGCGTATTGCCGGCAGGGCGGCGGCCCGTGCGGTGCAGGGCCATACGGGCGTGCACGAGGCCACGTTGATACGCCGGCTCGTGTTCTACGTGATCACCGCCCTGGTCATCGCCACTGCCTTGCATCAACTGGGGTTTCGGCTGGGCGTGCTGCTGGGTGCGGCCGGTATTCTGACCGTGGCCATTGGCTTCGCCTCGCAGACTTCCGCTTCCAATCTCATTTCCGGTTTGTTCCTGCTGGCCGAACGTCCGTTCCAGTTGGGCGACATGATCAAGGTGGGCGACGCCACCGGCGAGGTCATCGCCATCGACCTGATCTCGGTGAAGCTGCGAACCTTTGACAACCTGTATGTGCGCATCCCCAACGAATCGCTGGTCAAAAGCCAGGTGACGAATTTCTCGCGCTTTCCCATCCGCCGTTTCGACTTGCAGGTCGGCGTGGCCTACAAGGAGGATGTCGAGCGTGTGCGCAAGGTGCTGGAGCAGGTGGCGGACCGCAACCCGCTCTGCCTGGATGATCCCAAGCCGCTGATCATGTTCCAGGGGTTCGGTGATTCCTCGGTGAATCTGCAACTCTCGGTGTGGGGGCGGCGGGAGAATTTTCTGGATCTGCGCACCAGTATCCCGATCGAGGTCAAGAAGACGTTCGAGGAGCAGGGGATCGAGATACCGTTCCCGCATCTGAGTCTTTACACCGGCAGCGTCACCATGCCGTTTCCGGTACAGCAAGTGGCCGCGTCGCCACCCCGGCAGGACAAGCCGCCTCCCGTGCCGCCCGACGAGGAGGAGCGTCGCGAGGAAAACTGATCCATCTCAATCGCCGGTGCTCGTGGGCCAGGCAGGATATCGAGGGCGGCTACTCCCGGCCATCATTGCAGAGAGGGACATCACGGCATGACCGACGAACAGATCCGCAACACGCCTTTCGACGAACTGGAGCATGGCCAGCGCGCCGAGCTGCGGCGCAAGCTCACGATGGGTGACCTGCGCGCACAGGCTTCCCGCAAGGACGACCCGCTGGACCCGGACCAGGTGTCGGAGGAGCTCTACTACCGTATCGTGACCCACGGCATGTGGGCCACCGGGCTGATTGCGCTGGCCGTGGCCACGCGGCTGCCGGGGCCGGGCAGTCGGCTGCTGGGCCATGAGTTGCGCTACCACGAGCCCGTCAGCCTCGGGGACATGGTCACGGTGCGACTGACGGTACGCGAGAAGCGTGCGGACAGGGAGGTGGTGCTGGATTGCCGCTGTCTGGGCGAGGGGGACCGGGACGTGGTCACCGGCACAGTGCTGGTGGAGGCACCGGCCGAGCATATCAGCGAGGCCTCCGGCGACCTGGATGCGGATCAGGAGGGTGGTCGCCGGCGTCAGATGAAACGCCTGCTGCGCATGGCCGAAGGGTTGCCCGCACTGCGCACCGCCGTCGTACATCCGGTGGACGTGTACTCCCTCTCCGGCGCAGTGGACGCATACACCCGCGGCCTGATCGAACCGGTGCTGATCGGGCCGGAGCACCGCATCCGCAAGGCGGCGGACCAGGCCGGGTTGTCGCTGGAGGACCTGGAACTGATCGATACCGAGCACAGCCATGCCGCGGCTGCCCAGGCCGTGGAGCTGGCCAGGGAAGGCGATGTGGCGGCACTGATGAAGGGCGCACTGCATACCGATGAATTCATGCAGTCCATCGTCGCCAGGAACAGTGGCCTGCGCACCGGACGCCGCATGAGCCACGCCTGGGTCATGGACGTGCCCACATACCCGCGGCCGCTGATCATCACTGACTCGGCGCTGAACATCCGCCCGGATCTGTCCACCAAGGCCGACATTGCCCGGAACGTGATCGAGCTGGCACAGGCCATGGGCGTGGAGCGCCCCAAGGTGGCCATTCTCTCCGCCACTGAAGAGGTGAACCCGCAGCTGCAGTCCACGCTGGATGCCGCCGCACTCTGCAAGATGGCGGATCGCGGCCAGATCAAGGGCGGCGAGCTGGACGGGCCACTGGCCTTCGACAACGCCATCTCCGAGGTGGCGGCGCGAACCAAGGGGATCCGGTCTTCGGTGGCCGGCCACCCCGACATCCTGCTGGCCCCCGACCTGGAATCCGCCAACATGCTGGGCAAGCAGCTTCGTTACCTGGCCGATGCCGAAACCGCTGGCATTGTCATGGGCGCCCGCGTTCCGGTGGTCCTCACCAGCAGGGCGGACGACAGGTTTTCACGGATTGCGTCCTGTGCTATCGCTGTACTGATGGCAAACCGGGAGCGAAAGGCATGAACCAACAGTCCGTGCTGGTGGTGAACGCCGGTTCCTCCAGCATCAAGTTCGCGCTCTATGCCCGTGGCGATCGACCCACCCCCTTGTACCGCGGCCAGGCCGACGGCCTTGGCGGCGACGCGCGGTTCCGGGTCAGCGACCTGGTAGAGGGCGGCACCGAGCAGCGGGCTCTGCGGGGCGGCGACCACCGAGCTGCCATCGAAGCGCTGATGGAGTGGGTGGAACACTGCAGCCGGGATCGCCCGCTTGCCGCAGCGGGGCACCGCGTGGTGCACGGCGGCACGCGCTACAGCGAGCCGGTGCGGTTGACTGACGGGATACTTGCCGAGCTGGAAGATCTCAAGGGGCTGGCACCCCTGCACCAGCCGCACAATCTCTCTCCCGTGCGGTTGCTGGCGGAACTGCGCCCGGACCTGCCGCAGACGGCAAGCTTCGATACCGCGTTTCACCGTGACCAGCCCTGGTACGCCCAGCGCTTCGCGTTGCCCCGGAGCTATGCCGACGAGGGCGTGCTGCGCTACGGATTCCATGGCCTGTCCTACCAGTACATGGCCCGCTGGCTGAAGGAGCACCATCCAGAGCTGCATCGCGGACGGGTCATCGTCGCGCATCTGGGCAACGGCGCCAGCCTCTGCGCCATGCGCGGCGGCCGGAGCGTGGCCACCAGCATGGGCTTCACCGCGCTGGACGGTCTGCCCATGGGGCAACGCTGCGGCAGCCTGGATCCGGGCGTGGTGCTGTACCTCATCCGGCAGCGGGGAATGGCCGCGGAAGACGTGGAGGACCTGCTCTACCGCCGCTCCGGGTTGCTGGGCATGTCCGGCATCAGCCACGATGTGCGCGCGCTGCTGGAAAGCCGCGAGCCCGCGGCGGCGGAGGCGCTGGAGATCTACTGCTATCGCGCGGCGCGTGAAATCGGCTCGCTGGCGGCTGCCCTGGGGGGAATGGACGCCCTGGTGTTCACCGCCGGTGTGGGCGAGCATGCCGCACCGGTGCGGGCCGATATCTGCGGGCGTCTCTCCTGGCTGGGGGTGGCGCTGGACGAGGAACGGAACCGGGGGCATGCGGGTTGTATCAGCCACGATGACAGCACTCCGGTGCTGGTAGTGCCCACCGACGAGGAGGGCGAGATCGCGCGGGACATCGAGACGCTGTTGCGCGGTGGAGGATGACGACGGGGGCGTCGGAATGAAGCTGGTTTACAGCTCGCACAGCCCGCTGCTGGTGGGGCACATGCGCAACATCCTGGAAAGCGAGGGCATACGCTGTGTCTGCCGGAACATGATGCTGGTCGGCGGCGCCGGCGAACTGCCGCCCACAGCGGTCTGGCCGGAGCTTTGGGTGGAACGCGAGATCGACTACGAGCGGGCCGAGCGCCTGATTCGCGAGGCCCAGGCGCCATCGTCGGGCGGCGAGGGCTGGACCTGTCCGGGATGCGGCGAGCGTCTCGAGCCGCAGTTCACCGAATGCTGGCAGTGCGGCCGAAGCCGGCCGAAGCGCTGACCGGCGTCGGACCCCCCGGGGCTCAGGTCTCCCCCAGCATTCTCCGCCAATCCACAGCCGGATCTCCCACCGCCAGTACATCCTTCAGGGTTGGTGAGGGTCGCGTGTTGTAGCGCACCGGCTCCAGGCTGCGCAGGTGCACCAGACGGCCGCCCACGGCTTCAAGAATGGCCTGGGAGGCGGCGATGTCCCATTCGGAAATGGCGCCGTAGCGGGGGAACAGGTCCGCGCCACCCTCGGCGACCAGGCAGAACTTCAACGAAGCGCCCAGCGACAGCACCTCGTGGGGAGGCAGTCGCGCCAGCAGGGCGCGGGTGCGCGGCCCCGGTTGCGGGCGGCCCAGCACCACCCGCATCGGCGACAGCAGCGGGCTGCGCGGGTGTATGGGAACGGGTTCGTGTTCCTGCAGGCGTCGCCAGCCGCCGATGCCGGCCCCACCGTACCAGAACAGTCCGGAGATCGGTGCGTGCACCACGCCCAGCACGGGGGTGCCGTTCTCCACCAGCGCGATGTTGACGCTGAACTGGTCGTTGCGCCGGATGAATTCCCGGGTGCCGTCCAGCGGATCCACTAGCCAGTAGCGCGTCCAGCGGCTGCGCTCGAACCACGAGGGGATCTCGGATTCCTCCGACAGCAGCGGGGTGTCCGGGAGCAGGCCGGCCAGGCCCCGGCTGATGATGTCGTGGGCCGCCTGGTCGGCATCGGTCAGCGGCGAGTCGTCCGCCTTGCGGCGCACGCTGAAATTCTGCCGGTAGATGTCGCGAATGGCGTCGCCGGCCTGCCGCGCGAGGTGCAGCAGATCCGGCAGCAGCTCTCTTCGCCGGTTGGCATCCATGGGTCAGCCGTGGCCGTTGCTCCGGCGCTGGAGGTGACTGCGTGCCATGTAGATGGCGGCGATGGAGCGCCCTTCAGTCAGTTCCTCGCCATCCATGACCAGGTCCTCGAAATCGTTCATGGGAAATTCCACCACCTCGATGGGCTCGGGCTCGTCGCCTTCCATGCGCTGAGGGTAGAGATCCTCGGCGAGGATGACCTGGGTGCGATGGCCCAGATAGCCGGGAGCCAGGCTCAGTGCGCGTAGCTTGGTCAGCTTGCGGGCGCCGTAGCCCACCTCCTCCATCAGCTCGCGATTGGCAGCCTCCAGCATGTCTTCGCCCGGTTCCACACGTCCCTTCGGCAGGCCCAGCTCATAGCGCTCCAGGCCAACACCGTACTCCCGGATCAGCAGCACGGTTTCCGGAGTGAGCAGCGGAACGATGATGACCGCACCAACGCTGCCGGAACCTCGCAGCCGCTCGAACTCCACCTCCACGCCGTTGGAGAACCGCAGGTTCACGGCTTCCACGCGGAATAGCCGGGAGCGGGCGACGATGCGGGTATCCAGGATTTCGGGTTTCTTGCGCATGATCGTGGCGCACTCTCGTCATCTTCAAAGAGGTCTCATTCTACACGTACGGTGGTGCAGGGTGGATATCGCTGCGCTCCATCCACCCTGCGCCAATCCACGGCACAGGGTGGATGGAGGCGAAGCCGATCTCCCCCATTCGGCCAACCGCCGGACCACGCGATTCCCGCACCCAGGCCGGCATTGGCTGGATCGAAGCCAGCATGCAGGTCCGACCGCCCGAACACCCCACAGCGGCAGGGTCTGCACCACAATGTTGTGCAGACCCTGCCCCTCGGCTACGGAAGCTGCAAACGAGACCTTCCACCGGGTACTCTATGCCCCATGAGTGACTTGCCGGAGTTTCAATCGTGATCGACTGGTCCCGTGTGGATACCGTGCTGCTGGATATGGATGGCACGCTGCTGGATCTGGCCTTCGACAACCATTTCTGGCTGGAGGCCCTGCCTGCGCGGCTTGCGCGGGAGCGCAGAGTCAGCCTGGAGCAGGCGCGCGGACATCTGTTCCCGCTGATGAAGCAGGTGGAGGGGACGCTGGACTGGTACTGCCTGGACTACTGGCAGGACCGGCTGAGGGTGGATCTGGTGCAACTGAAGCAGGAGACCGCACACATGATCGGCTTTCGGCCTGGCGCGGAAGCCTTCCTGCAGGCGTTGAACCGTTCCGGCAAGCGGGCCGTCCTGGTCACCAATGCTCATCGTGGCAGCCTGGGCCTGAAGCTGCAGCGTGTGCCGGCGCTGGAGGGCTATCTGGACGAAGCCTATTCCTCTCATGATTTCGGTGTGTCCAAGGAGTTCTCCGATTTCTGGGATGGCGTGCAGTCGAAGGACGGCTTCGAGCCCGGTCGTACCGTGTTGCTGGACGACAGCGTGCGTGTGCTTTCTGCTGCGAGGGACTGGGGGGTGCCTCAGGTGTTCGGTATCGCGCAGCCGGATCTCAGCCGGCCGCCGCTGAGTGGGGCGGAGTTTCCGCTGATCGTGGATTTTCAGCGGGTGGTGCCGCGGGTGCGGGGCGTGACCGCCGGATAGCGGTTGTTGGGGTTCGCCTTCGGCTCACCCCAACCTACGAGTCACGGATTTGTTGTAGGTTGGGGTGAGCGTCAGCGAACCCCAGCATGGCTCTCTACTGCAATTCTCCCCGGAACCCCATCGGATTGTTGATGTTGCCGTTGAAGCGAATCAGGTTCTCCGCCATCGGGTCGGGCAGACCGGTGAAGCGCAGCCCCTGGACCAGGTCCGGTGAAGCGCCCTCCATGGCCTGGAACAGTACCTCGCCGCTTAGCTGGCCGCTGTCCGGCTGCAGCGTGGCACTGCCGTCTACCCGAAGCAGCGCTTCCACGGTGATGATCTCCAACGCTGTCACATTGCCGCTGGAGTCGATACGCACCGCGTAATCGCCCAGTTGGTATTCGTCGCCGAAATAGATGTTGCCGTTGGTCCAGTTCACCATGCCTTCGATACGTTCCGGATTGCCCTCCCGGTCCAGCACCACTTCCCGGAAATAGGCGTCGATGCGGCCGCCGATGCGCAGCGGGAGTGGCCTGGCGGAGGCCGCCCGCACCAGTTCGTCCGCACCGGCGTCCAGGCGCAGCTCGCTCATCCTGAGCTTGCCGTCCAGCCCCGTCCGCACATAGCCGCGTACCTGACCATCGGCCAGGTCGGCCTGGATCTGGTAATGCAGTTCTCCACGCCAAAGGCTGCCGGGCTGCAGCTTCCAGCGCACCCGGTCCAGCCGGTGCTGATCGATGATCACGGTGGCGGCGTTGCCTTCCCAGATGGTGCCGCGCAGTCCGTAGGCGTCGCCGGGAATCCCGCTGCTGGCAATGCCCCAGGCATGGCTGGCGGGGAAAGTCATGACCAGGGCGGTGAGGAATACCACGACAAAGATCACCGCCAGTGCGAGTTTCCGTTTCATCAGCTTCCCGCCTCCAGCACCAGCTGGACGTCCACGCGGCCTTCCAGTTCGCTGCGGCGTGCGGTCACCACGCTGGCGCTGACGCCGTGCTGTTCCCGCAACGCCGCCAGCCAGCGCACCAGGTCATCGAAGGCGATCTGCTCGAAGCTGACCCTGGCACCGCCCTGGCCGCTGGGTTCCACCCGGCGCAGTACCCGGCCGAGGCCGGCCTGACGGGCAGTCTGGTCGGCCAGCGCGAACAGTGCCTGGTCGCTCCCCCTGCCGTTGCCGTTCCGGCTTTCACCGGTGGGCATGGGAGAAATCCCCCGGCTGCGTAGTTCCTCGGTGGCCTGGGCCAGGAAACCGCTCAGCTCCTGCTGGTTGCGGGCCTCGCGTTCCAGATCCGCCGTGCGGTCGTGGATCGGCTGGTAGATCATGAAGTAGAACAGGATCACCGCCAGCGCCATTCCGCCGATGCTCAGCGTGCGTCGCTCACGGGCGGCAAGTCCGTCCCACCACTGCTTGAGCTGTTCCATCACGGTCCCCTCCGGACCAATAGCCGTCCCTGCACGGCATCATCCTCGGAGCGGGCCGAGCGCACTTCCGCCTGCAATTGTTCCGGTGCATCAAGTTCCTGCTGCAACCTGTCCAGGCGCTGCAGGTCGGAGGCCGTGAGTTCGAGTTCCAGGTTGCCGTTCCGGTAACTCAGGCCGGTGAGCCGGAAGCCTTCCCCCGCCTGCAGGATGGGGCCGATGGCTTCCAGGGTGTCCAGCAGGGCGTCGCCGCCCTGGCGCGGCCCGCTTCGCGTCTGGTTCAGCCGGTTCTCCACCCGTGTCCGTGCGGCCTGGAGGCTGCTGGCTTCCGGGAAGATCTGGCGAAAGGTCTCCAGATTCGTGGTTTCGAGATCGCGGATCTCCGCCTGGAGCTGGCGCTGGTCCAGCAGGGCGCGGCCGGTGTCCAGGGATACCCAGAGTGCGAACAGGATGAGCGCCGGAATCCAGGGGCGCCACAGGTTGCCGCCGGTCTGTTTCGGTGCATAGGCCCCGGCCAGCAACTGGATCTGCCGACTGTCGTCCAGGCCTGCGCAAAGCAGCGCTTCGGCACTATCCAGCGGGCGGTTCTCCACGTCCACGCCGGCCACGGAATCCGGCAGGCCGGCGCCGTCCCTGACGTGCGCCACCACCCGTTGCGGCCGCCACTCCGACTGCTCTTCCAGCGCCATTTCCAGCAGCAGTTCCAGGTTTTCCCGGTCGCCACCGAAGCCTTGTTGCGGGCCGGTGCGCACCAGGAAGCGGCTGGGTTCCACCAGGACTGTCCAGCTTTCGAGTTCCAGCGGCAGGCACAGCGGTTCGGGCAGCAGACGCTCCGGAGACAGCCCTGCGGCGGACAGCCGTTCCAGCCAGTCCTCGAGCCAGTCGATGTTGACAACGGCCACTGCCCAGCGGTTGTTGGCGTCCTTGTCGCCGAGCACGAAATGCATGTCGTCCACATCGCCGGAAACCATGTCCTCCAGCGCGTAGGGAATCGCGCGCAGCAGTTTCTGCCGGCTCTGGGTGGGGACCAGGGCACTGGTCAACAGCACGTCGGCGCCGGATACCAGTGCTGTCACCGGGCGGTCGCCGGCATAGTCCGCGAGGCTGGCCAGGTCGTCCGAGACGCCCTGTTCCTGCACGTGGCCGTCACGGTCCAGCAGCGCCCAGGGCAGAGCCGCAGCGCCGTCGCTTTGCAGGCGGAGTATCAGGCGCGGGCGCATCGGGCTGCTCGGTGTAGGCTGGAAATGGTCATGGTAGAGTCACTCTGTTTCCATCTAGGTCTTGCTGCAAGGCCATTATTCCACGAAGCCCTGGCGCCGTAGCAGTGTACGCGAGGTTCCGGCATCCGACCGATAGACCAGGCTTTCCGCCCGGACCCTGGTGCGCCCCAGTTCCACCTGTATGCGGACCAGGAAATGGTTGCTGCCCACTGCCAGGTCGCCGGACTCGATCTCGCGGCCGGCCAGTGCGCCCAGTTGCAGGAAGTCGTCCACGCTCTCGAAACCATCATCCGGCCGTGCCTCGGCCAACTGGGCGGCCTCGGCTTCGCTCACGCCCTCCGCCAGCATCCGGATCACCGATGGCCGCACCGTGTTGATGTTGATCCCGGTGCCTGGCGGCAGCGCGGTCACCGACGGTGCCAGCATCCGGTAGGCCTCATCGTCGAAGCCGCGTATCAGTCGCAGCTCGGTGGGGCTGACCATGAAGCGGTTGGCGGTCCGGTAGGGCGGGTCCAGCCGCGAGTAGTAGTCGTCTTCGGCGCCGTCCGGGAAACGCACTTCCACGTCCTCGTCAATCCAGTCCATGATCGGGAACACCAGGTTCTCGTCCAGCTCGTTGTAACGCAGCAGCCGCTGGAAGCGCTGGACCTGGATCTCGTTGGCGCTGCCGTCGGGGTTGATCAGGTTGTTCAGGTTGAATCTTCCTTCCATGTCTTCCATCTGAATGCTCAGCCGCACCGGCAGCTCGTCGAACGGCGGCAGGGTGATGGGTTGTGCCCAGAGCTGGTTCAGGTGGTCCACCGCCTCATCGTCGCGCCTTGCTTCATTCAGCACCTCGCTGGCCCAGGCTTCCGCGGCCAGCGCAAACTGCCAGGCCTGGTCGCGTTCCAGCAGGGCCGAGCTGCGGGCGTTGTCGAACACCGCGCGCGCGGCCAGTTGGGTGGCCAGCAGGGAAGCCATGAAGACGATCAGCAGCGCGGTGATCAGGGCCGCGCCCCGTTCCCGGCGGCCGCTCATGGCGGCCCGATCTCCGGCCCGTCGGCAATGCGGAACAGCCTGACGATCTCGCCCAGGTCCTCCAGTTCCATCGTCATTTCCACCGCGACCGGGATCATCTGCGAGCCGCGTGGCTGGCCCGGTGGCGGCCAGGTTTCCTGCCAGTTGCGGTCAATGGCCATGTAGCGGAAGCGCAGCTCGGTGACGCCCTCGAGCATCTCGGTGACGTACTCCGGGGGCTCCACCTGCTGATCCAGCACCCCCCAATGCACCCGTACCAGCATGTCCTCGTCATCGATGCGGTACCCCACCCGCTGCGACTCGCTGCGCACCAGGCCCAGGGGGTTGGTGAGGCCGGCCCTGGTGAATTCCACGTCGGTGAGATCGTCGCTGAGCATGGCCTCGCGGGGGTCGCCGAAGGGGTCGCGGATGCCGCGCGCGATGATCTGCTGGAAGTCCCGTTCGATCAGGGCCATGGCCTGCTGGATGGATTTCATCCGCTCGGCCTGCGCCTGCACGCCTTCCCGCGTATCCACCACGCTGCGAAGGCCGGCGAAGGCCATCGCCGACATCACCGCGAAGATGCCGATGGCCACCATCAGTTCCACCAGGGTGAAGCCCGAATCGCGCCTCATTGCTGCTGCTCCGGCGGCGGCTGGAGGTTGCCGGGAGGCGGTTGCGGAATGCTCCGGCTGCTCTCGGGATCCTGCAACAGGCCCATCAGCGTGCTGCTGGCGTAGTCGTCCCCTTCCTCGAAATAGACTGACACATCCACGCGCCGGAGGCGGGGGTTCTGGGTGTTCTGGATCGTTGCCTCCCAGTACCAGTCGATCTCGCCCATGCGCATTTCGCCCTCGAGCGTGCCGGTGTCCCATTCCTGCATCACCTGCAGTTCCGTGAGTACGTTGCTCGCCACCCAGTGGCTGAGTACCCGGTCGCGGGTGTGGGTGACGTTGCCGGTGGACTGCATCATCGCCGCCATCAGCCCGGCGAAGGCCACGCCGACGATGGTCAGCGCGATGATCACTTCCAGCAGGGTGAAGCCCCGCTGGGAGTGTCGTGGTGGAGGGGAACCGGACTGCATCAATCCTCCTCCGGCGGCCTAAGGGTCAGGCGGCCCATGAGTTCGCCACGCAATTGGTAGTGGGCATCGCCACGGGCATGGCGCTCCGACAGCCGAATTCGGAACGGCGTGATTTCGCCGCTGGACAGTAGCATGATGCCCGGTCGGTCGTCCTCGCTGCGGCCGGGTTCGCGTTCACCCGGCAGGCCGTCAACCTCGATTTCCAGTCGCAGATGATCCGGGATGGTGCGCGGGCGCAGATAGCTGTGAGCGGAGGTCTCGATGCCGCGCCATTCGTCATTGACCAGTTCAGTGAAGCGGTAGCCGTCGGGTTCCAGGATCAGTCCCAGCTCCCGCGCCTCCAGCAGCGCGTTTTCATGGGCGAGTTCCAGCACCGCATGCAGGCGTCGGGCCTCATCTTCCAGTTCGCGGTCGTCATCGACCATCATGCTCAGCACGCCGAAGGTGACGACGGTGCCGATGATCACCATCACCACCATGATCTCGATCAGCGTGAAGCCTCGCTGATCCAGCATGCCGCGACGGAAGGCCACCGGCACTCAGTCCAGGTCGTGGTTGCTGATTTCCGCGTTCTCGCCTTCACCGCCCGGCCGGCCATCGGCCCCCAGCGTGTAGACACGCACGCGCCCACCGGCATCATCCGGCGCCAGGTACTGGTACTCGCCACCCCAGGGATCCTTGGGCAGGCTGCGCATGTACTGTTTCCAGTTGCGCGGCTCAGGGGCCGCATTGGGGCGCTCCACCAGTGCCTGCAGACCCTGGTCCGTGGTCGGGTAGCGGTAATTGTCCATCCTGTACATGTCCAGCGCCTGCTCGATGGTGCGCAGATCGTGGTGGGCCTTGGTGATGCGTGCCCGTTCCGGGTTGTCCATGATGTTGGGTACCGCGAAGGCCACCAGGATGCCCAGGATCACCACCACCACCATGATCTCGATCAGGGTGAACCCCTGGTTGCGGGCTCGTCGGGTGAGGAGGGTTGCTTGTGTATTACTCGGATTCATGACGGTCTCTCGCGCGTATGATCAATACAATAGTCCTATGACTCTGAAACGGATACCGGAAGTTCCCCGGGTCGGCGTCGAACAGTACCGGTTTCATGTGACCGGTTCGCGTCGCCGGCTGCAACATGTTTTTGTTTTGTCACAGTCTAGGGCAGACATCTGTCAATCCCCTAATTCACCAGGTCGGTCATCTGGAAGATCGGCAGCATGATGGCCAGCACGATGACCAGGACGATGGCACCCATGATCAGAATGATCACCGGCTCCATCACGGTCAGCGCCGTTCCCACCAGTCCCTGCACCTCCCGTTCCTGGTTGATGGCAGCCCGTTCCAGCATCTGCTCCAGTCGGCCGCTGTTCTCGCCGCTGGCCACCAGGTGCAGCAGCATGGGCGGGAATTGGTCGCTGCGCTCCAGGGCACGACTGATGCCCGTCCCCTCGCGCACCATGACGGCCGCATTCTCCACCGCCTCGCGCATGGGAAGGTTGGTCATGACCTCCGCCGAGATGCGCATGGCCTCCAGCACCGGCACGCCTGCATTGGCAAGGATGCTGAAGGTGCGGGCAAAGCGCGCCGCATTGGCGCCACGCACGATGCGTTTCACCAGCGGTAGCCGCAACTGCACCTGGTGGAAGCGGTACCTGAACGACTTGTAGCGCAGTGCGTAGACGAACGCCGTGACCAGCAGGACGATACCCAGCAGCAGCCAGACTCCGTAATCGCGCAGGAAGTCGCTGGTGGCGATCAGGGCCACGGTCAGGCCCGGCAGTGTCTGGCCGGCGGTGGTGAATGCCTGGGTCACTTCCGGCACCACGAAGGTGAGCAGCAGCACCACAACCAGGATGGCCACGCTCACCAGGATGGCCGGGTAGAACAGCGCAAGCTGGACCTTCTGTTGCATTTCCTGGCGTGTTTCGGCGTAGTCCGCCAGTCGTTCCAGTACCAGGTCCAGGTTGCCGGTCTGCTCTCCGGCGGCGACCGTGGCCCGGTACATTTCCGGGAATGCCCGCGGGAACTGTGCCAGGCCGTCGGCCAGGCTGTAGCCTTCCATGACCTTGGAGCGCACGGCCGTCATCATCGAACGCGAGCGTTGCTTCTCGCACTGGCGCGCCGAGGCGCGCAGTGCCTCCTCCAGCGGCAGACCTGACCCGATCAGCGTGGCCAGCTGGCGGGTGATCAATGCCAGTTCCGAGGCGCTCATGCCGGAGCGCAGCAGCGGGCGCCGCCCGCCGGAGCCGGACGTTTCCCTGCCGCTGCCGCGTTCGGCCACGGCGTCCACGGCCAGCGGGACCCAGCCCTTTTCCCGTAGCTGCTGACGGATCTGGCGGGGCGTGTCTCCCTCCAGTACGCCCTTCAGTTCCTTGCCCTGGGCGTCCAGGGCCGAGTATTCAAATGCGCCCATGGTCGTATGCGGGTTGGACGTTCAGGCTGAGGACTGGCGTCATGTTTCCAGTGGTGCCGTGTCGTCGGTGGTGACCCGGAGAACCTCTTCCACCGTGGTCTGACCCGCCAGCACCCGGCGTACGCCGTCCTGCCGGAGGTTGGGTGTCAGCTTGCGGGCATGACGTTCTATCTTCTGCTCCGAGACTCCGTCGTGGATCATCGTGCGGATGCGTTCATCCACCGGAACCAGCTCGAAGATGCCACCCCGGCCCCGGTAGCCCAGGTTGTTGCAGCGGCTGCAGCCGGCGGCGTGGAAAAGCGTCGGCGGGTTGGACGGATCCAGCCCCAGCCGCTCGCAGTCCTTGGCGTTGGCCCGGTACGGCTGCTTGCAGTGATCGCAGAGCAGACGCACCAGGCGTTGCGCCATGATGCCCACCAGGCTGGAGGCCATCAGAAAGGGCTCCACGCCCATGTCGCGCAACCGGCTCACGGCGCCAACGGCGGTGTTCGTGTGCAGCGTGGACAGCACCAGGTGCCCGGTGAGCGAGGCCTGGACCGCGATCTCGGCGGTTTCCAGGTCGCGGATCTCGCCCACCATCACCACGTCCGGATCCTGGCGCAGGATGGCGCGAAGGCCGCGGGCGAAGGTCATGTCCACCTTGGTGTTGACCTGGGTCTGGCCGATGCCTTCCAGGTAGTATTCGATCGGGTCTTCGACCGTCAGTATGCTGCGGCTGGCGTCATTCAACTGGGTCAGCGCGGCATACAGCGTGGTGGTCTTGCCGGAGCCGGTCGGCCCGGTGACCAGCAGTATGCCGTGCGGCTTGTGAATCAGGCCGTTCAGCAACTCGCGCTGGTCGTCCGGCATGCCCAGGTGACTGAGATCCAGCCTGCCTGCCTGCTTGTCCAGCAGACGCAGCACCACGCGCTCACCGTGTCCGGAGGGCAGGGTGGAGACGCGGACGTCCACGGCGCGGCCGGCGATGCGCAGGGAGATGCGGCCGTCCTGGGGCAGGCGCTTCTCGGCGATATCCAGCTTCGCCATGACCTTGATGCGTGAGATGAGCAGCGGCCCCATCACCCGCGGCGGTTGCAGCACTTCGCGCAGTACGCCGTCCACCCGGAAGCGGACCATCAGCTTGTGCTCGAACGGCTCCAGGTGGATGTCCGAGGCGTTTTCCTTGATGGCTTCTGTAAGCAGGGCGTTGATCAGCCGGATGATGGGCGCATCATCGGCACTTTCCAGCAGGTCCTCGGGCTCCGGCAGTGAGTCGGCGATGCTGGAGAGGTCCATGTCCTCCCCCAGGTCCTCCACCATCTGGGCGGCTTCACCGGAGGCGCGCTCGTACGACTGTTGCAGTCGCCGTTCGAAGTCGCCGGGGGTGACCCGCTCCAGTTTCAGCGGCAGGCCCACACTGCGGCGCAGCTCGGTGATGCTGTGGGCGCCGGTACCGGGGCGCACGCTGACCAGCGCATGGCCGTCCTCGATGCCGGTGACCACCAGGCCATGGCGCTTGGCGAAGGCGAACGAGGGCTTCCGGAGCCTGGGGCCTTCCACCTCGCCCGTTTCCAGCTCCGTACCCAGCTCGAACGTCTCGAAGTCGTCCAGTTCCGGATTGGGTTCCGTCAGCATTTTGTCAGCCGGCTGGCTTACCATGATGCGGGTCCGTCAGAGTTCATCAAAGGGGCGCGGTAGTTCCGCCCGTTCCATGGCCGGCAGGGTCGGCGGCGTGGCGTCGCGCATCAGGCTCACCCCGCGCTGCTGCCGGTCCAGTTGACGCGCGCGCATGAAACTGTACTTGCGGCCGGTGAAATCGTCGGCGATCGCCCGGTCGCGAATAATGCTGGGCTGCATGAACACCATCAGGTTGCGCTTGGTCAGCGTGGTGGAGCGATAGCGGAACAGTTCGCCCAGCAGCGGCAGCGAGCCCAGGCCGGGGACGCGTTGCTCGTGCTCCTGCAGGTCGTCGTCCATCAGCCCGCCCAGGGCGATGATCTGGCCGTCGTCCACCAGCACACTGGTCTTGATGGTGCGCCGGTTGGTGATCGGGCCTGCGGTGCCGGTTTCGCCGATCACGTTGGACGCTTCCTGCTCGATTTCCATCATTACCGTGTTGCCTTCGTTGATCTGTGGCCGGATTTTCAGAATGATCCCCACGTCCTCGCGGTCGATGGTCTGGAACGGGTTTGTGACGTTCCGCCCCTCGGAGGTGAACTGGCCGGTGACGAACGGCCGGTTTTCCGCAACCCGGATCTCCGCTTCCTGATTGTCCAGCGTCACCAGTGTGGGCGTGGAGAGAATGTTGGTGCTGCGATCCGACGCCAGCGCCCGGATGAAGGCGCCGAAGCGGACCCTGCTGTCCAGATCCCCCACCACCAGACTGGCACCGTCGCCCACCTGTGGCTGCTGTGTGCCCAGGGTGAGCAGGGAGCCGATGCTGGTGCCCACATCCGAGAAATTGGTGATGCCGGCGAAGCCCTGGCCGTCGCTGCCATCGACAAACCACTGGACACCGCGTTCGCTTCCGCGTTCGTCGGAGAGTTCCGCAATGGCGGCTTCCACCAGGATCTGCGCGCGGCGGATGTCCAGGCGGTCGATCACGCTGCGCAGGGACTGCATCACCGACGGCGGCGCGGTCACGACCAGCGCGTTGGTGGCTTCCTCGGCCTGGATGCTGTAACCGCCGCCTTCCCGCTCGCCGTTTTCCCTGTCACGGATGTTCTCCATCACGCCCTGCAGCACTTCCACCAGGTCGGGCGCTCGCGCGTAACGCAGGTAGATAACGTGGGTGTCGCCGTCGTCCGGCAGCGGTTCGTCCATCTGTGCGATCAGGGCCCGCATGCGCAGCCGCTGGTTGCGGTCGCCTGAGAGCAGAATGCTGTTCGTGCGATCGTCGGCGGCAATGCGCAACTGGTTGGCGGGGACGGTCTCGGCATCGGTGCGCTGCAGGCTTTGCAGGATGCGAACCATTTCGCCCACAGAGGCATTCTCCAGCCGCACGATATCCACCTCGTCGTCACCGGCGCGGTCCACCTGCTGGACCAGTTCGGTGATGCGCGCCACGTTGCCGGCCCGGTCGGACACGATCAGTACATTGGTGGGAGGATAAGCCGCCAGGTGGCCCTGTTGTGGCAGCAGTGGCCGCAGGATGGGCACGAGCTGGGCCACGGGCACGTTGTCCACCGGGATCACGGAGGTGACGATATCGTCGCCGGCTGCCTCTCCGGGGCTGACGTCGGTGCCAAGCTGCTTGGCATTGGTATCCGGGATGATCTTGGTCACCTCGCCGGCCGGCACGGTGGCGAAGCCGTGCACCTGCAACACCGAGAGGAATGCCCGGTACACCTCTTCCGGTTGCATCGGACGCTTCGAGATCAGCGTCACGCGCCCGCGTACGCGCGGATCGACGATGAAATTCTGGCCGGTGATTTCCGCCACGGTATTGATCAGCGATGTGATCTCGGCGTCCTTCAGGTTGAGCGTCACGCCGTCGTTGTCGTCCTCCTGGGCGAATGCCGGCAGCACCATCCCCAGCGTGAACACGGCGCATATCAGCAAGGCGGCGAACGCGCTGCGTCGGTAGGTGCGGGGGAATCTGATCATCATCGTTATACCCATGCCGTGCTGGTTACAGAGTGGCAATTTGTTTCATTCCTCGCAACCATGACGGGAGGTTTCTCCGCTGCGGGTGCGCCGGTGGACTATTCGAAATTCACTTGTACCGAGGTCTGGTTTCCGTCCCGGAGGATGGTGAGATCCAGCGAACTCGCCTGGCTGATGATGCGCATCGCATTCATGGGCGCCTCCGGCCCTTCCAGCGGTTCGCCGTTGATTGCCGTGACGACGTCCCCGGGCTCCAGTCCGACGGCTTCCATCATCTCCGGCTCGGGACCCGGGTTGAGGATGACGCCGCGAAGTTCCCCGCCGTCCATGTAGGGCTGGATGTCCATCATGCGCGTGAATTCCTGTGGATTGTTGAGCAGCCGCTCGCGCATCTGCTGCAGTTCCGAGGTTTCGTCGCTCCGCGGTTGCCGGGTTCGTGCCGCCGGTGCCGCGGCGGTACGCGCGCCGCCGGATTCCAGGCGTTCCTGCGGTAGCGACAGGGTCTCGTGCCGACCTTCGCGACGCAGGATCACCCGGTCCGGGTAGATGGCCTGGATGGCGGCGCCCCCGGGCAGATCATCGCCCACGCGATAGAAATTCTCGTCGCGATTGCCCGCGGCGATGATGACCAGCGTGCTGGCCTCCTGCGGGTAGTGGAAGATGCCCCGCAGCGTGAGGTTCAGCCGGGTTTCCGGCGCATCGATGGGAACGTCGTCGGCGCGGTCCAACGCCGCCGCCGGCCCGAACAGTTGCATACTGGCGATGCGTTCGCCCAGTTCGCTCTGCTGCTGACGCTGGGGCGCGGCCGCGCTGGATCGCGGGGCAGTGGGCGCCGCACCGGCATCTCCGGCGGGGACAGTCCGCCAGAAGAGTTGCGCGAGCGTATAGGCCAGCAGCGCAACCAGGACGGCATTCACCAGAAAGGTGAGATACCGCATTCCGGCGGCTGAAGGTCTCAGTCCGGTGAGTTTCAAGCTCGTAATCACTTTACCTGCCACCGGACCCGTGGTCCGGCTGTCTGTGCCATCGCCGGAGCGCTTGCCGCCGCCGTATTGCCGCCGCGTTGCGCGCCCACTCGTCGTTTGAGTGTAGGTTATGTCCGGGGTTGACAGCTTGCAACCGTTCGCCGGCCACCCTATATAAGGTAATTGGACTACATGCGTGTGACAGTGGTTGCATGACGCAGCGATTGACAAGCCGGTGGCGCGCCGTTATGGTCTCGCAAATAACCGATTGCACCCAAGGTGCACCCGCAAGGTCCCCGCTTCCAATTCGTTTCCACCTGATAGCGATCGACCTTTCAATACCTGACTCCGAATCCTGAGCACGCTGGAGGCACCATACCGTGAGCGGAGAGATAGTCTACGTTACCGACGACAACTTTGATGATCAGGTTCTCAAATCCGATGGGCCTGTGCTGGTGGATTACTGGGCTGAATGGTGCGGCCCCTGCAAGATGATTGCCCCGATTCTGGATGAGGTGGCCAATGAATATGGCGGTCGCCTGAAGGTTGCCAAGCTCAACATCGACGAGAACCCGGAAACGCCGCCCAAGTTCGGTATCCGTGGCATCCCGACGTTGATGCTGTTCAAAAACGGTGCCGTGGAGGCAACCAAGGTCGGTGCTCTGTCCAAGTCCCAGCTCACCGCCTTCATCGACAGCAATCTCTGATTGCCAGTTTACAGCCGGTGCATGATTTTTCACCCAGGCTGGTCGCACGAAAGATGACAGACCGCTGCCGGGTGGCGATCCCGCCCGGCGGGCAGCAGGCGCAGCCCGTGCGCGCCGCAGCCGGCGAGCCCGTTCCCGATGGGCCGCACACGGAACTCCAGTGACTATTTAAACCACAGATGGGCCGCCCGGTCCGTTGTCAGCCGACCCATACCGAGTGCAGAAGTAACACATCATGAACCTCACCGAACTGAAGAAAATGCCGGCCGCCGAGCTGGCAGAACTTGCGCAGTCCTTCGGCATCGAGGGCGTAGCCCGCTCCCGCAAGCAGGACATGATCTTCGCCATCCTCAAGGCCCAGGCCAAGAAGGGCGAGGACATCTACGGCGACGGGGTGCTGGAGATCCTGCAGGATGGCTTCGGTTTTCTGCGCTCGGCCGACAGTTCCTATCTGGCGGGCCCCGATGACATCTATGTCTCGCCCAGCCAGATACGGCGCTTCAGCCTGCGGACGGGTGACACCGTCTCCGGCAAGATCCGGCCACCGAAGGAAGGCGAGCGCTACTTCGCGCTGCTGAAAGTCAGCGAGATCAACTTCGAGGCGCCGGAAAGCGCCAAGCACAAGGTTCTGTTCGAGAATCTCACGCCGCTGTTCGCCAAGGAGCGCTTCCGACTGGAGCGCGGCAACGGCAGTACCGAGGACCTCACCGCCCGCGTCATAGACATGTGCGCCCCCATCGGCAAGGGGCAGCGCGGCCTGATCGTCTCCCCGCCCAAGGCGGGCAAGACGATGATGCTGCAGAACATCGCCCAGAGCATTGCCGCCAACAATCCGGAAAGCATCCTCATCGTGCTGCTGATCGACGAGCGGCCGGAGGAAGTCACCGAGATGCAGCGTTCGGTGCGCGGCGAGGTGGTCTCCTCCACCTTCGACGAACCGGCCAGCCGTCACGTGCAGGTGGCCGAGATGGTGATCGAGAAGGCCAAGCGCCTGGTCGAGCACAAGAAGGACGTGGTCATCCTGCTGGATTCCATCACCCGTCTTGCACGCGCCTACAACACCGTGGTGCCGTCCTCCGGCAAGGTGCTCACCGGTGGTGTGGATGCCAACGCCCTGCACCGGCCCAAGCGCTTTTTCGGCGCGGCGCGCAACATCGAGGAAGGCGGCAGCCTGACCATCCTGGCCACCGCCCTGGTGGAAACCGGTTCGCGCATGGACGACGTGATCTACGAGGAGTTCAAGGGCACCGGTAACATGGAAATCCATCTGGATCGCCGCATTGCCGAGCGCCGCACCTTCCCGTCCATTAACATCCTGCGTTCCGGCACCCGCCGCGAGGAACTGCTGATCCCGCAGGACGAGCTGCAGAAGATCTGGATTCTGCGCAAGGTGCTGCACTCCATGGACGAACTGGCCGCCATCGAGTTCGTGCTGGACAAGCTCAAGGATACCAAGGTCAACAGCGAGTTCTTCGAGTCTATGAAACGATAGGTAGTGGCGGCTCTCGCCGCTGTGATCTTTCCGGCCTGGCGGCCGGATCGGTGGCAATCGCCTCGCGGCGATTACCCCCCTACCGTACGTCTCCCAATCTCGCCCCGCCGTAGGGGAGTAACCGCGCAGCGGTTGCTACCGTCGGGCGCGAGCCCGAATCCACGATAAGCGCGTTCATCGCCAGCCCTTTCCGGCCTGGTGGCCGGATCGGTGGCAATCGCCTTGTGGCGATTACCCCCCTACCGTACGTCTCCCAATCTCGCCCCGCCGTAGGGGAGTAACCGCGCAGCGGTTGCTACCGTCGGGCGCGAGCCCGAATCCACGGTAAGTGCAGTCATCGCCAGCCCTTTCCGGCCGGCGGCCGGATCGGTGGCAATCGCCTGCGGCGATTACACCCCTACCGCACGCCCCTGCACACCGGCCCGTCGTAGGGGAGTAACCGCGCAGCGGTTGCTACCGTCGGGCGTGAGCCCGAAATGCAGCTCGCTCTCAGCCTGAGTGGCGCAACCGGGCCGGAAACCGCTTACCGCAGCAGCATCAGCACATCACCGGAGCCCGGCGCCTGACCGTCCACCGGTTCCACCACGGCCACGTGATCGCCGGCGATACGGCGCACTTCCACCGTCCCCACGTTGCGACCGCTGGCGTAACCAGCCGGCTCCCCCAATGCGTTCCGCAACATGCGGCCTTCGCGAATGACCAGCAGGCGGTCACCCTCGCCAAGCCCGTCGGCTCCACCGGCATTGATCAGCCAGTCATCCGCTTCTGTCTGGAACACCCGTGCCGTCCAGGGCATAGAGCCGATCATGTCGGACGCTGCCATCAGCAACTGGTCGGCCAGGCTGTCCAGGGCCTGCTCCGGAATGCCGTCGTCGCCGTCGGGTACGGCCAGGCGGCGTGGCCGGGAACTGGTCTCCATCTCCAGGTCGTGGAAACGGGTGGTGACCATGCGGGGGTCGTCCGGGTCGGTGTCTATCTCCAGCACCAGCCGCAGACCGGGATAGGCGCGGAGCGCACGGGCACAGTCAACCGGCTCGCCACAGTTCTCGGCCTCCATCGCATCCCGTGTGGCGCTGTCGTCGAGCAGCCGCAGCGGGTAGTCCGCCGCGAGCGCGCGCAGGCTGTCTTCCAGGCGTGCATCCGTATGCTCGTTCAGAAGCAGCCCCACCCGGGAAGCCGGTCGTCCATCCATCACGGACTCCCGTTGTTGTGTCGCACGTGGTCGCTCCGACCGTTCCAGCGCCTCGGCCAGTTGCTGGAGTCTCAGTTCCCTGGCTTCCTGGCCTCCCGGGCCATAGAGCTCATCAGCAAGGCCCGGCCGGTCTGGCCTCTCGTCCTGCAGGCCGGCTGCCTCGACAGTGGGCTCCTCCTCTTCACGATAGGGCGCGTCACCAGGGGTGGCGCAGGCGACCAGCAGCAGGGTGGACGTCAGGGCAACGGCCGGGAATGTCAGGCTCTTCATGTAGTGATTCACCGTGAACGGAAGTAATGCCGGTAGAGGATAGGGAACCGGCGCGGCTCAGGCAATGGCGGGAACCGAAGCATTGCGTCGGAGCAAGGCAGGGCTTGTCGGGATTCGTTGGTGTTCAGTCTGACCCACAAGACCGCGGTGTGGTGTCTGCATCGCACTGTTCCGCTGAGCTGAGCCTCGGCTGGTCGAGTAGGTTGGGGTGAGCGAAAGCGAACCCCAACATCGTGTCTACGCTAGCGCCTTCTCAGATACGCGTTGATCTCCTCCATCCTGTTGGTGGAATTCAGATAGAGATAGCGGACATGGGGGTCGCGACAGTAGTCTGGGTCACGAGCCCAGGCAATGGTGTTCCACTGGGCGCCCCGAGTCAGGGACTTGGGGCACTGCACATAGCCTGTGTCGCGAATCTGTGCGTGCCAGTAGACATTCCCCGCGTACCTGGCGGGGAGCATGGCGATTAGCGTCACCAACAAGAGTATCCCGGCCACCCGGGTGACAGATTTCCCGATCCATTTTGGTGGAGGCTGGTTGGTCGTCAGTCGGTAGATTCCTCCGGATGCCAGAAGAAGCATGGCCGCTCCTCCCAGTGGGGCAACGGTAAAAATGGCGACGGCGCTATCGCTGAGAAAGAACGAGAGCTGCTGGTCGATTGCCGCACGGGAATCCCGTACATCGAGATACAGCAGGTACGGTGCTCCGACCCCAGCACCCAAGCTCATGACTAGCATACACACGGTCGCCAGCAGTACCGTTCGTGTGCCTTGGGGAGGCGTCTGCATCGTAGTGTTCCTTGAGCAGCGTTACCGATGGAAACCGTAGCTACCGCTGAGTATATTCATCGCATCAAGGGACCCCTTTCGCACGCTGAGATGGACTTGTTTACTTGTTTTGTGCAAGCGGCGTTCAGCTTCAGCCAGCGCGTTCACCAGGGCTTGGGTAATCTCGAAGCGGGCGTCCAGGCGGTTCAAACCGATTCCTACCGCTATCGCCACGAAAATCCCGACGGCTACTGGCAAAACTACCGGGGTTGCCAGCCCGAATGCAGCAAAGCTGGCAGCGGTTGCCATGCTTGCCGCCACCATCGCCCCTGCCGCAGCAACCGCCTTCGCCATATCCATGGTCACGTGTACCAATAGATGGTGCCAGGTGACCTCGTCATTGAAGACCCATTCGAAGGTGCGGATCAGCGGCGATACCACGACGGTGACCACCAGGCCGCCGCGGGCCATGGCCTGATGGCCCATCGGGCCGATGCCCATGCTGATAACCTTCGGGTTCATGATGCCGTAGGTGGTGGCTGTGAGATGGTGGCGCAGGCCGGCGTGGCCTCTCAAGGCGATAAGCGTGGTGCTGCCGCGCTGGACGATTCGATAGGTGCTGAACAGGCTGCCGCCGCGGCGCAGGTCGAGCGCGAGCCGGGAGAGTTTGCTTGAATCGTTGACCACAGCAGCGGCGGAGGGCGCGTGGCCCGCGGCCCCGCTCATCAGCGCCCTCTCGTGGGCGTCGATTTCCTCGTCGGTCAGGCCGTTCTGTCGCTGGCGGTTTCTCCACAGTTCAGCGAGGTCGTTCAGCGTCATCAGGTGAACTTCGCAGTCATGCACGTCGATACGATTGCGACGCAAATGTGCGGCGCGGACGCGCTGGCGACCGCCACGGCTGATCGGTTCGATATTGAAAAGGGTCACGATTGCAGACCTCCCTGGTCAACGAGATGGCTTCCATGCAGATCTGATACGAGGCGGGAGAAAGCGTGAAGACTTCCCTGTAACGTCGCCGAAGGCGGCGGCCTGCGTTCTCTGCAGTGCGAAAAAGGTATTCTTCCGCCTCCGCCCTTGTCAATCCCGGTGCTGGCAATCGCAGGTTGGGGTGGGGGCCACACGCCACCCACCATGGCCATTTTGCTCCACCCCCGGCGCCAAGCCACACCCGTGGGGGTGTTTGGGG
>JAFIFV010000092.1 GCA_020831845.1 Ectothiorhodospiraceae bacterium
GGGCCCGGACCCGAGCCCGGAATTAAAAACGTCCTTAAAATCCAACCACGCCCCCCGCGGGGGCCGCGCGGGGGGGCCCCCCTGCGGGGCCTTTCGTGGAGAATCCCCATGCGTCATCTGCTGGACCGACTCTACCAGCTGTGCGGATTGCTGGCAGCTGCCTCGCTGCTGGCCATCTGTCTGCTGGTTCTGGGCCAGATCGTTGGCCGTTTCTTCGGCATCACCATTCCCTCCGCCAATGAAATGTCAGGCTACTTCGTGCTGGCCTCCACTTTCCTGGCTCTGGCGCCCACGTTTCATTTCGGCGGCCACATACGCGTAAAGCTGGTCATCGAGCGCCTGCCGGCTCTGATCCAGCGAGGTTGCGAGTTCACGTCGTTGATACTGGCGATTGCCCTGACCGCATTCGGCACCTGGTGGTGCGTGGCGCTGGTTCAGGAATCCCTGGAGTTCGGCGACGTCTCACCCGGTCGCCTGGCCATCCCGGTCGCCATTCCGCAAAGCGCGATGACTCTTGGTCTTGGCGTGTTGCTGATCTGCCTGTTGGATTCGCTGGTCACCCTGATTCGCGGCCGGCCCCTGCCCTACGACCGCCCCGGCGGCTTGATGGAGGAATAGCCGTGGGCGTCACCGAAATTGGACTGATACTGCTTTTCGTTCTCCTGCTGCTGCTCGGCAGCGGGCTCTGGGTGGCGCTGGCATTGATGGGGGTTGCCATTGTCGGCATCAGCCTTTTCACCGGCGCCCCAACCGGCCTGGTCATGGGCAACAGCCTCTGGAGCTCGGTTTCCTCCTGGTCGCTCGCTGCACTGCCCATGTTCATCTGGATGGGGGAAATCCTGTTTCGCTCCCGGCTGTCGGAGGACATGTATGCAGGGCTTGCGCCCTGGCTCGGCAAGCTGCCGGGCCGGCTCCTCCATGTGAACGTACTGGGGTGCTCGGTGTTCGCCGCCGTCTCGGGCTCGTCGGCCGCCACGGCCGCCACGGTGGGGCGCATGTCCATACCGGAGCTGCGGCGCAGGAATTATCCCGACAACATGGTAATCGGCACGCTCGCCGGCTCGGCAACCCTGGGACTGCTGATCCCGCCGTCCATCATACTTATCGTCTACGGCGTCAGTGCCGAGGTCTCCATAGCCCGGCTGTTCATGGCCGGCATCCTGCCCGGGCTGATGCTGATCGCGCTGCTCATGGGGTATGTGGTGATCTGGTCGCTACTGAATCCAGAGCGACAACCGCCGCCTGAGCCGTCACTCCCGCTGTGGGAACGCATCAAGGCATCCCGACGGTTGCTGCCGGTTGTGGGTTTGATCATTGCGGTGATCGGCTCCATCTACACCGGCATTGCCACGCCCAACGAAGCCGCCGCACTCGGGGTGGTGGGCGCCCTGGGGCTGTCGCTGCTTACCGGCACGCTGAACTGGCGGACATTCATCGACGGCCTGATGGGAGCTACCCGCACCTCCTGCATGATCTGTTTCATACTGGCTGGCGCGGCCTTCCTGACCACGGCCATGGGCTATACCGGCATCCCCAGGGAACTGGCCGCCTGGATCGGCGGCATGGAGCTGTCCGTGTACTGGTTGCTGTTCGCCCTGGTCGTGTTCTTCGTCATCATGGGCTGTTTCCTGGACGGCATTTCCGTTGTTGTACTGACCACCTCGGTGGTGCTGCCCATGGTCCAGGCCGCCGGACTGGATCTCATCTGGTTCGGCATCTTTCTCGTGATCGTCGTGGAAATGTCCCAGATCACCCCGCCGGTTGGCTTCAACCTGTTCGTCATCCAGGGCCTGACCGGCAAGAACATCCTGCAGATCGCCTGGGCATCCTTCCCCTTTTTCCTGGTGCTCTGCCTCGCCGCCGCGCTGATCGTCGTGTTTCCGGAAATCGCCACCTGGCTCCCGGAGCAGATGAGCCAGCGCCGCTGAACCACCTATGGAGATTCGCGCATGCGCGCCACACACAGCAACGATGAATGGCAATTCTGGGTCGATCGCGGCGGCACATTCACCGACGTGATCGCCCGCAAACCGGACGGCAGCATGGTGACCCACAAGCTGCTGTCGGAAAATCCGGAGCGTTACCGGGACGCCGCCCTGCAGGGAATCCGGGAGTTGCTCGGGCTGGAAAGCAGGTCGGCCATCCCGGCGGATCGCCTGAGCGCGGTCAAGATGGGAACCACGGTCGCGACCAATGCCCTGCTGGAGCGCAAGGGCGAACGCACGGTACTGCTGATCACCCGTGGATTCGCCGATGCCTTGCGCATCGGCTACCAGACACGGCCTGACATCTTCGCGCTGGATATCCAGCTTCCCGAACAACTCTACGGTCATGTAATCGAGGTGGACGAACGCATCGGCGCCGACGGCGTGGTACTCCGCACTCTGGACGAAAACCAGGTGCGCACGGCACTGCAAGGCGCGCTGTCGCAGGGCTATGAATCCTGTGCCATCGTTCTCGTGCACGGGTATCGCCATACCGCGCATGAAGCCCGCGTCGCCGCCATTGCGCGGGAGTTGGGCTTTCGCCAGATCAGTGTCTCGCACCAGGTCAGCCCGCTGATGAAGCTCATCGGCCGGGGCGACACCACGGTGGTGGACGCCTATCTGTCCCCCATTCTGAAACGCTACGCCAACCAGGTGGCATCGGAACTCGGTGACACACGATTGCAGTTCATGAAATCCGATGGCGGACTTACTGATGCCCGCCTTTTCGAGGGTAAGGACGCCATACTGTCCGGACCTGCCGGCGGTATCGTCAGTTGCGTTCGCACAGCACAGATGGCCGGATTCGAACAAGTGATCGGCTTCGACATGGGGGGCACGTCCACGGACGTCTCCCACTTCAACGGCGAGTTCGAACGCAGTTTCGAAACGGTGATCGCCGGCGTCCGGATGCGGGTTCCGATGATGCGCATCCACACGGTGGCCGCCGGCGGGGGCTCGCAGCTCTTCTTCGACGGATCACGCTACCGGGTCGGCCCGGAATCCGCCGGCGCCAATCCAGGGCCGGCTTGTTACCGCCGTGGTGGGCCGCTGACCGTCACCGATTGCAACGTCATGCTGGGCAAGCTGCAACCGGCATTCTTTCCGCATGTCTTCGGTCCCGACGGCGATCAGCCGCTGGACGTGGATACTGTCCGCGAACAGTTCAGCCGTCTGTCGCAGCGTATACGCGAAGCCACCGGGGACCAGCGGGCAGCCGAAGACGTGGCGGAAGGTTTTCTGCGTATTGCCGTGGAGAACATGGCAAACGCCATCAAGCAGATCTCGGTTCAACGGGGCCACGACGTGACCGGCTACGTGCTGAACTGCTTTGGCGGCGCCGGTGGTCAACACGCCTGCCTGGTGGCGGATGCCCTGGGCATGAAGACTGTATTGCTCCACCCTTTCGCCGGCGTGCTCTCCGCCTACGGGATGGGGCTCGCAGACCTGACCACCATGCGGGAACTGGCGGTGGACACCACACTGGACGACGCGTTGGTCACCTCGCTGGAAAGCGCCATCGCCGAACGGGAAGCACACGGCCGGAAGGAGCTGCAGGACCAGGGCGTGGCCGATGACGGTATCCGCAGCATCCGCAAGGCCCAGCTCAAGTATGCAGGCACCGATACGGCACTGCTGGTGGACTACGCGGATGCCTCCCTTATGCGGGAAGCATTCGAAACGGCCCACCGGCAGCAGTTCGGTTTCACCATGCCGCACAAGGAGCTGGTGCTGGCGACCGTGGTGATCGAAGTCATCGGCGCCAGCGGTGCGCTGGAAGACGAACCGGACCGGCCGGAGAGAACGGAAGGCAAGTTGGCTCCGCTGGCGGAGGTGGCCACCTTCATGGCCGGCGCGCAGCGCGCGCGGACCCCGGTCTACGACCGTGACCACATGGAGCCGGGCGACTCGGTGGCCGGTCCGGCCATTATCCGTGAACCGGTGTCCACCATCATCGTCGAACCCGGCTGGCAGGCAGCCATGAATCGAAAGGGGCACATCATCCTGAAACGGGTGGAACCGCTGCCCCGCGCCACGGCAGTCGGCACGGACGTCGACCCGGTCATGCTGGAGGTGTTCAATAACCTGTTCATGTCCATCGCCGAGCAGATGGGCGGCACGCTGGAGAAAACCGCCTACTCCGCCAACATCAAGGAACGCCTGGATTTCTCCTGCGCGGTATTCGACGCGGACGGCGGCCTGGTGGCCAACGCGCCGCATGTCCCGGTGCACCTGGGCTCCATGGGCGAGAGCGTGCGCGCGATTATCAGGGAACGGGATGACAGCATGCGGGCGGGTGACGTCTACATGCTGAACGACCCCTACCACGGGGGCACCCACCTGCCGGATGTCACCGTCGTCACCCCGGTGTTCGACGATACCGGAGCGGAGCTGCTGTTCTACGTCGCCAGCCGGGCCCACCATGCCGATATCGGCGGCACCACGCCCGGCTCCATGCCGCCGGACAGCCAGGTGATCGAGGATGAAGGCGTACTGATCACCAATTTCCAGGCCGTGGCTGCCGGGACGTTCCGCGAGCAGGCGCTGCGCGAGCTGTTCGGAGGCGGCCCCATGCCGGCCCGCAACGTGGACCAGAACCTGAACGATCTGAAGGCACAGATCGCCGCCAACAACCGCGGCGCCAACGAACTGCGCCGCATGGTGGAGCATTTCGGCCTGCAAGTGGTCCAGGCGTACATGCGGCACGTACAGGACAACGCCGAGGAGCAGGTGCGGCGCGTGCTGGATGTACTCAGCGATGGTCACTGGGAGAAGGAGCTGGACAACGGTTCCCGCGTACGGGTTGCCATCAGCGTGGACAAAAGCAGCCGTTCCGCGGTCGTGGATTTCAGCGGCACCAGCGCGCAGCAGCCGGGCAATTTCAATGCACCCAAGGCCGTCACCCGCGCGGCGGTGCTGTATGTCCTGCGCACACTGGTCAAGGACAACATTCCGCTGAACGACGGCTGCCTGAAACCGATACGGCTGGTGGTACCGGAAGGCTCCATGCTGAACCCCGCCTATCCCGCCGCCGTGGTGGCCGGCAACGTGGAAGTCAGCCAGGTGGTGACCGACGCGCTGTACGCCGCACTGGGTGTACTGGCCAACGGTCAGGGCAGCATGAACAACGTCACCTTCGGCAACAAGCGATACCAGCACTACGAAACCCTGTGCGGCGGTGCTGGTGCCGGGGATGGCTTCCATGGTGCAAGCGCGGTCCATGTGCACATGACCAACAGCCGCCTCACCGATCCGGAGGTACTTGAGACCCGCTTTCCGGTGCTGCTGGAAGAGTTCGCCATCCGCAGGGGGTCGGGAGGGAAAGGCCGCTGGAATGGCGGCGACGGCGCGGAACGCCGGATCCGGTTCCTGGAACCGATGACGGTGGCCGTGCTGGCCAACTCCCGTCGCGTCCCCCCGCAGGGCCTGAAGGGGGGTAGTGACGGCTCCCTGGGCCAGCAATGGGTGGAACGCTCGGACGGCGCACGGGAAACGCTTTCCGGGACGGACAAGGCAGATATGGACGCGGACGACGTTTTCGTGATTCAGACGCCTGGCGGCGGGGGCTACGGCTAGCCTTTCAGCCGCCCCCACGCTGAAAGCGGCGGTCGAAGTGGGCGAGGAATTCCCCGATCTGTTGCTCGGAGAATCCGCGAAACTCCAGCATCACCTCGGTGCGCGGAAGAGCCAGCAGGGCTATGCGCCGTCGCTGCTCCGGCCCCAGGGTGACCAGCAACTGGCGTCCGGGCCAGCTCGCCCTGATCGTACGGCCCTCGATCACCGGAACGCAGTCGGTGAAGACACCTGGAATAATGCGGAAGAACTCGGCATGGGTAAGTCCCATGTCCTTGATCACCCGGTGGACCGGCAGGCTCTCAGCCACCGGCAACCGGGGGCCAGATGGCAAACACGTCACCTTCCCGGAAAACGGGCTGCTGCCGCTTCGCCGGCGGCAAGTATTCGCCGTTGATCAGTACCAGGTGCGCCAGTTCCCTGGGCACCCTCAACTGCTCTATCAGTTGCGCTGGCGTCATGTCGTCGGCGATGTCCAGTTCATAGCCCTCGTGGGGCTTCACCCCAGCCGGCAGCAGTTCGCTCAGGCTGGCGAACAGTTTGATTCGTATGCGCATCGGGTGTCCGTAACAGCAGGTGAGACCGAGGGGGCAACCGGCATTGCCGGCGCCCCCTTCGATTATGCGGGCAACACCGTCTTGTTGTAACCCAGGGCCTGTGTGCGGGCCAGATAGGCCTCCATGATCCGGGTCGGATCCTGCTTCAACCTGTCCTTCCAGTCACGCAGCTTCACGCGACTCTGGATCAGGCCTCGCAACACACCCACGTGCTCGGTAAGCCCCAGGGCGCTGGCACCCACCAGGCGGTCGCCATCGAACTGCAATTTCAGGTAGCGGAAGTGCTCAGGATCGTGCAGCTCCACCGAATCGCCACCTTCCACGCCCATCCATAAGCCGAACGAAGACGAGATCAGACCCAGGGTGTCCAGGACGTTCATGTTCACACTGCCCTGGAACTGTTGTTTTCGGCCCGCCATGTTGCTGGCGGCCACCCGGCCGTGATCGGCCGCCGTGGGCTGCACCGCATGCACGGAGAACTCGCCGGTGGAAAAATCCAGGCCCTGGGCAACGTCCCCGGCGGCGTAGATGTCCTGCACCGAACTCTGCAGGTGCCGGTCCACCAGGATGCCCTGATCCACCTTGATACCGGTCCCGTCCAGGAAATCGGTGTTGGACTTCACGCCCACGCAGACGATCACCAGGTCGGCCGGCACGCTCTCGCCATGGTCCAGCTTGACCGACAGAGGGTGCTGGCCGTTACCGTCCTGCACCTCCTCCACTTTCGTGGAGGTGTGCACGGTCAGGCCCTTGCTCTCGCACCAACACTTGATCAGGCCGCCAGCCTTGTCGTCCATCATCCGGGGCACCATGCGGTTCTGCTGCTCGACTACGGTAAGCCGTGTCTTGCGCAACGCCAGAGCCTCCAGAATGATGCAGCCGATGAAGCCGGCACCGATCAGCACCACATGGGCGCCCTCCTTCGCGCGCTGCACGATGTAGCGGGCGTCTTCCAGTGTCCAGCAGGTGTGCACGCCTTCCTTGTCCACGCCGGGAATCGGCGGGATGACCGGGTGCGAACCGGTGGCCAGCAACAACCGGTCGTACGGCACGGATTCGCCACCCTTCAGTGTCAGTTGCCTGGCTTGCGGGTCGACGGAGTCCACCCACGCCCCGGTCTTCACCTCGATGCGGTTCTTGCTGAAATGATCCTGCTGCTTGCGAAGATGAGTCCCGTCTTCCCCCACCTGGTCTACCAGGAAATAGGGAATGGCCATGCGGGAGTACGGGGGTTCCGGCTCGCCGCTGATCAGCAGGATATCCGACTGGGGGTCATACTCGCGCAGATGCTCCACCGCCACGACACCCGCCGGGCCTGCGCCCACGATCACATGCTTCATGCTCTATACCTCCGCGACGCAGAGGCTGGGGCTTAAAGCCCCAGCCTCTGACGGGTTTCGGGAGTCAACTCGCCGGAAGGCGTCCAGCCGCGAACCTGATAGTACTTCGGCAGCATGACGTCCAGTTCGTTGACCATGCCCTGGGCCGGTCCCACATTGGCCGCGTCCTTGAGCAGCCGTTTCGGCAGCGTATCGTCGGCACCGGTGAGACCCGCGCGAAGGTTGAAGTCACGTTCCAGATTCCAGATACGTTCACCCACTTCCAGCAACTTCTCGGTGGTCCAGTTGCCGTCGCAGGCGGCATCGATCTGGGGCGCGATGTCATCCAGCGTCCAGGCGAAGGTGGTGAACACGCAGATGCCGGCCGAATCCACCGAGGCGGTGGCATCCTGGAAAGCCTTCACCAGCTCCGGCTTGCCCTCGGTGGACAGCGGATCCGTTTTCTCCGGGATACCCAGCACCTCGGAGGACACCGTGTAGCCGCGCAGGTGACAGGCTCCGCGGTTGGAGGTGGCATAGGCCAACCCCATGCCCTGGATGCCGCGTGGATCGTAGGCCGGGAATTCCTGGCCCTTGACCGTCATGGACAGGTCCGGATGGCCGTACTTCTCGCACAGGCGCTTGGAACCCAGACCCAGATCGCGGCCGAAGCCCTCGCCCTTCACGGTAAGCTCGGTGGCCTTGGTCAGCGCTTCGGCCGAACCGAACTTGAGCTGCAGGCCGCCGGTCTCCGCATCGGTAATGGCACCCATCTCGTAAAGTTCCATGGCTGCCGCCACGGTGGCGCCGAAGGATATCGGGTCGATTCCGTCCTCGTTGCAGAGGAAGTTCACGTAAGTGAGGCAATCCAGGTCATCCACGCCGGTGTCGGACCCCAGCGCCCACGCCGCCTCATACTCCAGGCCGCCGGAGGCATGCCAGTACTCCGGCTTGTTCTGCACCGTGAAGTGGCCCTTGTCGACTGTGGAGATGCGACCGCAGGCGATCGTGCACCCAAAACAGGCGCCATTGGTTGTGAGGTTCGGCTTGCCGTCGCTCTCTCTGGGCTCGTGCATGGCCTCGCCGGAGATCTTGTGCGCGCCCTCGAACTGCACTTCCCGCATGTTGCGGGTGGGCATGGCGCCCATTTCGTTGATCACGTTCATCAGCACCTGGGTTCCGTAGGTGCCCAGGCCCTGGCCGGTGACGGCGCTCTGCTGCAGCACCTGCTTGGCTTCCTCGGTAACCTTGAAGAAACGCATGGGGTCCTTGATGTTACCGACGCCCCTGGTGCCACGAATGGCAACCGCCTTCAGGTTCTTCGACGCCATCACGGTGCCGACACCGGAGCGGCCGGCGGCCCGGTGCAGGTCGTTGACGATGGCGGCATACAGGTTGCCCTGCTCGGCGGCACGGCCGACACAGGCAATACGCACCTGCGGATCCTGGAGCTCCTTGTGGATGGTTTCATCCGTCGCCCAGACGGACGTGCCCCACAAGTGCTCTGCGGAACGCAGCTCGGCCTTTTCGTTTTCCAGATACAGGTACACCGGTTTCGGCGACTTGCCTTCGAAGATCACCATGTCCCAACCGGCCATCTTCATTTCCGCACCGATGAAGCCACCGGAATTGGAACAGGCGATGGCCCCGGTGAGCGGCGACTTGGTCACCACGGAATATCGCCCGCCGGTGGAGGCCATGGTGCCGGTGAGCGGCCCGGTGGTCATGATCAGCTTGTTGTCGGGGGACAGCGCGTCCACCTTCGGATCGATTTCTTCCGACAGGTACTTGGTAGCCAGGCCCCGTTGTCCCAGGTATTCCTGCGCCCATTGCATGTTCAGCGGCTCCACCGAGGTGGTGCCCTGAGTGAGATTCACTCGAAGTACGTTTCCAGTCCAGGCCATGTCACACGCCTCCCTGACCGCTGAGATAGACGTTGATCGGCTTTTCGTTGGGCGTATTCGTGCGTGCAGAGGCAACAGGCGCCTGCTGCGCCCACGCACGCATACGCTCCAGGCCGGCGGCGTCGGAGTCTGTGTATGTAATCGCTCCCGTGGGGCAGGCCTTGGCGCACCAGGGGTCGCCTCCACACAGATCGCACTTGATGACCTTTCCGGAGTCCGCCTCGTAGTTCACCGTTCCGAAGGGGCAGGCGATCGTGCAGACCTTGCAACCCACGCAGACATCCTCCAGCACATTCTTGGCGCCTGTAGCCATGTCCACCACTATGGCCTCCACGGGACAGGCATGCATGCACCAGGCCTCGTCGCACTGTGTGCAGGTGTACGGTGCGAACTGCCCTTCCTCGTGGAACGTGAAGACCTTGATGCGGGATTTTGCGGGGTTGAATGCGCCCGTATTCTCATACGAGCAGGCCATTTCGCATTGCAGACAGCCCGTGCATTTTTCGGGCTCCAGCTTCAGCGCCTTGAGCATTACGCGTCTCCTCCCAAAATGATCGACAGCCCCCACGCCTGAGCTCTACTGGCTGTTCGGCGTAACGGGCATACAACTCCCGGCCAGAGGCAACCGCTGCGCGCGGCTTTCCCTACCAACATAGTGTAGTTCGGCAGACGGCGGGGGCCATCGGGAGAAATTCCTTTTTTCGGGGGCGCACCGGGATAGGGTCGGATCCTGTTGCCTAGGGAAACACTGATCAATTCCCGCGCTCGCGTTACAGTTGGATATTTCGCGGTGCTAGGCGCGGCGCGCAGCGCCGTGGTGGTTCCACGGTCAAGCGCCGCAACAACGCAGCGCGAAATATCCAACTGTAACCCCCTGGGGCTCGAGACCGGTTTTCGTTCGTGGCCAGGAGCAAGGTGCCGCAGGTAGTGGTTCTACCTGTGGTGGCTTGCGACACCGCCACGGGCGAAAACCGGCTGAACCCCAAGGAGTTACGGTCAGCTATTTCGCGGTGCTAGGGAAGCGCTGATCTATTCCCATGGTGCTCTGGCTTTGCAGCGTGTTCGGGGGAAAGGCGCGGCTCGCAGGCAATGGCGAGCCCTTGGCAAGAGCCGCAACCACCCAGCGCGAAATAGGAGAC
>JAFIFV010000094.1 GCA_020831845.1 Ectothiorhodospiraceae bacterium
ATGCTCTGGATGCGCTGAGCATCAACCTGTCCGGACAGACCCTGAACGATGTGGGCTTCATGGATTTCCTGCGTCAGGAATTCCGCAACTACCGGGTCTCCCCGCAGCGGGTCTGTTTCGAGGTGACGGAAACCGCCGCCGTGGCCAACCTCTCGCTGGCGGCGGACATGATCCGCGAGTTCAAGCACATGGGCTGCCGCTTTGCGCTGGACGACTTCGGAAGCGGACTGTCCTCATACGCGTACCTGAAAAACCTGCCCGCCGATTATCTCAAGTTCGATGGCGAGTTCATCCGGGAACTGGACCGGCCGGATGCGGACGATGCCATGGTGAAATCCATCCACGAGTTGGGTCATCACCTGGGCAAGCTGACGGTGGCAGAGTTTGTTGAAACCGATCGGGTGCGCGAGCGGCTGGCCACCATCGGCATGGACTATGTCCAGGGCTTTTCCGTGCACCGGCCCGTGCCGCTGGAAGCGCTGGGTGTGATCAACTGATGTGGCGGCCGGGGCGGCTGAACATCCACCGCTTGACGCGGTCTCAGGCTTGCCGGTTCGCCAGCGGACGCAAACCGCATAAATCCAGTACAAGACTTGTACAAACTGTCATCCGCGCTTAAAGTTGTCGGGCCGCAAACGTTTGCGGTGCAACAGAACGGGTCATGGGAGCGGCGTCTCGCGCAAACGACAACGCCGACCTGCCCAGCCCAGAAAGGTGCCAGTCAATGGAAATCGATATGGAACGCTGCTTCGCCGAGATCATTACCGGAGTCGGCGAGGATGTGACTCGTGAAGGCCTGTTGAAGACACCGGCACGTGCCGCCAAGGCCTTCCAGTACCTGACCCAGGGATACCAGCAGGACCTGGAAAGCATTGTCAACGGTGCCATCTTTGCCGCCGACAACGACGAGATGGTGATCGTGCGGGACATCGAACTGTACTCGCTGTGCGAGCATCATCTGCTGCCGTTTATCGGCCAGGCCAACGTCGCGTATATCCCGGACGGCAAGGTGATCGGCCTGTCCAAGATCGCCCGCATCGTGGACATGTATGCCCGCCGCCTGCAGATCCAGGAAAGCCTGTCCCGGGAGATCGCCGAGGCGGTCCAGAGCGTCACCCAGGCCAAGGGGGTGGCCGTCCAGATCAAGGCCAAGCACATGTGCATGATGATGCGTGGCGTCTCCAAACAGAATTCGGAGATGAGCACCTCCGTAATGCTGGGCGCCTTCCGCAGATCCCAGTCCACGCGCATGGAATTCCTGCAACTGATCCGCCCCTGAGGGGCGGACCTGCCCGAGGAGGTACCGCAATGCGTCGTGCCGAGCCGCTGTTCGAGCCCACCATTGCCCGGATGGAGCCCTCCCGCATCCGTATCAAACAGTTGCGGCTGCGCACCTTTGTCGGCTTCAACGAGGACGAGCAGGAGAAACGCCAGGACGTCATCATCAACATCACCGTGGATTACGACGCCCTGCAGGCGGCCCGCTCGGACCGGCCGGAGGATGCCCTGAACTACCGCACCATCACCAAGCAGGTCATCGATCTTGTGGAAGGAAACCGGTTCCTGCTGCTGGAGAAACTGGTGCACGACATTCTCGCCCTGGTGCTGGAACACAAGGCCGTGATCCGTGCCGAAGTGGAAGTGGACAAACCCCACGCCCTGCGTTTCTCGGATTCGGTCTCACTGACCATGTGCGCCGCGCGGGATTCCCGGTGAGCTATGCGGGTTGCCCGACGACCAGGCCTGTGACCGGAGGTTGACGTGGAACTTCCCCGCGATACCCGAAAGACCGCCATCCTGCTGGGTTCCGCCGGCGTGCTGCCATTCGTGTTCGGGGCGCTGGCCGCGTGGACCGTGGGCGACAGCCCGCTCGGGCACTGGAGCGTGGAAGCCGCCACGCTCTACGGGGCCGTGATCCTGTCCTTTCTCGGCGGCATCCAGTGGGGTGTGATCCTGCAGAAGCCGGATGAGCAGCGCAGCCTGCTGTTCCTGAGCGTGCTGCCGGCACTGCTGGCCTGGCTGGCCCTGCTGTTGCCGGACCGCTTCACCCTGGGCGTGCTCATCGTCTGCTTTCCGGCGTGCCTGCTTCTGGATTTCCGCCTGTCCGTTCCCGGGTGGTTTCGTACCCTGCGGGCGGCCCTGACCATCGTGGTGGTGGCCAGCCTGGTTGCCCTGCTGATCGCCATCAGCGGCAACTGATCCCGGAGCGGTGTCAGCCTCCCTCCCGCCTGCCGTGCTGTAGCTGTTCCATGCGCTCCACGCGGTCCCGCAGCTCGCGCAGCAGCAACAGCATCTCCTCGCGTTCCGCATGGGCCCGGGCCTCGGTCTCCGCCCGCTTGGCATCCTCGAGCTCGTAGTGCCGCTCCTGCATCGTACTGACGATGATCCCGATAAACAGGTTCAGGACGGTAAAGGCGGTCACGAGAATAAAGGTGATGAAATAGACCCAGGCAAAGGGGTACTCCGCCATGATCGGCCGTGCGATCTCCTGGGACCAGCTTTCCAGGGTCATGATCTGGAACAGGGAATACATGGCCCGGCCGAGATGGCCGAAATCCTCCTGGAAGCTCGCCCCGAACAGCTTGGTGCCCATCACCGCGAACACGTAGAACACCAACAACAGCAGGGCCGCAATCCAGCCGATGCTGGGGATGGCCTTGAGCAGGGACTCGGTGATGTCCCGGAGGCGGCGAATCTTGGTCAGCAACCGCAGTACACGGAGAATGCGCAGCGCACGGAGAATAGCGAAGGGGCCGGAGGCGGGCATCAGCGCGATGGAGACGATGATGAAGTCGACCACGTTCCACGGTGCCCGGAAGAAACGCGGCCCGAAGGCGTAGAGCTTCAGTCCGATCTCCAGCACGAAAACGGTCAGGATCACCCGCTCCATGGTGAGCACCAGCGGGCCGACGTGCTGCATGACTAGCGGCGAGGTCTCCAGCCCAAGCGTGACTGCGTTGATCATGATGATCGTGACGATCCACGCCTGAACCCGCGGCCGCTCCACCCACTCCCCGACGCGCTGTCGCAACCCCGGTTGACCGATGTATTCCATGCTCACTCCACCTGCGTTTATACGTGGCCGAAGGCAAGGCCGGTGGCGACGAACAGCACCATCCCCACCAGGGCGCCGACCAGGGTGCCATTGATCCGGATGAACTGGAGGTCGCGGCCCACGGCCAGCTCCAGCCGGTCGGTAAGGCTGTCCGTGTCCCAGTCCCGGACCACATCGGCGATGAAGTCGCCGATGCTGTCACGGAACGGCAGGATCAATTCCCGCAACAGCAACTCCAGACGCTCGTCCATGCGCTCGCGGGCCTCCGGATCATCCTCCAGCGTCCGCCCGAAACGCTGCAGACTGTTGATCAGCGAATAACGGAAGCGGGAGTCCGGCTCGGTCAGCCCCGCCAGCGCTCCGCGACGGAGATCCTCCCAGGCGGTTTCCAGCAATTCCTGCAGTTCCGGGCTCGCCAGCAGCCCGTCCCGCATCCGTTCAAGTCGCTCGCGGATCACCGGTGACTCCCGGAGAT
>JAFIFV010000101.1 GCA_020831845.1 Ectothiorhodospiraceae bacterium
CGATGAGCTGCATGGCAAAGTTGTCCAGCAGCACGAAAATCAGTGCGCCGATGAACGGTCCGATGGGATGCAGAATCCCGCCCAGAATGGCGATGATGAGTATCGAGATCAGCGGCCCCAGCCCAACCGATCCGGGCGAGATCTGCGTGTTCAGCCACACCATCAGCACCCCGCCCAGGGCGGCGATGAAGCCGGCCAGCGCATGGGCGGCAATGCGGTGCGCCTGGATGTTGAAGCCCAGCGCACGCATGCGCCGCGGGTTGTCGCGCACCGCCTGCAGCGCCAGGCCGAAGGGCGCGCGCGACAGGTACAGCACCAGGAAGTACCCGAATGCCGCCACCGTCAGGGAGAGGAAGTAGAAGTACTCCGGCTGCCGCCAGTTGATGCCCAGCACGAGCGGTGGGCGCAACCCGGCAAAGCCGTTGAAGGCGTTGAAGATCTCCCGATTCTGCAGCACGAAGAAATAGAACGCCATGCCCACCGCGAGGGTGATCATGATGGTGTAGATGCCTTCGGTACGCACCGACAGCGCACCGATCAGCGTGGCAAACGCCGTAGCGATGAAGATGGCCATCGGAATGGCGACGATGGGCGGCCAGAACATGCCCAGTCCGCCCGAAGCGCCGCCGAACACGGCCACCATGTAGCCGGCCAGCCCGGCAATGGTGAGCTGCGAAAGCGACACCATGCCGCCGTAGCCCGCCAACAGCATCAGCGACAGGGCAATGGTGCCGAGGATGAAGCTCTGCGCCACGATCTGCACCGTCCAGAAACCGGTTGTGACGAACGGGAAGACCAGCAGTACCAGCGCAATCACCAGGTGGTACCAGCGCACCGGGCGAACCAGACGCGTCAGCACGCCATCGCTTTCCCTTGGTGTTTCTTCGATGACCGAAGCCATGCTCTACCCTCAGGTTTCCACCGGCCGACCCATGATCCCCTGGGGCCGGAAGGCAAGGACGAATACCAGAATCAGGAATGTGTATACCGGTGCGTAGGACGGCGCGTAGGCAAGCCCGAACTGTTCTGTCAGCCCGATCAGGACCGCGCCGATGGCCGCGCCCACGATGCTGCCCATGCCGCCGACGATCACCACGATCAGCGAGGCCAGCAGGAAGCGCATGTCCTCGCCCGGCGCCAGCGACAGGTAGCTGCCGCCCAGCACGCCGGCAAGGCCGGCCAGCGCGGCGCCGACGGCGAAGGTGACGCAGAACAGGAGCTGCACATTGACGCCGGATGCGTCGAGCATGTTCTTGTCGTCCACGCCGGCGCGGATCATGATCCCGATGCGGGTCTTGTTCAGGAACAACCACAGCGCCACCCCCACCACCACGGCGCTGAGCAGCACGAACAGGCGGTAGGTGGGATAGGCGAGCTGCATGAACGGAATCGGCGTGGCGCCGCGCACCCAGTCCGGCGTGGTGAACTGATAGGCGGTGGCGCCCCAGTACCAGAGCATGAGATCCGCCGCAATGATGGAAATGGCGATGGTCACCAGCGTCTGGCGCAGCGCCTGCCCTTCCATGAACCGGAAGATGCAGTACTGCAGGACCACCCCGGCCAGCGCCATGCTGAGGGTGCCCACCGCCACGCCCAGTTCCCAGGACCCGGTGGCGCGGAACGTGGAGTAGCCGACGTAGCCGCCCAGCAGGTACAGGGAGCCGTGCGCCAGATTGATGTTGCGCATCAGCCCGAACACCAGGGAAAACCCGCTGGCCACCAGAAAGTACAGACCGGCCAAGGTGAGGCCGTTCAGGACCGTCAGAACGAAGAGCGTCATCAATCACCCTCGCGAGTGCCGGTTGCTGCGGCGCCCCGGGGACGCCGCGCCACCGTTGTTATTGCCAGGCCGGCGGGCTAGCCGGTCCAGCGCATGGGCTGGCGGTGCGCGGTCCCCTCCGGCGCGCGATGGAAGGTACCGTCCTTCATCACCGCCAGGATGCGTTTTTTCTCCTGCAGCACGCGGATGTTGGAAAGCGGGTCCCCGTCCACCAGGATCAGGTCGGCCAGGTAGCCTTCCTTGAGCAGCCCCAGTTCGTTGGGCCGGTTCATGATCTGGCCGCCGTACTTGGTCGCGGAGACGATCGCCTCCATGGGCGACATGCCGATGCGATCCACGAAGTACTCCAGGTCCTTGGCGTTGGTGCCATGGGGGATCCAGGCGAAGCCGTAGTCGCCCCCCGGCAGCACCCGGATGCCGCGCCGATGCATCTGACGCATGCACTCGGTGGCCATCTCCGCCTCGCGGGCATACTGCAGGCCCAGTGGGGAATCCGGTTTCACGCCGTAGTCGGAGGCCTCGGTGGCGGTTTTGATCAGCCAGGCCAGGCCGGGCGCCACGAAGTGCTTGTCCTTGTTGGCCTCCAGCAGATCCAGGGTTTCCTCGTCCGCGTAGGAAGCGTGGTAGATGATCTCGATGCCGTGGCGCACGCACATCTTGATGGACTCGTTGGATCGCGCGTGCGCCGCCACCCGCAGCCCCCGACGCTTGGCCTCGGAGACAGCCACGACCACCTCCTCGTCGGTCATGGGCGTCTCTTCCGCCGGCACGCCGGCGATCTCCTCGCCGGAGAGATTCAGCTTGATGGTGTCGCAGCCGTACTTGATGAACATGCGCACCGCCTTGCGCATCTCCTCCACGCCGGAGACGATGCAGCCGAAGGACATGTCCGGATAGTCCAGGTGCGGCGGCGAGGTGTCGCCAAGACCGCCGGTGGTGGTGATTTCCTGGCTGGCCGCGCTGTACCGCGGCCCCGGAATCAGGCCGGAGTTGATGGCGTTGCGAATCACCACGTCCAGCCGCGGCTTGGCCGAGGCCGCCCCCATGCAGGACG
>JAFIFV010000111.1 GCA_020831845.1 Ectothiorhodospiraceae bacterium
AGTCCGCTTCGTGGGGCTATTCGACACGGTGGCCAGCCTCTATATCCCACGCAACAACCACACCTTCGATTTCAACATCAACCTGGGCGCCGGCAGCGCACAGCGAGTGGTGCATCTTACGGCCGCCCGCGAGGTGCGGGCGAACTTCCCGCTCAGCTCACTGGCGGACGCCGGCGGCCGTCTGCCAGGCAATTTCACCGAGCTGAGCCTGCCCGGTGTGCACGCCGACCTCGGCGGCGGCTACGAGAACCCGGACCCCGAGACAGGCGAGAACGTGGAGTGGGTGCCACTGCGTCGCCATGTCGGGGTGCTGGGCCGGGAGGCCTATGCCCGGCCCTACGGCGGCGCGGCGGAGTTTGTCTTCCTGCCCTACGACGAATGGCGCAGTCAGACGCTCCGCGCCTACCAACGCCAGGCCGAAGCCGAGGGCCTTACCGCACGGGAGTTCGGCGACCACATCATCGAGGGGGAGGAACGGCACACGCGCAAGGAACTCGCCATTCACTACCTGCATGTGATGCATGAATATGCCTCCGACGCTGGGGTTCCGCTTGATGACCCGGATGACGCCGATGACAGTTTCCGCGTCCCAGACGATCTTCGCCGCCGGTTGCAACGGTGGGAGGCCGCAGGCGCAAGTCTGGCGGACGCCAGAGAGAGCTACTATCTGGGCGGCTATATCCACACATCGGAACAACCGGGCAGCATGGTGAATGCACCCAGACGCTCCGGCGAACGCGAGATCATCGCTAACGCCCCAGCAGGCGAGCAAAAACATCTCTCAGAACAGGAACTGGCAGAGCGATGAGAAGTGCGTTGAAAGGCTGGCGAGGTGTTCTGCTGAGGCTCTCGTTGCTACCAGCACTAGTGGGCTGCGCCTCCAATCCAGGGCCTCCCTATCCTTACGCGGTGGTTACCGGCGGCGGGCCTGATGGATGGCCCGCATGGGTGGAAGAACTGACGTTCGACAACACCCGACGCATGGCTGCAGGCGCGATTGGCGGAAACCCCGATTGGACCATTCCCCCGCAAACCGGCAAGGTCACTGTTATCGGAAACGGCCCGGTTCCCCAAACGGTGCAGGCACGATGGTTCTCTCACCGGACGCTGACCTTCTACGAAATCGATCTGGCATTCCCGGAAGATACGGAGAAGCGAGTGCGCACCCTCTACAGAGACCATCCGCCCCCCGAATATACCCACGATCTAATGGTCGGCATCTCCGGGGATGGACGCGTACGCGTTTGGTGGCGCGCCTGGTGCGGCCGGGACTGTGGCGAAGACCACGTCTACCTACCCATCATCAAGGAAGCGGTCGGCCAGCGAATCGAAGGGGACCCTGCGCGCTACGCCAATCGCACAGCACAACAGCGCGAGAGGGGGCGAATCCCGCCGGAGCCGGAGCCACCTCCGCGCTAGGGCGTGGTTGTCACGGACATTGGGAAACGCTCATGGAACACCAGGGACGCAGAGGGACAGCCAGGCAGAAGCGCCAGCGCAGGCGTTGGCGGAACTAATGAGGAACACAAGCAAGAGACTACTCCACCTTCTTATGTGGCCAGTGCTGCTACCCACTCTCCCTCGGATCAACACCAAGGGCACACTTCTACTCTGGACAAAGGGGGCATTACAGCTTTGGGCTAACTCGGGGTTCTTGCCTCTACCGCAGGGATGCTCTACAAGTGCGAGCATTGACCGTAGAGGATGACAACAGATGAAGGCGCCGAAGCTGACCGTGGGGTGGCGCGAGTGGGTGGGGCTGCCTGCGCTCGGGGTCGAGGCGATCAAAGTGAAGGTGGATACCGGGGCTCTGACGTCCGCGCTGCATGCGATCCACGTGCGCGTGGTCAGGAACAATGGCCGGGAGCGTGTGCGCTTCGACCTGCACCCGCTGCAGCGGGACAGTCGCCTGACCGTCCATTGCGAGGCCGATCTGCTGGAATGGCGCGAGGTGCGCAGTTCCAATGGGGACACGGAGTTTCGGCCGGTCATTCGCACGCCGGTGGCGCTGGGCGGACAGCAATGGCCGATTGATGTCACCCTGACCAACCGCGACAGCATGGGGTTTCGCATGCTGCTGGGGCGACGGGCGCTGCGCCGGCGACTGCTGGTAGACCCCGGTGTCTCCTATCTTTTCGGTGACCATCACCCAACAGCCGTCACCCGCTGATCACTGACCCGGAGCCCGCATGTCCGAATTATTGAAAATCACCATCCTGTCCCGCAACCGCCGGCTGTATTCCACCAGCCGCCTGGTGGAAGCAGCGGAGCAGCGCGGCCACGAGGTGCAGGTGATCGACCCGCTGCGCTGCTACATGAATATCAGCGCGCACCGGCCGGAGATCCATTACAAAGGCGAGAAGCTGCCGCAGCCGGACGCCGTCATTCCCCGCATCGGCGCCTCCATCACCTTCTACGGTACCGCCGTGGTCCGGCAGTTCGAAATGATGGGTACGTTCTGCGTGAACGAATCGGTGGCCATCAGCCGGGCACGGGACAAGCTGCGTTCGCTGCAGTTGCTGTCGCGCAAGGGAATCGGACTGCCGGTGACCGGCTTCGGCTACTCGCCGGACGACAACACCGACCTGATCAACATGGTGGGTGGTGCTCCGCTGGTCATCAAACTGCTGGAGGGCACGCAGGGCAAGGGTGTGGTGCTGGCGGAAACCAACAAGGCGGCGGAGAGCGTCATCGATGCCTTCCGCGGGCTACGCGCGTACTTCCTCACCCAGGAGTTCATCAGCGAGGCCAATGGCGCGGATATCCGCTGTTTCGTGGTGGGCGACAAGGTGGTGGGCGCGATGATGCGGCAGGCCAAGGAGGGGGAGTTCCGCTCCAACCTGCACCGGGGCGGATCGGTGAAGCAGGTACGCATTACGCCGGAAGAGCGCTCCACCGCGGTTCGCGCGGCGAAGATCATGGGCCTGAATGTGTCCGGCGTGGACATCATGCGGTCGAACCACGGCCCGGTGGTGCTGGAGGTGAATTCCTCACCGGGGCTCGAGGGTATCGAATCCGCTACCGGCAAGGATATTGCCGGCACCATCATCCAGTTCATCGAAAAGAACGGAAAGCCGGGGAAAACCAGCACCCGCGGCAAGGGGTAAACCGCCTCACCGATATGCGGCGAGGCGGCACCCAACCCGCCAGGGAAACACTGAAGTATTCCCTAGAAGCTGTAGATCATCCCCAGCGCAACACCCCGAGCCGTATCACCCTCACCGCCCGGCTGGCTCAGCGTGCTGGCTTCCCGCCAGGGCGCCAGCGTCTGCACGCTGTCATTGCTGATCTGCGCGTAGTTCAGGTAGAACGTCAGGTTGTTCACGTAGCGGTAATCGATGCCCACCGCGACCATGTCTGCGTCGAAATCGCTGTCGTCCGCATCCAGCATGTAGTACTGGGCTTTCAGGAACACCTGCGGAGTGAGGCGGTAGCGGACGCCGAGGCCATAGGCATTGTCGTCCGGGTCGGACGCCGTCTGAGCCAGCGCGGTGAAGCGGAAGGCCGCCACGTCGTAGTAGGCGGACAGGCGGGTGATGTCGCGCTCCAGATCGGAGTTCTCGAAACTCCAGCGTTCATGACCCAGGGCCACGTAGACCGGACCCTGCAGATAACTGACAGCCGCGCTGAGGGCGCTGTTGTCATTGTCATCCGCGGCGTTGTTGTTGTTCTGCGTTTCCACGGAGTAGTGGAGGTCAACGGTGAGGCCGTTGAAGGACGGCGTGCGGTAGGCGAGGCTGTTCCGGAACCGTTCGTCGAAGCCCTGGAGACCGTCATAGTTGTTCCGAACCACATTGCGCGAGTCGCCCAACTGGTTGCCGAACAGATCCACGCGCCGGGAGACCACCTTGACCGGTGTGTCGAAATGCCCAACCCGCAGCATGCCCCAGTCGCCCATCAGGGCACCGAAGCTGTCACGGCTGGTCAGCGAGGTGTTGTTGTTGCTGTCGAGATCGATCTGCCCCTCGATCTGGATCATGCCTCGCAGCGCATCACTGAAATCGTGCGTAACGCGAAATCCAATCCGGCTGGCATTGCTGGACAGGTTGAACGCGCTGTAGTCGTCCCCGTCATCCAGATGGCTCGCCGCCAGGTGAGCCTGCCCGTAGACCCGTACTTCCGATGCCTGCACTCCGCTGAACGTCAGAACCGCCGCTGCTGCAATCGGCAGCACGCTTGCCCCCCTTACCATACCCTCTACTCCTGTCGTTGTTGTGAGGGCTCATTCTTCACTGTGCGTAAGGGAAAAACAGTTGCTCATCTCTCACTTTGAAAGATGCGATGGCTTTCTGACCTTCCTCGGAGACCAGCCACTCGTGCCACTGGCGGGCAAGATCGGCCTTGACCGAGCGGTGGCGGTCGGGGTGGACCAGGATGCTGCCGTAGGGGTTGAACAGCGCATCGTCACCTTCATGAAGCAGCGTCAGCTCCTGCCGGTTGCGGAAACTGAGCCAACTGGCGCGGTCCGCCAGCACGTACGCATCCATGCCCGCAGCCGTGTTCAGCGCCGCACCCATCCCACTGCCCAGTTCCCGATACCAACGGCCGGCCGGCTCAATGCCTGCCTCGGACCAGATCTGTCGCTCCTTCCGGTGGGTGCCGCTGTCATCTCCGCGCGAGGCGAAAGAGGCGCCAGCCCCGGCGATACGCCTGAAGGCGTCCAGCACGGAGTCGACCCCGGCCACGTCGGCGGGATCGGATTCCGGCCCGATCAGGATGAAATCGTTGTACATGACGTCCCGGCGGTCCAGTCCGTAGCCGTCGTCCACGAAACGCTCCTCGGCAAGCCGGTCGTGTACCAGAAGCGCATCCGCATCACCCCTCCGACCGATGTTCAAGGCCTGTCCGGTGCCAACGGCGACCACCCGTACGTCAATCCCTGTTGCCTCGCGGAACGTCGGCACGATGTGCCTGAACAGGCCCGATTGCTCCGTGGATGTCGTGGACGCCAGCGTGATGTACTGATCGGACGCCTTGGCCGGCCCGAGAACCAGGGTCACGACGAGAATCAGGCTGACAAGGAACACTCTGCGCATGGTGCAACTCCCGAGGCAGTGCCGGACTCACCAGACCAGTTCCCCGGCCAGGAATGCCTGGGCCTGGCGCGACACAGGACGGCTGAAGAACCCTTCGACCGGGGTGTGCTCCAGGACCGAGCCCTGAAACAGGAAAACCACTTGCTCGGCGAGGCGGTGCGCCTGGCCCAGATCGTGCGTGGTCATGACGATCTGCGTGCCGTTGCGATGGAAGTCCATCACGGCATCCTCCACCGCCTTGGTGGCGGCGGGATCCAGCGCCGAGGTGGGCTCGTCCAGAAACAGGATCTCGGGCTCCAGCGCCCAGGCGCGCGCCAGCGCCAGGCGCTGCTGCTCGCCACCGGACAGCACCCGGGCGGCGCGCGCCGCGAGATGCCCGAGACCGAAATGCTCCAGCGCCTCAATCGCCCGTGCCCGCCTGGCGCGACGCCCTAGCCCCCGCAGCGACAGCGCATATTCGATGTTCGCCAGGGCCGACCGGCGCAGCAGTACCGGACGCTGGAAGACCATGGCCTGACGCAACCGCGCGGCCTCCGCACGCTGAATATCGCTGCCAGCCCAGCGCACCCGGCCCCAGGTCGGTTGCAGCAGCCCGTGGCACAAACGCATCAGCAGGCTCTTGCCGGCACCGTTAGGACCTAGAATGATGGTACGGCTGCCGCTGGGCAGGCGCAGATTCACGTCACGCAGCAGCACCTGATCCCGATGACGGAAACCCAGCCCTTCCAATTCCAGCGCGAGCATCCCGGGCTGACGGTGCAGATCGTTCATCCCGCCCTCCGCCTGGCGCTCTCGCCCACCAGATAGGCCGCACCGTTCACCAGTGCCACCAGCAGCATCAGCACAATGCCCAGCCCCAGCGCCAGGGGCAGGTCACCGCGGCTGGTTTCCAGGGCGATGGCGGTGGTCATCACCCGGGTCACGCCGTCAATGTTGCCGCCGACGATCAGCACCGCCCCGACTTCCGCGCTGGCCCTGCCAAAGCCGGCAAGCACCGCAGTCAGCAGGCTGAAGCGACCGTCCCACAGCAAGGTGGGAATAGCCCGCCCGCGCGAGGTTCCCAGCGACCGCAGCTGCTCCTCGTACTCTTGCCAGAGATCTTCCACCACCTGCCGGCACAAGGCCGCGATGATCGGCAACACCAGCAGGCACTGCGCGATGACCATGGCGGTGGGCGTGAACAGCAGACCGAAGGAGCCCAGCGGCCCGGCCCGGGACAGCATCAGGTAGACCATCAGCCCGGCGACGACGGGCGGCAGCCCCATGAAGGCATTCAGCAAGGTGATCAGCAGTCCGCGTCCGGGGAACCGCCACAAGGCGATGGCGGCTCCCAGCGGCAGCCCCAGCACTGCGGCAATCGCAACTGCACCCAGGCTGACCTGCAACGACAGCAGCACGATCCCCACCAGCGTCTGGTCCAGACCGACGATCAGTTGCAGGGCCGTCATAAAGGCGTTGTCGCCGGATGGCATCGTTCCTCCTGTTCTTTTCACGCATGGTGTGCTTATCTTTCATGTAATGCACCTTTCTCCGTAATAAGAACAGTCTCAAGCAGTCAAAAGGACCATGAACTCTTCCCTGATGACCACTAGCGAAGTCGCCACCTATCTGCGGCTGAAGGAGCGGAAGATCTACGACCTGGTGAGCCAGGGCCTGATCCCCTGCACCAAGGTCACCGGCAAATTGCTGTTTCCACGCCAGGCCATCGACCTCTGGCTGATGAACCACCTGGAGGGCGACCAACGCACCAGCTCCCCTGTCCCGGCAATACTCGCGGGCAGCCAGGATCCGTTGCTGGAGTGGGCGCTAAGGGAAGCGAATACCGACCTGGCGCTGCTTTGTCACGGCAGCGGTGACGGCATCAAGCGATTGATCAGCGGTCGCGCCATGATCGCCGGCATGCATCTGCTGGACGACAGCGGCGAGCACTACAATGATCCTGTCCGCCTGGGCCTGGGCGGCATGCGGGATCTGGTGGTTATCCACTGGGCCTGGCGATCCCAGGGGCTGCTGGTTGCGCCGGGGAATCCGGAACAGCTGACCGGCCTGCGCGACCTGGCGGCAACGGGAATCCGCGTGGGTCACCGGCAGCCGGATGCCGGCGCCGAAACACTGTTCAGGCATTTGCTGACCCGCGCCGGCATCGCACGCGAAGCACTGACCTTGCTCCCCCACCCTGCCCTGACCGAGGACGATCTGGCGCTGGACGTCCGGGAAGGCCGAGCCGATGCCGGCCTCGGCGTTGAGGCCGCCGCCCGGCGGCATGGCCTGGATTTCATCCCCCTGCACCGCGAGCGTTTCGACCTGGCGATGCGGCGTCGCAGCTACTTCGAGCCGACGATACAGCAGCTGTTCACCTTTGCCAGAACCGAGCGATTCTGTGAACGCGCCGACGCCATGGGGGGATACGATATTCGTAAACTGGGCGATGTGATGTACAACGCCTGAACCTGCCGGGGAAGACAGGCTTTCGAACAACAACAGGAACAAGGAACGCCGCGTGCTGCTGATTCCCTTCGACCGCAAGCTGGACTGGCGACGACCGCCGCTGGCCACGCTGGGACTGATTCTCGCCAATATCCTGGTCTACATCGTTTTCCAGACCGGCGATTACGCCCGCCTGGCGGATGCCACGGATTTCTACCAGGAATCCGGTCTCAAGGACATCGAACTGACCGAATACCAGGCGGCGCTGCGCGCCCGCGGTGAACGGGACCCGCTGCTGCGGCGGGATGCGGACGAGGTCGCCGCAGACGAGGCGCTGTGGACGATCATCAGTGATTCCGCCCTTATGCAGCAGATCAACAACCGGACGCTGCTCGCCTCGGACCACGCCCAGTACCCCGAATGGCGCGCCAACCGGGCGGAGTTCGAGGCCCGAATGGAGCGCGTGGTGTTCTGGGCTCACGGGCTGAAACCCGCCGAACCGGACCTGTTCAGCCTGTTCACGCACATGTTCCTGCACGGGGGCGGCGGCCACCTGATCGGCAACATGCTGTTCCTGCTGGCCGTGGGCTTCCTGGTGGAAGGCGTATTGGGAACGCGCCTGATGCTGGCCACTTATCTGCTCGCGGGCGTGCTTGCGGGCGCAGCGGATTTCGTGGTGGCCGCCGACCGCTTCATTCCCGGCGTCGGCGCCTCCGGCGCCATTGCAGGCCTGATGGGCATGTACTGCGTGCTGTTCGGCTGGACCCGCGTCCAGTTCTTCTATTTCGTCTGGGTGTACTTCAACGTCACGCGCGCCCCGGCCCTGCTGTTGCTGCCATTGTGGCTGGGATACGAAGTAGTGTCCTGGCTATGGTTGTCCGACGGCAGCAACATCAACTACGCGGCGCACGCCGCCGGGCTCAGCGCCGGCGCGGCCATCGCCTTTGGGCTAAGGCGCTTCTGGCCGGAAAGCCTGAATCACGCCTACGTCACCGAACAGGTGGACGCCCGCAACCGCGAGCAGCAACTGGAGGACGCTGACGCACATCTGCGAGCACTGGAGTTCGAGCAGGCCCGCCCGCTCATCGAAGACCTGCTGCTGCAGTCCCCGGACGATCTCGGCCTGCTGAAACGACTGCACCGCTGCCTGCGCCTGAAACCGGACTCGGAGGCCTACCACCGCACCAGTCAGCGCATACTGGAAAGCGCCACCGGCCCGAGGGCCGACCGCGCACTGATCCTGGAGACCTTCCGCGACTACACCCAGCGCGCCCGCCCGAAGCCACGCATCAGCGGGCGCATGCTGCAAACTCTGGGACTGTATTTCGCGCGCCAGGGCGAGCTGCGCGAGGCGGAGAAACTGACCCAGGCCGCACTCCGCAACAAGCTGCCGGATGCACCCGCCATGCTGGTGGCCCTGGCGGAAGCCCATCTGCGTGCCGGCCATCCGGAGCGGGCGCAGCGCCCCTTGCAGACACTGACCAACGACTACCCGGCGAGCAGCGAAACCGAATACGCCCGCAACCTGTTGCGCCAGACCCACGGCGGCGTACCGCCGGGCGGTTGATCAGGCGATGGAACGGGCCAGCGAGTCCACCTCGGAGGTGTAGGGGCTGTCGGGGTGGTGTTTCTGCAGATAGCCGATCAGCTTGCGCGCCTGTTCCGGCTTGCCGGCATCATCCAGGAACATGCGGGCAGCCAGCAGATAGGCCTTCGGCACCAGCGGGTGATTGGGGAACCGCTGGTGGAAACCATTCAGCAGGTGCAGGGCCTCGCGCAGCCTGCCGCGCTGGCGCAGCTCCCTCGCCACCGCATCATGGGCGTCGGCGGCATCCAGCCGGAACTGCGGATCGGCCTGCAGGCAATCCAGGTACACGTCAGTGGCGTCCTGGGCACGGCCACCTCTGACCAGCACGCGAATCGCCGCCGGCCCTTCCTTGCGCAGCACGTCGGCATCCCCCGTCAGGCGCGCGAGGCGCAGCAGACGCTGCTTGTACTCGGGATTGCCGGGATCGCGGTCCAGCAATGATCGCAACTCGACCAACGCGGCCTTGTAGTTCTGCGCCTCCATCAGTTCTTCGAACAGCGCCAGTTCCGGGTCAGAGCCGTCCAGCGAGACGTCGATGGGGTAATCCAGCTCCTCGTGATACTGGAACACGGTGTAGCCCAGCATGTGGAACGTCATCAGCGTGAAGTAGTTGCCGACGAACACCGCACCGCTGAGGTACAGCAGAGGATGGAAATCCGGCGGAATCACGTAGGCCAGCAGATGCGAGGCCGTACCGGTCGCGATCTGTACGCAGAGCACCAGCCCGAACAGCCCCAGGTACGGCCAGCCGATACCCAGCGCCACCTGGCTTAGCCGCACCGGGTTCACCGCGGCGAAGAAGCTGCGCTCGATGGCCAGCACGATGACACTGGCCGGCAGCAGCAGCGTCGCCGCCACCAGCAGCAGCAGGAACAGGATGGGGTGCACACTGCCCACCATACCCACGGCGACGAACAGGCAGATGATCACGCCAAGTTGCTTGAGCGGCAGTGCGTAGCCCTCGCCGCTCAGCGCATCGCGCAATTCGGGCGGATCCATTTCTCCCGAGGCGGTGTACATCAGGCTTTCGTAGCCGTACTTCAGCAGCATGAACAGCATCACCAGCGAACAGATGATCGCGAAGAAAGCGAACCCCAGCGCCAGCGGAATGACCCCGACCGCAACGGTGATGCCCAGCATGTCGAGGGCGGGACGCCGCAAGGGATAGCGGAAGAACGCCGGCAGCTGGTGCCAGTAAGGAGTGATCTGATTGGATGCCATGGAAACTGTCCCTGTGGGCGGCCCTGCCGCACCTTGATCCCCCACCGGCCTCAGGCACTGACGCGGAACCCCTCCCCTTTCGTCAGCACGCCGTCCATGCCGGTGCCACTTTTTTGCAGACTATATAACGTGAATGCCCCTCAACGGTATCCGGGGCCGACGACTGTTGGCATTTTGCCGCCGAACGTTACAAGGCCCACAACAGGAGCCTCGTGGAGCGGTTTGGCGTGGAGGCCATTCCTTCGCCATAATGTGGCACCTTCTGAAGCAGCCGCAGGCAGACCAGTTCCCATGGCTCAGTACATCTACACCATGAACCGCGTGGGCAAGATCGTTCCGCCCAAGCGGGAAATCCTGAAGAACATCTCGCTGTCGTTTTTTCCGGGCGCCAAGATCGGCGTGCTGGGCCTGAACGGCTCCGGTAAATCCACCCTGCTGCGCATCATGGCCGGCATCGATACCGAGATCGAGGGCGAGGCCCGCCCGCAGCCCGGCATCAACATCGGCTACCTGCCGCAGGAACCGCAACTGGACCCGGACAAGGATGTGCGCGGCAACGTCGAGGAAGGCGTGGCCGAGACCAAGGCGCTGCTGGACCAGTTCAATGATGTTTCCGCGCAGATGGCCGACCCGGACGCCGACTTCGAAAAGCTGATGGAAGAGCAGGCCAAGCTGCAGGACAAGATCGAAGCCGCCGGCGCCTGGGACCTGGACCGCAAGCTGGAACAGGCGGCCGACGCGCTGCGCCTGCCGCCCTGGGAGGCCGATGTCAGCAAGCTTTCCGGGGGCGAACGCCGTCGCGTGGCGCTATGTCGTCTGCTGCTCTCCAACCCCGACATGCTGCTGCTGGATGAGCCCACCAACCACCTGGACGCCGAAAGCGTGGCCTGGCTGGAGCGCTTCCTTGCGGAATTCCCCGGCACCGTCGTGGCGGTGACCCACGACCGCTACTTCCTGGACAACGTCGCCGGCTGGATCCTGGAGCTGGATCGCGGCCAGGGCATCCCCTGGGAGGGCAACTACTCCTCCTGGCTGGAACAGAAGGAAAAGCGGCTGCAGCAGGAGAAGAAACAGCAGGCCTCCCACGACCGCGCCATCAAGGCGGAGCTGGAGTGGGTGCGACAGAACCCCAAGGGCCGCCAGGCCAAGAGCAAGGCACGTCTGGCCCGTTTCGACGAACTGCAGTCGAAGGAATTCCAGAAGCGCAACGAGACGCAGGAACTCTACATCCCGCCGGGGCCCCGCCTGGGCGACAAGGTGGTGGAATTCCACGGTGTCAGCAAGGCCTTCGGCGAGAACCTGCTCTACGAGAACCTGGATTTCTCCCTGCCGCCCGGCGGTATCGTCGGTGTCATCGGCCCCAACGGCGCAGGCAAGACCACGCTGTTCCGGCTGATGATGGGCCAGGAAAAGCCGGACAGCGGCGAAGTGGTACTCGGCGAGACGGTGGAGCTAGCCTGCGTGGATCAGAGCCGCGACTCACTGGACGACAGCAAGACCGTCTGGCAGGAAATCTCCGACGGGCTGGACAACATCCAGGTGGGGAGCTACGAGACCAACTCGCGCGCCTACGTGGGTCGCTTCAACTTCAAGGGCTCCGACCAGCAGAAGTACATCGGCGACCTCTCGGGCGGCGAGCGCAATCGCGTGCACCTGGCCAAGCTGCTGAAGAGCGGTGGCAACGTGCTGCTGCTGGACGAACCCACCAACGACCTGGATGTGGAAACCCTGCGGGCCCTGGAAGAGGCGCTGCTCACCTTCCCCGGATGCGCAGTGGTGATCTCGCATGATCGCTGGTTCCTGGACCGCATCGCGACCCATATCCTGGCCTTCGAGGGCGAGAGCCAGGTGACGTTCTTCAACGGCAACTACTCGGATTACGAGGCCGACCGCAAGAAGCGCCTGGGCGACGAGGCCCTGAACCCGCACCGCATCAAGTACAAGCGGCTGGCGAGCTGACCTCGGGGGGTACCGCCGGATTCAGGATCGCAGGGTAGTAACCGCACAGCGGGTGCTACCCTCGAGCATGGCCTGCAGCGCGGCTGTATCGGCACGTTCCGCATGGTCCGGCCTCACGGCCGGATCGGTGGCAATCGCCTGCGGCGATTACCCCCCTACGCGCCGCCGCCCATCCCGGTTTCCCTCCCGCCGTAGGGGAGTAACCGCGCAGCGACTGCTACCGTCGGGCGCAAGCCCGAATGTGCCGGAAATGATGACCTTCCCCGCCTCCCTGTCCGGCCTGCGGCCGGATCGGTGGCAATCGCCTGGCGGCGATTACCCCCCTACGCGCCGCCGCCCATCCCGGTTCCCGTCCCGCCGTAGGGGAGTAACCACGCAGCGGTTGCTACCGTCGGGCGCAAGCCGGAATGTGCCGGAAATGATGACTTTCCCCGCCTCCCTGTCCGGCCTGTGGCCGGATCGGTGGCAATCGCCTGCGGCGATTACCCCCCTACGCGCCGCCGCCCATCCCGGTTTCCCTCCCGCCGTAGGGGAGTAACCGCGCAGCGGTTGCTACCGTCGGGCGCAAGCCCGAATGTTCCGGGAGGACGCCAGCCGTTCGGGGCCATGGGGGTAGAGCGCAGCGATGCCCTCCCCCCCGTTCAGCTCCCGTTCGGTTTCCCTGCTGCAGCATGACGCTCATGGTTCATGGAACGAGGGCTCGTCATGCGCAGCTACCGCTATCTGGGATTCACCGCCACCCTTGCTGCCGCCACGCTGCTCGCCGGCTGCATGAGCGATGACCGGAGCAAGCGCCCCCGCTACTACAACACGGTGTCCATCGACGCCAGCGTGCTGGACGACCACTGGAAAAGCTACGCCAGCTACGTGCCCCACGGCACCAGCCGCGTCGAGGTCCGGCTGCATCACTTGAGCCAGGATGCCGATCTGTTCGTCACCGGTCCCCGCAAATGGGAAACCTGCGATTCGCTGAACCGCGGCCGCCGCTCGGAAACCTGCGTGTTCTACGACCCCACCCCCGGTGAATGGCTGATCGACGTGATCGGCTGGGACTACGGCCGCACCCATTACACGCTGACCACCACCCTGAGCCCGTCTCGCAAGGAGGCAAGCCTCTGGCAGATCGACTCCGGCGTGCTGGCCATGCAAGCCGACATGGCCACGCACGAAACAGTGACCAACGATATGGAACAGGCCAGAGCGCTGCTCGCGACGCTTCAAGCCGCGAAAACAACTGCGGCGACGCTGGAACAAGGGGAATACGACTTCACCGTGCTGCGGGGAGAAGAAACGCTGGGACAACTCGGCCTGGCCGTGGAGCGGACCGGAGACCAGCGCCTGGCTCACGTCAAGCTGGCGATACGTGACCAGGAAACGGGGGAGCGTCAGCTCCTCATCAGTCGTGCCGAACATCCGCTGGTGCTGGCGGATGCCGCCGCAACGCCGCAGCAGAGTATTGCCAGCATCCACCTGGGTGCCCGCCGCCTGGAACTCCGCTTGGGCATGGACACAGGCACCGGCGCCGATATGCAGCTGATCGCGGAGCCAGGCCCGGCGGTCCAGGAGATGGGCTGGCAGGACACCGTCGATAGCGCACTGACGCTGCAAGCGGAAGAGTGAAAAACGGAACGCATCCTGTCCGGCCTGTGGCCGGATCGGTGGCAATCGCCTGCGGCGATTACCCCCCTACGCCACACCGCCCCGCTCCCGGACTCCATCCCGCCGTAGGGGGGTAACCGCGCAGCGGTTGCCACCGTCGGGCGCAAGCCCGAAAGACGCTGGATTCTGGTCCTGAACCATTGCACACCGTTCGATAGCCTGCTAGTTATTGCCGGATAACCCACAAGGCCAACAACGAGCAGACCATGACAGCCGACATCCTAGTCGCCGGGCGCATGCCGGCCAACGTCATTCCGCAACTGGATCAGCATTTCCACCTGCACGTCCTGCCCACGGACAAGGCCTCTGCCGACGCCATGATACGGGAGGTTGGTACACGCATACGCGGCGTGGCCACGAATGCGGCGCAGGGGCTCCCTCTCGAACTGCTGGATCAGCTTCCCGGGCTGGAAGTAGTAGCATCATCCGGCATCGGAACGGACGCGCTGAACCTGAACGCGGCGAAAGCACGTGGGATCCATGTCGCCGTGACGCCGGACGTGCTGACCAACGACGTCGCCGACGCCGGCATCGCGCTGATGCTGGCAGTCTCACGCAAGCTCTGCATGGCCGAGCGCAACGTCCGCGCCGGCCGATGGCTGAAAGGGCTGGGCCTCGGCTACAGGGTCACCGGCAAACGGCTGGGCATACTCGGCCTGGGCAGGATCGGTCGCGCGGTCGCGAAGCGTGCCGAAGCCTTCGACATGAGCATCGCCTACCACCAACGGACCCCGAACCCCGACGTGTCGTACCGTTATCACGACTCCCTGCTCTCCCTGGCGGCGGACAGCGACTTCCTGATGATCATCGTCCCGGGCGGCCCGGCTACCGACGGCATGGTGAATCGGGAGGTGCTGGATGCACTAGGGCCGGACGGCACGCTGATCAACATAGGCCGCGGCGCCACGGTGGACGAGCCGGAACTGATCCGGGCGCTGGCCGAGGGCCGCATCCGGGGTGCCGCGCTGGACGTGCTGGCCAACGAACCCCATGTGCCGGAGGCGCTGCTGACCATGGACAACGTCGTCCTGCAGCCGCATTTCGCCAGCGGCACGGAGGAATGCCGCGCGGAAATGGGCCAACTCGTCGTGGACAATCTCCGCGCGCATTTCGACGGCAAGCCCCTGCTGACACCCGTGTAGGATGCCCAGAGCCGAAGGCGATGCGCACCGGCCCATGCTGGGGGATTGGTGCGCATCGCTGCGCTCTGGGCACCCTACGCCGGAGAGCGGCCGAAGCGGGACAGGGCGGCAACGATGAAGCCAAGGAATAACGACACGCCGCCGATGATGAACACCGGCGGATAGCTGCCGACCCAACCAAACACGCCCGCCAGGGCATAGCCGCCGACCGCCTGCGCCAATGCAAAAGAGGCCGTTGCCCAGCCCCAGGCCCGGCGGTGCTCCTCCAGCGGAACCAGCTGCGATAGATAGCCCGAGGTGAGCGATACCAGCCCCGGCACCATCGCCCCGACCACGAAAGAACACAGGGATGCCAGCAACAGGGTGTCGGCCACGCTGGACAGCAACAAGGCGACCGTCATCAACGCCACTGCCAGCAGCAAGGCCGGATACCAACCCAGTCGCGCCGCCACCCAGCCCGCCAGGAAGGGCCCGGCGATGGCCCCCAGCGCGAACAGGCTCCATTGCACCGAGGCGAATGCAGCCCCCAGCCCCTGCTCGCGAGCCAGGAAGTCCACCCAGAACAGCGTGTGGGGCACATAACCCACCGACTGCAGCCCGTATCCCACCACCACCAGCAGCACCGCCAGCGGCAGCGCGCCGACCGGCGCCAACAGCTGCGCTGTACTGGCTTTACCGGCGGCTGCCTCGGCCTCCCAGGCCCTCCAGGTGGCAAGCATCAGGCCCAGGCAGAGCAGGCCCATGGCCAGCCAGGCCCAGCTCACCGACAAGGCCGTGAGCCAGGGCACGACATTTGCCGAAAACAGCACCCCCACCCCGGCGCCACTGAATACGATCGCGCCGGCCAGCGGCCGCTGTTTCAGCGGCGTCGTGGTCAGCACCGTGGAGGCAGCCACCACCATCAGGATGCCGCCTGCCCAACCGGAGAGAAAACGCCAGAGGAAAAACCAGAGGAACGGTGCGGCCCAGGAGGAGACCAGGAAGCTCAGTGTGATCAGCGCCAGACCCAGCCTGATTGAAGCGGCGGTCCCCACGCGGGTGGCGAAACGGGATGCGCTCAAGGCGCCGAACAGATAGCCCAGCAGGTTGGCCGCCCCGAGGTACCCCGCCTGGGCCGGTGTGAACCAGCCCTGCTCGACCATGCCGGGAACCAGCGGCGGATAACCGAAGCGGGCCATCCCCAGGCCAACCAGTATGGCCACCGCCCCCGCCAGCACCCGATACAGTTGCATGCTCCCCCCTTACCCCCAAGCACTCTCAGAACGCCCGCCCCACAGGCGCTGCCAGGGGCAACATGCACCAAGGCATCGCCCCGCGTCCAGAAATTCCGTATGGTGCGTTTCATCAGGGGGACATGATGCTGGAACTGCTGGGAAGAATCGCCGCAACGCTGCAGCCCGCCAAGCGCGGCCTGCTGATGGCACTGCCGGTATTTGCTGTGCTGTCCTTGCTGGCGGCGCTGGGCGTACTGCCGGACGGCATGCTGATCCTGTCCGTGATGCTGATGCTCTGGACGCTGCTGCTGGTCATTCTGATCAACGGTTTCCGCCGGATACCGCCGCAACCGGGTCCCGGCATGCCGCTGCTGCGGCGATTGTCGCTGCGCTTGCGGCGCGCCGGCTACTGGCTCCTTGGTGTCGCCACCCTGGGTTTCACCGTCGCCGTTCTGGCAGTCACGCTGCGGGTGCTGGTCATCTGGCTGGGCTAGTACGGTGCGCCGCCACCAGTCCGCGGGTTCTGTCACCGCGACGCTCAGGGAACAGCGCTATCGGCAGGATCGCACACCAGGTCCTCGCAGCGCGCCTTCAGGGCCCGGTTCATGCTTCCCATGCCCGCTCGCCACGCACGGTGGCGGCGCACCCAGAACAGCGGCATGAGCACTCCGCTGAACTTCCGCCGCTGCAACAGCCGGGTGGCGGCTCCCTCGCGCTCCGGCTCCAGCACGAACCTCTGCTCCGCATCCAGCAGCCCGGCCATGGGGCAGATGCGCTCCAGCCAACTCAGCTCCTTCGCCGGCAGCACTCGCAACAATTCCGGCCGCGATTGCTCCGGCGGTCGGCCGGGGAGTTGTCGGGCCAGCCGCAGGCGTTCCGCCGTGCGGGCCTCGCCGGACAACCGGGCCTCGGTAATCAGCGGATTCCACTCGGCATAGGCAGGGAAATCCAGCAGCACCTGCCAGACCGTCTCCGGCGGCGCCTCGATGTCCACTTCCACAACAATCTCTTTTCTCATGGTGACTCGCGGCCCGGATTTTCGTAGAATCCGCCCCGCCCAAGGTTCTGAAAATCCTTTCTTTCATTCAGCGTAGTGCCCGATCACGGCGCGGCGTAGCCGGAGTCAGCATGAACCAGCAACAGCAAGATTCCTACCTCAACGACTGGACCCAGCGCCAGGAACTGGCGGAACTGATGCTGCCGATGATCGGCAAGCTCTATCGCGACAAGGGAGTGGTCCTCCGCATCTATGGCCGCCCCCTGATCAACTGCACCACTATCGACATCCTGAAGGCACACCGGTTCGTCAAGCAATACGAGCCGGAAGGCCTGTCGGTGCACAACACCTACCCGATGCTGGAAGAGCTGTCCCGCATGAACCTGTGTCCTGCGAGACTGGACCTGGGCAAGCTCACCACCGGTTATCTGAAGGATGCCGGCAAGGAAGAGACCATCGCCGACTACCTGCACCGCAAGCTGGACTCCATCCTGGAAGGCAAGGGCCAGTTGCAGCTCAATGAGCCGCAGGACGTGGTGCTATACGGCTTCGGACGCATCGGCCGACTGCTGGCTCGACTGCTGATCGAGCGCACCGGCAGCGGCAACAAGATGCGGCTGCGGGCCATCGTGGTGCGCAAAGGCAAGGGACACGACATCGAGAAGCGGGCCAGCCTGCTGCGGCGCGATTCCGTCCACGGCCCGTTCAACGGCACCATCCACGTGCTGGACGATGCCAACGCCATCATCGCCAATGGCAATTTCATCCAGGTGATCTACGCGGATTCGCCGGACACCATCGACTACACCCAGTACGGCATCGACAACGCGCTGATCGTGGACAACACCGGCAAGTGGCGCGACGAAGAGGGCCTGAGCCTTCATCTGAAGGCCAAGGGCGCCTCCAGGGTGCTGCTGACGGCGCCGGGCAAGGGTGGCCTGCCCAACATCGTGTACGGTGTGAACCAGGGCGATATGAAAGGCGACGACCGGATCGTGTCGGCGGCCAGTTGCACCACCAACGCCATCGTGCCGGTGCTGAAGGCCCTGCAGGACGAATATGGCATCGAGCACGGCCATGTGGAAACCGTGCATTCCTACACCAACGACCAGAACCTGATCGACAATTACCACCCGGGTTCCCGCCGTGGCCGCAGCGCTGCCCTGAACATGGTGCTGACGGAAACCGGCGCAGCCAAGGCGGTGGCCAAGGCCCTGCCGGAGCTGAAGGGCAAGTTGACCGGCAATGCCATCCGCGTCCCCACGCCCAACGTCTCCCTGGCCGTGCTGAACCTCAGCCTGAGCCGTGATACCAGCAAGGAAGAGCTGAACGGCTACTTGCGCGACGTGGCTCTGCACTCCGAGCTGCAGGAGCAGATCGACTACACCGCGTCCACCGAGATTGTGTCCTCGGACCTGGTGGGCTCGCGCCACGCGGGGGTGGTGGATTCCGCGTCCACGCTGGTCAACGGCAACAAGTGCGTGCTCTACGTCTGGTACGACAACGAGTTCGGATACAGTTGCCAGGTGATTCGGGTCATGCAGGAGATGGTGGGCATCCGCTTCCCCAACCTGCCGTAGCCACCGGAAACGTCACGGGGGCGGGCCGTTACACCGACCTCGCCCCCGCGTGTGTATTTCTCCGGTCAGCCTTGCGACCGGGCAACAAGGTTGGTTACTCCGGCACTTCCAGCCGGTAGCTCTTGGTCAGTATGTTGACCAGGCGGCGCTGATCCTCCTCGATGGTCCGGAACTCGAAACCGGAGTGGAAGAAGATCGACGTGCCCTGCTTCCTGCTCCAGACCACGCGCGCCTCCAGCAGGATGTGATCCGCGCCGTCCAGCGGCTCCTTCAGTTGCAGTCGCAGTTCGATGTCCTGATCCGGCGCCAGTTGATCATGCGTCTGCAACATCAACCCCTGCTCGGTAATATCCACCAGGTAGCCGAGCAGACTGCCGCTACGCCGGTCGAACGTCGGCAGGTAATAGTTGATGATCTCGCGTTCCTGACGTCTGGCTTCGCCCATTCGCACCACCCTCCTTCATACCGGTATCAACCACAGTCGGGGCGCTTCCCCTCCCGCCGTGCATTCTCATAGTATTCCATAGCCCTCGGCATACGGTCCTGCAAGTCCCGCATTCGCGTATTGTGCGAGGGATGTGTCGACAGAAACTCCGGCGGCTGCTCACCGCTTGCCGCACTCATGTTCTGCCACAATTTCACGCTTTCGCGCGGGTCGAACCCGGCCTTGGCCATCAGATCCAGGCCGATGATGTCGGCCTCCCTCTCCTGGGTGCGGCTGAACGGCAGAATGATGCCGAACTGCGCCCCCAGTCCCAGCAGCCCCATCACCTGATCGCGCTGTGGGGACGGCTCGCCGCCGATCACCTGCACCACCTGCAGCCCGGCCGTGGTGGCGAACGCGGTGGACATCCGCTCATTACCATGGTCGGCGAGCACATGGCCGATTTCATGGCCGATTACCGCGGCGAGCTGGTGCTGGTTTTCAGCCACATCCAATAATCCAGTATAGACGCCCATCTTGCCACCCGGCAGTGCGAAGGCGTTGACGGCATCGTCTTCGAACACCGTCATCTCCCAATCCATACGCCGCTCGCGCCGATCCAGTTCCGCGATCAGCGCATCAGTGATGCACTGGACATAATCGCGTTTGGCCTGGTCCCGCGTGGCCGGAGTCTGCTGCTGCATTTCCTCATAAGCGGCGAGCCCCATCCGGTTGATCTCGCCGGAAGGAAACACCGTGAGCTGGGTGCGACCGGTGGGCGATGTGGAGCACGCCGCCAGGATGAGCACAAACAGGCCGCCCAGCAGGATCTGGCTACAGCGCCGGTGGGCGGCAGGGAGGGGTCCAAAGCTCATTTCAGTGATTCCGGCGCTACTGATTATGTTGCGAATATACCCGGGTATTCCCCTCGGCATCAAAGGCAACGACATCATACGGGTCCTTGCGATCGCCCTGTTCCATGCCTGGGGAGCCGATCGGCATGCCGGGAACAGCGATGCCAACCACATCCGACGGGGCCTCATCAAGCAGGCGCCGGATGTCCTCTGCCGGAACATGACCTTCCACCACGTAGCCGTTGACGAAGGCGGTGTGGCACGAGGCCAGCGACTGGCTCATGCCGGCCGCCATCTTGATGCTGTTCAGCTGTTCCTGGTCCACATCCAGCACGTCGGTAGTGAAACCCTGCTCTTCCAGGTAATCCACCCAGGCGGTGCAGCAACCGCACCAGGGGGTCTTGTAGACCTTGATATCCTGCTCCGTCGCCGCCAGACGGGCAAGCTCCGAGGACGCCTCCACCCGGCTCTCCGCGCTGCCGGTGGCCAGGGCCTGGGTCAGCCACCACCCTCCCGCCGCGGCGACGAGGAACAGCGCTATCAGAAAAAACGGCCAATAACGGCGCACCAGTTGCATTATTCATCACTCCCGCCAAGAGATTACGGAAACACCGTAGTGCTTACGAGACCACGTGAGTGGTCGATTCCTGAATTGACCACAATCCGACGCCTTTGATTCCGCCCGGTTACTGCTGCTCCCAGTCGAACCGGGGCAGTTCGTCGAACAGCCGACGCAGACCCTCGCCCCATTGCTTTCGAATGGATGCGAAGTACGGGGAATTCAGCTTGTAGCGCAGCATTCGCGGCTCGGTCAGGCTGTTGCGCTTGTAGATGGCCATATCCACCGGCGGCCCCACGGAGAGATTGGAGCGCATGGTGGAGTCGATGGACACCAGCGCACAGCGGGCCGCGTCTTCCAGTGATATCCCCGGCTCGATCACCCGATCGAGTATCGGTTTGCCGTACTTGGTCTCGCCGATCTGCAGGAACGGCTGCTCCTCCGAGCAGGTGATGAAATTACCCTGCGGATAGACCAGGAACATACCTGGGTCTTCCTCGCGTATCTGACCGCCGAGTATGAAGGTGGATTCCATCGATACCCGATTCGGTGCGTCCGGGGAATGGTGCCGCCGCTGCATCTCCAGGCTGACCTCGCCCACGTATTCCGCAACCTGGCTCAAGTGTCGCGCCTCGTGCAACGGCCCGGCATTTTCCTCGGCCTCCCGTTGCAGCCGCGTGACCACGGCCTGGGTAGTGGCAAGGTTGCCGGCGCTCAAGAGGACCAGCACGCGATCCCCTTCCCAGATGAACGTGTGCATCTTCCGATAGCTGTTGACGTTATCAAGACCCGCATTGGTACGGGAATCGGCGGCAAAGACCAGGCCGGCGTTGACCAGGGAGGCAAGGCAATACGTCATGGCGAGAACACTCGAAGCAGAGACAACAGGGTACGGGGGTCTGGCAAAGGCGCCCGTCGTTGCGGCGTAGTTTACGCAGCTTGGACAAGGTTAGCACCAGCAGTGACCGTCGGCGCACGACCGGTTCACGAACCCCTGCGCCGCCGGAAAACACGGCAATCGCCCGGCCTTCCGCGTTACACTCTGCGCACGCAGCAACGCACGAGGCGAGCAAACGGATGGATTTTCCTTTTCCAGAACGTCTGCACCGGTCAGATGGCCAGCCCCGCCGTCTGGGCGTCGAGCTGGAGTTCGCCGGCCTGGAACTGCACCGCATCTGTGAAATCATCATGGAACTGTACGGGGGCCACGTGGAACAGCGTGATCCTTTTGTGCAGACCGTGGCCGGCACGTGCTGGGGCGACTTCCAGGTGGAGATCGACACCACGCTGCTGAAAGAACGCACCTACGCCCGGCTGCTGCGCAAGGTGGGGCTGGACATGGAGGGGCAGAGCTACAAGGGCCGGGTGGAGGACTTCCTGGCCAGGGCGGCAAGCACCATCGTTCCACATGAGATCGTCTCCCCGCCCATGCCCATGCGGGATGTGCCGGAGCTGGAGAAACTGCGCATCCGGCTCCAGCAGGAACACGCCCGCGGCACCCGCTTGTCGGTCCTCTACGCCTTCGGCCTGCATCTGAACCCGGAACTGGCGGAGGTGACAACTGAGGCGGCACTGGCGCACCTCAAGGCCTTCCTGCTGTTGTTCGACTGGCTGCATATCAAGGGAGAAGTGGACTGGAGCCGCCGGGTCACGCCCTATATCGACCCTTTCCCCGATCCATATCGCAGACTGGTGACCGACCCTTCCTACCAACCGGATATCGAGCGACTGGTGTCCGACTATCTCCACCACAACCCCACGCGCAACAGGGCTCTGGACATGCTGCCGCTGTTCCGGGAAATGGTCGGCGACCGCGCAGTGCGCGGTGTTGCCGATGCGGCAATGGTCAAGGCGCGGCCCGCATTCCATTACCGTCTTCCCAACTGCCGTATCGACGAACCTGAGTGGACACTGGCCCAGGAATGGCACGGCTGGGTGATCGTGGAGTGGCTGGCGGCTCGGCCCGAACTGATGGCCGAAATGGGCGAGCGCTACTATCACCACAAGGGACCGCACCTGGGAGGCATAGACCGGCAGTGGGCCGAACTGTGTGAGACGTGGTTGCCGGCATGAGACCGCTCATCGGTGTCACCGGACCGTCCCGCGGGGGCGCAGCGTCCTGGATCTTCAGTTGGATTGCCATCCGGCGAGCCGGGGGCAGAGCGGTTCATATCACGCCGGATCGGCCAAGGGAGCCGGAACGGCTGGATGGCCTGGTTATCGGCGGCGGCGCGGATGTCGACCCACACCTCTACGGCGAACAGCGGGCCGCACCGGACCTCTCGGAGCTGAGGCGGCGCAGCCCCAGCCTGGGCCGGTTCCTGCTCACACTGATGCTGTTTCCTGTTATCTGGGTGCTACGACGCCTGCTGGCGACCAAGCAGCTCCATCGGGGCGATCCCGATCGCGATGCGCTGGAAACGCGGCTGCTGGAGCAGGCATTGGAGAACGGCTTGCCGATACTGGGAATCTGCCGCGGCGCCCAGTTGCTGAACGTGGTCTGTGGGGGCACGCTGCACCAGGACCTGTCCGACTACTACGACGAAGCGCCCAGTCTCTGGACCATCTGGCCGCAGAAATCAGTGGTGCTGGAGCCGGGGAGCCGGCTGGCGACGATCATCGGCGACCACCGATGCCAGGTGAACTCGCTGCACCGGCAGGCCATCCGCACACCAGGCCAGAACCTGCGCATTGTCGGGCGCGAGCACACCACCGTGGTCCAGGCGATCGAGCATGTCCGGCATCCCTGCGTCCTCGGCGTGCAGTGGCATCCGGAATACCTGCCCCAGCGCAGCGAGCAGCAGGCGCTGTTCCGCGCCCTGGTGGACCAGGCGCTCAGCCAGCGGGAGACGAAGGCAAGATGAGCAGACGGCTGGCAATTCGCTACACGCTGTATCTCAGCGACGGTACCGAGGTGGAGAACAACCTCTGGGAAGCCCCGTTGGTGTACCGGGAAGGCAGCGGCGAACTGCTGCCGGCATTGGATGAGGCGCTGCGGGGTATCCAGCCCGGAACCACGCAGCGGGTGGAACTCTCGGCGGAGCAGGCCTACGGTCCCCGGGACGAGGACGCGCTGCAGACCGTCTCGCTGTTCGAGCTACCCACGGAGACCCGGCACGAGGGGGCGATGCTCACGGTGGGCGACGATGCCGGCCACTACCTGCAGGCACGCGTGGTGAAGATCGAAGGGGAATACGCCACTTTGGACCTGAATCACCCGCTGGCCGGGCAGGACCTGGTGTTCGAGGTGGACGTGCTGGAGGCCGAGGACGACTGAACGTCGCGGCGCCCGGCGGCAAGTCCGGGTGCCGGGAGACAACCGTCTCCACGAACCTGTCCGGCCTGCGGCCGGATCGGTGGCAATCGCCTACGGCGATTACCCCCCTACACGCCGCTCCCGGCTCCCGGCTCCCGGCTCCCGGCTCCCGGCTCCCGGCTCCCGGCTCCCGGCTCCCGGCTCCCATCCCATCGTAGGGGAGTAACCGCGCAGCGGTTGCTACCGGCGGACGCAAGCCCGAACTGGTGATGAAAGCAGCCAACGCAGGCCGTTTCCGGCCTGGCGGCGGGCGCATTGCCTAGGCGGAGACGATGAAGAAACCGTTCAGCAGGTTTTCCTTGTTGTAACGTAGCGGCTGATCGGGCTGGTCGACGCGCATGACCTTGCCGCCGGCCGCTTCCACAACCGCCTGGCCGGCACCGGTGTCCCACTCCATGGTCGGCCCGAAACGCGGGTACAGCGTCGCCCGACCTTCAGCCACCACGCAGAACTTCAGGGAGCTGCCCACCGGCACGGAATCGGCCACCTGGATGGTTTCCAGGTACTCGGCGAGTTCCCCGGACGGATGAGAGCGGCTCTTGACCACTGCATGCCCCTCTCCTTCAGCAGGCATACGCACCCGCAACGGCTCACGCACACCATTGGCTTCCTGCTTCCAGGCTCCCTGGCCAACTTCGCCCACATACAAGGTATCCAGCGCCGGCGCGTACACCACGCCGAACAGCGGACGGCCGTCTTCGATCAGCGCGATGTTGACGGTGAATTCGCCGTTGCGCTTGATGAACTCCTTGGTACCGTCCAGCGGGTCGACCAGCCAGAAGCGCTGCCAGCGGGAGCGTGTCTCGTACGGAACGTTCTTGCCTTCCTCCGAGAGAACCGGGATCTCTGGTGTCAGCTCCCGAAGGCCGGCATCGATCACCGCGTGAGCGGCGCGATCGGCGGCGGTCAGCGGCGAGTCGTCCGCCTTTTGCTCAACGCCGAAATCAGGCCGATTGTAGACCTCCAGAATGGCTACGCCGGCGCGGCGGGCGATGCGGATGACGCCGTCGATGGTATCGGTATTCATGGTTTCTCGGTCCTGTTGTTACGCAAGGGCGCGTGGTACCGGCAATTGACAGTGGATATCGGCTTCGTCTTCATCCACCTAGCGCTGCCCGGGATACCGGCGGCGGGCGGGATCATGATCCGCCGGGTGCGCACCACACGCCGGTGCGCACCCGGCGCTGGCTATTCCCTGTCGATGTAGCCCTGCTTCTCCAGTTGCAGCAGCACCTGGTGCGCCAGTTCGTCGGCGCTGAAGCGGGAGGTATCCACCACCACATCCGGATTCTCGGGCTCCTCGTAGGGGTCGTCGATACCGGTGAACTGCTTGATCAGGCCGGCACGCGCCTTGGCATACAAACCCTTGCGGTCACGCTCCTCGCACACCTCGATGGGCGTGGACACGTGCACTTCGATGAAGCCGCCGTACTGGCTGATCATCTCCCTCACCTCTCGCCGGGTCGCCGCATAGGGTGCGATGGGCGCACAGATGGCGATGCCACGGTTCTTGGTGATTTCGCTGGCCACGTAGCCGATGCGCTTGATGTTGATCTCGCGGTGTTCCTTGGAGAAGCCCAGCTCGCTGGAAAGGTGCTTACGCACCAGGTCGCCGTCCAGCATGGTCACCGGGCGCGTGCCGATTTCCATCAGTTTGGCCATCAGGATGTTCGCCACGGTGGACTTGCCGGAGCCGGACAGACCGGTGAAGAACACGGTAAAGCCCTGTTCCCGCTTCGGCGGGAACGCCTGGCGCAGCTTGGCAATGACTTCCGGATAGGAGAACCATTCAGGCAGTTCCAGGCCTTCCTTCAGACGCCGCCGCAGCTCGGTGCCGGAAATGTTCAGCACGCGGGCCTCCTCGGGCACCTCGGAACGCGGTACGTACTGGGCCATGTCCTCCACGTACACCATTTCCTCGAACGGCTGCATGGTAATGCCCAGCTCTTCCTCGTATTTCTGCACCAGTTCCTGGGCATCGTACGGGCCGTAGAAGTCCTCGCCCTTCGAGTTCTTGCCCGGGCCGGCGTGGTCGCGCCCGACAATGAAGCGTGCGCAGCCATGATTCTTTCGGATGATGGCATGCCAGACCGCCTCCCGCGGGCCGCCCATGCGCATGGCCAGCGGCAGCAGAGACAACGCGGTTGTCTGCTCCGGGAAGTGCTTGACCACTTCCTGGTAGCAGCGCACGCGGACGAAGTAGTCCACATCCCCCGGCTTGGTCATGCCCACCACCGGGTGAATCAGCAGGTTCGCCTCGCCCTGCTGGGAAGCACGCTTGGCCAGTTCCACATGGGCGCGGTGCATGGGGTTGCGCGTCTGGAACGCGACGATGTTGTTCCAGCCCAGCTTGACGAACAGCTCCCGCAACTCGCGCGGCGTATGGCGCAAATGCTTGAACGTGTGGTGGGGCGGCAGCTCCAGCCCTTCCAGACGGCCGCCCAGGTACACCGGGTTGGTCTGGTGGAACAGACGGAAGACTTCCGGATGGGCTTCATCGGCGGCGCCGAAGACCTGCTCCGCCTGCTTGCGGAAGTCCGGGCGGTAGATGTCCTCGATGGCCATCACCGCCAGCACCATGCCCTCCGGGTGACGGAGTGCGACCCGGTCGCCCGCCTTCAGCGTCTCGGCAAAAGCCTCGGTCACATCCAGGTTGATCGGCATGGGCCACAACGTACCGTCGGCCAGCCGCATGGTTTCGCAGACGGCGTCGTAATCCTTCTGCGTGAGAAACCCGTCCAGCGGGGAGAAACCGCCGTTCAGCAGCAATTCGGTGTCACAAACCTGGCGGGCGGTCAGATCCCAGGACGGCAGGTCCACCGCCTCCTTCTTCAGCTCCGCGACGCGCTCCGGGGAGACAAGCAGCTCTTTCAAGGTGCCACCGTGCGGCGCGATCAGTTCGTTGGACGGATTGGACATGATTTCCTCGCTACGTTGATACATCAAATTCGTCAGAAGCCCCAGACCAGCGGTATGACCAGCACCGCCACGATGCCGGTCACCAGGTTCAGCGGCAGACCGATACGCAGAAAATCGGCGAACCGGTAGCCACCGGGGCCAAACACCATCAGGTTGGTCTGATACCCCATGGGCGTGGCAAAACTGGCGGAAGCCGCCAGCATCACCGCAATGGCAAAGGGCATGAAATCCAGCCCCAGATCCCCGGCCAGCGCATAGGAAATGGGGAACATCAGCACAGCCGCCGCGTTGTTCGTAATGACCGCCGTGAACAAGGCTGTCAACAGATAGATCACTGCCAGATTCATCCAAGGGTGGTCACCGGACAGACCGACCACCGTCTGCGCAGTGGCGGCTGCAACGCCGGTCTGGTCCATGGCAACACCCAGCCCGAATGCAGCGGCGATCACCATCAGCACGGACCAGTCGATATGGCGGTAGACCGACGAAACGCTGCAACAACCGGTCGCCAGCATACCCGCAGCCGCCAGCAGCGCCGCCTCGAGCATGGTGAACCAGCCGACGGTGACCAGGGCCACCATGGCCACCAGTATACCAAGGGCGAACGGCGCCTTTTCATGCCGGGGCGAGACGGACTCCTCGATCCTGCTCACCAGGAAGAAGTCCCGGCTGTTGCGCTGCTGCTCGGCAAACTGCGGCCGCGCTTCAAGCAACAGTGTATCCCCCGGTCGCAGCACGATATCCCCGACCTTTTGCCGAATACGCTCGCCATGGCGCGCCACGGCAATCACCACGGCATCATAGTGCGAGCGGAACTGGCCATCACGGATACTACGCCCGACCATGGGCGAGGATGCCGAGACCGCCGCCTCCACCAGGTTCCGCTGGGAGCGGTGGACATCCAGCTTGAACACCTGATCGGTGGCGGGAGTCACGCCGCGGATCTTCTGCAGCTCCACCACCGACTCGACGATACCAACGAACACCAGCCGGTCGCCGGCCTGCAGCTTTTCCTGCGGGGAAACGGCAGGCAGTATCGCGCCGTTGCGGTCGATCTCGGCGAGGAACATGCCGGAGAGATGGCGCAGCCCGGCCTCCTCGATGGTTCGACCCACCAGCGGGCCGTCCTTGTCCACCAGCATCTCCACGCTGTACTCCCGCGGATCGCTGAGCTGACTCATGGCCGGCCGCCGGTCCGGCAGCAGCCAGCGGGTGGTCAGCAGAATGAACGCCAACCCGGCTACTGCCACCGGAACCCCCACCCATGCCAGGTCGAACATGCTCAGACCACTGGAGGGCGTGTAGTCGATGATCAGGCCGTTCACCACGAGGTTGGTGCTGGTGCCGATCAAGGTACAGGTACCGCCGAGGATGGCCGCATAACTCAGCGGTATCATGAGCTTGGAGTTGGAAAGGCCGAACTTCTTGGACCATTCGCTGACCGCCGGGATGAGCATGGCAACCACGGGCGTGTTGTTGAGGAAAGCGCTCATGCCGGCCACAGGTGCCATCAACTTCACCTGCGCGTGGGCGAGCGAACGCGGCCTGCCAAGCACCCTCTGCACGATCCACTGGATGCCGCCGGTTTCCTGCAAGCCAGCCACCACCACGTACAGCACCGCCACCGTCAGCAGCCCCTGGTTCGCCAGACCGCCGAACGCCTGCGCGGGCGCCAGAACGCCGGTCAGCATCAGCAGCGAGACCGCACCGAGAAAAACCATGTCCGGCGCGGCACGGGAGAACGTCAGCGTTCCCAGCACGCCGAGCACGACGATGACCGTTAGCCAAGCTTCCCAGGCCAATGCAAGTGACTCCTGCCCGCCGCAACGATCACACGGCTGTGTGACGAGTAACGGAACGAAAAACAGCTGCGGACTCTACCTGCAGCTGGTCAGACGGAAAAGGAATAAAACGCTATGAATACATTGCAATACGAACTATCGGGTGGGGAGAGCGACACGACCCTCCCCACCCTGGCCGCTAGCGACTTTCCAGATACGCGGCGAATTCCGGGCCAAGCTCCGGATGCTTGAGGCCGTATTCCACCGTGGCCTTCAGATACCCAAGCTTGCTGCCGCAGTCATAACGCAGGCCCTTGAATTCGTGGGCCAGCACCGTTTCGTATTCCAGCAGCCGGGCAATTGCATCGGTGAGCTGTATCTCGCCCTTCGCATCCGGCGGAGTCTCCTCGATCAGCTGAAAGATGCGTGGCGACAGAATGTAACGCCCCACCACAGCCAGGTTCGAAGGAGCATCCTCCGGCTTCGGTTTTTCCACGATGCCGGTCAGGCGTGAGAGTTCCGAGTTGAACTCGCTGGCGCTCACCACGCCATATTTCTGCGTTTCTTCCGGGGGAATGCGCTCCACACCCAGGATCGAACACTGGTGCTTGGTGTACTCCTTGGCCATCTGGGACATCACCTGCTCGCCCTGGCCGTCAATCAGGTCGTCCGCCAGGATAACGCCGAAGGCCTCGTCTCCGACGATAGGCTGCGCGCAGAGCACGGCATGCCCCAGGCCCAGCGCCTCGCCCTGGCGGATGTATATGCAGTTGACGCCGCTGGGCACCGTGTTCCGCACGAGCTCGAGCATCGCGTGCTTGCCCTTTGCCTCCAGTTCCACTTCAAGCTCGTAAGCCTTGTCGAAGTGATCCTCGATGGCGCGCTTGGTACGGCCGGTTACAAATACCAGCTGCTTGGCTCCCGCCGCCACAGCCTCCTCGACCGCATACTGGATCAGCGGTTTGTCCACCACCGGCAGCATTTCCTTGGGGCTGGCTTTGGTGGCAGGGAGAAAGCGGGTGCCGAGGCCGGCAACGGGGAATACAACTGTCCGGATCGATTTTTGTGACATGAAGCGTCCTGTCCCATGAAGTGAAGTGTACGTTCGAGACCGCCGACGGCGGCATGCCCGGGGAAGCGCGGATCAATTCCCACGTTCGCGCTCGAGCCCGCATCGTTCGTGGCCAGAAGCAAGATGCCGCAGCTCGTCATTCTACACGCGGTGGCTTGCGACAACGCCACGAGCGATACGGCCGGGCCCCGGGGGGTTGCAGCCGGAGATTTCGCACTGCGTTGTTCTGGCGCTTGACCGTGGAATCACCACGGCGCTGCGCACCCCGCCTGGCGTCGCGCACTATCCGGCTGCGACGCGTGCGTGGGAATTGTTAAAGCGTTCTTGCCTGACGCAGGTAGTCCAGCAACGCCCGGGTGGAGGGGTCCAGTTCCGGCGCCTTGCCATGACCTGTCACGGCCGGAAGCAGCTCCTTGGCCAGTTGCTTGCCCAACTCCACGCCCCACTGGTCGAAGGAGTTCACCTGCCAGATCACCCCTTGTACATAGACCTTGTGCTCGTACAGGGCAATCAACAGGCCCAGCGTATGAGGGTCGAGACGCTGGAAAAGCAGCGTATTGCTGGGCTTGTTGCCGGCATGCACCTTGTGGGGCACCGCGCGCCGGATGGCCTCTTCCGGGAGACCCTGCTTGCGCAGCGCATCGGCCGCCTGCTCAGCGCTCTGCCCCTCCATCAGCGCCCGGCTCTGGGCGAAGCAATTGGCCAGCGCCAGGTCGTGATGCCGCGGGTATTCGGCGGAACCGTGAACGGGAGCGAGGAAATCGGCTGTCACCAGGGGCGTGCCCTGGTGCAGCAACTGGTAGAAGGAATGCTGGGCGTTGGGGCCCACCTCGCCGAAGACCAACGGGCAGGTCTGCCACGAAACCGGCTCGCCGTCGCGGGTCACGCTCTTGCCGTTGCTCTCCATCTCCAACTGCTGGAGATAGGCCGGGAAACGGTGCAGGCGATGGTCGTAGGGCAGCACCACGTGACCGGTGGCCCCGAGGAAATTCCGGTACCACACGCCCAGCAGCGCCATCAGCACGGGCATGTTGGCTTCCAGCGGCGCCTGGCGGAAATGCCGATCCATGGCGTGGAAGCCGGCCAGCATGGACTCGAAATGGTCCATGCCGATGGCGATGGCCAGCGGCAGTCCCACCGACGAGGAAATGGAGTAGCGACCGCCCACCCAATCCCACAAGCGGTAGCGGTTCTCCTCGATAATGCCGAACTCCGCCATGGCGGCTTCGTTGCTGGAAACACCAATGAAATGCGTGGCCAGCGCATCCTTGTCGTCCACATGCCGCAGAAACCACTCGCGCACCGTCTGCGCGTTGGTCATGGTGTCCAACGTGGTAAAGGACTTGGATGAGACGATGAACAGCGTGGTCTTGGGGTTGACCCGTTCCAGCACGTCGGTGACATGCACACCGTCGATGCTGGAGACGTAATGCATGCGAATGGCGTTGGACCGGTACGGGGCCAGCGCCTCGGTGGCCATCACTGCGCCGAGATCGGAGCCGCCAACACCGATGTTGACCACATCGGTGATCACCCGACCGGTGCAGCCGCGGTACTGGCCGCGATGCAGCTGATTGACGAAAAGGCGAATGCGAATGCGCTGGCGCTGCACGTCAGGCATCACATTGGCGCCGTCAACGGAAACAGGGGTGTCGCTTGGGGCACGCAGAGCGGTATGCAATGCCGCACGGTGCTCCGTACAGTTGACCTCGTCACCGGCGAACAGGCGGTCGATCCAGCTCTCCAACTCGCGTTCGCGGGCAAGCCGCAGCAGCAGCTGCATGGTTTCCGGCGTGAACAGCTGCTTGGAATAGTCCAGCAGCAAACCGTTCACCTGCAGGCTGAAGTGTCGCGCCCGCTGCGCATCCTGACGGAACAGGTCGTGGATCCGGGTACCACTCAACGCTTCGGCATGCCGCTCCAGCGCGCTCCATGTCCCCTGATCGCCCTCCATTGCCGTCTCCGTCATAATGCGCCCCCGTGGTGCCGGGGCCTGTCCGCAGGCCCCTAGGAAAACCGTTTGACGCTGTCACCGCGCCCGATGGCGTAGTACGTGAAGCCCTGGTCGTGCAGCAGCCTGGGCTCGTAGAGATTGCGGCCATCAAAAATCGCCGGCGTGCGCAGGCTGGCCTTGATGCGGTCGAAGTCCGGACTGCGAAACACCTGCCATTCGGTGCAGATCGCCAGCACATCGGCGCCCTCCAGCGCCTCGTACGGATCTTCGCACAGCGTCAGATCCTCACGGGCACCGTAGATCCGCTGCGTTTCCTCCAGTGCCTCGGGGTCGAAGGCGCGAACCCGGGCACCGGCAGCCCAGAGCGACTCCATCAGCTCCCGGCTCGGTGCTTCGCGCATGTCATCGGTGTTCGGCTTGAACGCCAGCCCCCACAACGCCACCGTGCGTCCGGCCAGGTCGCCGCCGTAATGGTCTTCCAGCCGCCGAAACAGTACCTGCTTCTGGCGGGCATTCACCGCTTCCACCGCGTCCAGTATGAGCGGTTCGTAACTGGCGCCGCGGGCCGTGCGTGCCAGTGCCTTCACGTCCTTGGGAAAACAGGAACCGCCGTAGCCGCATCCGGGATAGATGAAATGATAGCCAATGCGCGGATCCGAGCCGATGCCGTGCCGCACGGCCTCGATATCCGCCCCCAACCGTTCAGCCAGGCCGGAGAGCTCGTTCATGAAACTGATCTTGGTGGCCAGCATGGCGTTGGCGGCGTACTTGGTCAGTTCCGCGGAACGCACATCCATCACCAGCACCTTGTCACGGTTACGATTGAACGGTGCGTACAGCTCGCGCATCAGTTCGGTGGCACGCTCGTTGTTGCTGCCCACGACGATACGATCGGGTTTCATGAAATCGTTGATGGCGGCCCCTTCCTTGAGGAATTCCGGGTTGGAGACCACGTGAAAGGGGATATCGGCATTGCGGCCGGCCAACGTCTGGGTCACGGCCATGCGCACCTTGTCGGCGGTACCCACCGGAACAGTGGATTTGTTCACCACCACCCGGTAGTCGGTCATGTGTTCGCCGATCGAGCGCGCCACCGCCAGCACGTACTGCAGATCCGCGGACCCGTCCTCGTCCGGCGGCGTGCCCACTGCGATGAACTGCAACAGGCCGTGCCCAACCGCCCTGGCCACGTCAGTCGTGAAGTGCAGGCGCCCCGCCTCGCGGTTCCTCGCGATCACATCGTCCAGGCCCGGCTCGAAAATCGGCACTTCGCCGCGATTGAGCCGGTCCACCTTCTCGCTGTCGATGTCCACACAGACAACGTTGTTGCCCGTATCCGCAAGGCAGGCACCGGTTACCAGCCCCACGTAACCGCTGCCGAAAATCGTGACCTTCATCGATGCACTGCTCCCCTTCGAGGCACACCGGCCAACCTCCGGGCCGGGTGAAACCCCTAACCATAAATTTCCTCGGATCAGCTTGCAGGACCCGGATACCCCTCTGCCCCGACTCAAGCTGGCCCCGCCCTCCAGAGCCACGAAAGGGCCGGCTGGCAGGCGATGGGACCGCCTCGGGAGATGTCTGAACGGCTAAGAACACCTGCTTGGCATAACCGTAACTCTAAACCATAGAAATTACTTGCTTGACAAACATCCCATCGCTGGACGAACTCGTACGAAGAGCACCAGGTTGCCAAGGATTTACCGCCACGATCTACCGTTTGACCTGCGTGGCGAAAGAAGCTTAACACTTTAGTGCTCTATTCTGAGAGTCGCGAGATGCCAACACTTCGGGTTCGTGCGTCGCCCACCCGCCTACCAATCCGTGTTCCCGAACTTGCCACCTTTGCATCCGACAGGTCCGCGCCTTCTGAAGCAACCGGCGCTCCCCCGAAATGTTGGTAGCGCGAAGAGCTGGGGCCCTATGACCCTGACCTGGGATTCTGGGCCGTCCAGAAGTGGAAAACACGGTGGGAAAGGAGCCCTTATGCTCCCCGCTGCAGGGTCATTCTTGCGATATTCACCTGATGAATCTCGCTGGTGCCTTCGTACAGCCGAAATACCCTGACGTCCCGGTAGAGTCTCTCGATACAGGCATAATCGGCCACATAGCCTTCGCCACCGAATATCTGCACTGCCCGGTCCGCCACCCGGCCGCACATCTCGGACGCGAAATACTTGCAGATGGATGCTTCCATGCGTGTATCCAGATCAGCGTCCCGCTTGCGCGCGGTCTCCAGAATCAGGGCACGGGCCGCGTGGACTTCGGCCTGGCAATCGGCGATCATCGCCTGGACCAGCTGATACTCGCTAATCGGCCGACCGAACTGACGACGCCGCCTGGAGAACTCGACAGCCTCGTTCAGCATCCGTATCGCGGGTCCTGTACAGAGTGCGCTCAAGTGTATCCGTTGCTTGTTCAACACCTTCATCGCGGTTCGGAAGCCGATACCCTCCTGGCCCCCGATCAGGTTCTCGGCAGGCACCCGGCAATCCTCGAAGTACACCTCCGAAACCGGGGAGCCGGCCTGCCCCATCATCCTGTAGGGCTTGCCGACTGTTAAACCCGGGGTCCCGCGTTCCACGAGAAAGCCGCTGATTCCGCGGCTGGAGGAATCATTCGGATCGGTCCGGGCCAGCACGGTGAACAGCTCCGCTATCGGTGCGTTGGTGATGAAGCGCTTGGTGCCATTCAGCACGTATTCCGCACCATCTCGTGTGGCGCTTGTCCGCAGCGACGTCGCATCGGAACCTGCTTCCGGTTCGGTCAGCGCAAAACAACCGGTGATATCGCCCGTCGCCAGTAGCGGCAGGTAGCGGGCCTTCTGCTCCGGCGTGCCGTCGACAACCAGGCCTTCTGATCCGACGCCGGTGTTGGATCCGACACGTGCGCGGAAAGCGGTCGATGCTTGCGAGAGCTCCATAGCCGCCATCACCAGCTCTTCCGTCGTCAACCCCGCTCCGCCATACTCCTCCGGTATGCTCCAGCCGAAGAAGCCGCGCGTACGCATGTCGGCGACAATCTCCGCGGGGATCTCGTTCTCGGACTCCACTCGTGACTCATTGGGTATCGCCACCTCACGAACCCAGTCACGGACCTGGTCCAATAGCTGCTCAAGCCGGGCCTCGTTTCTGATCATTCCAGTCTCCTAAGTCAGGTCATAAGCTGCTCTTCGGCCGCAGGCATCTGTATCTGGGCCTACACAGAATCACAGTCCGCCAAACCGCGTGCGCATGAGCAATCGTCGGAACAAAGGCGTGAGCAATAACAGGACCGTCAGAATGAACAGCGCCAGGGCTATCGGATAATTCACGAAGGCCAGCAGGTCACCTCTCGTCAGGATCAACCCTTGCCGAAGGCTCTGCTCGATCATTGGGCCAAGCACGAAACCGATCACGATGGGAGCGAGCGGGAATCCGTTATAGCGCAGAAGAAATCCGGCAATTCCGGAAATCAGCACGATGACCAGATCAAAGGGATTGGAATTCACGCTGAATGTCCCGACCGCCACCAATACCAGAATACAGGCCAGCAATACGGGCTCTGGAACTCGCAGGATTCTGGAGAACGCAGGCGCCATGAGGGCTCCGCAAGCGAATAACACGAAATTGGCCATGAACAGCGCCATGAAGATGAAAAGCACGACGTCGCCGCTGTCAACGAACAGCCGCGGCCCGGGCGTAATGCCCTGCAGGACCAGCGCACCCAGCATGATCGCGGTAATCGGGTCTCCGGGAATTCCCAGCGACAGGGTCGGCACCATCGCTCCCGAGGTCACGCCATTATTGGCAGCCTCGGCGGCGATAAGACCGTCTGGCTCACCCTTGCCGAAATTGTCCCGATTGGGGGAGCTGCGCTTCGCCTCTGCGTAGCTGACCATGGAGGCCGCAGTCGCTCCGACTCCGGGCAATGTCCCCACCCAGGTGCCGATCAGAGAGGATTTCACGATAACTACCGCGCGCGCCCGTATTTCCCGAAAACCTGGAAACGCAAACCCCGAACGCATGATCCCGCCGGACGCCGAAGCCTTCTCCGAGACACGCCACAGAACTTCAGAAAGCGCGAACAGCCCCACCAGAAAAGGCACGATTCCAATGCCCGCGGACAGCTCGAAGGATCCGAAGTGGAACCGCTGGTGCCCTGTTATCGGATCCTGCCCGATGACCGCAACAAACAGACCGAGAAGGCCGGCTATCAGTCCTTTTACCATGTGCTCCCGGGAGACGCTGACGATGCAGGTGAGCGCAAACAGCCCCAGGGCGAAGTATTCCACCGGACCGAATCGAAGCCCCACCTGCGCGAGCAGTGGGGAGGCAACGGCCAGAATGACGGTCGCGATCAACCCGCCGATGGCGGATGCGGTTGTCGCCCAGCCAAGCGCAAGATCCACTCTGCCGGCGCGCGCCATCGGATAGCCATCCATCACCGTCGCCGCCGCCTGCGGCGTGCCCGGCGTGTTGATCAGGATGGCGGAGATGGAACCACCGTAAACCGACCCGCAGTACAGGCCGAGCAACAGGGCGATGCTGGCTTCCTGCCCCAGAACGAACGTCAACGGCAATGCCATGCTGATCGCCAGCACCGACCCGAGCCCCGGAAGGGCGCCTACGATGATCCCTACGAAGGTGCCACCAATGAGGGCGATAATTGCCGCCGGCATGACCAGCATGTGGATAGCTGCAACAAATGTATCCATATGAGGAGAGTCCAGGTTTCAGGCTGCGTGAAGACGGCCCTAGCCGCCAAGCGCAAATAGGGTCCCGGCCGGGAGCCTGATGCCGAGGCCGAAACGAAAGCCCACCCAGACCACCACCGTGAAGCCAGCCGTGATCAATGCCAGCACAATTGGCCTGCGGAAACCCAGCAGCCAGCTCAACAACGGGATGACAAGCAGCGAAACGAGGAGGAAGCCGAAGCGCTCGTACAACAGCAACGCTCCTCCGGAAACGAGCAGAGTGACGGCCATTGGCCGCCACTCCAGACGTCCGGACGCAGACGTGTTGATCCGTATGAACAGGCCCCGAACGACCAGGATCGCCGAACACAACCCCAGCAGCACCAGAATGACTTTCGGGTACCACATCGGATCGCTGGCCACTCGACGAGCCGAGATCCCCGTGTCGACGGCATACCAGTAAAGGAATGCCGCCACACCGAAAATCACCGTTCCGTAGAGAATGTCCAGCAGCCGGACCTTCACGCTCAGTCTCCCGCGCCATCCAGGACTGCTTTGATGATCGGACCGCTGGTTTCATGCTCCTCATGGACCAGGGTCCTCAGATCATCGGGCCCCCGGAAACGCACCAGGGCACCCAGGCGCTCGATCGTCCGCTGGTAGGATTCCGACGCGACGGCATATTCACATCCCTCCACCAGCCGCGCCTTGGCCTCTTCCGGAATGCCTGCCGGAGCGATAACGCCGCCCCACCAGCTTGAAACCATGTCGTAACCAAGGGACAGGCCGGTAGGAACATCAGGCAGCGAGTCGACGGGCTCTTCGCTGAACACCACCACCGCATTGAATTCACGCTCAACCATCACGCCGGTCGTGCCCATGAGCATGTCGATATGCCCACCCATCAATGCGGTCGCGGCCGGCCCTTCACCGGTAAACGGCAAATGTTCGATTTCAATCCCGGCCAATTGCAGGAACTGTTCAGTGGCAATATGCATCAAGGTGCCGGGACCTGGTGAGCCATAGGTCAGCTCGCCCGGGTTCTCGCGCGCGTACTCGACCAATTCATCCAGCGAGTTGAAACGCGAGTTGGGCGCAATAGCGATCGTCTGGGGGCTGAAGAACAGTTTGCAGATGTACTCGAATGAATCCAGATCGTACGGCGTGTCGCGCATGTGCGGCTGATTCACCAAGGGCGCCGCAGGGACGATGCCGATCGTGTAGCCGTCATTCCGCGCGCGTGCGATCGCTCCAAGCCCGACCGTTCCGGCTCCTCCGGCGCGGTTATCCACCACCACGTTATGCCCGAACAATTCGGACATCTCCTTTGCAGCGGCCCTCCCCATCAGGTCGGTCCCACCACCGGCGGGGAACGGGATAATCGCCATGATCGGCTTCGCGGGATACTCTGCTGCTGTCACCATGGACCCTGCCACGAGCGCGAAACTGGCTGTCAACAGGCCGGCCGCGACCTTTTTCTTAATGCTGTTCATCTCTCGTCTCCTCCGATATCCGCCAGTTTTTCTGGCTGTTGGCACGTGTCATTCCCGATCTATTCACGCAGCTGTCGGCCACGCACCAAGGATCAGGACTTTCACAACGATCCCGCATGACCTTGACCGCGCTCGCCTCCAATCACCCGTACGGCTCGCGAGCATGCCCCCGGACCTAAAGACCCAGCTGCCGGGCAGCAAGGTCGTTAAGCACTTCTGTCGCACCTCCGCCGATGGAGAGGATCTTCGATTCACGGAACAGACGTTCTACCCGCTCTCCGGTCACAAGCCCACGGGCACCATGAATCTGCACGGCCTCAGCGGCGCAGAACTCGTAGGTGCGGGCGGCAAGGTTTTTTGTCATGGCGATCTCGGCGATCGGTGTTTCTCCCTGCTGGAATCGGAGGGCGGCCACATCCAGGCTCGCCTGCACCGCCTGTATCAGGCTGCGCATCTCTACCAGCTTGTGACGAATAGTCTGGTTGGCGGCCAGCGGGCGACCGAACACCACGCGTTCACCGGCATACTGCCTGGCGTCCTCCCAACAGGCCTTGGCGGCGCCAAGCATGATGGCCGCATTTCCAAGCCGCTCTTCGTTGAAGTTCTGCATCAGCAGCCTGAATCCCTTTCCCTCGGCGCCGATCAGGTTTTCAGCAGGAACCCGGCAGTCTCTGAAACGTAGTGTCGCGTTGTCCCAGGAGCGCCAACCCATGAGGTCCTGACGCTCCTGCGTGAAACCGGATGTCCCCTTCTCGACAAGCAATAGCGAGATGCCGTCCACGCCCGCTGCGCCGGTTCGAACGGCAACGGTGTAGAAATCGGCGCTGCAGCCGGAGCTGATAAACGTTTTCTCCCCATTCAGGACAAAGGAATCGCCGGAACGCTCGGCGGTAGTGGTCAGGTTGGCCACATCCGAGCCACCATCCGGTTCCGTGATGGCGAGCGCGGCAATGGCATCACCGCGAAAGACTGGAGGAAGAACACGTTGCCGCAGGGCGTCGCTGCCCACGGCGATGATCGGAGGCAGCGCGATGCAGTGCGTGGTGAGGCCGAGACGGACACCACCTGCGCCGAATCGCGCCAGATCTTCCTTGACGATCAGCTTGTCGAAAATGTCTCCACCGATACCCCCCCATTCCTCGGGGAAGCCTGCGCCGAGAACACCGACTTCAGCAGCCTTGCGGCGCAAGCTTGCCGGAAAGACTCGTTCCGATTCCCATGCGTCCACGTAAGGCGCGATTTCACGAGCGATAAACGCCTGGAGCTGGCACCGGAATGCGGTATGCCTGTCAGTATGGAAAGGACGATATTCGATCTCCTGAGCCGGCATAACCACCCTCCGCGGCAACTATGGATTCAGCCAACCACTTTACAAATCGGAATCCGGACAGCTGCAGCTTCATCAGCCTGACCGTTGACTCGGTTTACTCGCGGCTGTTTTAATACACATACATAATACATATACATTAAGAATGTAATCTGACCGCCTGTCAAGCCTTGCAGCCAACCTGGTTGCGGCGATTGAACGCCTCGTTCTGGTACAGGCTACGGCGGCCGCACCGGCTCAACGACGACCCGCCCTTGTCGGCACGAGGAGACGCGAAAGTGACTGACGCACGCAGCAGCATGGATTCATCCGAACTGGACGCCCTGCTTCAACCGAGATCGATCGCAGTCATCGGAGCATCGGAAAAACCGGGCAAGCTCGGTGGCGCGCCCATTCACATGATGCAGGCGTACGGCTATAGCGGGCGCATCTATGCCATCAACAGCAGGGCTGTCGATATTCCGGGGATCGAAACCTTCCCCAGCGTTGCTGACATCGACAACGCGGTGGACTTGGCGATCATCGCCATCCCTGCCGCGCAGGTGACCGGTGTTCTCGAGGAGTGCGGGCAGCACGGCATTCGCGCTGCGGTCGTCTTCAGCTCGGGGTTTGCCGAAACGGGCGACACGGGCGTACAAATGCAGCGTCAGATCGGCGACATCGCCAGGCACTACGGGATGCGCGTTGTGGGCCCGAACAGCCTCGGTGTAGTCAATCTGCGCCACAGCGTGCTTGCCACCTTTTGTCCATATTTCATGCCGCCCATGAGCAGGGATGGCCGCATCGGGCTGGTCAGCCAGTCGGGCGCATTCGGGGGCTTTGTTGCCAACCTGGCGGGGGAACGCGGGATATCGTTCAGTTCCTGGATCACAACAGGCAACGAGGCGGACGTGGAGCTGGCGGAGGGTATCGCGTATCAGGCTCGGGACTCCGCGACGCGCGTCATCCTTGTCTACATGGAGGGTGCGCGTAACGGCGAACGACTAATGACCGCCTTGCGCTTGGCGCGGGACGCGGGCAAGCCGGTCATTGTTCTGAAGGTGGGCAGAAGCGCGGTCGGAGCCGAGGCGGCAGCGTCCCACACTGCCTCTCTCGCCGGCTCGGATGAGGTCTATGACGCAGTGTTTCGCCAATGCGGCGTGCACCGGGCACAGTCCGTTGAGGAATGGTTCAACCTGGGTTACGCCTATGCGGTCGGCCACCCTCCTGCCAGCGCCGAGCTTGGAATCATCACGGTATCGGGGGGCGTCGGCGTCATGATGGCCGACGAGGCCGAACGCTCCGGGCTGACGGTCCCTCCGTTGTCCGAGCAGGCGCAGTCGGATATCAGGGCAATCGTACCCTTTGCCGGGGCACGGAATCCGGTCGACATGACAGGCCAGATGCTCTCGGATCTCTCGTCGTTCGGCCGCATGCTGGATATCGTTCTCGCTGACCGTGAGGTGGGCAGCCTGATCAGTTTCAACGCCGGTGCCGCGCACACGAGGGACAAGGGTTTTGCCATTCAGCGGGAATGGGCGCGTGTACGCGATCAGTACCCACATGCCCATATCGCCGTGACCGGTAGCCTGCACCCGGATGTGCGCCATGCCCTGGAGGAGATTCAGTGTCTGACCTTCATTGAGCCGGATACGGCCGTTCGAGTTGCCGGGACGATGCTGCGCATTGAGTGTCAGCTTCGACGGAGTGCACGCCTGCCGCCGCCACCAGCGGCTGCGCCACAAGCCATCGCGCCAGGCCCCATGAATGAAAAAGACTCTTTGGAAATTCTGGCAAGCGCCGGCATACCCGTCGTCCCGACGGCACTCGCGCACACGCCGGAAGAGGCCGCGGAGCAGGCGGAACAGCTCGGCTATCCGGCTGTGCTGAAGATCGTTTCCGCAGATGTCTTGCACAAGTCGGATGTGGGCGGCGTTGCGCTTGGTCTGCAGGATCGCGCTGCGGTTCTGGATGCATTCAACACCTGTACGAGACGGGTGAGCCAGGCCATGCCGCACGCCAGGATCGATGGCTGCCTGGTTGCTCCCATGCGCGCCGACGAAGGGTTGGAAACCATTCTGGGCGTGCACGTTGACCCGGTCTTCGGCCCAGTGGTGATGTTCGGCCTCGGTGGCGTCTTCGTGGAGGTACTCAAGGATGTGACGTTCCGCGTAGCGCCATTCGGCCTGGACGAGGCCCACGCCATGATCGATGAAATCCGGGGCCGCAGCATCCTGTCCGGAGTCCGCGGACTCCCACCTGCCGATATCGACCGCCTTGCCTCCACCCTGTCGGCTCTCTCCGTGTTCGCCAAGGCCAATGAAGCATCGTTGGCCAGCATCGACATCAATCCGTTCATGATATACCCGGAAGGCAAGGGAGCACTGGCGCTGGATGCGCTGGTTGTCGGCCGCTAGGGCAGGAGAGCTGGCAGCAAGGCACTGGGGCGGTTCACCTCCTCCAGGGACTCCATATCAGGTCGGTACTATCGGTTCAACGAGCACGCTGGTTTTCGGCAGCTGTGGTGCTTGTGACCAGCTTGCGTCACTCAAAATGCCTTCTCAGTCGATGGGGACACTGGAGCCCGCATGGCGGCGCAACTCATATCGATGAGGTTCTCGACATAAGCTTCAAGCGACGTAAACCGTGCAAAACTGCCCGCAGCGTGACCGTCCTTCCAGTCCGCCAGGGCGAAAATGACCTGACGAACCACGACCGTATATCGCATCCGCACCAATCTCACCGGCAGCTCTGGCAGTGCCTCCAGGAACAGGTTCGCCAGGATGCGCAGGCTGTGATCCTCTTTTCCCTTGGTCAAGGCGAATGCATTCACCTCGGTACTGAGAAACACGGAGGCAAGAAAGCGGACATAGTTCGGCGCCCCGTCCTCTCCCTTGAGCATGCTCGCCAGCGGATACACCAGGACCTCGCACAAGGCACGCACCTCCTTTTCCCGCCCCTCGCTCTGAAGGCGTTCAAGGTAGGCAAGGCGCCGTTTGTTCACGACTCCCATGCGCTTTTCCAGTATGGCGGCTATCAGATCGTCGCGGCTGCCAAAATGGTAGTGCAGCGCGGAAGCATTCAACTGCCCCGCCTGCTTGGTGATCCGCCGCAAGGAGACCGCCTTGACCCCTTCATTGGCAAACAGCTCTTCCGCCGTCGCCAGAAGCTTGAGACGCGTCCCACTGGCTTTGGACTCCGCATCAGATAGAGGTGACGTCATGACTTCTTTTTTCTCCCTCAGAATCCACGCCTCCGCGATCCTATACCGATCCGGATCATTCCCTGCAACCATCTGGGGCCCGGCGCACCCGGATTGACGTCTTTGTCGACGGTGCTACACCAGCAGTTCGCAGGCGCATGCTCAATCAAGCCGCGACAACTGACGCATCGCCCGCTCCGACTCCTCCACCAGCGTCGCCATCTGGTCGGCAACGGTGGTTTCTCCCCGAATACCGAACACACTCTGCCCTGCCGCCTCGTATATCAGCCGCGGATCGTCCGATTCGTGCATGGCCACGAAGGCGTCGCCAGTCAGCGCCTGCTGCAACGGCATGCCCAGCGGCTCGGGAGCCCCCGGTGCCTGCCAGGCGTCAATCCATTCACTACGGATAACGCGACAGGGTTTGCCGCTGTGCGCTCGCGTGATGATTGTCGCCTCACTGTCGCCGTCGATCAGCCGCCGCAACAATGCAGCTGGCGTATGGTTTTCCCTGGCGGCCAGCCACAGCGTGCCCAGCCAGGCGCCTTGCGCGCCCATGGCGAGTGAGGCCACAACCTGCCCACCGGTTGCAATACCACCGGCGGCGAGAACCGGACGGTCCCCGGCAACGGCGACTATCTGCGGCACAAGCGAGAATGTACCGATTGGTCCGGTATGGCCGCCGGCGTCATACCCCTGCGCCACCAGCACTTCCACGCCCATATCCAGCACCTTGCGTGCATGGCGGACGGACCCCACCAGCGAGATGGTGAGTTTGCCGGCGGCTTTCGCACGTGCGATCAGATCAGGGCGTATGCCGATGGCCGTTGCAACCGCTGCTGCATTCGAGCGCAAGATGTGCTCGCTTTGCTCCTGCAAGAGTTCTTCGGAGCGAACCTGCGTCGTGAAAAAGCTGGGCGCACTGGGCTCGGGAAGCTGATAACGATCGACAAGACCGTCCACGAACGTCTGATGCTCGCGCGGAATCGTCGCACGCATACTGTCCAGCGTGGCGGCTTTCGGGACGTTTTTCGGTAGCATCAGATCGATACCGTAGGGCTTTCCGTCCAAGGCATCCTCGACACGACTCAGCATATCGGGGATGTCTTCCGGCATCTCCCGCGCTATTCCAAGAACCCCGAAGCCACCCGCTCGGGCAATTTCGGCGACCACGTCCACGGAATGCGAGAAACCGAAGATCGGATAGCGTACCCCCAACCGATCACAGATAGGCGTAGGTGATAACCCCATGAACACTCCATCCTGCTGCGAGTTGGAGGCAGTCCGGCCAGAATGGAAACGGCCCATGGCCTCCGTAGAACAACTGTATTAATACATATACATTACATTTGCCTGATCAGCAAGCCGGGGCAGATGAATGCCGTCTGACAGCGGGCACGCCCGCGGATAGAGGTCGCGCTCGATGGTGCCGGTGGATGCCACCAGGGCATCGATGGGATGGGTTCAGGAGGGAAGTGCCGGGCATAAGGCAATACCAGTGAGCAGCCTGGTACTCAGTCGGATCTGACGATGTGATGTTCCGCGATATGCCCGATCACCATTTGCTCACAGACCCGGAACAGCTCATCGAGCGCGATATAGGTCGCGATGGAATCCAGATGGAGCGGCCCCAGAGCCGTTGCACGGCGGTCTCAGAGTTGCCGACGACAGACAGGCTCGGTACGCCAACAACCCCGAGCAAGCGAGTACCACGCAGAATTAAGGAAGCGCTGAAATATTCACGCTGCCGCGTTACGGTCAGTTACATCGCCACCGGGCCGAAACCGGGATGATTAATAGCATCTGGCGGCGAGGGGGAATCGCTGCATCTGACGGCGTGCTCCGGCCCGCGCTACCGCTCCCTTACCGGTGTCACGATGTCGAAGTCCGCGGTGAAGCTATCGAGCATGCCGAACAGGGCCGAGATCCTGGAGACATCACCCGTCACCGTCATGCTGCCGTCGTCCATGGCCTGCTCGAACGTCTGCTGTCGCAGGTTGATACGGTCCAGTGTCTCTTTCTTCATGGACATCGATGCATCCGGCCTATCATGTCGAGCACCGGCCAGGTGAGTCAGAACTCTGTTTCGCAGCGTGATCGCATAACACTCGCCCAGGTCCGGAAACTCCCAGTTCAGTGCCATATCGATCCCGGCCGCTTTTTCGGCGTTGAGTCTTATTCCCAGGAATCCGAAAAAGAGCTCCGGGGTAAGCGCACGCACCAGATCGGGGGGCACGCCGAGGCCTCCCTTCACACCGATCGGACGGACGCCATGGCGGAGCTCCTGCGCGCCCGTGAGATAGGCGTTGCGCCAGGTGGTGTTTTCGGTCTGGTAGCCCAGCTGTTCGAGCGCGTCCGCCTGCAGCTCACGCGCCTCCCGATTGTCGGGGTCGGCGAAAACCGCTTGGTTGACAACCTGCGCGACCCAGCGATACTCACCCGCCTCGAAGCTGGCCCGTGCCTTCTTCATTACCTCCTGCATGCCCCCCATCCATTCAACGTAGCGCTTCGCCGACTCCACAGGCGGCAATGGATTGAGATGGGCGGGATTGGCGTCATAGAAGCCCATATAACGCTGGTAGACAGCGCGGACGTTGTGGCTTACCGACCCGTAGTAGTCCCGCGCATACCACTTCTTCGCCAACGGCTCAGGCAGTTGCTTCAGGTGCTCGGAGATCTCCATCGGCGTCAGGCCGTGATTGATCAGACGCAGGGTCTCATCGTTCAGGAAGGCGTACATGTCCCTCTGGTCGGCGAGGAACTCCACGATGTTCTGCTGTCCCCAGGTTGGCCAGTGGTGCTGGGCGAACAGTACGTCACTGCGATCGCCGTAACGTGCAAGCGTCTGGCCGAGATAGTAGGACCAGACCCTCGGATCACGAACAAGCGCTCCGCGGATGGTGAGGATATTGTGCTGGCAGCGGCAGGCGTTCTCGGCAACGCAGAGTGCGCGCAGTTGCGGGAAGTACAGGTTCATCTCGGCCGGCGCCTCGGTGCCCGGCGTAAGCTGGAACTCGATCTCGATGCCGGCGAGGTTGTGCGTCTCGATCGGCTGAACGATCAGATCCGTCGGAGGGATCAGGGTGGTCGTCCCTATCGATGTGGCTTTCCCGAGCCCCGCGTCCACCTGCCCTCGCGGGCCGCGCGGCAACAAACCCCCGTACATGTACTGCGCCCGGCGGTTCATCGCCGTGCCGGCGAACACGTTTTCGCTGACCGTTTCCTCCATGAATCCGTCTGGCGCATAAATTCGCACCCGCCCTTCCCTGACGTCTGCTTCGGTGGTGACCCCCTTGACCCCGCCGAAGTGATCGACATGGCTATGCGTGTAGATAACCGCAATCACGGGCTTGTGAGGACGGTGCCGATAGTACAGCTCGAGACCGGCGCGGGCGACCTCGCTGGATACCAGCGGATCCATGATGATCAAGCCGTTGTCGCCCTCGATGATGTTCATGTTCGAGAGATCGAAACCGCGGATCTGATAGATCCGCGGGCACACTTCGAATAGACCCGAGATGTTGTTCAGCCGTGCCAGGCGCCACAGGCTTGGGTTTACGGTGGGCGGCGCCTCATCGCTGTCGAGAAAGCGGTAGGCGTGGAAATCCCAGGCAACCTTCCCGTTGGCCCGGCGGATGACGCTTTGGCCGAACTCGGCTATGAAACCGCGGCGTGCGTTGTCGAAGTCCTCCCTGTCCTCGAAGGGCAAACGCCGGAGCCAGGCCTTGTTGATGTCGACGGTGGATGGCTCGGCCGACCTCTGCCCGGCATCCGCGGGTTCCTGCCTGCTGTCTTGTGTCACGGCATCTCCCCATGCATGAACAGGACGATCGCAAGGACGGCCAGACTGTGAGCGGCACGGCCCTGCGGCAGCAGCGGTCCCGAATCTCTTCCCGCGCGTCGTCGTACTCGCCACGATGGAACCCCATCGGGCCAGTGGGCCTGGCCCGATGGCTCCGTGGCTCAACTGTTACCGGAAGACGGGGTCCATGCCCGCGCTCTCCAGTGCGGCAGCCCGGGCTTCCATCCACCCGGCAATGAACTGCTCCTCATCGGATGGTGCGTTGGAGTCGGTGTACTCCGCCCAAGCGTTCTGGAGGACCTCCTGGCGTTGGACCAGCATGTCCTGATGCTCCTGCATGTCGTCGGTCCAGACGCCGATTTCCTTGTAGTACTCCAACACCGCGTCGTGAAACGGTACCACCCACTTCATGTTCTGCCTCTCCAGCGCAAAACCCTCGTTACCGGGCGCGGTGCCCTTGTAGCTGTCGTACTCTTCGGTGAAGAAACGAATCAGGGGCGCCACCTTGGCATCCTCCAGATCGGCCTTGACCGTCATGATCGGATACGGAAACGTGGCCCCCTGCCAGGGGTTGTCTTCGCTGATCCCCGCACCAGAGGTAAAGGTCTGGGGCTGGAAATGCGGCCCCACCGCTCGCATGCGCTCCCAGCCTTCAGTGTCGTCCGGATCAAGCTGGGGCCAAACAATCCCTCGGGGGCTGGCAGCAAGGCGCTGGGGCGGAGGTGCGTTCGTCACGGTGATGGCGGCATCTGCCTGGTTGTCGATGATCCCGTCCCACGCCCGACCGTAGCCCGGGAAGGTCACCTTCTCCACGTCATCCCAGGTCAGACCACCAAATGCCAGATAAGCCTCCGCGTTATGGTTCATGGGACCAGCGCCACGGATATACGCTATCCGCTTCCCCCTCAGATCGGCGGGCGTCTCCACCCCGATGTCGCCGGCAACCCCCAGGCCCACCCCGAAGGCGCCAACCGCGGTCGTCACAACTCTAACTGGCTGCGGCCCCCAGTCCGAGCCGGCGAACATCAGTACGCCTTCGGATGCGAAGTAGGTCGCAACCGCACATGAGCAGTAATCAACCCGCCCCGTGCGCAGTGGCGTCATTCGCTCTACGTCGGTGTCCGCAGGGAGAATTCGGACCGAAGTCCCCCTCTCCTGCAACACCGTGCCAACTCCCGCCATCATGGTATAACCGCCCGAACCGGTGCCGAAGGCCGTCATGGTCAGAGTCCGCGGCAATTCGTAATCGGCACTGGCGGCGCCCGCCAATAGCAGGGCCGAAATACCGGCAGCTGTTGTTAACGCGTGAATAGTGGCTCTCATCTTTCATCTCCTCCCGCGGACCGGCACCCCGGTCGACACGATTTATTGATATAAACTCCCTGCTCCGGCGACTGCCTTCCCTGATGCAGTCACTCCCTATGCTTGGCTGTGTGTTGCTTCACTAATCTGATTCCGGTTGATCCACCAGGCCATGGCGACGGCGGGGATACCCATGAACAGTCCGAGGATGGAGAGTTCGGCATTGCTCAGCGGTACCGGTCCGCCACCGGGCACGGCCACGGTCATGCCGGCGATGATCAGCATGGC
>JAFIFV010000117.1 GCA_020831845.1 Ectothiorhodospiraceae bacterium
TTTTCTAACACCTATTTGTTCCTTTTTTTTCTAACCTTTGTGGGCTGGGGGGCCGGGGGGGCGACCCGGGCGGGGCCGGTTGCACTGTTATTGGTCTTAGCGAGAGGCGACGTGGCCCCCGTTGTGCAGCTTGAACACCCAGAGCATGCCGCCCTGGGAGATGTGACGGACCAGCGGCCCGATCTCGCCGCCCCAAAGCGGTACTGCGCCGCCCCAGCCTGACACCACGGAGATGTACTGCTCGCCGTCCATCTCCCAGGTGACCGGTTGCCCCACGACGCCGGAGCCGGTCTGGAACTGCCACAGCACTTCACCGGTTTCATCGTCAAAGGCCTTGAGGTAGCCCTCCGGCGTGCCGGTGAATACCAGGCCGCCAGCCGTGGTCATCACGCTGGCCCAGAGCGGCGTCGGGTTGGGAGCTTCCCATTTCACCTGCCCGGTCTTCGGGTCGAACGCACGAAGGACGCCCACCTTGTCGTCGTAGATCGGCTTGATGGTGAATCCCGCTCCCAGATAGGCGGCGCCTCGACGGTAGGTCACCGGCTCGTTCCAGATCTCCATCTCCCACTCGTTCGAGGGAATGTAGAACAGCCCTGTGCGCTGGCTGTAGGACATGTGATTCCAGTTCTTGCCCCCCAGGAATGCTGGGGCAACGGTAACCGATTCACCGCGGTCACCCTCGGTTTCAGCCGGGTTACCGGGCCGATTGCCGGTTTCCACCGGACGTCCGTCAGAGTCGATACGCTCTGCCCAGGTGATGTTGTCCACGAACGCGTCACCGGACAGGAATCGCCCGTTGGTGCGGTCCAGCACGTAGAAGAAGCCGTTGCGGTCCGCTTTTGCCCCGGCCTTGATCACAGTGCCGTTGTCCAGCTCCATGTCGAACAGCACGAGTTCGTTGACGCCGTCATAGTCCCAGTGATCATTCGGCGTGGTCTGGTAATGCCATTTGATCTCGCCGGTGTCGGCATCCAGCGCCAGCGTGGTGGAGGTGTACAGGTTATCGCCGGGGCGGGAATGGGCATTCCACGGCGCCGGGTTCCCGGTGCCGATGTAGATCAGATTCAGTTCCGGATCATAGGTACCGCCCAGCCAGGGGGCGCCGCCGCCCTGCTCCCAGGCGCTGCCTTCCCAGCTTGCGTTGGTGGTGCCGGTAACGCTTTCCTCACCGCCGGGCAGCTTGCCGGTATGGCCTTCGACAACCGGGCGCGTCCAGACGATCTCGCCGTTTCTCGGGTTGCGGGCCTGCACTTCGCCGACGGCGCCGAATTCACCACCGGAGTTGCCGGTAATCAGCAGATCGTTGGCGATCATCGGGGCGGCGGTGTAGGAATAGCCGGCGCGATAGTCGGCGATGGTGTCCCGCCAACGAACGCGACCGGTTTCCATATCCAGCGCGACCAACTGGGCGTCCAGCGTGCCGAAGATCACCAGATCGTCGTAGATCGCCGGGCCGCGATTGACCACGTCACAGCAGGGCGAGATGCCATCGGGGAGCCGGTGGGAATAGGACCACAGCAGGCGGCCTGTCTGCACATCCAGCGCCCAGAGCCGTGAGTACGATCCAGTGACAAAGATCTTGCCGTTGTGCACCAGGGTCTGACTTTCCTGGCCACGCTGAAGCTCGCCGCCGAAGGAGAATGCCCAGGCTGGCGTCAGGTCCGACACCGTCTCCCGGTTGATGTGGTCCAGCGTGCTGTAGCGCTGGCCGTGCGGGCCCATGCCATAGCTGGTGACACGGTCGGTATGGAGATGATCGTTGTTGATCATTTCCTGGGTCACGCTCTCAGCGAATACCGATCCTGACGCCATCGCGGCGGCGAGTGTCAGGGCGGAAAGACTACCGGCAGCCAGGTATCGGCTGCGACTGATCAGGCTCATGCTGTTCTCCTCCGAACAGTTGTTTTTCGAGTTGAACATCGAGGCGAAACCTGAGTGGAACGCCTGGCCGAGGCCATAGCAATTCCAGTGCCACTCTCGTTGCGCCCGACGCCGGATGCCACCTGCCAGTAGGTCTGATCACTTGATCGTCTCTCGTATCGTTCGCTCCCCCACAGCGGCCGCGGCTGCGCGACTGCACCAGTAATGTCACACCCGTAAACGAACCGGTGTCACGTTCATGTCACACCTACGCCGCCGTATGTGGCGCCCACTGGATGCGTGGATTTCCGGGGGCCGCGCCGAAGCTGGCTCCAGCGCCCTTTCCTCGCCCCGACCTCCGTCATCCTTGCGCTGGCATCGCGCTTGCAACAGATCCGTCGAGCACGATGAGAACCCGAAGCCGGAACACCGGCCGAGCCTGGAGGAGACAGCCATGCCCACATCACACCCGAGAACCCGTCGTTTGCTTCTGGTCGATGACCATGCCGTGGTGCGTGCGGGATACCGGCGCCTGCTGGAACAGGCCGAGGAGGCCTGGGATATTCACGAGGCGGAGAATGGAGAATCCGCTTATCGGCGCTGCGCGTTCGAGGAATTCTGTGCAGTGGTGCTTGACCTCTCCCTACCCGGCATCAGCGGCCTGGAAACGCTGCGCCGCCTGCGCCGACGCAATCCGGAACAGCGCGTACTCATCATGAGCATGCATGACCAGCCGGCGTTCGTGGAGCAGACACTGAAAGCCGGTGCGATGGGATACATCACCAAATCCAGCGCTCCCGAGATTCTGCTCGAGGCGGTGCGGGAGGTTGTCGGCGGCCGTCGCTACCTCGGGCCGGACGTAGCTTCCTGTCGCAGATCGGCCTGCAACGACGAAGATAGCGCCTTCGATCGGCTCTCCCCGCGCGAGTTCGAGATATTCCGTATGCTCGCGTCGGGGGAACGGGTTTCCACGATTGCAGACCGGCTTTGCATCAGCTACAAGACAGCCGCCAACTACAGTACCGCCGTCCGCGGCAAGCTGTCCGTTGGCAGCCCGTCCGACCTGACCCGCATGGCCATTCGCGCAGGGCTGCTGGAGGCTTGAGGTCATGTCCCTGAGCGCACGCCTGAATCTGCTGTTCGCGGGACTCACGCTGGTGTTCCTCTGTGCCAGCCTCGCACTGGTTATCCACCATGCCCGGCTAGCGGTGAAGGCGGAGCTGGTTTCCGCGACGTCGTTGTCCGCCGAACTGTTGCAAGGAGCCTTGGGAACGCTGTCGGGCCTGGACGCCGCATATGCCGAGGACGCCCTGCTGGCGGAGTTGAGCGGAACGGGCCTGCACCGGCACGTGACACTGCAGAAGGAGCGCGACGGACAAATCCGCGCGCTGGGCGAGGAAGTCGCAACGGGGACCTCCTCGCCCGCCTGGTTTCAGGCGCTGGTGCGCCCCGAGGCGGAACTGTTCACCCGCGTCGTCCCGCTCGCGGGCGATGCCGGCGGAAGCATCATCATCCGCGGCCTGCCCGAAGACGAGATTGCCGAGGCCTGGGCCGGCGCACGAGGCCTGCTTGCGCTGATGGCCGCCTTCGGCGCCACTGCGGTGATAATGATCCAACTCGTGCTCAACACCACGCTGAGACCTCTCCGCACCGTACTCTCCGGGCTCGACAAGCTGGAACGCGGCCATTTCGACAGTCGCATCCCGCTCACGGGCGCGCCGGATTTCGACTGCGTCGCGGGCCAGTTCAACCGCCTCTCTACCGCACTGCAGGCCAGCCAGTCCCGCAACCGGAAGTTGAACAGAAAGCTGCTGGACGTGCAGGAGGAGGAACGGAGAAACCTGGCGCGGGAACTTCACGACGAACTCGGCCAGTGCATGAGCGCGATCCAGGCCGAGGCCGTCGCGGTTCGCAACGAGCCCGGAGTCGTCCCCGATCGAGTCCGGGATGCGGCGGAGTCGATTCGCGCCACCGCCAGTCATGTTCAGGGCCTGACGCGAAACCTGATCCGCCGCTTGCGTCCTGCGGCGCTGGACGAACTGGGCCTGGCCACTGCCGTGGGCAACATGGTGGACGAATGGGCCGAGCGTCACCCGGAGATCGCCTGCAAGGCAGAGGTGTCCGATGCGCTGGACCACGTCGAGCCGTCGGCGTCTATCCACGTCTATCGCCTGCTGCAGGAGGCGCTGACGAATATCTCCCGTCATTCCAGCGCTGCAAGGGTGACCCTGCGTATGCGTCGGCTATCGCCAAGCCTGCTGGAGCTTTCGCTGGGGGACGACGGCCGGGGCTTCGACCCGGACAGCGCCACACCGGGATTTGGCCTGCTGGGGATGCGGGAACGCCTGGCGGGCATCGGCGGTACGCTTGCCATCGCCAGCGAGCCGGGAATCGGCACGCAAGTAAGATTTGGCGTTCCGCTGTCCGAATGCGCGGCTGCGGGGTCCCGACCGAAGTCGTGCGCTTCGCCGGCGCCGGAGGCTCCTGGTTTACGCCTGTTTGCCGTCCGGACGTGAGAGTTCTTCAAACGATGCGGCCACTGTCCGGTTTCTGCCCATTTCCTTTGCTCGGTACAGAGCGTGGTCGGCGCGTTTCAGCAGTGTACTCAGCGTGTCTCCACGCGTATGGCTGCTCACTCCCACACTGAGCGTTACCCGTCCGGGCCCGTCGAAGCGCGCCTGTTCCACGGAACGGCGGATGGATTCGGCCACCTTCCAGGCATCCTCCGGCCCTGTTTCGGGCAGGAGTAGCATGAACTCCTCCCCGCCCCAGCGTCCGAAGCTGTCGCTGTCACGTGTGTGCTCCCTCACGGTGGCGGCCAACTGCTGCAATACGCGGTCACCGACATCATGGCCGAAACCATCGTTGATCGCCTTGAAATGATCAACGTCGAAGAGGATCACCGTGAACGTGCCCCGGTAACGACTGGCGCGACGCAGCTCCTTGGCCATGATCTCCTCGAACCTGCGGCGGTTGAGCAGGCCGGTCAGGCTGTCGTGGCCTGCCTGGCGCTCCAGTTCCCGTTCCAGCCTCGCGCGCATCAGGGCGCTTCCCAGCAGGTTCGCGGCCACCTTCAACAGATTGGTGTCCGAAGCCGGCCAGTAGTGCGGCTCCCGCACCGCGTCGAAACACAGCGCACCGCGCAGCGTTCCCTGCTGAAACATGGGGACAATCAGCAGTGACTGGATATCCGCGCGTTCCGGGTACTCCCGCAAATCCCGCTCGCTCTCGGAAACCGTTACCGCGATGCATTCGTGACCGCGCAGGCGCTCCAGCCAGGCGGCGAAACGGTCGGTGGGGAGAGTCTGGCGATTTTCGCGCATCGCGGGAACATCCTTCGCACACCACTCGTATCCGACGCTGACATGTAGGTCGTCACTCGACAACTGCATCAGGTAGCAACGATCGGCGCCTACGTGATTGCCCAGTCTGCCGAGGGCCAGCACGATTTCCGTGTCCGCCTGCAGCGCGCTCATATCCAGCAGTTGCGCGGAGACGTTCCTCAGTACATCTTCCAGGGCACTGCGGCGGCTGAGTTCCTGATCAGCTGTGCGTCGCTCAATCGTCAGACTGGCCAGGTCCACTGCGATGCGCAGGCGCTCTATATCCTCCTCGCTCGGGGACGCCACATGTTCGTGGTAGATCGCAAATGTCCCGAGCACCTGGCCGCTGGCCGAAAGTACGGGTTCAGACCAGCAGGACCGCAGTCCGAACTGCCGGGCGGTCGCCCGGCCGGGCTCCCAGGACGGGTCGGTTTCGATGTCTGGCGTGATCACCCTGCGCCCGGTGTAGGCGGCGGTCCCGCAGGAGCCGACGTTGTCCCCGATCCGTAGGCCGTCCACTGCCTCCAGGTAGGCTTCCGGCAGCCTGCCGGCCGCGCCGTGACGCAGGTGCTTGCCGGCGCTGTCCAGTAGCAGGATCGAGCAGAGCGCGGCCGGGTCCTCCTTTTCCACCGATTCCACCAGCATGTGGAGTATGCTGTCCATGGAATGCCCGGCCGCCAGGGCCGTGAGTACGCGATTACGGTGTTCCTCCCGTTCCTGCGCAAGCTTCTGCGGCGTGATATCGATGGAAACGGAAACAATGCGCTGTTCTCCGTCGATCAGCATCGGCTGCAGCGAGACGTCCTCCCAGATACGCTTGCCATCCAGCCGCCGGCTGGGCCAATCGAATCGTTGAACTGTTCCGGATTCCCGAGTCTGTCGGAACCGTTCGCGGAGGTCGCCAATGTCGTAGGGCGCGCCGTCCCAGATTCTCGGCTCGTCGAAGGCGTAGCGGTTGAAATCCTCCACGCTCTCCACCCCATAGGACTCCAGTGCCCGCTGATTGGCATAGAGCACTGACAGGGAGTCCGCGTCATGAACCATGACCGCAATGGATGACGTCTCGCACAGCAGGCCGATGCATTCCTGGATGCCTCGTGAGTCAGAGGGGGAACGACGGGATGGCAATTGAAGGCGCAGCCGGGCCAGCAGCGTCGGCCCTCCCTTTCGGGCCACGCGAAGTGCTACCAGGGCCGCGACGATCACTAGTACCGGTAGCAGCCAGTCGGAGCTTTCGGCGGCGGCCGCCTCGGACGCGAGCAATGAAGAAAACGGCGCTGAAACCAGCGGCACGGCGACGCCGGCCATGCGGAGGCTCAGGCGGGAACGAATGGTCGGACTCATTTTTTTACTATACCTGCCTTCACGCGTGACAGGCACAAAAAAAGCGCGGTGGAATACACCGCGCCAAGCCCAGCCAGGATTCTTGAACTGCCACGTCGAGCCCAGTCAGAATCGAGCTCTTACCCCTGCGAAGAAATTGCGCTCCGGCGCCGGCTCGTAATACTGCCCGGCGTTGGCGTTGACCCGGATGTTGCTGAAATATTCCCGGTTCGTCAGGTTGTTCACGGCGACGAAGGTTTCCACCTCCATGACGCCGGCACGCTGCGTTGTACCGACTCGGGCGTTCATGATGCCGTAGCCTGAAACGCGCTCGTCATTGGCGTTGTCGGCGTACACCCGGCCGATCACCAGGCCGTCCAGAATGGCGTAGACCCCGGACGGATCCCTCCATGCCAACTCGCCGAACAAGGCGTGGTCCGGCAACCCCGGCATCCGGTTGCCGTCGAAACGCTCGTCCGCATCCCGAAAACGCCTGAATCGGTAGCGGGACAATGTGTATGCGCCTGATAACGTCAGCTGGGGCGTCAGAAAGTACTCGATTCCCGCTTCCAGACCGTCACGACGCGTCCGGCCCGCGTTGTCGAATTCGTTCACACCGTCCTGTGAGCCGCTCACGATGATCTCGTCCCGGGTTTCAACGCGGAACACGGCGATGTCGTACTGCGCCCGATCCCCGAGGAACCCTTTCAGCCCTACCTCGTAGTTCACGGCCCGCTGCGGATCGATATCGCGGCTGAAGCCGGCACCCCCGTCCGCATCCTTGATTTCCGTGAACGTGGGCGTTTCGTAGGCGGTGCCCACGTTGCCGTATACGCGGTGGTCGTCGGTTAGACGATATGCCATCCCAAGCGTACCGCTGGCTTCGTCGAAATTGCGCCGGCCGGAACCCGTCTGATCGCCAAAGCGGTCGTCGATCTCCAGGCGCACATGGTCGTAGCGCACCCCCAGTGTGGCGGTGAGGCGTGGCGTCAATGCCAGATCCCCCTGGCTGAACAGCGCCAGATTGGTCGCCTTCTGCAATTCATCCTGTGTGCGTGCATCAGCACTGATATTGGTCCGCTGGCGGTCGTCCCGCTGCCAGGCAGCCTCGGTTCCCACCGTGTAGCGCAATGGCAGTCCGAGCAGGCTGGTGTCATCCGTATAATCGGCACCGGCACCGAAGAAATCGCGGTCGAACTCCACCAGACTGTTCCCGGCGAACGGCAATTGCTGGCGGAAATCACGATTGGTGTAGAAGGCACGCACGGAAAGTTCTCCGGGGAAGGCGGCCGCATCCCGGTAGATCATGCCGACGCGCTGCTGCTTCACCTCCTGCCCGGCGTCCACTTGTTCCGCGCCGGCAGTAGCCTGCCTGCGGTTTTCGCGCACCTGCTGCCGTGTCAGTGCGGCGGGGTCCTGTCCCACGGGCTGATCCAGCGCGGTCATGACCGTGGTCAGGCTGCGCCCGGCATCGATGTCATACCGGACCTTGGCGTTGATCATCGACTTCTCGGTGCGACTCTGATCCCGATACCCCTCGTAGCGCATGTCCCAGGCACTGATATGGGCGTTCCAGGGCCCCTGCTGCCCCCCGCCCCGGACGCCGTAGCGGCGGAAATCGTCGCTGCCCACCGTCCCGCGGAGTTCCGCGTACGACCGTTCGGGACCGTCCATGGTACGGATGTCCACCACGCCGCCGGCCGCGTTGCCGTACAGTGCTGACGAGGGTCCGCGTATCACTTCCACACTCTGTGCCGATTCCAGGTCGATCATGTCCACCTGGGACTGACCATCAGGCAAGGTCTCGGGAATGCCGTCCACGACCAGCCTGATTCCGCGAATGCCGAATGGCGCACGGGCACCGAAACCGCGGATCGACAAGCGCAGGTTCTGGGCGAAGTTGTAGCGGTTCTGGAAGAACACGCCGGGCACCCGGTTCAACGTTTCGTCCAGTTGCAGTTGCTGTCGGCCCTGCTGCAGTTGCTCCTCGTCCACCACCCCGACGGCAGCCGGCGTGTCCATCACGTCCCTGGCCAGCCTGGGCGAAGTCACCACGATGGGTTCCAGCATCGTGCCCTCTTCGGCCACCGCCGCTGGTGCGACGGAAAACCCGACCAGCGGAGCGAGTGCCATGGCTGCAAGCCGTCGACGCATTCAGTCATCCTCCGAAGTGTTTCCAGGTTGTCAGGAAGTATTGCCACGCCTCGGCGCTCCAGCCACCGGCGCACGCCCATGTCCCGGCCACTGGCACAGCAATATCCGGACCATTCCCTTAACTGGTTGATGTATCGATGAAGCGGCTGAAGGTCGGTGTGGCCACTGTCACGAAAACGGAGCAGTCGTGACAGTGGCCGGACACCTTGTGGTGTCCGGGTCACGAACACGACCGGCCCGCGAATTCGTCAAGCCGGAGGCGCCGTTCGGTCAATCAAGGGGAGGTGGGGGGAGCGGGCTGATCAGGACCCATTCCCGGACGGCTCGATGCGCCGGATTGCAGCGTCGCCGCGTTGGATCATATGCTCCAGGCTGCCAATCTGCCGCTCCATATCCGGCAAGGCCTCCCGGCGATAGCGGTTGACCTCGTCGATGGCCGCCAGGACGTCACTGAAAGCCTGCTCCAGGCGCTCCATGTCCAGCACCGAGTCCGAGGCGCGGGCGTGGATGTCGGTACCCTGCTGGCGCAAGGCCTGGGCCGTGCCTGCTATCAGCTCCGAAGTACTGTCACTGAGTGCCCGGACGCGATCGAGCACCAGCCGCTGGTTGGCCAGGGCCAGCGCCACGGCGACCGCCACATTCAGGGCCGACACGGTGACGTTGATGGCACGATCCACGCCCCGTATGAGCTCACGGTTGTTGCGTATAACCACTTCCAGTGCCAACACGCCCTGCTGGCTGACGGCATACTGCTGTTGCAGATCGAGAATACGCTGGCGGAGCGGAAACAGCAGTTCCTCCTCGATGAACCGCCGGCGCTCGTCGGTCGTTTCTCCGGCAGCCTGTTGCAGACGCTGGTCGATGCGCTTGCCGAGTTCGATCTGCGTATGCAGTTCCCCCAAGCTCTCTCTCAGTCCCTGCTGGTCGTCGGCCAATGTCAGGTTATCCCGGCGCAGCACGTCCTGGCCTTGCTCCAGATCGCCGATAATGGCATCCAGCGCCTGCTGCGCGGTCTCGAACTTGCGGAAGTAGCGCTGAAGATGATTTCCAACGCCGGGAATGAAGGACATCACCCGGGCCAGCGCACCAGGGCGCAGGTTGTTCCTGTTCGGATCCAGTTCGCGCATCTTGCCGCGCAGGTCCAGCAATGCTCTCGCTACAGGGCCGCCGCCTTCACGCTCCTGGTCGGCCAACTGACGGATAGGCGTCTCCAGCAGACTGCTGCGGCGGGCCGCCTGGCGCTGGGTCTCAATGCCCATGTGGTCCACTGCTCGTCGCTGCTCCTCCGACAGACCGGCCAGCACCTGACGGACGAAGGTATCCGCCTGGCTGTCCAGGTCCACCGCTGCAGTCCCCTGCGCCGCCTCGCGTTCTATCTCCTCGTTCAGTGCCTCCGTCAGAGGCGGGGAAAGTGGGTCGGCGCCGGAGCGCGAGGAATTGGAATCAGTCATCTGCCACCTTGCCGTAGCGATCAGCCCTGTCGATGAATTCACGCAATTCCTGCAACGCCTGGCCGGCCGCTGGCGCAGCACTGGAGGAACGTTCCGTTTCCAGTCGAGACAGTGCCGCGGCCGTGTGATCCAGCGCCGTCATGGCCTCTTCATTTCGGGCGCTCAGGCGGTTCACACCTCGCTCGGTCTCGCGAGCAAGCTCAAGACGCTCCTCCAGCGCGGTCTTGTCCTCGCCGCCCGCGGCCAGGCGCTGTCTGACATAGTCCACGTCAATACCGGCGGTACCTCTCAAGAGCGAAACCATCTGAGACAACGTGTTCGCCGCCGCGCGGCAGACCTCCGTCACCAGCGCACCGGCACGCCGATGAGCCAGCTCACCCGGACGGAACTTGCTGTCCAGCAATGCGTTGATGTGAGCATAGCGGGTATACAGTCGGTCCACCTGCACTGCCAGATCCGGCCGCCGCAGTGCCAGCAACTGACCTTTGGCCATCGCCAGGCTGCGCACCGTGTCGTCGGCATCAGCCGGTAGTTCATCCGGGTCCAGCGTACGGACCCCGGCCTCGTGCGACGGCGCGCGCTGCTTCAGAGTCTCCTGCCGGCGCTCGCGCAGTTCCCGTTCCTGCCGGCGGCGACCACGCCAGGCGCGCCAGCGCCGCTCCAGCGGCAGTGCAACGGCCACCGCCCCCAGGCCGGCAAGCCAACCGCCCAGCGAAGGGCCGAATCCGCCCCAAAGGGATGTGAGCCAGAGCAGGAAGGAGGCGAACGGCAGCAGCAGCCAGTAGCGGAACACCACCTGCAGTCGGCCGGGATTCAGCGTCGGCACGGCGATATCCGGCCGCGCCATGCCGATGAAGAACCACGGAATGCACGACAGAAACAGACCGTAGGCGAAACCCTGCAGAAAGCCGAACATGCGCACCTGCAACTGTTGACGACCAGACGGGGAAAGGGGTGATCGCTTCCTCGAGGAGCTGATCACCCCTCCCCTGATGCCTATCCTCGCGCAGTATTGGTGCTGCTGGGAAGCTCTGGTGAACTCAAATCCGATTGGAACGCGGCTCTGCAGTCGCGCCCGCCAGGTCGTCCAGGATGGGGCAATCCGGCCGTTCGTTGCCCTTGCAGTGCTCCGCCAAGTGGCGCAGGGTCCGGACCATGGCCTGTAACTGTTCGATCCGGGATTCAAGATCCTCCACATGCTGCATTGCCAGTGCCTTGACGTCGGCGCTGGCGCGCCCCTGGTTCTGCCACAGGGCAAGCAACTGTCGGATCTCCTCAACAGAAAATCCCAGATCCCGGGCGCGTTTGATGAACTGCAGCGCGTGCACGTCCTGCTGCTGGAACAGGCGATACCCCGAGCTGGACCGGCCGGCGGGTTGGTACAGGTCGATCTCGTCATAGTAGCGGATCATCTTCGCGCTGACGCCGGAGGCCGTCGCAGCCTGACCGATGGTCATGGAACGTTCATTCGCCGCCATGATGTGACACCTCCTCCCGTCAGGCTTTGCCGACGATCGCGTGCTCCGGCGCAGGTTTTGACTCCGGCGCCGACGCAGGTGCGTCAAACGGCGCCCGGAAACGCCGCAGGCGGAGCGCATTACCCAGTACACTGATGCTTGACAGCCCCATGGCCAGCGCGGCCAGCATCGGCGACAGCAGCAAGCCGGCAACCGGATACAGCGCACCGGCGGCCACCGGGATCAGTAGCGTATTGTAGGCGAAAGCCCAGAACAGGTTCTGCCGGATATTGCGCAAGGTTGCCCGGGACAGGGCGACCGCATTCGGCAACTTGCGGAGATTCCCCGACATCAGGACGACGTCGGCGCTTTCCATGGCGATATCCGTGCCGCTGCCGATTGCCACGCCGATATCCGCCTGGGCCAGCGCCGGCGCATCGTTGATGCCATCACCCACGAAGGCCACCCGTTCGCCAGCCTGCTGAAGCCGCTTCACCACCTGTTGTTTGCCCTCGGGCAGCACCTCCGCCTCCACGGTTTCGATACCAACCTGGGAGGCAATCGCCATGGCCGTGGCCCGAGCATCGCCTGTGACCATCACCACCCGCAAGCCGAGCGCCTTCAACCCGGAGACCGCAGCCGCGGCCTCCGGACGCACCGGGTCAGCCACCGCGAAAACGGCAACCGGAACGTCGTCCACCACCGCGTACATGGGCGACTTGCCCTGTTCGGCCAGCTCCGACGCCCATGCCGACAGATCATCCGGTCGGTACCCCAGTCTGTGCAGATAGCGCTCGGCGCCGACATGCACCATGCGCCCGTTGACGCGGGCGCTGACGCCGAAACCGGCCTCTGCGTGGAATTCCGAGGCTTCCGGGACAGCGATTTTCCGCTCCACGGCGGCATCGACGATCGCCTTGGCCACCGGGTGCTCGGAACGGGCCTCGACCGCGGCCACCACCGCGAGTATGTCCGCCTCCCGCTGCCCTTCCACCAGGCGCAGATCGGTGAGCCGCGGCCGACCCTCGGTCAGCGTGCCTGTCTTGTCCAGCGCCGCCACCGTCGCGTTCCGCAACGACTGCAACGCCTCGCCGCGGCGGAACAGCACGCCCAGCTCCGCTCCCTTGCCGGTTCCGACCATGATGGACGTGGGAGTGGCGAGCCCCATGGCGCAGGGGCAGGCGATGATCAGTACGGCCACGGCATTGACCAGGGCAAAGGTCAGCGCCGGCTCGGGCCCGAGCAATAGCCAGATCAGGAACGTGACGGCTGCGGCCAGCATGACGGCTGGTACGAAATAGGCGGTGACGCGGTCGACCAGCGCCTGGATCGGCAGCTTGGAGCCCTGCGCCTGCTGCACCATGCGGACGATCTGTGCCAGCACGGTATCGGCGCCGACGCGCGTTGCCACGCACTCGAGACTGCCCCGCTGGTTGATCGTTCCACCGACAATCTCGGCGCCAGCGGTCTTCTCGACCGGCAGCGGCTCCCCGGTGAGCATGGACTCGTCAACCCAGGAGTGCCCCTCTTTCACCGTGCCATCCACGGGAACACGCTCCCCTGGCCGGATCAGCACCCGGTCCCCGGGCCCGACCTGTTCCACCGGTACTTCCACCCAGCTTTCGTTCCGCAGCACCCGGGCCGTGCGTGATTGCAAGCGCATCAGCCTTCGAATCGCCTCGCTGGTCCGTCCCTTGCTCAGCGCCTCGATATAGCGCCCGAGCAGAACCAGCGTGATGATCACGGCCGCCGGCTCGTAGTAGACGTGAGCCGTTCCCGCGGGAAGGATTCCCGGAGCGAATGTGGCCACCACGGAATAGCCGTACGCAGCACTTGTGCCGAGCATCACCAGGGAGTTCATATCCGGTGCTCGCCGCAGCAGCGCTGGACCGCCTGCGCGGTAGAAGCGCAACCCGGGCCCGAACTGGACCAGGCTGGCCAGAACCAGTTGCATCAGCAGCAGGTTCTGAAGTCCGAACGTACCGCTCAGCCAGTGGTGGAAGGCGGGAACCAGGTGGCCGCCCATTTCCGTCACGAAAATGGGAGCGGTCAGACAAGCAGCCACCAACACCGCGCGCTTCAGCCGCTGCTGCTCCTGCGCCCTCCGCCCCCCATCATCCTGGTCCACGGAATGGCCGGCCGTCACACGGTATCCCGCATCGGCCAGAGCTGCAGTGATGTCGTCGGCGCCGATCATGCCGGGCTGGAAGCGTACACGCACGCTTTCCGTAGCAAGATTGGCCGAGGCCTCCAGCACGCCGCCCACCGCGCCGAGCGCCTGCTCGATGCGTCCGACACACGAGCCGCAATGCATGCCTTCAACGGCGAACTCCCGTTCCTCCTCGCTCAACGCCAGCCCAACGGTACCCAGGGCCTCCGCCGCCGCCGGACCGGAAAACCGTTGCTGATCCACCTCCAGCGACGCCTTTTCTGTGGCGAGGTTGACGGAGACGCCGCGGACGCCGGGCACTCCGGCCAACGCGCGTTCGGCACGCGACACGCAGCCTGCGCAATGCAAGCCGGTTATTCCCAGTTCGATGTTGACCGGGGCAGACTGATGCTGATCGTGCGCGGATGCGCGCATGGTGCTGTACCCTTTGAAAGTCCGAGACGTTTCTTGTTTATAAACCTTCCCACAATGGTAGGGTCAAGCGTTCTGCGAGAACTTTTTCCGCCACTGCAGCTCTGTCTGTCAGAGTCGATCACCCCCCGGGCGCATCGCCGGGCCAACAAAGGACAAACAGATGGTTCCTGACCTCGTGCTGGTCGGCGGCGGGCTGGCCAACAGCCTGATTGCCTGGAGACTGGCCACGCGTCGCCCGGAAGCCCGCATCGTCATTCTGGAGCAGGAAGGGACGCTGGGGGGGAACCACACCTGGTCGTTTCACGGCACGGATCTGAGCGAAACCCAGCGCGAATGGCTGGCGCCGCTGGTGGAGCACGATTGGAGGGGCCATGAGGTCCGCTTCCCCGCGTTCCACAGACAACTCCGGGGCAGTTACCACGCCGTGACGTCGGAGCGTCTTCATCGGGAAATCCAGGGCCGGCAGATCGCGGACATCCGGCTCGGGGAGCGTGTACGCGAGTTGTGTGCCAACGGCGTGGCGTTGTCCACCGGGGAGTTCATGCCGGCGCGCGGGGTCATTGACGGCAGGGGCCCGCGTCACAGCGGCAGTCTGGTGCTGGGGTACCAGAAGTTCATCGGGCTGGAGCTATCACTGGCCACCGAGCATCGGCTGGCAAACCCGATCATCATGGATGCGACCGTTTCCCAGGCGGACGGCTACCGTTTCATGTACGTGTTGCCTCTGGGACCGAGACGCCTGCTGGTAGAGGACACCCGCTACAGCGACGGCGCCGACCTGGACGACCAGTCCCTTCGGCGACAGACGCTGGCCTACGCCGCCGCCCAGGGCTGGGATGTCAGCGAGACACTGCGCGAGGAACGGGGTGTATTGCCGATCCTGCTGGCGGGAGACCTGGATGCGTACTGGCGTGAGGGCATCGACGGCGTGGGCCGCAGCGGGCTCAATGCGGCACTGTTCCATCCCACCACCGGCTACTCCCTGCCCTATGCGGTCCGCCTGGCGGATGCTATCGCCGATAGCGGACAACTGGACGGTGCCTCCCTGGCTTCGCTGACCAGACGGTTTGCTGACCAGGTGTGGCGGCAAACGCGCTTTTTCCGTCTGCTGAACCGCATGCTGTTCCGTGCGGGACGACCGGAGCATCGCTACCGCGTACTGCAGCGCTTCTATGGATTGAACGAATCTCTGATCGCGCGTTTCTACGCCGGTCGGCCAAGCCTGGCGGACCAGGCCCGATTACTCACCGGCAAACCGCCGGTGCCGGTCATCGCGGCCATGCGCTGCCTTTCCGAGCGCAAGCTCCTTCGTCGCGAACTGGGAAACGCATGAACAGCACTCCGAGAGCGGCCGTGATCGGCTCGGGATTCGGCGGTCTGGCGCTGGCCATCAGACTGCAGGCAGGCGGCTATCAGACCACCTTGCTGGAGAAGCGCGACAAGCCTGGCGGCAGGGCCTACGTCTACCACGACCAGGGCTTCGTCTTCGACGGTGGCCCCACAGTCATCACCGACCCGTCCGCACTGGAACAGTTGTTCACGCTCGCGGGTCGTTCCATGCGCGATTACGTGGAATTGCTGCCGGTGGACCCGATGTATCGCCTGTGCTGGGAAGACGGAACGGTGTTCGACTACACCAACGACCAGTCCCGGCTGGAGGCGCAGATCGCCGAAAAATCCCCAGCAGATGTAGATGGTTACAGACGATTTCTCGAGTACTCAAAAGCTGTATTCGACGAAGGCTACCTGAAACTGGGGCATGTCCCGTTCCTGGATTTTCGAAGCATGATCCGGGTAGCGCCCCAGTTGATGCGCCTGCAAGCCTACCGCAGCGTCTACAGCATGGTGTCACGCTATATTCGGGACGAGCATCTGCGCCAGGCGTTTTCCTTCCATCCCCTGCTGGTGGGCGGCAACCCTTTTCGAACCTCTTCGATTTACGCGCTGATCCACGCCCTGGAGCGGGAATGGGGCGTCTGGTTCGCAAAAGGGGGAACCGGCGCGCTGGTCAACGGACTGGTACGGCTGTTCGAGGATCTGGGAGGCGAACTGATGCTGGGCGCCGAGGTGGATCAACTGCTGACCAGCGGTGATCGCATCACCGGCCTGCGCACCCGTGACGGCTGGCAGGCCGAGTTCGACGCTGTCGCCAGCAACGCTGATGTCATGCACACGTATGGGCGACTGCTCAGGGACAACCCGCGCGGGGTCAGCCAGGCACGCAGTCTCGCCCGTCGCAGCTACAGCATGTCCCTGTTCGTCATCTACTTCGGCTTGCGCCGTGTGCATCCGGAGTTGCAGCATCACATGGTGCTGTTCGGCCCCCGTTACCGCGAACTGATCAAGGACATCTTCGACGGCCCGGATCTGCCGGAGGATTTCTCTCTTTACCTGCACGCGCCCACTGTCACCGACCCGGGCCTGGCGCCGGAGGGCTGTAGCGCCTACTACGTACTCTCCCCCGTGCCTCATCTTGGCAAGGCGGACGTGGACTGGGAGCGCGAGGGCCCCCGCTACGCAGATCGCATCCTGGACTACCTGGAGCGTCATCATATCCCGGGCTTGCGGGAGGATCTGGTGACCATGCGGCTGCTGACGCCGCTGGATTTCCGCGACGAGTTGAACTCGCATCTCGGGTCCGCGTTTTCGGTGGAGCCGGTACTCACCCAGAGCGCATGGTTCCGCCCCCACAACAGGGACAGCAGGCTGCGGAACCTCTACCTGGTGGGTGCCGGCACACACCCCGGCGCGGGCATTCCCGGCGTGGTGGGTTCCGCGCGCGCCACGGCGGGTCTGATGCTGGCCGATGCCGGGCTGGAACGGGCGCAGGACTGATGGACGCGGTTTCACGGCAAAGTCAGCAAAGTATCGAACAGGGCTCCAGGAGCTTTGCGGCAGCGGCGCGGCTGTTCGATGCGCAGACGCGGGACAGTGCGTCGCTGCTGTACGCATGGTGCCGCCATTGCGACGATGTCATCGACGGCCAGGTGCTGGGCTTCGCGGCGGAAACGATTGAGGCGCAGACAGCCCGTGAACGGCTGGCCAGGCTACGACACATGACCGACGCCGCGTACCAGGGGGAAACCGTGGAAGACCCCGTGTTCCAGGCGTTTCAGCGCGTGGTGCAGCGCCACCATATCCCGCGCCAGTACCCCCTGGACCTGCTGGAAGGTTTCCGCATGGACGTAGAGCAGACCCGGTACGAGAGCCTGCAGGACACGCTGCGCTACAGCTATCACGTCGCAGGCGTGGTCGGTGTGATGATGGCGTTGGTCATGGGAGTGCGCGATCGGCCTACGCTGGACCGCGCCTGCGACCTGGGGCTGGGCTTCCAGCTTACGAATATCGCCAGGGACGTGCGCGAGGACGCCCTGATCGGGCGGTGCTATCTGCCAGCGGCCTGGTGCCGCGAGGAAGGGCTCGCGCTGGAGGACCTGGCGCACCCGGACGCGGCGGATGCGGTTTCGCGCCTGACCGCGCGCCTGGTGGAGGAAGCGGAACCGTACTACGCATCGGCCATGATCGGCATCCGGCAACTGCCGTTCCGCTCCGCCTGGGCGATTGCTGCGGCGCGGAACGTCTATCGGGAAATAGGCATGCAACTCAAGCGAGAGGGTCGGCAGGCTGTTCGACAGCGTGCCGTTACCACGCCGGCCCGCAAACGGGTGCTGGCGGGTTACGGTGGGTTGCAGGCCCTGGTCGCGGTGAGCATTGGCAGGATGTTGCCGGAACCTCCTCGCCGGGGGCTATGGAACCGTCCGTCAGCGGACACCGCTCAGCCCGATTCCCTTTGACGCTGCAAATCCTGCTTCAGTTCGGGCAAAGGGCGCGCGTAAAGAAACCCGAAGGAGACGCAGCCGTCTTTCTCCCGCACAGCATGGTGGATCTTGTGCGCCTGCACCAGTCTCTTCAGGTAGCCGGAACGCGGTGCGTAGTTGAAGGGCCAGCGACGGTGCACCAGCCCGTCATGGAACAGGAAGTAGGCCAGACCGTAGGCGGTCATGCCGAAGCCGATCCAGTAGGTTGGGCCGTAATCTCCCGAGCCAATGAAGATCAGGACAATCGCCAACCCTGCAAAGACCACCGCGTAGAGATCATTCTTCTCGAACCAGCCCCGGCCGGATGGTTGATGGTGGGACCGGTGCCAGCCCCAGCCCCAGCCGTGCATGACGTACTTGTGCGCAGCCCAGGCCACCAACTCCATCATCAGGAAGGTGCCAATCAGCAGCAGGGCGTTGATCAGGTACATCGTCGGTTCCCGGATAACGGATCAGGTTCGCGCCAGCCGATGCGCGATCAGCACGGCACCCCCCAGGGCGGCCAGCCCCACCCCGCCGAGCACCGCCCAGGCCGTCAGCAATTCGGCTGCCGGGGCGCCTCGCCAGAGCACCGCCTGGTACGCTTCAATGGCCCAGGCATTGGGCGTGAACCAGCCCAGGTCCTGCAGCCATGGTGGCATCATGAAACGGGGTACCATGCTACCGCCGACCGCGGACAGAATCAGCACGAAAAAGGTGGATAGCGTCTGCGCCTGCTGGCGTGTGGAACAGCTCACGCAAAGCGCCAGCGCCAGGCCGGCCGCCGCCAGCGCTGCCATCAGCGTAGTCATCAACCAGGGCAGGAAGTTCCCGGGGAGGTCCACGCCGTAGGCCAGCCATGCCACCAGGAATATCAGTCCGATCTGGAGCACGCCCTGGATCACCAGGAACAGCCCCTTGCCCAGAACAACCACGCTACTGCCGCCGGGCCCGATCAGCAATCGGTCCACCACCCCGCTCTGCCGTTCATCGATCAGGCTGGCTGCGCCCTGCATGGCCGCGAACAGCAGGAACAGCATGGCCACGGCACCCGCGTAGTAGTTCACCGCCCCGTCCGAACCGGCCTGCCCCTGCAGGGACTCCTGGGCCACAAGGGGCACCGGTTCGACCGCCTGTTCGGTATCGGCATGCTCCATTGCCAGGGTCAGTTGCCGGCGCTGTTCGTCGGTATAGCCGTCCAGCAGTATGTCCACCAACTGGACCGTGCGCGTGAGCCCGACCTCAGGCAACTCGCGCTGGATCAGCGCCTGTAGTCTTCCGGCAACCATCGGCCCCGCCACCGCCCGGCCACCGTCCGCAATCACCAGGATGCGGGCACTGCCTTCGAGCAGGGGCGCGGCCAATGGCTCCTGAATGACCACACCGACGTCCGCTTCCCCCATGCGCACGCGTCTGCGGACCTCCGGTTCGTCCATGGCGGCATCGGCGTGGGCGCGCAGTTGCTCGTCCCGCTGCAGTGCCGTGACCAAAGCCTGGCTGCTCGCATCGTCCACCAGGTCGGCAATGACAATTCGCAAACGCATCTCGTCGCCGCTGGCCCCGGCGAAGATGGCGGCAAAGATGACGAAAATGATGGGCGGTAGTATGAAGGCCATGGCCAGGGCGCCGCGGTCACGCAACAAGCCTAGCCACATCACGCGCAGGATGGCCAGGATCATCGCCGCACGCCCCGAGTCGCTGTCAGTCGCTGGAACAGGCTGCTCAGATCCGGCCGGCGCAGGCGCAGTTCCCGCACCTGCATCCCCGCCGTTTCCAGCGCGCCGGTCAGGGCATCCGCCGGTTCGCTGCCGGCATGCGACTCCCCCCACCAGATCCTGGCATCCGCCGTCGCCGCCAGCCCGTGCGCCGCCAGGGCTTTCTGCTGGGCGGCGGCGGGTTCCCGCTCCAGGGTGATGCGCAGTTCCCGCCGGTCGCCGAATGCCTGCGTGAGCAAGGCATCTGGCGCGCCCTGCGTGTCCACGCGCCCCTCCAGCAGGAAGCCGACCCGATCGGACAGCGAGGCCGCCTGATCCATGTCGTGGGTGGTGAGCAGCACGGCCATGCCGGAATGCGCAAGCGTGCGGACCAGTTGCTGGATCGCCTGGCGAGCGTCGATATCGACACCCACGGTGGGCTCATCCAGCAACATCAGGCGCGGCCGGTGAACGATCGCTGCTGCGATGTTCACGCGCCGTTGATAGCCACCCGACAACTGCCGCACCTGTTGTCCGGACCGCGAATCCAGACCGGTCACCGACAGTGCGAAGTTCACCGCCTCGGCGATATGTGATCGTGTCACACCCGCCAGCCGCGCAAATGTCTGGAGATTCTCGCGTGCCGTCAAATGCGGGTATAGAGCAATCTCCTGGGGTACCAGTCCAAGCGCGCGACGGGCCGACGCCGACTCGCCAGGGGTGCGTCCCAGCAGTTCCACAAACCCTGACGCAGGTCGGAAACGGCCGCAGAGCAGTTTCACCAACGTCGTCTTGCCGGCGCCGTTCGGTCCCAGCAACGTGAAGATCTCGCCGTTTCGGATTTCCAGGTTCAGGCCACGAAGCACCGGTCGGCCTGGATAACCGAAGTGCAGATCGGAAACACGGAGCACGAGGGAGTCGTCTGGCACGGCGGCCGTCTCTCGGAGGGTAGCACTCGCCATCGGCTTCAGGACCGCGCCAGTTCCACGCTCTGGAGGATGAAATCCTGGAGCACGCCACGACGGTCGCTGCAGCCTTCCAGGAAAGCCAGCGCCCGATCCGTATGCAGTTTTACCGCTTCCCGCACGCCCTCTTCACCCATCAGCTTCACAAGCGTGGCCTTGTGCTGATCCTGGAATACGTTTTTTCCCAGTTCGGCCGGACAGCCAATCTGATCCAGCAGATCGTCCCTGGCCTGAAACGCCTGGCCCAACGCATCGGCGAACTCCTGCAGCGCGCGCACGCAGTCATCGTTCACCCCTGCCACCGTACCTCCCATTTCCGCCGCCAGGCGGAACAGCATTCCCGTTTTCAGGTGATTGATTTCTTCCAGCAAACTGGCATTACGGATGCTGGCGCGCTCGTGCAGATCTCTGTTCTGACCGGCGGCCAATCCCTCCGGGCCTATGACAAAGGCGAGACGCGAAACCAGCTTCAGACGCTTCTCTGCGCTCAAGGTAGAAGATGAGGAAACCACCACAAAGGCCTGATTCATGAGCGAAACTGCTGCCAGGATGGCGGTATCCTCACCATACAGGCGATGCAGCGTGGGGAGGCCCCGGCGCAACTCCGCGTTATCCATGGAAGGCAGGTCATCCAGAATCAGCGACGCGGTGTGGACCATCTCGACGGCGCATGCCAGATCCAGGGCATCGCGCCAGTCGGCCCCACAATGGGCCGCAGTGAGCAACACCAGCAACGGCCGCACCCGCTTCCCCGGCGCCAGCAGACTGTACCGCATTGCCTGACTCAATGCCCTGGGCGCGCTGGCATTGGAAGGCACCAATACATCCAGGCGCTCCTCGACTGCGATGCGCAGGGTCTGGAGATCCCAGATTGTCCGGTTCGAGGAGGATACTGCTGCAGAATCGGCTGGACGGCTCGGACCCACTGGCTCAACCCCATTTGATCGTTATGGCCTCAGACTGGCGGCGGCCAGCCCAACATTATCAAGGAGCCGCACATTCGGAACCGGCCGTTCCAGAACAGAAAAGCACGAATCGCGTATGCAGCCAAGCTCGCACATTGGTATTGAGTACGGCCACAGTGACTAGTTCCAGCTCGCCCGGTCACCGACGCGCAGCCCCCTGGCTTCGGCCTCCCCTTCCGCCATCTCCAGGGCGTAGCGGATGGGCTCGGAAGGCCCGACCAACTGGGGTCCGAGCGGCATATGGGCTATTTCGACGACCCGTCGATCCTGATCCAGGAACAGGATATCCAACGGGACATGGACGTTGGACATATGGAATTGCGGGCGAACGGCCCGGGGAAACACGAACAGGATCGGGTTGCGCCGCACCACCTCGGGACACAGGTGCTGCATGCCGGCGGCGCGCTGTTCCGTAGTCTCCGCGAGTCGCACGCTGGTGGTCCAGCGTCCCCGTCCCTCGGAATCCCGGATACGCAGCTCTGCCCTGGCCATGCTGACCAGGGCTGGCGTTTCCTCCCGGCACGCCTCCGGAGCCGGCGACAGCGCCGACCCGGAGAACGGCCAGAAGGCGAGCAGGACTCCCGCCAGAATGAACCCGATGACGCAGCGCGTTGCCAAGGCCGTCAGAACAGGCCGAGCGCGTTCAGGAACACCAGGATCACCGCCGCCGGAGCCACGAAGCGGGTGGTCAGGAGCCAGACGCGGAAACCGGTCGAGGCGACATCCAGACCGAGTTCGTCAGTGACGCTCTCCAGACGCATGAACCAGGCAGCGAACAAGGCGATCAGCAGCCCCCCCAGTGGCAACATGATGTCGTTGGAGATGAACTCCAGCACGCCGAAGATATTCTCGTCCATGCCGGGAATAATCCGGATATCCGCCCAGGCGTTCAGCGACAGGCCGGCAGCAATGCCCAGCAACCAGATCGCCGCGGCAATGGCCGAGGTCGCTCCGGCGCGGCTCATGGCCGTGGCCTCGGTCACATAGGCTACCGCGGGTTCAAGAAGCGAGATACCGGACGTCACCGCCGCAACGGTGAGCAGGACGAAGAACAGCAGACCGAGGATGAAGCCGAACGGAATGCCGCCGAAGACCACCGGCAGCGTCTCGAACACCAGCCCCGGACCGGCGCCCGGCTCCATGCCCACGGCAAACACCACCGGGAAGATGGCCAGCCCGGCAATGATGGCGGTCAGCGTATCCATACCCACGATCCAGCCCGTCGCGACCGGTATGGATTCGGTTCGCGGCAGATAGGCCCCGTAGACCATGATCGCGCCCATGCCCAGGCTGAGCGTGAAGAAAGCCTGGCCCAGAGCCGCCAGCACGGACGCCCCGGTCAGGTCACCGAAATTCGGGGAGAACATGAAGCCGAGCGCGGTACCGAAGCCGCCGGTGGTCATGCCGTAGACAACCATCACCAGCAGAATCATGAACAGCAGCGGCATCAGGATGGTAACGGCCCGCTGGAGCCCCTTGCGCACCCCTGCGGCAACGATCACCACCAGAATGATCATGAATAGCGTATGCCACAGGAGAACCAGCGAGGGGCTTCCGACCAGGCTGCCGAACATGCCCGAAGCGGCGGTGGGTTCGATACCGGAGAAGTTGTTCAGCAGCGCCTGCAATGCGTAGTACAGCGCCCAGCCACCGACGACGCTGTAGAAGGAAAGAATGAGAAAGCCCGCCAGTACCCCGAGCCAGCCGAGCAGCTTCCACTGGCTGCTCAGGCCTTCCTCCCGTGCCACGGTTTTCAGCGCGTTGATGGGGCTGCGCTTGCCGCGGCGCCCGATCATCACCTCGGCCATCATGATTGGCAAGCCGACCAGGAGTATGCAGGCCAGGTAGACGATCACGAAAGCGCCGCCGCCGTTCTCACCCACCAGGTACGGGAACCGCCAGATGTTTCCCAACCCGACCGCTGAGCCGGTCGCGGCCAGCACGAACACCATGCCGCTGGACCACTCGCCGTGAATCGACTGCCGTGACTCCGCCATTATCGTTATTTCCTCTGTTACAAGCGGGCTTCAACAGAGTCTGCCATTGGAGGGAAGGCTTGCAAACAGGCAGGTGGCGGCAAAGAGCCCTGCTTCAGAATCCCGGGGCGGCGCCGTCGTTCGCCCTTTCCGGGCGCAGTGCCACCAGAAGCGCCTGGTCGCGGAATCCCCGGCGGTGGTCGCCGAGATCACGCTCTTCCCGGTATACCACCGGGTCGAGGTGCGGAAACAGCCGCAGCAGCTCGCCCTGCCCAAGAAGAAATTCCGGGTTGGCGGGTCCGAGGCCCTGCACTTTCAGTCGGGTAAATGTCTGATAGAACAGCAGACCGCCGGGACGAAGTGCCTGCTCCAGGTGCTGACAGAGGGAGCGTTCGAGGAAACGGCTGACCACGATCACGTCGAAGCTGCCGGCTGCCGGAGGCTCGGCAACCACATCCCTCACCACCCCTTTCAGGGACAGGGCTTCGCGGCCGGCAAAAGCGTTCAGCGCATCGATCGCCACCGGCGACAGATCCCAGGCCTCGGTGGCAAGGCCGTGGCGGGCCAACAGCTGCGCATTCCCACCCAGGCCGCTGGCCAGATCCAGCGCCGAACCTCGTGCGGGAAGCAGGTGGAGATTATCCCGCAGCACTTCTGCCGCGGCCGCGGCTTGTGGAGTAGCGTTGCGGTAGCGCGCATCCCAGCGCTGGCGTAGCTCATGGGTCATCGCGCCCCCCGGTGCCGACCGCCAGACCTTGATGGTGCCCGGAGCCGGACTCGAACCGGCACGACCATGCGGTCGAGAGATTTTAAGTCTCTTGCGTCTACCAATTCCGCCATCCGGGCCAGCAGGGAAAACGGTCGAATCGGGATATGGAGGCTCGGGCCGGAATCGAACCGACGTACACGGCTTTGCAGGCCGCTGCATCACCACTCTGCCACCGAGCCCCGGTGTGCGCCGTGTATGTTAACAAGCACGGCCGTTCAAGGCGAGATCGTGAACCGCCGGGTGAGAGCGGTTCAAACACAAAGCCCCGGCGTTGGCCGGGGCTTGCGGTAACGTGCAGGCCACGCTTCCTTAAAACGTGGCGCGGTAAACGAGACTCCAACTCGCGACCCCAACCTTGGCAAGGTTGTGCTCTACCAACTGAGCTATTCCCGCGTCAGACAGGCGGCTATTTTATGCCTCCCGCGCCGGCTGTCAACCCTGGCCGGAGAGGAATCGGCCCGGAAGGCGGCTATCGCGCCCGCTCCGTTTCACCTATGACCACCCAGGCGGCGCGCAGATAGACCACCATCGACCACAGGGTAAGTGCGGCAGCGATGAGCAACAGGACCACACCCAGCGCGTAGACGGGAATGCCGAGCAGGTCATCCCGGTAGAGCAGCAGCAGGATTGCCGTCATCTGCGCCGCCGTCTTGAACTTGCCGATGGCGTTCACGGCCACCTTGGCGCGTTTGCCCAACTCCGCCATCCACTCCCGCAGGGCGGAAACAGTGATCTCCCGCCCGATGATCACCGACACCGCCAGCGCGAACCAGGGACTAGGGTCCACGACCAGCAGGGCAATCAACGCCACGGCCACCATCAGTTTGTCGGCCACCGGGTCGAGGAATGCCCCGAACGCCGAGGTCTGGTTCAGCCTCCTGGCCAGATAACCGTCGGCCCAATCGGTAATCGCGGCAAAAGCGAAAATCACCGCAGCAGCCACGTTCGCCCAGCCAAACGGCAGGAAGAACACCAGCCCGAACACCGGGATCATTGCGATGCGAGCCAGTGTCAGTATGTTCGGGATGTTCATCGGCATGGGCTACCCTGCCTCGTTGTGAAATGCGTCATAGATGCGCTGAGCGAGCTCCCGGCTTACACCGCGGACGCTCTGCAGATCCTCCACGCCGGCACGTGCGATGCCCTGCAACCCGCCAAACTGCTTGAGCAGCATCTGCCTCCGCTTTGGCCCCAGTCCCGCCACCTGCTCCAGTGACGAGGTCCGCCGCGCCTTGCCGCGTCGTTGGCGATGCCCGGTGATCGCGAAACGGTGCGCTTCGTCCCGCAGTTGCTGCAGCAGATGCAATGCGGCGGAATCCGGCGGCAGTATAACCTCTTGCGGCCGATCCGGGAGGATGAGTTTTTCGAGCCCGGGCTTTCTGTCCGGCCCTTTGGCGATCCCCAGCAGGGTCACGCCCTCCACCTGCAGTTCCTCCAGCACCTCCACCGCCTGGGCTAGCTGCCCGCGGCCGCCATCGATGACCAGCAGGTCCGGCAACACGCCCTCCCCCTTGCGAAGCCGCGTGTAGCGTCGCGTCAGTGCCTGGCGCATGGCGGCATAGTCATCCCCGGGGGTGACGCCCTCGATGTTGAACCGCCGGTAGTCGGATTTCAGCGGGCCTTCCTGGTTGAATACCACGCATGAGGCCACGGTGGCTTCGCCCTGCGTATGGCTGATATCGAAGCACTCCAGGCGTTGCGGCATGTCATCCAGATCCAGCAGTTGCTGCAGCTCCTCGAAACGCCTCCTCAGGCTGGCACTGCTTGCCGCCCTGGCCTGCAGCGCCTCCTGGGCATTGTTCACGGCCATCTCCAGCCAGCGACGGCGTTCGCCCCGCACCCGTGTCCGTATCTGCACGGCCCTGCCATTCTGCTGCTGCAACGCCTCCTCCAGCACATCCTCGTCTTCGATGGGCAGGTTCAGCAGCAGTTCACGGGGCGCTGGCCGCCCGAGGTAGTAGCGGGCGAGAAATGCCGACAGCACCTCGGCTTCACTGGTATCCGGGGGGATTCTTGGAAAGAACGCCTTGTTGCCCAGGTTCTGCCCCTGGCGCACGAAGAACACCTGCACGCAGGCCTGGCTCTCGCGGCTCACGCAGGCCACCACGTCCAGGTCCCCGCGCTCGCCGGTAATGTACTGCCGCTCCTGGATTCTCCGCAGGCTGGCGATGCGATCACGCAATCGCGCCGCGCGCTCGAAATCCAGCTCAGAGGACGCCAGTTCCATGTCGGCCACCAGTTCGTCGATCACCTCGCCGCTTCGCCCTTCCAGAAATTTCACCGCATGCTGAACGTCCCGGCGATAGTCGTCCGGCGTGATGAAGCCCACACACGGTGCGGTACACCGCTGGATCTGGTACTGCAGACACGGACGGGAACGGTTGCGAAAGAAACTGTCCTCGCACTGTCGCACCGGGAAGACCTTCTGCAGATGATTCAGCGTGTCCCTCACCGCGCCGGCACTGGGAAACGGGCCGAAGTAGCGTCCCGGGGCGCGCTTTGCGCCACGGTGGAAACCGAGGCGCGGGAAGTCGTCATGATCGGAGAGGTAGATGTACGGATAGCTCTTGTCATCGCGCAACAGGACGTTATAGCGCGGCGCAAGCTCCTTGATCAGATTGTTCTCGAGAATCAGCGCTTCGGCTTCGGTATGGGTGACCGTAAACTCGACGCCCCGGATCTGCCCGACCATGGAGACGGTTTTCGGATCCTTCTGGCCCCGATTGAAATAGCTCGCCACCCGCCGCCGCAGGCGGCGTGCCTTGCCCACGTAGATGACATCGCCGGCGGCGTCCAGCATACGGTAGACGCCGGGACGCTCGGGCAGCGTGCGGACGGTCTTCCTGGGATCGAATATCTGGTCTGCTTCTTCGCTCATCGTGCAACCGTACGATAAAGAACACGCCCGGTTTCCAGCGATCCGGCGAAGCGCATGAAACGGTGTGTCACTGCTGGATGTGGTCAATCATACCGTGGCGAATCGCCAGGTGGGTGAGTTCGACATCGTTTTCCACGCCGAGTTTTTCGTAGAGCCTGTAGCGGTAGGTGCTGACCGTCTTCGGGCTCAGGCAGAGGGAGTCCGAGATGTCCTGCAGCTTGTGCCCCTGGGTGATCATCATCATCACCTGCATTTCTCGGCGCGAGAGTTTCTGGAAGCAGTTCTGTCCGCCGGCAAAGCCGGTAAGCGCCATCTGTCTGGCGATGTCCGCGCCGATGTAACGCTGGCCGCCGCTGACATGGCGAATGGCCTTGATGATTTCCTCGACATCGCAACCCTTGGTCAGATAGCCCATGGCCCCGGCCTCCAGCAGCCGGCTGGGGTAGGGTTCTTCCATGTGTATGGTCAGCGCGATGATCTTCAGTGCGGGGGCGATCCGCAGCAGCTTCCTGGTGGCCTCGAGGCCACCGATGCCCGGCATGTTCACGTCCATCAGCACCACGTCCGGCAGCAGGCTGCGCACCTGGTTCAGGGCCTCTTCGCCGCTACCCGCCTCACCGACGACGTCGATGCCGTCCGCGTCTTCGAGAATGCGCCGTATGCCGCTACGTACCAGTTGGTGGTCGTCCACCAGCAGGGTTCTGATCATGGTCAGGAGGTCTCCAGCATGCGCTCCGCCTCGGGCATGTACCAGGCTGCCATCGTACCCAGCAATGCCAGCACAACCAACAGGACTACCAGAGCATTGACGCCGAACACGGATGCGAACACCCCCATGCCCCCTGCCGCCAGCGCCAGCACCCCGATACTGGTGTTGCTGAATGCAACATACAGCGGACGCTCATCCTTGGGCGCCGCATCCACCAGGTAGGTCTTCCGGCCGAGCCGCACGCCGGCTTCGGCAATACCCAGCAGGATGAATACCAGTGTATACGCGTACGTGGTCTGAAGCGCATCCGGCAGCACCGCCACTGTCAGCGCCACCACGCCGGCCGCCGCCGCCATGACACCGCTGATGCCCAGGACGGTACGGCTGGAGCGGTCGGAGAAGTAGCCCCAGACAGGGCTGCTGATCACATTGGCCAGACCGACGGTCACGATGAATACGCCCAGCGCCGCGACCTCGCCGCCAAAGACCTCCCGCCCATGCAGGGCGTAGAAGGGCATGGCCAGTTCCACCGACAGCAGGAATGCCCGCGTGGACAGATATCGCCGATACCCCGGATACCGGCGAGTAATTATCAGGCCGTTGGCCAGCTCTTGTGCTGGGTTGCGCCCCCCTTCCGTTGCCCCCGGCGTCTCATCCAGCGCTGCGAAAAGGATCGCGGCGAGTACCCAGAGCAGCGCGGCGAAGATGACCATCGAGGCATACGTGGTGGCGTTCGCCGACTCGCCGATACCGAAATGCAGAATCAGGCCCGCGACCAGCGTCAACAGGCCACCAATGGCGGCCCTGTTGGACAGCATTCTGCCGCGGCGCCCCTTGGGGATGGTCTTGCCGGTGACATCCTGGAAGGAGACCGACGCCACCCCGCTGCAGACGCTGAACACGGTGAACAGGGCCAGGACCACCAGCCCCGCCATCAGCGGCTCCATGGTGAGCGCCGCCAGCGCGATCAGCACCAGCATCAATGCCTGTGTCAGCCCCGCGCCCACCCAAGCCCACTTCCGCAGCGCCAGGCGTCGGATCTGCCCGGATACCAGCAACTGGGGGGCCAATGAACCTGCCTGTTTGATCGGCATCAGGAAGCCGATGATGAAAGCCGGGGTCCCTATGGTGGCCAGCAGCCAGGGCAGCACCAGATTCGGGCCGCCGATCTGTTCTGCAAGCTTGGAGGCGGCGCCATTGCCGACGTTGTACACGTAGTTCTTGGGGACATCGGTACATGCACTGTCCGGTATGGCTTCGCAGGCGCGTTCATCGCTATCGTCACCGCTCAGTACCCGGTACGCCCAATCGATTCGCGCTTCTGCTGCCATCAACCACCCTTGCGCCGTGCTGTCTTGTGTCGGAGAGCGGCTGACAGCGCCGTGCCGCAGACCGTCGCGCCCTCTGATATGGTACGCGTCAGCAGAATACCACAGCGGCCTGCTGGCCTGACCGGCAACGGCCGAGGCGGCGGACGGGAGCCCCTCGCCGCGGTTCAAATGCAAATCGCGAGCATGGTGAAAGCATGACGGTGAACTATCAAGGCAAGGTACAGCAGATTCTGCCGGAAGCAGGCGACACCCGCCCATTGCGGGGCTTGTACCTCGAGGCGGAACTGCCCTGCTCCGGTCGGCTCGGACCATACGTTTACGGCAATTTCGTCACGACCATGGACGGCAGGATTTCTCTCATGGACGGCGAAACGGGCCAGGAAAGGGTTCCGGGAACTATCGCTGACCCGCGGGACTGGCGCCTGTTCCAGGAACTCGCCGCCCGCGCGGACGTGCTCCTCACGAGTGGCCGCTATCTACGCGATCTGAAAGCCGGTACCGCGCAGGACATTCTACCGCTGGGCAGTGATGCCGGCTTCGCCGACATCCATGCATGGCGGGCCCGGCAGGCCTTGTCCCCCCAGCCGGATATCGCAGTGATCAGCAGCAGCCTGGAGTTCCGCGTCCCCGAGTTGTTCGCCGAGCAGGGCCGCCAGGTCCATGTACTGACCACCAGGGACGCACCTGGGGCCCGTGAGCATTCCCTCCGCGATCAGGGGGCGAACGTCCTCCGTGTGGGAGCCGGTTCACGGGTCGCGGGCGATGCGGTCGTCGCAATGCTGGGGAGTATGGGATACCGGCGGGTGTACAGCGTAACCGGGCCATGGGTGTTCCACAGCCTGGTGGAGGCAGGCGCACTGGACAGTCTGTTCCTGACCTGGCGCCAGCGCCTGGTGGGAGGAACGGGTTTTTCCACGATCCTCTCCGGCCCCCCGCTGTCGCCCCCTGCGGACTTCTCCCTGCACTGGATGTACCGGGACCTGGAGCCGGTCAGTGCGGACCAGCTCTATCTGCGACTGGACAGACCCTGAATCAGCCGGGAATGCCGCCTTGGGCCAGGCTAGCCGGATCCAGCAGGCGGGTGAGTTCCTCGCGACTCAGGTCGGTCATCTCCTCCGCCACATCGAGCACCGGCCGGCCTTCGCTGTAGGCGCGCTTTGCGATGGCGGCCCCCTTCTCGTAGCCAACCACCGCGTTCAACGCCGTGACCAGGATCGGGTTCCGCCCGAGGTCGGCTGCCAGCCGCTGCTCGTTGACGACGAAACCGTCGATCGCCTTCTCGGCCAGAAGGTGCGAAGCATTGGAAAGAATATCAATGCTTTGCAGAACATTGTAGGCAATAACAGGCAACATGACGTTGAGCTGGAAGTTGCCGGACTGTCCGGCCACCGCCACCGTGGCATCGTTACCCATCACCTGCGCCGCCACCATGGCCACCGCTTCCGGGACCACCGGGTTGACCTTGCCCGGCATGATGCTGGAGCCCGGCTGCAGCGCCGGTAACGCGACTTCGCCGAGTCCGGCCAGCGGACCACTGTTCATCCAGCGCAGATCGTTGGCGATTTTCATCAGCGAAACCGCCAGTACGCGGAGCTGCCCGGACAGTTCCACCGCCGAATCCTGGCTGCTCAGGCTCTGGAAGTAATTCCGGCTGGGCTGGAAAGCGTGTCCGGTGCGACGCGACAGGGCGTCGGCGAAACGCTGGCCGAACTCGGGGTGGGCGTTGATACCCGTTCCCACCGCGGTGCCGCCCTGGGCGAGCTCCAGCAGCCGGGGCAGGCTTGCCCCGAGACGCTCCCGGGCGCTGCCCATCTGGCTCGCCCAGCCACCCAGTTCCTGACCCAGCGTCACCGGCATCGCGTCCATAAGGTGGGTACGCCCGGTCTTGGTCACCTGCTCCAGTTCGGAGGCACGTCGTTCCATCGTCGCCTGCAGGTATTCCAGCGATGGCAGCAACCGTTCCCTGGTTTCCAGCACCGCGCTGACGTGAATGGCCGTGGGGATCACATCGTTGCTGCTCTGGCCCATGTTGACGTGATCGTTGGGATGCACCGCGCCAGTGCCCGCCCGGTCCGAAGCAAGCCGGGCGATGACCTCGTTGGCGTTCATGTTGGAGCTGGTCCCGGAACCTGTCTGGAACACATCCACCGGAAAATGCGGGTCGTGTTCACCGGCGGCCACGGCCTCCGCGGCGGCGATGATCGCCTTCGCCAGGCCCTCTTCCAGCAGCCCGAGGTCGCGGTTGACCTCGGCGGCAGAGGCCTTGATCAGCCCCAGCGCGCGGATGAACGGCCTCGGCATGGGTAAGCCGCTGACCGGAAAATTGTCCACGGCACGCTGGGTTTGTGCCCCGTACAAGGCACCTTCCGGCACCTGCAATTCGCCCATGCTGTCGCGTTCGGTCCTGTAACCGTTCATGCACCCGTCTCCTGAATCATCCTCCCCATGAAGTAGTGCCATTCAGCGGAATGTACAAGTCTCATTCACCGTCGAACCTGCTAGAATTCGGGCCGACCTCACCACGGCCCACGGGACGCGACCACCGCACGGGCCTGACATATTGCGCAGCGGAGCTAGCATGGATCTCACCAGACTGACTGCCATCTCGCCGGTGGACGGCCGCTATGGCAACAAGACAGACGCCCTGCAACCCATCATGAGCGAGTACGGCCTGATCCGTCATCGGGTGGTGGTCGAAGTGCGTTGGCTGCAGGCACTGGCGGCGGAACCCGGCATCGCGGAAGTACCCCCGTTGTCCGACGATGCCCGGCGCTACCTGGACCGCCTTGTTTCGGACTTCGATCTGGCCGATGCCGAGGTGATCAAGCAGATCGAGCGCACCACCAATCACGACGTCAAGGCCGTGGAATACTTCCTCAAGCAGCGGATGCGGGACAACCCGGAACTGGCGGCGCTTACGGAGTTCGTCCATTTCGCCTGCACGTCGGAAGACATCAACAACCTCGCCTATGGGTTGATGCTCCGCAGCGCGCGGGAGAAGGTGTTGCTGCCGTCCCTGGATCGCATCGAGAAGCAGCTGACGAGCATGGCCCATTCACTGGCCGACGTACCGATGCTGTCGCGCACGCACGGCCAGTCCGCCAGCCCGACGACGCTGGGCAAGGAACTTGCGAACGTGGCCTACCGGCTGCGTCGGCAGCGGCAACAGGTGGCGGCGGTGCCGCTGCTCGGCAAGATCAACGGCGCGGTGGGCAACTACAATGCCCACTGGGTCACCTATCCGGAAGTGGACTGGCCCGGCTTTGCCCGCCGTTACGTGGAGAGCCTCGGGCTGGAATGGAACCCTTACACCACCCAGATCGAACCCCACGATTACGTTGCAGAACTGTTCGATGCCCTGGCCCGCGCCAATACCATCCTGATCGACTTCAGCCGGGACGTGTGGGGCTATATCAGTCTGGGCTATTTCAAGCAGAATCTCGTAGAGGGCGAGATCGGCTCCTCGACCATGCCGCACAAGGTGAACCCGATCGATTTCGAGAATGCCGAGGGTAACCTGGGCATGGCCAACGCGGTGTTCGGCCACCTGGCCGGGAAGCTGCCGATCTCCCGCTGGCAACGTGACCTGACCGACTCCACGGTACTGCGCAACCTGGGTGTGGGCATGGCACACAGCCTCATCGCCTATGAGGCATTGCTGAAGGGCATGGGCAAGCTGGCGGTGAACGAGGAGAGGCTGGCAGTCGACCTTGATGGCAACTGGGAAGTGCTGGCGGAAGCCATCCAGACCGTGATGCGTCGCTACGGCATCGAGGAACCCTATGAAAAGCTGAAGGCCCTCACCCGTGGCAAGCGTGTGGACCAGGCCGGTATGCAGGCTTTCATCCAGACGCTTGAGTTGCCGGAGGCCGTGAAACAGGAGTTGCAGGAACTGACACCCGCCCGTTACGTCGGCAATGCCGGACGACAAGCGCGGGACCTCTGAGGCCGCCACCATGGATAGGCGCGCGCGGCCCCGGGAAACGATAGGCCTGGGCGGGCTGACACCGGAGGTCTTCCTGCGCGACTACTGGCAGCAACAACCGCTGCTCATCCGCCAGGCCTGGCCCGGATTCCAGCCGCCGCTCTCTCCCGAGGAACTGGCCGGGCTGGCGTTGGAGCCGGACATCGAATCACGGTTGATCCGGCAGACCGACACCGGCTGGAGCTTGCGTCACGGGCCATTCGAGACGGCCCATTTCCAGCGGCTTCCCAAGAGCTGCTGGACATTGCTGGTGCAGGACGTCGAGAAATGGTTGCCGTCCCTGCAAACCATCCTGGACCGCTTCGATTTCCTGCCCCGCTGGCGCAGGGACGATCTGATGGTCAGCTATGCCGCGCCCGGAGGCTCCGTGGGCGCGCACGTGGACCGCTATGATGTGTTCCTGCTGCAGGGTCAAGGGCAGCGCCGATGGCAGATCGACCGCCGCCCCAATGCCCCGCTCGAAGAGGATCCCGATGCACCGCTGCGCCTGCTGCGCGACTTCCACCCCAGCGACGACTGGCTGCTGGAGCCTGGCGACATGCTGTACCTCCCACCCGGGATTCCCCATCTCGGCGTTGCCGAAACGGCGTGCATGACCTTCTCCATTGGCTTTCGCGCCGCTACGCTGGACGCGCTGCTGGTCGAGGCGACCCAACTTCTGCAGGACGACGGTGAGCATACCGCGCTGTTCGCGGATATCGGCCGAGGGGCCTCACCCCACCCCGCCCTGCTGGATGAGTCAAGCCTGAGCCGGGCCCGCGGCTGGCTGCGCGAGGCGCTGACCGATAGCCTGCTGGACAGGGCATTCGGACGCGTCGTGACCCAGACCAAGCCGGGGTTCGATCTGTGTGGGCCGGACACCACGATCGACCGGACCACGCTGTCCGACGCGCTGGATTCGGTCGTCACGATTCGCCGCCACCCTGCCCTGCGGGTGGCGCTTCGCCCCGCCCCCTCGGGCGGCGGCGTCTGCTTCCTGGATGGCGACGAATGGCCGCTGGACGAAAACGGCTACGCCTTCATGGAGCAACTGACCAGCGGTGGCGATTTGACGCCGCAAGCCCTTTCGGCCTTGTTGCGGAACGAGGCACACTGGACGCTGATGCTGGAACTGCTGCAGGCGGGATACTGGGAAATCGATGACGACGATGGTTGAAGACACCCGAAGCTGGCACTTGCGACACGGCGACTGGCGGGCCCTGAAGGACCATGCCATCCCGATCCGCCATGCGGTGTTCATTCTCGAACAGAACGTTCCTGAATCACTGGAACTGGACGAGCTGGACGCGAACTGTCACCACTGGCTGGTGCTGGACTATCAGGGCTCCGGGATCGCCACCGGCAGACTGACACCCACCGGTCACATCGGCCGACTCGCCGTGCTGGCGCCATGGCGTGGACAGGGTATCGGTCGTGCCATCATAAAGGACATGCTGCGATACGCACGCGAGAACGGCAGGGACAGAATCGTGCTGAACGCACAAACCCATGCCATCGGGTTCTACAGTGCACTGGGCTTCGTGGCAGAGGGCCCTGAATTCGATGATGCTGGCATACCCCACCGGCGGATGGTCTATGGCCGACATCAGGGAGCGTGACGTGGCCGCGCGTCAACGAGGGGATCGACCAGCGTCTCCGTTGAAGAACGAATAAGGAGGGTTCATGAGCGACATGGAACGGTTTCGCACCAGCACTCCCGCGGAAGCGGCGGAGGCCGTTGCCCGCGTGCTCGGAGGCGCCAGGCGCCGTGTCGACATACTCTCGCCGCAGCTCGACCCGGTCCTTTATGATCAGCAGCCTTGCCTCGATACCTTGCGCGCCATGATCGTGGACGCTGGCAGGTACGCCTCGGTGCGGGTGCTGGTGGTCGACGTGGACGCCCTGGTTGCCCGCGGCCATCGCATGATCGAAATGAGTCGGCGCTTGAGCAGCTTCATGTCCATTCGTTGCCTGGCAGAGGAAGATTGCGTGGAGCCGGAGGCCTTTCTGGTGGTGGATGACGCCAGCTATCTCTATTGGCCCACGGGCGCCGGCTACCAGGGCCACGGCCGAATCAATGACCGGGGCGGCTGCGGGCGGCTGAGCAGGCTGTTCCAGGAATGCTGGGAGCGCTCACAGCCCCACCCCGCTCTGAGGCAACTCCACCTGTAGGGAGACGCTCATGATGACCCGGATACGGATACTAGCCGACGGATCCAGGGCGGTTACGACCGCGCTGTTGATGCTGCTCCTGCTCGCTGCCGCGGCACCCCTCGCCGCCGACAGGCTGGAGGTGGTGGACGTCCACAACCGCCCGGCTTCCGAGCTGGTGGATACGCTACGTGCGGCAGCCCGGGGGAATGTCAGCATCACCGCGGAAGGTCAACGACTGATCTTTCGTGGCCCCACTGCGGAGGTCGAACGCCTGACGGAACTGGTCGACCGCCTGGACACGCCGGCAGAACAACTGCGGATCTCGGTGCGCACCCAGCAGGGCGGTCAAACGGTACAACGCGGCGCGGAACTGCCGGGCAGCGAGGGCTCGCGCGGGGACGTCCGCGTCTACGGCAGCCGCAGCTCCGGTGACCGCGATTCCGTCCAGGAGGTGCTTGTGCGCAACGGCCACCCCGCGCACATCACAATAGGCCGCCAGGTGATGGAGAGCGATGAAACCATCATCCTCGGGCGTGGAACCGTCGGCTACTCCCGCCAGACCCGCATGCGAGACCTTGACCGGGGTTTCTATGCCTTGCCGCACGTACAGGGCGAGAACGTGACGCTGGAACTGGCGGCGCGGCGGGAGCACTTGCGCAGCGATGGCAATGTGGACCGTGCAGAGCTGGTGACGGCGGTGAGTGGCCGGTTGGGTGAATGGTTGCTGGTGGGACGCACCGCATCCAGCGACCGTGGCACGGAGCATGGCACCCGCTACCGCACCCGCCGCAGCGCGAACGAGGACACGAGCTGGTGGGTCCGCGTGGAGCGCCCCTGAGCACCGGCTCAGGCGCCCCACAAGTCCTGGAGTCGTTCCCGATTCAGCATCAGCCATTGCAAGGCGATGATCGGCATGGCGCTGTTCAGTATGCCGGACTCCAGCATCTCCGCGGCCTCGTCGAACGACACGACATGGACGCGTATATCCTCGCCCTCGTCGTCCACACCGTGTATGCCTCCCAGGCCTTCGACGCTCGTGCGTGCGCAGTAGAGTGTCACCCGTTCCGACGCACCGCCGGGGCTGACCAGGAAATCGCAGATATGCTCCATCTCCTGCAACTGCGCTCCCGCCTCCTCCAGCGCCTCCTTGCGGGCCACCGCTTCGGACGTGGCACCCGGTTCCTGGATACCCGCCACGATTTCGAACAGCCAGGGGCCGCTTGGGTGTTCCAGCGCGCCGACCCGGAACTGCTCCACCAGTACCACCGCATCCCGCTCCGCATCGTAGAGCAGCACACCGACTGAATGGCCGCGGTCGAACAGCTCCCGGGTGAGCGTCTCGCTGACCCCGCCCGCGAACAGCGCGTGCCGGAGCTTGTAGCGATGGAGCCTGAAGAACCCGTTGTGGACCGTTTCTTTTTCCAGTACATCGACCTGCATGGCGATACCACCTTCCATTAGCAAGTGTCCCGGTCGCGCCGGGGGCCTGGCTGCCTGAACTCCTGAGAATCAGTATGCCGTCCGGCAACTAACGTAACGTTCTTCGCCCGGCGTCGCGAAATACCCGAACGCAAGGCCAGCGCAGGGATCAATCAGCGCTTCCCTAGCCTTCCTTCTCGAACAGAGCGATGCTCTCCACATGCGCGGTGTGCGGAAACATGTCCATCACGCCGGCGCTTGTCAGCCGGTAACCGTACTGGTGGACCAGTTCGCCGGCGTCGCGCGCCAGTGTGGACGGGTTACAGGAGACATATAGCAGGCGACACGCGCCGAAACCGGCAACACGGGGCAACACTTCCAAGGCGCCGGAGCGCGGGGGATCCAGGAGCACCTTGTCAAACTGCACCTGCGCCCAGCCCAGATGGTCCACCGGCTCGGCCAGGTTTGCCACGTGGAACTCCGTGTTGCCGATCCCGTTACGCTCCGCATTGTCGCGCGCACGCTCGACCAGCCCGGCCTCGCCTTCGACTCCCACCACCCGGGCTGCCCGCCGGGCCAGCGGCAAAGAAAAATTCCCCAGCCCGCAGAACAGATCCAGCACCCGGTCGTCGGGACCCGGCTGCAGCATGCCCAGCGCGCGGTCAACCATGGCGATGTTCAATTCTGCATTGACCTGGGTGAAATCCGTCGGGCGGAAATGCAGTGTCTCGCCGGCCACCGAGTACATCAGAGGCTCCACATGCTCCGAGACCGGCGCCACCGTCTGCTCGTTTCCGGGCTGCTGGTAGATGAACATGTCATGCTGTGTGCCGAAACCCCGCAGGCGCTCAAGATCCTGTTCGGTGAAGGTTTCCAGATTCCGGAAGACCAGGGCCACCCCGTTGTCCCCGATGGCGACTTCGATCTGGGGCACGCGATCGGGTCTGCTCAGCCCGCCGATCAGCTCCGACAGCGCCTCCAGGCGCCGTCCTACACGCTCGTCCAGCACCTCGCAGCTACCCATGTCTGCCACATAGGGGCTGTGCTTCTCGCGAAACCCGACCAGCACCCTGCCCTTTCTGGGGACATGCTTCACCGCCAGCCGCGCCTTGCGGCGGTAGCCCCAATGTGCCGCCTGCAGCGGCGGCAGCACCTCCGTTGGCGTCACACGCCCGACGTGGTCCAGCAGTTCCAGCAGCACTTCCTGCTTCAGGGCGATCTGCCGCTCCGGCCCCATGTGCTGCAGACTGCATCCGCCGCAGACCCCGAAATGCGGGCAACGGGGCTCGATTCGTTCGGAGGAGGCCTGTTCCACCTCCAGCACCCTGGCTTCGTCGTAGCGTCGGTGCATGCGCGTGTACTGGCACAGCACCCGCTCACCCGGCAGTGCACCGTGCACGAAGACCGTCTTGCCTTCCACCTGGGCGATGCCCCTGCCTTCGTGACTGAGGGCGGTAATATCCAGGCGAACCGGTTCGCGGGGAATTCTGGGCTTGCGGCGACGGCCCATGCTCAAGACTCCTGATCGGGTTCAGCGGTAGCCTGTTCCAGAGGACCCACAGGCCATGCATCGAGAAACTGCTGCAAGTGCGCGCGACCGTCAGCTGCCAACGTCTCTCTGACCAGTCCGCACTCCCTGGCGTAGTCTCCGCCGGAAAGGTGTCCGCGCAACAACTGGAAGCGCAGGAACACCAGATAGGTATTCAACACATCGGTTTCGCAGTAGTCGCGCACGGCGGCAAAATCACCCTGCTGGATGGCGTCCCACACCTTGCCGCCGCTCATCCCCATCTTGCCGGGAAACCCGCACAAGGCGGCGATCTCGTCCAGCGGCGCGTTGGCGCGTGCCTGGTACCCGGCCAGCACGTCCATCAGATCCGTATGGCGTTCGTGGAATCGGTTCAGGTAGTTGTTCCAGCGAAAGCTCTGCTCGGTGGCGCCGGTTTCCCAGTACCGGGGTGCCGGAACACCGTGGAGCATGGCCCGGTAATGGATGACGGGCAGGTCGAACCCGCCGCCGTTCCAGGACACCAGGGTGGGCGTGAAGCGCTCTATCCCCTCGAAGAAGCGACGCAGAATCTCCGCCTCGTCATCTCCACCGTCTCCCAGCGACCAGACCTTGAAGCGGTCGCCACTGCGCATGGCAATGGAAATGACTGCAATGCGATGCAGGTGCAGCCGAAGGAAATCGGAGCCGCCGGTGGCCTGCCGGCGCTGGGCCAGCATGGCGTCCGCGACCGCCTCGTCCGTCAGCGAATCCGGCAGCTCCAGCAAACGCCGCCCCCCCGAGACGTCCGGCACGGTCTCGATGTCGAACACGAAAACATTCATCGGCAATCAGTCCGGAAACACGCCGCTGGAGAGATAGCGGTCGCCGCGGTCGCAGACAATTGTCACGATGGTCGCGTTCTCCACTTCGTCGGACAGGCGCAACGCCGCCGCCAGCGTACCCCCGGAGGAGACACCGGCCATGATCCCTTCCCGGGCAGCCAGACGGCGGGTCATCTCCTCGGCATCTTCCTGGGAGACGTCGATGATGCGGTCCACGCGCTGTGGTTCGTAGATTTTCGGCAGATAGGCCTCGGGCCAGCGGCGAATGCCCGGAATCTGCGAACCTTCCTGCGGTTGCACGCCGACGATCCGGATCTCCTCGCTCTGCTCCTTGAGGAAGCGGGAGGTGCCCATGATGGTGCCAGTGGTCCCCATGGAAGAAACAAAATGGGTAATCGCCCCCCGCGTATCCCGCCAGATCTCCGGGCCGGTGCCTTCATAGTGGGCGAGCCAGTTATCCGGGTTGGCAAACTGGTCCAGCACACGCCCCTTGCCCTCGGACTGCATTCGCAAAGCCAGATCCCGGGCTTCCTCCATGCCACCTGACTGGGGCACCAGTATGAGTTCCGCCCCATAAGCCCGCATGGAGGCACGCCGTTCAGCAGTCATGTTCTCGGGCATGATCAGCACCATGCGGTATCCCCGGATCGCCGCCGCCATGGCCAGCGCGATGCCGGTGTTTCCGCTGGTGGCCTCGATCAGGGTATCCCCCGGCCGGATCTCCCCTCGCTCCTCGGCGCGCCGTATCATGCTCATGGCGGGACGGTCCTTGACCGACCCGGCGGGATTGTTGCCTTCGAGCTTCAGGAGAATGGTGTTGCTGGTGTTTCCGGCAAGGCGCTGCAGTCTCACCAGCGGGGTGTTGCCGACAAAATCCTCGACAGTGGGGTAGCTCATGCGATGTGATTGCCTTGTTGGAGCTCAGGATGAGGGCATTGTCTCAGGAAAGCTGGTACCGTTGAAGCATGCGCCGTTGCGCATCGACGCACGACCGGCGGCTCCACGAGATTCGTAGAAGGAAGGTTCGCTCCATGCGCTGGGGCTTTGGTACGCGTATTGTTCTGCTGGCCGTGCTGGCTCCCATGCTCACCAGTCTGGTACTGGCGACGTATCTCGCCGGCCAACGACTGGACGTCATCGCGAGCGGTCTGCACACGCGCGCCGAGACGCTGACCCGACAGATCGCCCCGGCGAGCCGGGAATCTATCCAGGCGCGCAATCAGGAAGCCTTACGCCAGATCGCCCTGGCGGGCATGATCGACCCTACCGTCCACCGCATCACGATACAGGCCGCGGACGGCCGTATCCTCGTCCGCGAACAGCGGGGAACGGACGAAGGCGGCGCCGAGCCGACACTGATGGAACGGGCCTATCAACGCCTGTCCGGCAAGGATGCCTACCCCACCTATCGCATGGCGATCATTCCTCAGCGGCGCCTCGGTCAATTCGACTTTCCCATTGATGCCGGTATCCGGCCGCTGGGCTGGATACAGGTGGAAATGACCGCTCTGCCGCTGCTGCGCAGCGAACTTGCCACGCAGTTGCGCGTGCTTGGCCTGATCGGCGGAGCCGGCCTGCTGGCGCTATTTTTCGGCCTCTGGGCGCGCCACCTGACTACCAGGCCGCTACGACAACTGACACAGGTGGTAAGACGCCTGGGACAGGGGGATCTACGCGCGCGCGTGCACATATTGGCCGGCGGGGAGGTTGGGGATCTGAGCCGGGCGGTCAACCGCATGGCAATCTCGCTGGAACGCTCCCAGCAGGCGCTGAACGAACAGATCGAACAGGCCACCAGCGAACTCCGGGAAACCCTGGAGGCGGTGGAGATCCAGAACGTGGAGCTGGACATCGCGCGGAAGCGGGCGCTGGTGGGCAGCAAGGTGAAATCGGAGTTCCTGGCCAACATGAGCCACGAGATCCGCACGCCCATCAACGGCATCCTCGGCTTCTCCGACCTGCTGGCCCACTCTCAACTCGATGAGGAGCAAACAGACTACGTCAACACCATCAAGGAATCCTGCGCCAACCTGCTGACCCTGGTGAACGATATCCTGGATTTCTCGAAGATGGAGGCCGGCAAGCTGGTGATCGATAACGTGGCTTTCGATCTCCGCGACTGCGTCGAAGAGGTGATGTCGCTGATGGCGCCGGCCGCCTATGGCAAGAGCCTGGAGCTGATCCACCTGGTCTACAGCGATGTCCCCCTGAAGCTCTACGGCGACCCCATCCGCATCCGCCAGGTACTGACCAATCTGCTGCACAACGCCATCAAGTTCACGCCGCGTGGTCGAGTCATCGTCCGACTGATGCTGGATGAGGAAACCGAACAGGATGCGATCCTGCGCATTACGGTCACCGATACCGGCATTGGCATGTCGCAGAAGGAGCAGGAAAAGCTGTTCAAGGCCTTCAGTCAGGCGGATACCTCCATCACCCGCCGGTTCGGCGGCGCCGGCCTGGGACTGATCATCTGCAAGAAGCTGCTGGAACAGATGGGCGGGGAGATCGGCCTCGAGAGCGCCCCGGACCAGGGTTCCACATTCTGGTTCAATCTGCGCTGTGCCAAACAGCCCGGCGTGGACGCCAGCGAAAGGCGCATGCGCAGCCGGGACAATCCGCTGCTGGGCCACCAGGTACTGCTGTACGACGAATCCGTCCTGTCGCGGCTAGCCGTCAAGCACATGCTGGAATCCTGGGGCATGCGCGTCACGGAAGTGGAGGACCGCGCCAGTTTCATGAGCCAGTTGCACATAGAGACGGGCTGGAGTGCGGCTGTTATCGGTTTGAGCCGTAGTGAACTCAACTCCCGGCTGTTCAGCAGCCTTGCGGGCCAGATTAATCACATGGGGTTGCCGTTGGTGGCGCTGGCCAGCACCGTGGACAGAAATGAACTGCGCAGCCTCTACCAACAGGGCGCCCGTGTCGCCCTGCCCAAGGCTTCACGACGACAAACGTTGTACCGGGAGATGTGCCGGATACTGGCACCGGATGCGATGGCCGTTTACCGGAACAGGCACCCGGAGAACGGCGCGCAGGCCAAACCGCGTACTCCGGCGCTGCCTGCCTTCACTTCGGTGAGCGCGCTGGTGGTGGATGATAACGAAATCAATCGCAAGCTGGTCTGTACCATACTCCGCAAGCACGGTGTACAGGTTCACGAGGCCGAGAACGGGCTGCAGGCCGTGACCTTGTGCAAGGGGCAGGATTACAACGTGATCTTCATGGATATCCATATGCCGACGATGAGCGGTGAAACCGCCACCGAGCGCATACGCAAGCACCAGGCGAACGCGGACAGCGCCAGCCGCATCGTGGCGCTCACCGCCAATGCCTTGAGCGGCGAACGTGAACGGCTGCTGGCAGCGGGCATGGATGACTGTCTGATCAAGCCTGTGGATGAGCGGCAGATACTGAAACAGGTCCGCCTGGCCCGCCCTGAACTGGACGGGGCACCCACCGACACAGCCATGGCCGATCATCCGGATCGGGAGGACGAGGACAGCAGCCCCAGCCAGAAGCTCGTCGATGAACTCCATCAGATGCTGCTGGCGGAACTGCCCGCGCACAAGCGCGCAATCCAGCATCATTATCGGCACGGCAATCTGGAACACCTGAAGGATCAGGTGCACAAACTGCATGGGGCCGCCAGCGTCTGCCAGGTGCCCGGCCTGAAGGAGGCCTGTTTCAACCTGGAAGCCGCGCTGAGTAGCAATCAGCGCGTTCAGGTACCTGCCGGCGTTGGCCACGTCATGGATGCGATCAACACGCTGTTGGACAACTCCTGAATCCGTGCTCCGCTGGCAACCGGCTCAGGCGACCGCTGCCTGCTCGCGCACCATGACGCGATTCCGTCCGGCTCGTTTCGCCATATACAGGGCGCCATCGGCCATGGCGATCAGGGACTGCAGGGAACCATCGTGGCCGGATGTCAGCGGAAGAACCTGCACAAGCCCGGCGCTGAGGGTGTGCCTGATACGCCTGCCCCCGGTACTGGTGGGTATGCGGCTGAATTCCCGGCGGATACGTTCAGCGACCTCCTGGGCGTCGGACACTGACGGTGCCTGGAACAGCATGGCGAATTCCTCTCCACCGTAGCGGACGCAGGTATCGTTCGCGCGGCACTGTCGAACAAGCAGGGCCGCAACATTCAGCAACACCGCGTCCCCTGCCTCATGACCATAGGTGTCGTTGATTTCCTTGAAGTGATCCAGGTCGATCATCAGCATGAAAGCCGGCATTTCGCTCCGGGTACCGGTATCACTGAGCGCATTGAATGCCTCCGAAAGCTGCCGCCGGTTGCCCAGCCCGGTCAACGGGTCCTGATTTGCCATCCGCAACGCACTGCGGCGATCCCTCTCCCACCCCACCAGCCGCTCGCCCAGCGCCACCACCAGCAGGAATGCCTCCACCAGGCTGCCGACCTGCGCGTAGACCAGGGGCTGCATGCCCCAGGGCAGCAAGCTGGTGCTGGCACTGAGTACCGCGACCACGAGCCCGCCGGCGTAGGCCAACCATGCGGCGACATACCACCGCGCATAGCGCAGCCCGTCACGATAGGCCTGGACACCAAGCAGGGGCAGCAACAGCAACACCGACAGGGCGCCGTAGGCCAAGTAAAGCACGGGCTCGTAGACGCCCATGAACCGGATCAGGATGCCCGTCGCCATAACGAGTTGCAGCACCAGGATCACGCGATCCACCGAAGGCAACCGCTGCCGGGTCTTCAGAAAACCGCGGGAGAACTGTAGCGCGCTAATGGCAAACAGCAGGAAAACGATGTGGAAACCTTCGTTGTGCCAGAACACGGACGCAGGCCAGAGGTACTGGTAGGCATAGCCATTCATCAACGCCCACAGTACCCCGGTCAACAGCAGGAAGACCCCGTAGTGGACATAGACCTTGTCCCGCAGCAGCGCGGCGCACAGCAAGGTAACCGCAAGCAGTGTCAGCAGGATGCCGAAGTAGGCCCCGTGCACCAGGTTCTGGCGCTGGACGCTGCTGTGGAACCGTTCCAGATCCCACAGGTGGACGTTCAGGCTGACGGAATCGGGCTTCTGGTTGCGCAGTTCCAGGTAGAGGTCGGTATAGCTGCCTGCCGGCGTGCTGTGCCGGAATGCCAGCTTGCGATAATCCTCGGCGCGAGAATGAAACGGCAGGCGGTCACTAAGGGCACGCGTCCGGAATATGCCACCGGCATCCGCGTAATGGACGACGAAGTCGTCCAGGTAACTGGTTTCGTGATGAATGAGCCAGTGCCGGGGCCGATCCGAGCGTACGTTGTCCAGCCGCACCCTGATCCAGTATGTCTCTCCACTGATGCCGCGATTGACATCTGAAGCCGTCAGGGGAGCAAATCGTCGCTCTCTCGCATCGTCCAGCGTCAGTTGAGCGTCGGTCTGCAGGAACCCGGCAGGGGCGCGCAGCAGTTGATGGTCGAGGTCCGCGATATCCACGGCCGCCGCGCTCAGCGGCTGCAACGGCGCAAGCAGGAGTAGCAAGGCCAGGGCAAGCAGGGAAGAGTTGTACTTATGAGGCAAGCGCCGACCCGGAGATTAATGGAAACCCGGGACAGCTTACTGCTCCGGCTCGCCGGAAGCTGCCAATACGGTCACAACAGCCTCCAACCGTTATCGGGCTTCACCCCTCCACCACCGCAAAGGCCAGGGCGTGGTCACCTTCGTCGGACAGGCTGATCAGGCATCGACTCCATCCCTGCCGTCGCATCCAGGTGCTGAGCCGCGGACTGGTTTCCAGCAAGGGACGCCCCAGGGCGTCATGGCCGATTTCAAGATCATGAAAGGAAACCGTCGCACCGATACCGGTCCCCAGCGCCTTGGCCGCCGCCTCCTTGGCGGCAAAGCGCTTGGCGAGAAAGGCCACGCGGTCGGTACGCGCCCTCCACGTGGCCAACTCGCGCTCCGTCAGCACCCGCCGCGCAAAGCGCTCGCCGTGTCGCTCCAGCACCTCCGCAATACGCGGCATCAACACCAGATCGGTACCAATCCCTCCGATCACCCTGCCGCCTCGCGGATCAAACGTTTCATCTCTCGCACGGCCTGCGCCAGACCCCTGAACACGGAGCGCGCGACGATAGCGTGGCCGATGTTCAGTTCATGGATGCCCGGCAACGCCGCCACCGGCTGTACGTTGTGGTAGTTCAGCCCGTGGCCGGCGTTGACTCTCAGCCCCAACGCCTGGCCGGCGGCGACCGCACGCCGGATCCGGTCGAGTTCAGCCGCGGCGGTCGTTTCGTTAGCGGCATCCGCATAGGCACCCGTGTGGATTTCCACATACGGGGCTCCTGCAGCGCATGCCGCTTCAAGCTGGCGGCGCTCGGGGTCTATGAACAGTGATACCTGGATGCCGGCGTCACGAAGACGGCTGCAGGCATCCCTCAAGCGCTCCGCTTGGGCTGCGACGTCCAGCCCGCCTTCTGTGGTGAGTTCCTCCCGGCGTTCCGGTACCAGACAGCAGAAGGCGGGTTTCAGGCGGCAGGCGATGGAAAGCATCTCGTCGGTGACAGCCATCTCAAGATTCAACCGTGTGCTGACGCTGCCGGCCAGGATCTCCACATCCCGGTCCTGGATATGGCGTCGGTCTTCCCGGAGATGCACCGTGATGCCGTCGGCCCCCGCCAATTCCGCCTCGAGCGCGGCCTGCACCGGGTCCGGAAAGCGGGTGCCGCGCGCCTGCCGCAGCGTGGCGACGTGATCGACGTTGACGCCCAGCAATACGCCATGGGCAACTGTTTCCGGCATCTGTTACCTCCTGGTGTTGGCAGTGGTCATTTGCCGCGCTTGAGCTGTCGGTAGAGCGCCCTGCTCCTTAGCGGCTGTGGCCCCAGATGTGGCGCCAGTACGGCACGCATCAGCAATTGCGCCTCGCGCAGCAGATCCTCGCTGTCCGCCTCCCAGCGTTCCTGCTGCAAGGCCAGCAACGCCGCCCCGCTGAAGGTGCCGCGCCCCGAGCCGGACGACTCCAGGGGCCCGACGCCAGGCTCGTAGCGGTAGCGGCGCTCAGGGGAGACAGCCACACCGCTGTCACCGGTTTGATCCAACAGCAGACCGTAACCCAGAGACTGCAGCAAGCGTTTCTCGAAAACCCGTAGGATCGGGGTTTCGTCCGTTTCGCTGGCCAGACCCATCATCGCTTCGGAGTACGCTATGAACAACTCGGTGTTGGTGTCCTGGCGGCGCAGCAGGCGCAACAGGATCTCATTGACGTAGAACCCACTTGCCAGCCGCTGCCGGCGCAACCGAAGTGCCGGCCCTGCTGCCTCCGCCTGCACCAGCGTCTGCAGTTCCCCCCTGCCCCGCCAGGTCGCCAGCAAGGGCTGGAACGGCTCCAGCAAGCCGCGCCACCTGGAACGTGCGGCCCGGGCTCCCCTTGCAACGACGCCCACACGCCCGTGGCGCGCCGTGAACAGCTCAACGATAAGACTGGTATCCCGGTAGCCGCGCCGATGCAGCACGTAAGCGGCCTCCAGCTCATCCGGCGCTTCCGCTGTCACGAGCAGGGCTCCCGGGTCGTGTCAGCCTTCCTCGAAACCCAGGCTGCGCAGAGCGCGTTCGTCATCGGACCAACCTTCGCGGACCTTTACCCAGAGCTCAAGATAGACCTTGCGCCCCAGCAACTGCTCGATCTGGTGCCGTGCGCGTTGCCCGATTTCCTTCAGTTGCCGTCCACCCTTGCCAATGACGATCGCCTTCTGACCATCGCGTTCGACCAGAATCGCAGCGTGGATATGGGCGACACCCCGTTCATTGCGAAAGCGCTCGATCTCCACCGTGGCGGAGTACGGCACCTCCTGGCCCAGTTGCCGCATCAACTGCTCCCGCACAAGCTCCGCCACCAGGAATCGCTCGCTGCGGTCGGTGACCTGGTCTTCCGGGTACAGGAAGACATCGCTCCGTGGCAGTCGGCGCGCGATCTCCGGCTCCAGCGGATCCACATTGACGCCGCGGGAAGCGGCCATGGGAATAATGGCCTCGAACGGATGGCGCTGGGAGAGTTCCTGGAGGTACGGCAATACCGCGTCCCTGTCTTTCAGCAGGTCCACCTTGTTGACCGCGGCGATCACGGGCAAACCGGACGCCTTGATGCGTTCCAGCACCAGCGCGTCGTCGTCAGTCCATTTCAGCGCCTCGACCACGAAGACAACGAGATCCACGCCCTGAATGGCCGCCACCGCGTTGCGGTTCAGCATACGATTGAGTTGACGCGCTTCCCGCCCGTGGATGCCTGGGGTGTCCACGTAAACCACCTGGTAGTCGTCCCGGGTACTGATACCCACGATACGGTTGCGGGTGGTCTGCGGCTTCCGGGAGACGATGCTGATCTTCATGCCGAGCAGGCGATTGAGTAACGTGGACTTTCCCACATTGGGACGTCCGGCGATGGCCACGAAGCCGCAGCGCAGCGGCGCCTGTTCCTGCTCAGTCATGCGATTCCGTTTCCTCGGTCTGTGTCTTGCCGGTGAGCTTCTCCAGCATGGCCTTGGCCGCGATCTGCTCGGCACGTCGGCGGCTTCCAGCCGTGCCTGAGGTCATCTCGCCCAGTTCCTCGATCTGGCACTTCACGCTGAAACTCTGATTATGCGCCTTTCCCGTCACCTGAACGACCTCGTAGCTGGGTAGCCCCCGTTTGGTGGACTGCAGGTACTCCTGCAGACGGGTCTTCGGATCCTTGAGGGCGCTGGCTTCGGGCAGGTGTTCCAGCCGTTGGCTGTAGAGACGCAGGATCAGGGCCCGGCATTGCTCGTAGCCCCCGTCCAGGTAGACCGCACCGAGGATGCTCTCGACGGCGTCGGAAAGGATGGAATCGCGGCGGCGGCCGCCGCTTTTCAATTCACCGCTGCCCAGACGGAGCCACTGCCCGAGCTGGAGCTGGCGGGCGATCTCCGCCAGCGATTCCTTGTTGACCAGGCTGGCGCGCAGGCGACTTAACGCGCCCTCTGAATCCTGGGGACGCAGTCGAAACAGTTCGGAAGCAATGACGAAGTTCAGGATGCTGTCACCCAGGAACTCCAGCCGTTCGTTGTTCCGCTCGCTGACACTTCGGTGAGTCAGTGCCTCCTCCAGCAGCTCCGGGCGGGAGAAGCGATAGCCCAGCGCCTCAATCAGCGCCTGCGGCTCGGAGTTCACTGGGGTACCACCGCCTCTTTGCGGAACTTGGCCACCGCATCCAGGTTGCCGATCATGTGAACACGCGCTTCGTACTCGATGACCACTTCCAAACCGCCCCTGGTCTCCGAGAATTCGATGTCCGACCTGCCGACACGGTCGATGGCGTTCACATTCAGGCGCCGGGTAATGGCCTCGCGGACCGAATTGCGGTTGGCACCCTGCATCTCCGGGTCATTCGCAACGCTGTTCAGAATACTGCCGACCTCCATGGACTCCAGGTATAGCGGGACCAGGCGCATGCCGATCACGGCCCCGGTCAGTAGTACCACCACCAGAACCAGCACTCCGATGGCTGATGCCCCTTCCTGTCTGCGGCTATTGTATGCGTTCACCGATTCTGCTCCAGTTGATTCGGTTGTTTTCGCCATCCCAGCTCATCCATATCAGGAACGCCCGCCCCACAAGCAGGTCTTCGGATACGAAGCCCCATAGCCTGCTGTCCGCGCTGCGGTCCCTGTTGTCCCCCACCATGAAGTAATGCCCTTCGGGAACGGTGTACTGGGCGTCGCGGACGGAGCGGCCCGGGTAGTGCAGAATCTGGTACTCGAGATCGTCCATGGTTTCCTGCAACATGCGGCCACCGCCTTCCCGTCCTTCCGTATACTCGCTCAGTTCCACCTGCGGAACTGCCTCACCGTTCACATATAAGACCTTGTCCCGGAACGCAATGTGATCTCCCGGCAGGCCGATGACGCGTTTGATGTAATCCTGACGGGGATTGCGCGGGTACTTGAAGACAGCGAGATCGCCACGACGGGGCTCGCCGTTGCCGAATATCTGCTGGTTGGTGACCGGCAGGCGCACGCCGTAGGAGGACTTGTTGACGAGGATGAAATCACCCACCAGCAGGGTCGGGATCATGGACCCAGAGGGAATCCGGAAAGGCTCCACGACGAACGAGCGTACCAGCAGCACCACCAGCAGCACGGGGAACAGAGAGCGGGAAAGCTCGACTGCCCAGTTCTCCTTCTGGTCAGGGTCGGCGGGCGCCGAGCGGCGCCGTATCAGGGCGGCAACCCCGACCACAAGGCCGGTGATCACCGTGGCGAGAACCAGCAGCACTTCGAAATCCAGCAACATCACTCGGTTCCTGTCAGCTGTTCTTGTTATCCACCTGAAGCACGGAGAGGAAGGCTTCCTGCGGAATCTCGACCCGACCGACCTGCTTCATACGCTTCTTCCCGGCTTTCTGCTTTTCCAGCAGTTTGCGTTTGCGGGAGATGTCGCCGCCATAGCATTTGGCGGTCACGTTCTTGCGCAAGGCCTTGACCGTGGATCGGGCCACGATCTGGTTGCCGATGGCAGCCTGGATGGCCACCTCGAACATCTGCCGGGGAATGATCTCCTTGAGCTTCTCGGTCAGATCACGGCCACGGCGCTGGGAATCCTCGCGATGGATGATCACCGCCAGGGCGTCCACCTTGTCGCCGTTGATGAGCACGTCCAGGCGTACCAGATTCGCCTGCTGGAACCGTTTGAACTCGTAATCGAACGAGGCAAAGCCTCGACTTGCGGATTTCAGGCGGTCAAAGAAGTCCAGCACGACCTCGCTCATTGGCAGCTCGTAGGTCAACGAGATCTGGTTGCCGACGAACTGCATGTCCTTCTGCTCGCCGCGCTTTTCCTCGCACAGCGCAATGACGTTACCGACGTATTCCTGGGGCACCAGGATGTTGGCCTGGATGATGGGTTCACGGATTGCCTCGACCTGGTTCATCGGCGGCAGCGACGATGGGTTGCTGATGTTCAGCGTCTCCCCGGACGTGGTCTCCACCTCGTAGACCACGGTGGGAGCCGTGGTGATCAAGTCCAGGTTGTATTCACGCTCCAGACGTTCCTGCACGATTTCCATGTGCAGCATGCCCAGGAAGCCGCAACGGAACCCGAACCCCAGGGCCTGGGAGTTCTCCGGCTCGTACTGCAACGAGGCATCATTCAGCCGCAGCTTGGACAGCGCATCCCTGAACGCCTCGTAATCATCCGAGCTGACCGGGAACATGCCGGCGAAGACACGTGGCTGCACGACCTTGAAGCCCGGTACCCGTTCGTCGCAGGGCTGGTACGGATGGGTCAGGGTGTCCCCTACCGGGGCGCCGTCGATGTCCTTGATGCCGGCCACCACGAAACCGACCTCGCCGGTTTCAAGCGCTTCCAGCTGAGTCTTCTTCGGATTGAATATCCCGAGCTGATCCACCTGGAACTGGCGCTTGGTGGACCAGACCTGAATCTTGTCCCCCTTGTTCAGGCGACCGTCGAAGATCCGGACCAGGCACACCACCCCGAGGTAGTTGTCGAACCAGGAATCCATGATCAGGGCCTTCAGCGGCGCGTCGGGATTGCCCTTCGGCGCGGGAATCCGCTGGACCAGTGCCTCCAGCAGGTCATCCACCCCCTGCCCTGTTTTCGCGCTGATCATCAGCACATCATCGGTCTCCAGACCAATGATTTCCTCGATCTGCTGGTTGACGCGATCGGGATCGGCCGACGGCAGGTCGATCTTGTTCAGCACCGGCAGCACTTCCAGACCCTGTTCGACCGCCGTGTAGCAGTTGGCCACACTCTGCGCCTCCACGCCCTGGGATGCGTCCACGACCAGCAGAGCCCCCTCGCAAGCAGCCAGCGAGCGCGACACCTCGTAGGAGAAGTCCACGTGCCCTGGGGTATCAATGATATTCAACTGGTAGGTTTCACCATCCCGAGCCTGATAGCGCAATGCCACGCTCTGGGCCTTGATGGTGATACCCCGCTCCCGTTCGAGATCCATGGAGTCCAGCACCTGTTCCGCCATCTCGCGCTTGGTCAGCGCACCGCACTTCTCGATCAACCGATCAGCCAGTGTGGACTTGCCGTGGTCGATATGGGCGATGATGGAGAAATTGCGTATACGCTTCATGCTGGCCTTTTCAGAATCTGTGACATCAAGGAGGTCTGCCGCATACAAAAACGTGCCCCGACGGGGCACGTTTCGACAACCGCAGGCACGGGCACCGGGCATCATGCCACCGGGTCCGGGCCGGTATTCTACCGGTTTCAGCCGGCGGTGTACCAATATCCGGTCACCGCGGCGACGGCATCATTCCTCTTCGGGCAGGCGAATGCCGATATAGCGCGGGCTGCCGCCGCGATGCACCAGCATCGGCACCCAGCGCCCTCTCGGCAGTTCATCAACCACAGACGCCAGGTCTTCCATGCTGCCGATCTGCTGCTGGTTGAGCATCAGGATCACGTCATTGCGCTGTACGCCGGCTGCCGCGGCAGGCCCTTCGCCGACCCGCTCCACCACCAGCCCGGACCGCTCCAGGCCCAGTTGCTCGCGCTGTTCTTCGGTCAACGGCCGGAGTCGCATGCCGAGCATTTCCTGCTGCTCAGGCTCGGCTTCCGGCGCCCGCTCGCGAGGCTGGCGCTGGGCCTGCTCCTCTTCCGGCAATTCGCCAAGAACCACGCTCACCTGCTGTTCGTCACCATCACGAATGATGTCCAGCGTGATTTCGGAATCGACGCGGGCGCGGCCCACCATGGGCGGCAGCGCGGAGGAAGTGCCAATCTCGCGACCTTCGAAGCGGATGATCACGTCGCCCGACTGCAGGCCGGCCTCCTCGGCAGGGCTTCCTTCCACCACCTGCGCCACCAGGGCGCCGTAGGGGCGGTCCATGCCAAATGATTCTGCCAGGTCCCGGTTTACGTCCTGGATCAGCACTCCGAGCCAGCCGCGGGCAACCCGCCCGGTGGTGCGGATCTGGTCCACCACGTCCATCGCCAGCTCGATGGGGATGGCGAACGACAACCCCATGAAACCACCGGTCCTGCTGTAGATGTGGGAATTGATACCCACGACTTCGCCATCCAGGTTGAACAGCGGGCCGCCGGAGTTGCCCGGATTGATAGCCACGTCGGTCTGGATGAAGGGTACGTAGTTGTCCTGCGGCAGACTGCGTTGCTTGGCGCTGACGATACCCGCGGTGGCCGAATGCTCGAAGCCGAAGGGGGAACCGATCGCCAGTACCCATTCGCCCACTTGCAGATCCGTCGAGCTGCCGATGGAGACCACGGGCAGGTCCTCGGCATCGATTTTCAGCAGTGCGACATCGCTGCGGCGATCGTGCCCTACCAGCTCTGCGACGTACTGCCGCCGGTCGCTGAGGCGGACCACCACCTCGTCGGCGTTCTCCACCACGTGGTAGTTGGTGAGCACGTAGCCGTCATCACTGATGATGAACCCGGAACCAAGGGACTGGGCATCGAACGGACCTGGCCCACCCGGACCTTCCCCTTCAGGCCCTCCGCGGAAGCGATCGAAGAAATCCCGGAAGGGGTGATCTTCAGGAAGATCCGGAATATCCATTCCGCCGCGCTCCCGGCTGTCGCGGGACTGGCTGGTGCTGATGTTGACGACAGCCGGCGTGTTGTCGTTCACCAGCCCGGTGAACGCGGGAAGATTCCGCGCCTGAAGATTTCCGGCCGCCAGACTGAAAACGAGAAACAGTATGGCCACTGTTCCGGGTAACAGAATTCTACGCTTCATGTGTCGACCTCTCCGCCTGTGTCGCCGTCTTCGGACAACGTTTGTTGTCAACCGTACCGGTTACATGCCTCAGTCCCAGAGGACCGCTGTTGTTCCGTTCCGTTCCCGCATGGAGACACACGGGGATGAAAACGGGGGTCATCCGCCGCCCTCCGGGCACGGTGGCGGGCCACTACCGCCCCGCCGGCAAGACCGCCGAATGCAGTGGCCACCGCGGCAGCTTCTCCCGCCAGCATGCCACCGAGCAGAGCCCCGCCAAGCAACCCGATCAGAGGCAACCCGTAGACCAGTGCCGAGCCGGCGAGCAAGGCGGAATCGTCAAACTCCAGCAGAACCGGATCGCCCGCTCGGAGCGTCTCCGGTGCATTCACGCTGATCTGCTCACGGCGATGGCCGAAGAACGAAGCAAGCGTGGCGGTTCCACAGCCCGCGCGGACCGCACAGGAAGAGCATACGGAGCGCCGCTGGGTGGCAATCAACGCCGTTCCGTGCGTGATCTCCAACACCATCCCCGATTCCCGCATCATCGTGCGCCTCGCCGCTGCATGCCTGCCAGTACGCGCTCCACCGTGGCTCTCGGCACTTCACCAACCACGGTAATGTGGTAATCACCGTGCTCCCGCCCGGCCATGCGTGTGTTGCCACGCTCCGAGTATCCGTCCAGTCCGTTTTCCCCACCCGCGGTGATGTAGACAGAGACGGCACCCAGGCCATCGCCATACAGGTAGTGCTGCACGCTTTCAGAGGAACCCGGAGGGCTGCGCAGGTGGGCCGACAGCAGACGATAGCCGGGTGGCAGATCCGCCGCGTGCCACTCCTGGCTTGATTCGTTGATGGACTCCACCTCGGACTCCATCTCCTTGAAGCCTCGGTGGTCGATGGTGTACTCGATGTGCTCGGAAGCCTGACCCTTGTCCAGTTTCAGGCTAACGAACATGAAATGCTCAAGCAGTTCCTGATCGCTGTTGTGACACTGGGAGCGAAGCAGCAAACCGGTTTCCCGGTCCAGCCAGAGCCGGTATGCGTAACGGTAATCATCCCGGGGTAGCACTTCCACGACCCGGGCGTCACGGCCGGCTACACGATCGACACCCTTGAGTCGCAGTTCGTACCAGCGGGGTAGTTCCCTTATCTGATCGCGGGTCAGTTCGGTAAGGCGACGCTGGCCTTCGCTCTGGTCGACAATCAGCACCTTTTCGCGTGGCAGCAGCCAACTCACCCGGACGGAATCCCGAAACATTTCCCTGTGCTCGCCAGTCAGTGTGGCGATACGCTCGCGCTGCTCCTCGCCAATGCGCACCACCTCCATGGCGTCCAGGGAATTGGCATCGCCGTATACCAGGGTGCCGGTAAAGGCCAGCGTGCCGGCCGCGTCCACCATCTTCTTCAACAGGGCCTGGGCTATCGGTTCGGCGTCATCGGCCACCGCAGCCCCGACCATTAGCGCCGAAAGGACGACGCTGTGAAGGAGGAACCGTCGCATCACTGCCTATTGCTCGGCCGAGCCATGACCGGTAATGCGCACATGGCGCGGCATGATGCCAACCTGCCGGGTTCCCGATTGCTCGCCGTGGCTGATGGCATAACCGTTCAGGCGTGCCTGAACATCGGGATCCAGCCTGTCCCAGCGGATGTTGTCGCTGGACACCGTCCTTACACCGGTGCCGGTGGAAGTACCCGACGAAGCGACGGTGGCGGTGGGCGCACCGGAGTCAGGTGCCTCACTTCCCGGCCAGATCACCACAGCCAGCATGGCCACCGATGCGGCGAGCGCCATCCCGGCCACCGGTCGTGTCCAGCGTCCGAGTGCCGGCTTGCGGGCTACCGGCGCGACCATGGTGTGCGCGGGCTCCTGTTCCAGCAGTGCTGACACACGGTTCGCGAGGGCATCCCCAGTGCTCAACCGCTCAGGCAGATTCCTGTGCAGCGCGTCCCGGATCAGTGCATAACGTTGCAGGCGCCGGCCTATCTCCGTTTCGCCTCCAGCCTGCCTGATCAGCTGATCGAACTCAGCCTGACTCAGCTCGTCATCGGCCAGTGCCGACACTTGTTCATCATACGCTCGCGTCATGGATCCACCTGTCCTATCTACTCTCAAGCAACGGTCGTAGTCGCTTCTCGATGGCCTCCCTGGCCCGGAAGATGCGCGAACGCACCGTTCCGACCGGGCATTCCATGGCCTGCGCGATCTCCTCGTAACTCAGACCGTCCAACTCTCTCAAAGTTATTGCTGTTCTCAGATCGTCCGGCAGCGATTCAATCGCATCGAAAACGGTCCGCTCGACTTCATCACGATGCACCAGCCCTTCCGGGGTGTCTGTTTCCCTCAGAGAGCTGTCACCCACATATTGTTCCGCATCCTGCGCATCGATATCCGAACCAGGCGGACGCCGTCCCTGCGCCACCAGATAGTTTTTCGCCGTATTTGCGCCGATTCGGTAGATCCACGTGTAGAAACTGCTGTCTCCGCGGAAGTTCGGTAGCGCCCGGTACGCCTTGATGAAGGTCTCCTGGGCGACATCCTGCGCCTCGCTGGGATCATTGACGTAGCGGGAGATCATCTTGATCAGCTTGTGCTGGTACTTGCGCACGAGCAGATCGAATGCAGCCTTCTCTCCAGCCTGCACACGGGTGACCAACTCCTGATCAGTCACCTGACCGGTCATTCAGCCCGCCCTTCTCTGGTTCGGGCTGCATTCGCCTTTGCGCGATAGACATTGATGAGCATGGATAGTTCGCACGCGATACCGGTTTGTGATTAGATAGAGCGCTGTTCTGGGGTGTGGATAATCCTGGCCCCGGCACGGCTTGTGGCCATTCCGGGGCCCGCGGACCCACAGTCGCGGCCGACGACGCGTCCCGAGAGTAGCCGATTGCTCCGTGCCGCTGCAAGCCGGAAGCTTCCCATGCCGGTCGCGCCAGGCCATCGCGGACATTCATCACGACGCATCATGTTGACTGCTCTCGAGGGTATACCGGCAAGGTGAACTACGACGTACTCATTATAGGCACCGGCGCGGCTGGGCTGACGCTGGCGCTCCGGCTCCCGGACACGCTTCGCATTGCCGTGGTATCCAAGGGCCCGATGAACGAGGGCTCAAGCCTGTACGCCCAGGGAGGGATCTCCGCCGTCCTCGAGGAAACCGATTCGGTGGACTCCCACGTGGCGGACACCCTGGATGCGGGTGCCGGGCTCAGTGACCCGGAAACCGCTCGCTTCGTCACCGAACGCGCCGCCGACTGCATCCACTGGTTGATCAACCTGCAGGTGCCGTTCTCCACGCTGCAGAAATCCGACGGCACGACCACGCTGCATCTGCACCAGGAAGGCGGCCACAGCCACCGACGTATCGTCCACGCCGCCGACGCCACCGGCCGTGCGGTGGAGACCACGCTGGAAGGGCTGGTGCGCGCCCGACGCAATATCCAGGTGCTGGAGCATCACGTGGCGGTGGACCTGATCACCGACCGTCTCCTCGGTGCCTCGGGCAGCCGCTGCTACGGTGCCTACCTGCTGGACCGCAAGGGCGACCGCGTCCACGCGGTTTCCGCCCGCAAGACCGTGCTCGCCACCGGCGGCGCCAGCAAGGTCTACCTGTACACCAGCAACCCCGACGGCGCGACCGGAGACGGCATCGCCATGGCCTGGCGCGCCGGATGCAGGGTGGCCAACATGGAGTTCAACCAGTTCCACCCCACCTGCCTTTATCACCCACGGGCAAAGAGCTTCCTGATCAGCGAAGCGGTTCGTGGCGAGGGGGGCATACTCCGGCTGCCGGACGGTGCACGTTTCATGGACCGCTTCGACCCCCGCGGCGAACTGGCACCAAGGGATATCGTCGCGCGCGCCATAGACCACGAAATGAAACGTCTGGGCGCCGACTGCCTGTACCTGGACATCAGCCATCGCGACCCCGACTTCATTCGTGAGCATTTCCCCACCATCCACCAGCGCTGCCTGGAATATGGCATCGACATCACCCGGGAAGCCATTCCAGTCGTACCTGCCGCCCACTACACATGCGGCGGAGTCGTGGTGGACCGGCACGGCCACACCGATATTCCCGGCTTGTACGCGATTGGGGAATGTTCCTATACCGGTCTGCACGGCGCCAACAGGCTGGCAAGCAACAGTCTGCTGGAGTGCCTGGTCTACGGAATTTCCGCCGCGGAGCACATTATTTCCAGCCTGGACCCGGTACCCACCCCCCAGGCAGTGCCACCCTGGGACGACAGCCGCGTCACCGATTCCGATGAACAGGTCGTGGTGTCCCATAACTGGGATGAGCTGCGCCGGTTCATGTGGGACTATGTCGGCATCGTCCGCACCAGCAAACGACTGGAGAGAGCGCTGCGCCGGGTGGCGCTGCTGCAGACCGAAATCCACGACTACTACGGGAACTTCCGCGTCCACTCGGACCTGATCGAACTGCGCAACCTGGCCGTGGTTGCCGAACTGATGATTCGCTGTGCACAGGCGCGCAGGGAAAGCCGGGGGCTTCATTACTCGCTGGACTATCCCGAGCAGCGCGAATCAGACGGCTCACCCACCATACTCAGCCCGAGTCAGACCGATCCGGTACTGCCCTGATAGGCGAGTTGCCTCAGCCATCGGCGCAGCGCACGGTGGACCGGCTCGGGGATGCTGTCATGCCAGATCAACAGCACGCGAGAGCGTCGGCCTCCGTCTGCTGGGCGCACCCATATTGCCACCAGCAATGGATGAACCCACCAATCATACAGGCAAAGCATCTCGGAATCGCCTGAGAAACCGGTCTCAATTTTTTGTTTTATCGGAAAAATTAATAGTGTTTGTGGCTGGACGGAGAACTGCCGACGCAATTCCAGCAGCAGCGCAACGAAGGCAAGAGGAAGAAACCACCAGGCCAGCAGGCCTTGCGCGCTGGCCGCAATAAGCGCTGCGACCGTCAGTGCGCACAGGAAGAAAGACAGGCTGCGCGCCGTTCGGGACGGAGACAGATCAAGCCGTATAGCGATCGCGGATCCGTGCCACCAGGCGTTCCAATCCTGCATCATCCGGTACCTCTCCCTGGTAGAACCACCCGAACAGGTCGTCATCCTGACAGTCCAGCAATCGATCAAAGGCTGCCCTGCCCTCTGCATCCAGCTCACCATAACCCTGGTCGAGGAAGCGCTCCAGCAACAGGTCCAGCTCGCGCATCCCACGCCTGCAGCGCCATCGCAAACGGGACAGTTCGCTCATTGGGTGTGCACTCCGGAGCTGGATGAGACAGGGTATCGGCGACGCGGGGCGGCGGATAGGCCACCCCACGCGCGATCGGTCAGGTGCGGCGCTCCAGCATCAGCTTCTTGATCTCGCCGATGGCCTTGGCCGGATTCAGCCCTTTGGGGCAGGTCTTGGTGCAGTTCATGATGGTGTGGCAGCGGTAAAGCTTGAACGGATCCTCCAGATCGTCCAGGCGTTCACCGGTCTGCTCGTCACGGCTGTCCACGATCCATCGATAGGCCTGCAGCAGGATGGCAGGGCCCAGATAACGGTCGCCGTTCCACCAATAGCTGGGACAGGACGTGGAGCAGCAGGCGCAGAGTATGCATTCGTAGAGGCCGTCCAGCTTGGCACGATCCTCCTTGCTCTGCAGGCGCTCCTGGTCCGGCGGAGCCGGCGTCTGGGTCTGCATCCACGGCTTGATGGAAGCGTACTGCGCATAGAAGTGCGTCAGATCCGGCACCAGGTCCTTGACCACCGGCATGTGCGGTAACGGATACACGCGTACATCACCGCTGACGTCATCGCAGGCCTTGGTGCAGGCCAGCGTGTTCGTGCCGTCGATATTCATCGCGCAGGAACCGCAGATCCCCTCACGACAGGAACGGCGAAACGTCAGCGACGGATCCACCTCATTCTTGATCTTGATGAGCGCATCGAGAACCATCGGCCCGCAGTTGTCCATGTCCACCTCGTAGGTGTCCACGCGCGGGTTCTGACCATCATCCGGGTTCCAGCGGTAGACGCGGAACCGCTTGACGTTCTTCGAGCCGTCCGTCGCCGACCAGGTCTTGCCTTCGCCGATCCTGGAGTTCGCTGGAAGCTTGAACTGTGCCATGGAGTTTGAACCTCGTCGCTGTTAGTACACGCGTGCCTTGGGCGGAAACACGTCAACCTCGTCGGTCAGCGTGGTCATGTGCACCGGCCGGTAGTCCAGGCGCGTCTGCCCCTTCTCGTCCATCCAGGACAGGGTATGTTTCATCCAGTTCTCGTCGTCACGCTCGGTGAAGTCCTCGCGCGCATGCGCGCCGCGCGACTCCTGCCGGTTGGTGGCGGAATTGATCGTGGTCACTGCGCAGCCCAGCAGGTTGTCCAGTTCCAGGGTCTCGATCAGATCGGAGTTCCACACCAGGGAGCGATCCGAGACCGAAACGTCCTCGAACGAGGCGAACACCTCCTGCATCTTCTTGCTGCCTTGATCCAGCGTTTCGCCGGTGCGGAATACCGCTGCATAGTTCTGCATGGTCTTCTGCATATCCAGGCGGATATCGGCCGTCTTCTGGCTACCCTTGGCGTTTCGCAGCTTGTCCAGCCGCCCCAGAGCCAGGTCAGCGGAATCCGCAGGCAATGGCTTGTGATTGACGCCGGCCTCCTTCACCAGTTCCGCTGCCCGGTGGGCAGCCGCGCGACCGAACACCACCAGGTCCAGCAGCGAGTTGGAGCCGAGACGGTTTGCACCGTGCACGGAGACGCACGCCGCTTCGCCGATGGCCATCAGGCCGGGCACGACATGGTCGGGGTTGCCGTCCTTCAGCGTGACCACTTCGCCCTTGTAGTTGGTGGGGATGCCGCCCATGTTGTAGTGCACGGTCGGCAGCACCGGAATCGGTGCCTTGGTCACGTCCACGCCAGCGAAAATGCGCGCGGTTTCCGCGATGCCGGGCAGACGCTCATTGATCACGTCCGCGCCCAGATGTTCCAGATGCAGGAAGATGTGATCCTTGTCCGGCCCCACTCCACGGCCTTCCTGGATCTCGATGGTCATGGAACGGCTGACCACGTCTCGCGACGCCAGGTCCTTCGCGTTCGGCGCGTAACGCTCCATGAAGCGCTCGCCCTCGGAGTTGGTCAGATAGCCGCCCTCGCCGCGCACGCCCTCGGTGATCAGGCAGCCGGCACCGTACACGCCAGTGGGGTGGAACTGCACGAACTCCATGTCCTGCAGTGGCAGCCCGGCCCGCAGCACCATGCCGTTGCCGTCTCCGGTACAGGTATGGGCGGAGGTGCAGGAGAAATAGGTTCGACCGTAGCCACCGGTGGCCAGCACGGTTTCATGCGCCCGGAAACGATGGATGGTGCCGTCCATCATGTTCAGCGCGATAACACCGCGGCAGGCACCGTCCTGATCCATGATCAGATCCAGTGCGAAGTATTCGATGAAGAATTCCGCTTCGTGCTTCAGTGCCTGCTGATAGAGCGTGTGCAGAATGGCATGGCCGGTGCGGTCGGCAGCGGCACAGGTGCGCTGGGCGGTACCCTCGCCATAGCGCGTGGTCATCCCACCGAAAGGACGCTGGTAGATCTTGCCCTCTTCCGTCCGGGAGAACGGAACGCCGTAGTGTTCCAACTCGATGATGGCCGGGATCGCCTCGCGGCACATGTACTCGATGGCGTCCTGATCACCCAGCCAGTCCGACCCCTTGATGGTGTCGTACATGTGCCAGCGCCAGTCGTCCTCGCCCATGTTGCCCAGCGCCGCGGACACCCCGCCCTGGGCAGCCACGGTGTGACTGCGGGTCGGGAACACCTTGGTCAGACATGCGGTCCTCAGGCCCTGCTGCGCCATGCCGAAGGTGGCGCGCAGACCGGCGCCGCCGGCACCGACCACGACGACGTCGTAGGTATGATCGATAATCTCGTAGCTAGACATTCAGCTAGCCTCCAAAGGCAATGCGAAGCACGGCGAAGATGCCCACCAGGGCCAGCAGCGCCGCGAGGAATTTGACAAGGATCAGCGCCGCGAGCTGAACGCCCTTGGCCGTCACGTAATCCTCGATGACCACCTGCAGGCCCAGTTGGGCATGGTGGAAGGTCATGGCGATCAGCAGGATCAGCAGCACGGCGGGCAACGGCGAGCCGATCCAGGCACGCACCGTGGCGTAATCAGCGCCTGCGTAGGTTGCCAGGCTGAACGCAAACCAGATCGTCAGAGGAATCAGCGCGACGGCGGTGACACGCTGGATCCACCAGTGATGCACCCCATCCTTGGCGGAACCGAGGCCACGCGCGATCTTGATCGGGGTTCTCAGAGCCATCATGCACCTCCCGCGGCGTAAGCGATGATCCACACCAGCACGGTCAGGGCGGCCGCAATGCCGATCGCAGCGTAACCGGTCTTCTCCGAGGTCTCGATTTCGAAGCCCTTGCCGGCATCCCAGAACAGGTGACGAATGCCATTGCACAGGTGGTAGAACAAGGCATATGTGAAGGCGAACAACACGAGCTGGCCAAGGAAACTGCCCAGCACGCCCTGCGCGCGCTCGTATTGTTCCGGACCCGCGGCGGCGGCCGTCAGCCAGTAGATCAGCAGCAATGTACCCACGCTGAGCGCCACTCCGCTGATGCGATGCATGATCGATGTAATCGCCGTGAGCGGGAACTTGTAGACCTGCAAATGGGGGGAAAGCGGACGATTCTGGGTCTGCATGAGATGACTTGCTCCGCTGGAATCAGGTAGTCGTCAGGCGCCGATAAACTAAACCGAGTCACCCCGTGATGCAAGCCACAGCGTGGCCACCCGGCGACAGCAACTGTGCCGCCAAGCGCCTGTCCCGCACCATTGAACAGGCCAGAAAAACAAACAAGAACAGAAGATTAGCTAACCAATGGAACGGCGTTTCACCAGACGAACGACCCTGGCTCAGAAATCCGTACAGCGGCCGTTCTTCTCCCAGTCACCGTAGCGTGTGGGCTCGGGACCCTCCTGGCCGCCGATTTCCCGGGGCCAGGTTTCCGGCTTCCCGGGCTTCATCTCCGCATTCCGCCCGTTGCCCTCCCGGGCGGGTGAACCTGCAGCCGCGTCGGGCTTGTCATCGCGTTCGCTCATGACGGGAAACTCCTGCGCGCATGGATTTCGTACTTCGACCACCGTATCGTCATGCCGTTACCGGCAGCCACTGCGATGGGCTGGCGTCGTGCTGTAGTATGCCATAGCATGCGGCCCACCTCGCGAATCCAACGCGCTCCGGAGGAGTCTATGCACGTGGACTGGAACTCACTGCTTTCCAACGCGCAGCCCGTCTTTGACGCCGACCAGCAACTTGCCCATTTCGGGAATCCGCAGGCCGAGGCGGGAGCGCTGCTCGGAGACGGGGGCATTGCCCCCCTGCCCGACACCGCCATCATTCAGGTCACCGGGGACGACGCGCCGGCCTTCCTGCAGGCCCAGCTGAGCCAGGCGGTGGAGGACATGCCCAGCGGAAGTACCCGCCTGGCGGGTTACTGCAATCCCAAAGGGCGGCTGTACGGGGTGTTGCAGGTAATCCGCATGGATGGGGGGTACCTGCTGCTTACCGAGCGGACGCTGGTCGACCTTCTGCTCAAACGCCTGCGCATGTTTGTTCTGCGCTCCAGAGTCGAACTGCATGACGTCTCGGACGGCTGGGCGGTGTTCGGATTGCGTGGCGAGCGCGCCCAGGAAGCGCTGACCGAACTGACAGGCAGCCGCGCGGACGAGGACGGGCTGGTGCATCGCGCCGGCGATCTGCTCACGGTGCAGATTCCCCGCGGCGAGGGCCGCAGCCTGGTGCTGGCGCCGGCCGACGAGGCCGCGCGCGTCTGGGGGAACCTGAGCCGTTCTCTCGCCGTATGCGGCCCGTGGGCCTGGCGGCTGCTTGCCATACGCTCCGGCGATCCCGTGGTGACGTCGGAGACCGCGGAGCAATTCGTTCCCCAGCAGATCAACCTGGAACTGGTGGACGGCGTGAACTTCAGGAAAGGATGCTACCCGGGGCAGGAGGTTGTGGCTCGGATGCACTACCTGGGCAAGCCCAGCCGACGCATGTACCGTCTGCTAGGCCCCGGCGGAGACTCCGCACCCGCCCCGGGCAGCCGGGTGACCACCGGTGACGGCAAGCACGCGGGCGACGTGGTCATCGCCGCTACCGGGCCCGACGGCGTCGAACTGCTGGCCGCGCTGCGCACCGAGCATCACGGCCGCCAGGATCTGGGCGTGGACGCACTGAAGCTGGGTTTTGCGGAAATCCCCTATACGCTGGAGGGCGAGGCAGCACCGGCGGAATAGCATGCCTCGGGACTGGCTGTCCGGCTCGGCCCGTTCCCCGGCATCAGCTTCCCGCGGGAACGCCCGGCTCAGGCTTCCGGACGCATGGCCGGGAACAGCAGCACGTCGCGGATCGACCCCTGATCGGCAAACAGCATGACCAGGCGGTCGATACCGATACCCTCCCCCGCCGTTGGCGGCAAGCCGTATTCCAGTGCCCGGACGAAATCCGCGTCGTAGTGCATGGCTTCGTCGTCCCCGGCTTCCTTCTCCTCGGCCTGGCGACGGAAGCGCGCCGCCTGGTCCTCGGCATCGTTCAGCTCGGAGAAACCGTTGGCGATTTCCCGCCCGCCGATGAACAGTTCAAAGCGGTCGGTAACGAAGGGATCGTGATCCGAGGGCCGCGCCAGCGGCGAAACCTCCACCGGGTATTCGGTGATGAAGGTGGGCTGGCGGAGCTTGTGTTCAACGGTTTGCTCGAACAATTCCAGTTGCAGCTTGCCGAGACCATCGGAGTCCCTGGCGGCACCTCCGAGCGAGACCACCAGCTCGCGCAGGCGATCCGGGTCGTCCAGATCGGATGGCGCCACATCCGGGTTGTACTCGAGGATTGCGTCCCGCACGGTCATACGTGCGAACGGCTGCGCGAGATCGTAACGTTCGCCCTGGGCCTCGATCACCGAGCCGCCCTTCAGTTGCTGCGCCAGTTCCCTGAACAGCTCCTCGGTCAGATCCATCAGATCATGGTAATCCGCATAGGCCTGGTAGAACTCGAGCATGGTGAACTCGGGATTGTGCCTGGTGGACACACCCTCGTTGCGGAAATTGCGGTTGATCTCGTAGACGCGATCGAAACCGCCCACCACCAGCCGCTTGAGATAGAGCTCAGGCGCCACACGCAGGTACAGCGGCATGTCCAGCGCATTGTGATGGGTAACAAACGGGCGCGCGGTGGCACCGCCAGGGATGGGCTGCATCATCGGCGTTTCCACTTCCAGGAAACGGCGGCTATTGAAGAAATCGCGCATGGCCTGGATCAGCCGGCTGCGCAGGACGAACACGTCGCGCACCTCGGGGTTGACGATGAGGTCCACGTAGCGTTGGCGATAGCGCGCCTCCTGGTCGGTCAGACCATGATACTTCTCCGGCAGCGGGCGCAGGGATTTGGTCAGCAGCCGGATGTCATCGCACTTCACCGACAGCTCGCCTTTCTGGGTGCGGAACAGCACGCCCTCGGCACCGATGATGTCGCCGACATCCCAGGTCTTGAAAGCCTTGTACCGGCCCTCCGGCAGGTCGTCCCTGCTGAGGAAAAGCTGGATACGCCCGCTCATGTCCTGTAGATGCGTGAAGCTCGCCTTGCCCATGACGCGCTTGGCCATCATCCGCCCGGCGACCCGGACGCGGACACCGGCTTCCTCCAACTGTTCGTTGTCATGATCGCTGTACTGCCGCTGCAAGTCACCGGCATAGCTGTCACGGCGAAAATCGTTGGGAAACGGCTGCCCCTGCTCGCGCAGCGCGGAAAGCTTTTCCCGCCGCTGGGCAATCAGCTTGTTCTCGTCGGTATCCTGCACCTTGTCGCTCATGCCTGCCTTCGCTGCTGTCACAGACCCGCCTTCAGGCTGGCCTCGATGAACCGATCCAGATCGCCGTCCAGCACGCCCTGGGTATTCCCGATCTCAACACCTGTCCGCAAGTCCTTGATTCTGCTCTGATCAAGGACATAGGACCGGATCTGACTTCCCCAACCGATGTCTGCCTTCTCGTCCTCGGCCGCCTCCGCGGCCTGCCGACGTTTCTGCATCTCCAGCTCGTAGAGCTTGGCACGCAGCTGGTTCATGGCCGTGGCGCGGTTCTTGTGCTGGGAGCGGTCGTTCTGGCACTGCACCACCGTGTTGGTGGGCAAGTGGGTAATCCGCACCGCCGATTCGGTCCGGTTGACGTGCTGACCGCCCGCGCCGCTGGCGCGGTAGACGTCGACGCGCAGGTCGGCGGGATTGATGTCGATTTCCACGCTATCGTCGATTTCCGGCGACACGAACACCGCCGCGAACGAGGTGTGCCGGCGATTGCCGGAGTCGAACGGGGACTTGCGCACCAGTCTGTGCACGCCGGTTTCCGTGCGCAGCCAGCCATAGGCATATTCGCCTTCAAAGCGAATGGTGGCGCTCTTGATGCCGGCCACTTCCCCCGCCGAGACTTCGATCAATTCGGTCTTGAAGCCCCGCCGTTCGCCCCAGCGCAAATACATGCGCAGCAGCATTTCCGCCCAGTCCTGGGCCTCGGTGCCACCGGAGCCGGCCTGGATGTCGACGAAGGCGTTCTGGCCGTCCATCTCGCCGGAGAACATGCGTCGGAATTCCAGTGCTTCCAGCTGGCGCTGGTAGCCGGACAGATCGTCAGCCACCGACTGGACGGTGTCCTCATCCTCTTCCGCGCTGGCGAGTTCCAGCAGCTCGTCGATGTCCGCCAGCCCCGAGGTCAGCAATTCAAGCTCGCTGGTTACAACCTCCAGTTGCGAGCGCTCCCGGTTGAGCCCCTGGGCTTCATCCGGGTTGTTCCATACGTTCGAATCCTCCAGGATCCGAAGCACTTCCTCCAGCCGCTCCTTCTTGCCGGCGTAGTCAAAGGTACCCCCTAAGCGCATCGACGCGCTCACGAAGATCCTGTGCCTGGTTTAGCAAGGGGTTGATTTCCATGTTCGTTCCTGTATCGCGACATCGGCCGCCGGGAAAGGCGGCGATGGTACTACAAGCCGGGACCCGCTGTCAGGAGGCGCCCCTCAGCGCACGGCGGCCCACGCCTCCTTCAGGCGTTTCTCCGAGACCGGCATGGAGGTTCCCACGGGCTGCGCGAACACCGAAACACGGTATTCCTCCAGCATGAGCCGGAACTCCACCAGCGCGGGGTCATCGATACCTTGTCGCTGGTGCCTGTCCCTGCGCTCGGTGTAGCGCTCCCACCAGGGCCGCAATTGCCGGGTGCGTTGCGCATCCCGGGCGGGCTCGGCGGCCTGCTTGTCCAGCCGGTAGCGCAGGGCCTCCAGATAGCGCGGCAGTTGTTCCAGCAGCATCGCCGGATGCCTGGTCAGGAATTCCGGGAACACCAGTGAATCCATGTGCTCGGCCATGTCCCGGAAGCTTTCCATGCCCTCCAGGCCACGTGGCCGCTTCAGTGCGGTGCGCAGCGTATGATAATGCTCCAGAATTCCGGCTACGCGGCGCGCGAACCGCTCGCCATTCGGGACCAGTTCCCCACGTCCCTGCTCGAGCAGCCCGGTGAACGCCTCCTGATCCCGCGGCAGCGGGCCTTGCAGGAAGGTCTGATCCACGACGGCTGCGAGTAGCTCATCCTTCAACGCACGACTGTTGCCCAGCGGGGCATACTGGAGGCCCATGCGTTCCATCTCGGGGAGCCTGGTGGCCAGATATCGCATCTGGTCTCGCAGCGCCAGCATCAGCAGCCGACGTACGCCCGCCCTGCTGCGGTGTGCCGCGTCGCTTGGGTCGTCCAGCAGCCGCAGCGCAACGCTACTGCCCTCGTCCACCAGCGCCGGATAGGCTTTCAGGCCGACACCCTGCTGTTGATACTCCACCGATTCCGGCAACGCGCCGAAATCCCACCGGGTGATGCCTTCCCGCTCCAGCCCGGCATCCGGCTTCAAGGCGCTGACGTTCTGCCTGGCCTGCTCGCCCAGCCGCGCCTGCAACGCCGCGAGGTCGCGGCCCATCGCCAGCGTCTCCCCTCCAGCGTCCAGGACCTGGAAATTCATGTGGAAATGAGTTTCAAGACGTGCCGTATCCCATTGTTCAGGCGAGACATCCACGCCGGTCATTCGCCGCAGTTCGCGGCGCACACCATCCACCAGCGAGCCTTCGCCCGGGGTGAGATTATCCAGCACCGCGGCGGCGAAATCCGGGGCCGGCACGAAGTTCTTGCGCAGGGCCTTGGGCAGGCCCCGGATCAAGGCCGTGACCTTGTCTTCCAGCAGGCCGGGTACCAGCCATTCAAAGGGCTCCGGACGGAGCTGGTTCAGCGCCGCCAGCGGCACCTGGACGCTGACACCATCGGCGGCGTGGCCCGGCTCGAAGTGATAACTCAACGGCAGGCGCAAACCGCAGGCGGAGAGCTGGTCCGGGAACGCATCCTCGGTCACCGCTTCCGCCTCGTGCTGCATGAGATCCTCCCGGCGCATGTGCAGCAATCGGGGATTCTCGCGCTCCGCCTGGCGCCGCCAGGCCTCGAAGGATTTTGCATCGACGACATCCGCGGGAATGCGGGTGTCGTAGAAGCCGTAGAGCGTCTCCTCGTCCACCAGCACATCCCGGCGACGCGACTTGGCCTCAAGCTCCCGGATCTCCTCGAAGAGGGCCCGGTTGTGAGCCAGGAATGCGCCCTTCGAGGCCAGCCGGTCCTCCGCCAGCCCCTGGCGCAGGAAAATCTCCCGCGCCACGACCGGGTCGACCGGCCCGTAGTTGACCTTGCGTCGGGCCGTCAGCACCAGCCCATAGAGGCTGACCGTCTCGTAGGCCAGCACCCTGCCCTGACGAGGCTCCCAGTGCGGGTCGCTATAGCTGCGACTGACCAGATGCGCGGCGAGCCGCTCCACATCGGCGGGCTCCACCTGCGCAACCGTCCGGGCGAACACCCGGCTGGTTTCAACAATCTCGGCCGCCATGATCCACTTGGGCCGCTTTCGGGCAACACCTGACCCCGGGAAGATCAGCAGCTTCAGGTTGCGCGCCCCGGTGTACTCCTGCTCCTCGCTGCGCGTTGCGACATTGGCAAGCATCCCTGTGAGCAGCGCACGGTGCAGTTCCGCGACATCGGCAGGCTGCTGATTCAGGCCCAACCCAAGCGCCCCCGCCAGTTCCTTCAACTGCCGGTGCACGTCCATCCAGTCCCGCAGCCGGACATGAGACAGGAAATGCTCGCGCGCCCAGCCGCGCTGTTTGTTGCGCGACAGGTCGGCGCGCGCCTGCTGCCACGCGTCCCAGAGCTTGAGATAGGAAACGAAATCGCTGCGCTCGTCCTTCCACACCGCATGGGCCTGGTCAGCGGCCTGCTGGTGCGACAACGGCCTTTCCCGCGGGTCCTGGATGCTGAGCGCTGCGGCAATGACGAGCACTTCCCGCAGCGCTCCATGCGCATCACCCGCCAGCAGCATACGACCTACAGACGGATCCACCGGCAGACGCGCCAGCCGTTGCCCCAGCGAGGTCAGGCGGCGATGGTCGTCCACTGCCCCCAACTCATGCAGCAGCTTGTATCCGTCATTGATGAAGCGCCTGTCCGGCGGCTCCACGAACGGGAAATCGTGCACTTCCCCCAGCCGCTGTGCCTCCAGCTGCAGAATCACCGCGGCCAGGTTGGTCCTGGCAATCTCCGGATCGGTGAACTCGGGGCGTGAGAGGAAATCCTCCTCGCTGTACAGACGAATGCAGATACCCGGAGCGACCCGGCCGCAGCGCCCCGCGCGCTGGTTGGCGGACGCCTGGGAGATCGGCTCGATGGGCAGACGCTGGACCTTCGTTCGGAAGCTGTAGCGGCTGAGCCTCGCAATGCCGGTATCCACCACGTAGCGGATACCCGGCACCGTCACCGATGTTTCCGCCACGTTGGTGGCCAGCACGATACGGCGCCCGGAATGCGGCGCAAACACGCGCTGCTGCTCGGCGGCGGACAGGCGCGCGTACAGCGGCAGCACTTCGGTGTGGGGCGGATGATGCTTGCGCAGCGCCTCGGCGGTATCACGAATATCCCGCTCACCGCTGAGGAAGACGAGAATGTCCCCTGGACCATCACGACTGAGTTCGTCCACCGCGTCCAGGATGGCTGTCTGCATGTTGCGGTCCCGTGCGTCCTCGTCGTCGCCCTGCAACGGCCGGTAACGGACTTCCACGGGGTATCCGCGGCCGGATACCTCGACGATGGGAGCATTGTCGAAGTGGCGCGAGAAGCGCTCCGGATCGATGGTGGCCGAGGTGATGATTACCTTCAGCTCCGGACGCCGCGGCAGCAACTGCTTCAGGTAGCCGATCAGGAAGTCGATGTTCAGGCTGCGCTCATGCGCTTCGTCGATAATCAGCGTGTCGTACTGGCGCAGTTCCCGATCACCCTGGATCTCGGCCAGCAGCATGCCGTCGGTGAGCAGCTTTACATGCGTGTTCTCGCTGACCTGGTCGGTAAACCTCACTTTGTAGCCCACGGCTTCCCCCAGGGGCGTCCGCAGTTCGTCGGCTATACGCTGCGCGAGGCTTCGGGCGGCCAGCCGGCGCGGTTGGGTATGCCCGATCATGCCGTCCACACCGCGACCAAGCTCGAGGCAGATCTTCGGGAGCTGGGTGCTCTTGCCTGATCCGGTCTCCCCGCACACCACCACCACCTGGTGGTGACGCAAGGCCTCTGCAATCGCCTGGCGCCTTTGGGAGATCGGCAACTCTTCCGGATAACTCGGGACAGGTAGACGTTCGGCCCGCATGCGGCGACGGGCCAAGGATCGCTGGATATCGGCGTGCAGCGCGACCAGTCCGCGCGCCACAGGTTTGCCCTGGCCAAGCCGACGCTGCAGACCACGCAAGCGTTTCCGCAACCCCGCCCGGTCACTGGCCATGCAGTCCGGCAGGCATTGCTCCAGCTCGTTCAGTGAGGCCTTGCCGGCAGTCGGTGCTGAAGGCTGAGCCATGGAGACCGTATCAGGTGGCCTTGCGGGAGCGCCGCTGGTTGTCCCGGTTCGGGTATTTCCTGGCTGGCAGCTGCAAGGCCTCGATTTCCCAGGCCTTGTTGGCGTGACAGTGGAGTATGAGGCAGGAAGGGCCGCCGTTCGTTCGCACACGCCCGGCAGCACCCGGATTGAGCACCCAGGGCTCGGCCTCGCAGTCCATGATCAGCTTGTGGCTGTGCCCGTACACAACGGCTTTGGCCTCGGGGTGGGTTTCCCGCAAATGGCGGTGGCGCTCATTGATCGACCGTCGATCGTCGCCGTGGACCACCACCAGCTTGCCGCCGGGTAGATTCAGCTCCGCCTGCTCCGGCAGATTTTCCAGGAAATGGGTTTCGGATTCGGTCCATTTATCCAGCGTGTCGTTGTTGCCACGCACCGCGACCACCTGAACCCTGGGATGCATGGAACACAGCACATCCGCGCCGCCGACATCGCCGGCGTGCACGGCGTAGTCGCAGTCCGACACGCGGTCGGCGATGCGGGGGTCGAGAAACCCGTGAGTATCGGAAAGAATCGCTACACGTACACTTGCTTGATCAGTCATGATTCCGCCGGGGGCCGGTCAGCCCCGAAAAGCCTGCTCAATGGCCTGCTGAAGCTCGGCGTAATTACGCGTTACCTGAAACTGGGGGAACTCGTCGATCACATTCCGGGGCGGACAGAACAGCACCCCGGTGTGGGCGGCTCCGAGCATCGAGGTATCGTTGTAGGAATCCCCCGCGGCCACGGTCTGAAAGTTCAGACCGCGCAGCGCCTCGACGGCTGCCCGCTTGTGATCCTTCATCCGCAGATGATAATCGGTGATCCGCTTTCTTCCATCAACCTCGAGACGATGACAGAACAGCGTCGGCCACCCCAACTGTCGCATCAGCGGGCGGGCGAACTCGTAGAAGGTATCCGACAGGATAACCAACTGGTAACGCGAACGTATCCATTCCACGAAATCCCCGGCGCCCTCCAGGGGACGAAGCTTCCCGATGACCTGCTGGATGTCATCCAGGCCCAGGTCGTGCTCGTCCAGTATCGCCAGGCGACGACGCATCAGTTCGTCGTAATCCGGCACGTCCCGTGTTGTGGCGCGAAGCGCATCGATACCGGTCAACTCCGCGAAGTTGATCCAGATTTCCGGTATCAGAACGCCTTCCAGATCCAGACAAACGATCTGCACGTCAATCTCCGCTAATTCATTTCGCCGGGAAGCCCGGACTACACGCCGATTGTCGCGTTTCCGGGACACCCTGCGCTCGATCACCCCGGGCAAGGCCGAGGCGGGGCTCAAGGTAAGTGTTTTTTATCGGGGGCGCAAGCCGCTTTCTCCCGGCTGAGGAACTGACATCGACGCGGGTCTCGCTCAGGTCCCGCCCGGCTGGTTGGCGACCCCGTGCGGTACGTGCCCCGTGGCCACGCGCGTACTCGCCAGTTCACAGTGACCTTGCTGGTCATCGAAGAAGATGTCGGCCCCGAAGGCTTCCAGGAAATCCGCTTTCGGCAGGCCACCAAGGAACAGCGCCTCGTCAATGCGGATGTTCCAGTGCCGCAGCGTACGGATGACCCGCTCGTGGGCCGGCGCGCTGCGAGCGGTCACCAGTGCGGTTCGGATGGGGCAGCGGCTTTCGGGATAATCCGCCTGTAAACGGTGGAGAGCGGCCAGTACGGTCTTGAACGGACCGCCGGGCAATGGTGCCTTCGCCTGCGCCCTCTCACTGGCTGAGAACCCATCCAGTCCGGACTCCCTGAAGACCCGTTCCGCCTCGTCACCGAACAGCACCGCATCCCCGTCGAAGGCGATCCGAAGCTCGCCGTCGTCTTCCTCGTCGGCGAGAGCATCTTCGGGCTTGGGCAGAATCGTGGCGGCGGCGTAACCGAGTTCCAGCGCCTGGGCGACGTCCTCCGGGTCCGCCGAAAGAAAAAGGTGCGCACCGAAAGCGGGTACGTAGCGCCAGGGGCGCTCGCCATTGGTGAAGGCGGCCCGCGTTATATTGAGGCCGTAATGCTCGATGGAATTGAAAATGCGCAGGCCCGTATCCGCGCTGTTCCGGGACAGCAGGATGATTTCCACGCGGGTGGATGACTGGTCCAGCCTGAGCAGCTTGCGCACCAGACGATAGGCGACCCCAGGGTTCAGGGTCTCGTCCTCGTGCTCTCGCTGGTACTGGCAGTAGGCGTCAACGCCCTGCTCCTCGAACACCCGGTGGCTTTCCGACATGTCGAATAGCGCCCTGGATGAAATGGCGAGTACCAGTTTGTTGTCAAAAGTGACGGGCATGGGTCGTCCACGCTTGAATTATTGATGTACTACGGAACCGCAAATAGCCTATCTTCTCATAACGACGAGTTCGTTCCGATACTGCCTGCTGCCAAGGTGACACCATAATGAAACCAGCTCTTGAGCATGCAACCGAACATTCCCGCGGATGGGAAACGCATACGGTCACCAATCAGCCGCCGCCACTGGCCGATACCAACCTGTACGCGGCGGACCTGCCCCTTCGGCAGGCAGTGGAGCGGAACGCGCTGGGGTGGGCGGAGCAGCGCCTGAACGACTACGGCATGCTTGCAGGCGGCCCGCTGGCGATCGCCGGGGAGCTCGCCAACCGCTACCAGCCCGAATTCCGCAGCCATGACCGTTACGGCCACCGGGTTGATCAGGTGGATTTCCACTCGTCCTATCACACCCTGATGGACAGCGCCGTACGGCATCAACTGCATTCGCTGACCTGGGTGGATGACAATCCCGGAGCACAACGGGTCAGAAGCCTGCTGATGTACCTGCACAACCAGGCGGACGCCGGCACCATGTGCCCGGTGACGATGACCCATGCGAGCATTCCGGTCCTGCTGGGTCAGGGAGACGTCGGCGAGCCATTCGCCCGACGGGTTCTCTCCTCCGAATATGACCCCGCGTTTCGCCCCTGGTGGGAAAAGCGCGGTCTGACGGTCGGCATGGGCATGACCGAAAAACAGGGCGGGTCCGACGTGCGCAGCAACGCCACGCTGGCCGTTCCGGGAGACAACGGCTGGTACAGTCTGACCGGCCACAAGTGGTTCTTCTCGGCGCCGATGAGCGATCTTTTCCTGGTGCTCGCCCAGGCACCGGAAGGCCTGAGCTGCTTTCTGCTGCCCCGCTGGCGACGTGATGGCACCCTGAACGCCATTCGCATCCAGCGCCTCAAGCACAAGCTGGGCAACCATTCCAACGCCTCCAGCGAAGTGGAGTTCCAGGACGCCGAAGCCGCCTTGATCGGCGCCCCGGGTCGCGGCATCCCCACCATCATCGACATGGTGGCGCAGACCCGACTGGACTGCATGATCGGCTCCGCGAGCCTGATGCGCCAGGCAGCAAGCCAGGCGCTCCACCACGCCCGCCACCGTTCAGCCTTCGGCAAGCCGTTGATCGAGCAACCGCTGATGGAGAACGTGCTCGCCGACCTGGCGCTGGAGTCCGAAGCCTCGCTGCTGATGATGCTGCGGGTGGCCGAGGCCATGGAGCAGGCGAACGAGAGCGACAGCGAGGCGGCGCTTGCGAGAATCGGGACGGCCATCGGCAAGTTCTGGATCTGCAAGCGGGCGCCGGGAATGATCAACGAAGCGCAGGAGTGCCTGGGAGGTGCCGGCTACGTGGAAGAATCGGTGCTTCCGCGCCTGTATCGTGAGGCGCCGGTCAACTCCATCTGGGAAGGCTCGGGCAACGTCCAGTGCCTCGATGTGCTGCGCTCGTTGGAGAGGCAGCCGGAAACGCTGGATGTGCTCCGCCAGGAACTGGGCCGTGCTGCCGGCATGAACGCGGATTACGACCTCTGGCTGCAGCGCATCGGAGGCAGGCTGGCACGGCCGGAGGACCTGCAGTACAGGGCTCGCGCGGTAGTGGAAGAACTGGCGGTCGGTTTGCAGGCGGCACAGTTCCTGCGCTCGGGTCTGGAAACCGAGGCCGAGCTGTTCTGCCGCAGCCGTCTGGTCGATCGCCAACTGTGCTACGGCGCCCTGCCGAACACACGCAACCTGAGGCGGCTGCTGGACCGCGCCTCACTGCAGACCAGTCTCGGCGGGAGTTGAGCCAGGCCTAGGCGCATCACGGCTCGGTACCACCTCGCAATTCCCGGAACGGTCACCGGGCAGAGGCTGTACTTGCTTGCAATCACGGGTAAACTGCACTGGAGCGCTCTGGCCAGGAATGGGCCGAGGCATACGATACGGAATGGGAATTCATAAAGGAGTCAGCTAGATGGCTAGTCAAGACCGCGTCATTTCCGCTGGTGGGCAGCGGGCGCTTGAAGTCAACCGGGTTATTCGGAATACCTACACGCTCCTGGCGATGACGCTGGCAGTGAGCGCGTTGACCGCCGGCTTCGCCATGGTCAGCAATGCGCCGCCGCTGCACTTCATCGTGGTCCTGGGCGGCTATTTCGGCCTGCTGTTCCTGACCAACGCGCTGCGTAACAGCGTCTGGGGCCTGGCCTCGGTATTCGCTCTGACCGCATTCATGGGTTACACGCTCGGTCCGCTATTGAATTTCTACATCGGCGCCTTCTCCAATGGCAGCCAGATGGTGCTCATGGCGTTCGGCGGAACGGCGGCTATCTTCCTCGGCCTGTCAGGCTACGCCCTCAGCACGCGGAAGAACTTCAGCTTCATGGGCGGATTCCTGTTCGCAGGGATCCTGGTCGCCTTCCTGGCCGCCCTGGCATCCCTGATCTTCCCCATGCCGGGCTTGTCGGTGGCCGTCAGCGCGATGTTCATTCTGCTGATGTCCGGTCTGATTCTGTACCAGACCAGCGAGATGGTGCACGGTGGTGAAACGAACTACATCATGGCGACGGTGACCCTGTACGTGGCCATTTTCAACCTGTTCACCAGCCTGCTGCACATCCTGGGAATCTTCGGCGGGGACGACTGACCCGCAGGGCCGCCTCTTCCCAGGAAGCATCATGAAAAAAACCCCGCTCCAGGCGGGGTTTTTGTTTGTTCCGCTGCGCTCAGCTAGCGGCCCGGGAACCCCGGGCCGCCGTCTTCGGGCTGGAACCAGGCCAGTTCACGGTGCAGGCGAACGACATCACCGACGATCACCAGTGTAGGCGCGCGCGCGCCCTTCAATCTGGCCTGCTCGGGCAGAGTCCCCACGGTGGCCACGACCACCCTCTGCTGGTCGGTGGTCCCCTGCTCCACCAGCGCCGCCGGGGTATCGTCCCGCATACCATGGCGAACAAGCCCCTCGCACAAGGCTGGTAGCGTGTGCAGGCCCATATAGAAGACCACGGTCTGCCCAGGGCGGACCAGAGCGGGAAAATCGAGGTCAAGCTCGCCGTTGTCTCGACGATGCCCGGTCACGAACAGGCAGGACTGGGCATGATCGCGATGCGTCAACGGTATACCGGCATACGCCGAGCACCCACTGGCCGCGGTAATGCCCGGAACGACCTGGAAGGGAATGCCGGCTTCCATCAGCCCTTGTATCTCCTCGCCGCCGCGGCCGAAGATAAACGGATCCCCTCCTTTCAGGCGCGCAACCCGCCGGCCTGCTCCTGCGTGCTCCAGCAACAGGCGGTTGATACGATCCTGCGGCACCGGATGACGGTCACGCTGCTTGCCGACGTAGATCCGCTCGGCCGTGTCAGGGATCAGTTCCAGGATTGCAGGCGCCACCAGCCGGTCGTAAAGCACGACCTCCGCCTGTTTCAGCAGACGGAGCGCTTTCAGTGTCAGCAGTTCCGGATCTCCCGGCCCGGCACCGATCAGGTAGACCTCTCCCGGCCGTCCGGCTGATGTGTTCTGCATACCATCACTCCAACGCTACGAACATGGCCACAGGCAGAACGATGCGCTCTGCCTGCAACCGGGCGCGGGCTGTCGCCGCGCCGTCCCTGAGGGCTGCAAGCCTAACCAGTCGGACCTCCGGCGCGAAGTACGCGTTTGCTTTAGTGTTATGCTTGAATGTTATATAACACGAGGTTCGTTAGACGTATTCGTCCAGCCGGCGAGGATGCCATGAAATTGAACCAGCTTCGCTACATCTGTGAGGTGGCCCGCAGAGACCTTAACGTCTCCGCCGCCGCCGAGGCCCTGTTCACCTCCCAGCCCGGCGTCAGCAAGCAGATCCGCATGCTGGAGGCCGAACTGGGCGTGCAGATCTTCGAGCGCAGCGGCAAGCACCTGACCCGGATCACCCCGGCCGGCGTGGACATCCTTGAAGCCGCCACCCGGATTCTGGAGGACGTCCGCAACATCCGTTCCATCGCGGAAGAGCACAAGGACGAAGCACGCGGCAGCCTGTCCATAGCCACCACCCATACCCAGGCGCGGCATGCGCTACCGCCGGTGGTGAAATCGTTCCTGCAACGCTATCCGCGGGTCAGCCTGCACATGCATCAGGGAACACCGATGCAGATTGCCGACCAGGCAGCCCGTGGCGTCGTGGATTTCGCCATAGCCACCGAGGCGATAGAACTGTTCGAAGACCTGGTCATGATGCCCTGCTACAAGTGGAACCGCAGCGTTATCGTCCCGGACGGACACCCCCTGCTGGACAAGGAAACACTGACGCTGCACGACCTGGCAAGCCACCCTATCGTGACCTACGTGTTCGGCTTCACGGGCCGCTCCAAGCTGGACAACGCGTTCCGCGAGGAAGGCCTCGAGCCCAACGTGACCTTCACGGCCACCGATGCCGAGGTTATCAAGACGTATGTGGAACTGGGATTGGGGGTAGGCATCATTGCCTCCATGTCCTATTCGCCGGAACGCGACACCGGGTTGAAAGCCATCGACGCCAGTCACCTGTTCGACCACAGCGTGACCAACATCGGCTTCCGACGGGGAACCTATCTCCGCAGCTACATGTACGACTTCATCCGGACGTTCGCGCCGCACCTGACGGAAGAGGTGGTCCACCAGGCAATCGAGGCGCGTTCCGCGGAGGAACGCCAGGCCCTCTACGAGGAACTGGCGCCACACCTGAAAGAGCATTGAGACGTACGGCTCAGAGGTAGTCGGCGTTACCCATGTACGGTTTCAACGCCGTGGGGAGCCGGATCCTGCCGTCGGCCTCCTGATAGTTTTCCAGGATGGCAACCAGGCAGCGGCCGATCGCCAGACCTGAACCGTTGAGGGTATGCAGGGGCTCGGGCTTGCCAGTGTCCGGGTTGCGCCAGCGGGCCTGCATGCGTCGGGCCTGGAAATCGCGGAAGTTGCTGCAGGAAGATATTTCACGGTAGCGCTCCTGCCCCGGCAGCCATACTTCCAGATCGTAGGTTCTGGCCGCCGAAAAACCCATGTCCCCTGCGCATAACAAAACCACGCGATACGGCAGCTCCAGCCGTTGCAGGATGCTCTCGGCGTGGCCAGTGAGCGCCTCCAGCGCCTGCTCGGACTCGGAAGGACGCACCAGTTGCACCAGCTCCACTTTCTCGAACTGGTGCTGGCGGATCATGCCCCGGGTATCCTTGCCGTAGCTGCCGGCCTCGGAGCGGAAACAGGGCGAGTGGCAGACGAAACGCAGCGGCAGTTGCTCATCCTCGATGATGCTGTCCCGCGCCAGGTTGGTGACTGGTACCTCGGCGGTCGGTATCAGGTACAGATCGTGTTCTCCGGCCACGGCGAAGAGATCCGACTCGAACTTGGGCAACTGCCCCGTGCCCCGCATCGAGTCACTGTTCACCAGATAGGGAACATTCACTTCCTCGTAGCCGTGCTCGCCGCCCTGCACATCCAGCATGAACTGGATCAGCGCGCGATGCAGGCGGGCCATGGCGCCGCGCATCACGACAAAACGGGACCCGGCAAGCTTGCTGCCGGCCTCGAAGTCCAGCAGATCACCCTGTGCGCCCAGTTCGACATGGTCGCGGGGCTTGAAATCGAATTCCCTGGGGCTGCCCCAGCGTCGCACCTCGACGTTGTCGTCTTCGTCCTTGCCATCGGGAACCTCGGCATCCGGCAGATTGGGCATTTCCATGTGCCAGGCATCCAGACTGTGCTGGACCTCCATCAGCTCCGCATCGGCCGCCTTGAGCTTGTCACCCAGGTCCGCCACCTGGTCCAGCAACGGCTGGACATCCTCCCCCGCCGCCTTGGCCTTGCCGATGCCCTTGGACCGCTGATTGCGCTCGTTCTGCAGTTCCTGTACCCGCACCTGCAGCTCGCGGCGGCGCTCGTCCAGAGAACGATACCGGGCCACATCCAGCACGTAACCACGGCGCTCCAGCGCCTGCGCATAGTCATCCAGGTGGCTGCGGAGCTGACGGGGATCCAGCATGTGCGTCTCTCTTCGATTTCGGTTGCGATGCGGAAATGGTGGGCAGGATTGTAACCGGTTGGGGATGAGGGGTGAAATGGGCTATTGGCTTCGCTGCACCGCGCCCTGGTTCGGTGTGCTCCGCACCGAGGCCGGAGCCGAGGGTTCTGTCCCGGACGGATCGAAGCCCCCCCCCGACTCAAGTCCGCCGTCTGCGCTGGGACGCAGGAACCTTGGCGTCCCGCTCCCGCAGCCGCTCCAGGCGTTCCTTGATCCTGATTTCCAGCCCCCGCTCCACCGGCTGGTAGTACCGTCGGGGCGCCATCTCCTCGGGGAAGTAGTCCTCGCCGGCCGCGTAGCCGTCCGGTTCATCGTGGGCGTAACGGTAGCCCTGGCTGTAGCCAAGCTCCTTCATCAGCTTGGTGGGCGCGTTACGCAGGTGCATGGGAACCTCCAGCGAGCCGTGATCGCGGGCGTCCTTCATGGCGCGGTTGAACGCCTTGTACACGGCATTGCTCTTCGGCACCGAGGCGAGATAGACCAGGGCATGGGCGATGGCGAGCTCGCCCTCGGGACTGCCCAGGCGCTCCTGCGTCTCCCAGGCCGCCAGGGCGATGGGAAGCGCGCGGGGGTCGGCATTGCCAATGTCTTCCGACGCCATGCGCACAACCCGGCGGGCGATGTAGAGCGGGTCGCAGCCACCGTCCAGCATGCGGCAGAACCAGTAAAGGGTGGCATCGGGATCCGAACCGCGCATGGACTTGTGCAAGGCCGAGATCTGGTCGTAGAACGCCTCCCCACCCTTGTCGAAACGGCGCAGACCGGTGGCTGTGGTCTCGTCCATGACCTTGTCGTCGATGACGTCTTCCGCCAGGTCCGAGGCCACCTCCAGCAACGTCAGAGCCCGCCGGGCGTCGCCATCGGCCACGGCGACCAGACGATGCAGCGCTCCTTCCGTAATGGCAAGGCTGCGGTCACCCAGGCCGCGCTCCGCATCACTCAGCGCCCGCCGGACCAGGTCGGCCAGGTCCTCATCGGTCAATGCCCGCAGCACATAGGTCCGCACCCGGGACAGCAGTGCGTTATTCAGCTCGAAGGAAGGGTTTTCTGTCGTGGCGCCGATGAATATCAGCGTGCCGTCCTCCACGAATGGCAGAAAGGCGTCCTGCTGGCTCTTGTTGAACCGGTGCGCTTCATCGACGAAAAGTACCGTGGCAACCCCATCCTTGCGCGCCATCTGTGCCTTTTCCACGGCAGCACGAATGTCCTTGACGCCGCTCATGACCGCGGACAGGGTCAGGAACTGCGCTCCGCTGGCAAGGGCGACCAGGCGCGCCAGGGTGGTCTTGCCGGTGCCGGGGGGGCCCCAGAACACCATGGAATGCGGGTGGCCGCTCTCGATACTGCGGCGCAATGCGGTATCGGGACCCAGGATATGGGACTGACCGATGAACTGATCCAGCGCGGAAGGCCGCATGCGGTCGGCCAGCGGGCGCAGTTCCTGCTCACGGTCTGCGGCGGTCACTGCCCGACCACGTCCACCCCTTCCGGGGGGTCGAAGCGGAAGCGATTGCCGTCAAACGACACGTTCTGCCGTAGATCGCTCAGTGTGAGTTCGTTGATCTGGCCCAGACCGTCCTTGACGATCACCCGGGACGGCAGGCCATCGACCATTTTCAGCCGCACCTCGCTGACCTCCCAGCCGCTCTCCCTGGGTTCCATCAGGATCCATTCCCCGTCGGTGCTGAGTTCGAACTGCTCTTCCAGCGAATCCAGGTTACCGCTCAGCATCAGCGCCGGACCGCTGCCGAGCACTTCCTCCATCGGCCGCACGCTGACCTGCTCCAGATCATGGTCGTAAACCCAGAGCCGCTCCCCATCCGCCAGGATGTCCTGGGGAAAAGGCGATTCGTACTCCCAGTGGAAGCGGTCCGGCCGCGCCAGCGCCAGCTTTCCTTCGCTGGTTTCCAGAACGCTGCCGCGCTCGTCCCGGGTTTCCTGGACGAACCGGCCTTCCAGCGTCTCCACCTGGAAGAAATAGCGCTCCAGTTCTTCGAGAGGGTCCGCCTGCACAAGAGCCGGCACGAGAAACACCGCGGACAAAACCAGACCTGACAATTTGTGCATAGATCACCAGTTGTTCCAACAATCGAGCATCCAGCCCAGCATGGACCGCCGCCGCAGCGAGCAGTTCCAGCCTATGGGAAGCGCTGATCGGTTCGCGCTTCCCTGCCACGAACGAAAACCGGTCTCGAGCGCGGCGGCGTGAATGTTTCCCTAGTCCTTCGGCGGCGGTGGCGCGATGACCTCACGGCTGCCGTTTGCCTGCAGCGGACCGACGATGCCGGCCGTCTCCATCTCCTCCACCAGGCGTGCGGCCCGGTTGTAACCGATCTTCAACCGCCGCTGCACCCCGGAGATCGACGCCCGCCGCGTCTCGGTCACCACGCGGACCGCCTGATCGTAGAGCGGATCGGATTCACCATCCCCGCCGCCCTCGCCGGGAATACCCGGCAACGGCATGCTGTCCGAGGTTTCCTCCAGCACGCCGTCGATATACTGCGGCTCTCCCTGCTCCTTCAGGTAGGCGACCACCTTGTGGACGTCGTTGTCGGAGACAAAAGCGCCATGCACCCGGTTCGGCAGGCCGGTGCCAGGGGCCAGGTAAAGCATGTCGCCGTGGCCCAGCAGCGCTTCGGCACCCTGCTGATCCAATATGGTCCGGGAATCCACCTTGGACGAGACCTGGAATGCGATACGGGTGGGGATATTGGCCTTGATCAGCCCCGTGATCACGTCCACCGAGGGCCGCTGGGTGGCAAGGATCAGGTGCAACCCCGCTGCGCGCGCCTTCTGCGCCAGACGGGCAATGAGTTCCTCCACCTTCTTGCCGACGATCATCATCATGTCGGCAAACTCGTCCACCACCACCACCACGTAGGGCAGCACCTCCAGTTCCGGCGCTTCCTCCACGTCCGGCTCCAGTTCAGACGGCCGCCAGAGAGGGTCCTTCAGCGGCTCGCCTCCGGCGATGGCATCCTTCACCTTCCGGTTGTACCCGGCGATGTTGCGCACGCCCAGCGCCGCCATCAGCCGGTAGCGGCGTTCCATTTCGCCCACGCACCAGCGCAGCGCATTGCCCGCTTCCTTCATGTCCGTGACCACGGGCGCAAGGAGATGCGGGATGCCGTCGTAGATGGACAGCTCCAGCATCTTCGGATCAATCATGATCAAACGCACGTCATCCGGCTTGTTCTTGTACAGCAGGCTCAGGATCATCGCGTTGACACCCACGGACTTGCCCGAACCGGTCGTGCCGGCTACAAGCAGGTGCGGCATCTTAGCCAGGTCAACCACCGTGGGCGCGCCGGCAATGTCCTTGCCCAGCGCCATGGATAGCGGCGAACTCGCGCGCTCCCAGGCTTCCGAGCGCACGATCTCGCTGAATGCGATCAGCTGGCGGTTCTCGTTGGGGATCTCCAGCCCGATCACCGACTTTCCGGGGATCACTTCCACCACGCGTACGCTGATCACGGAGAGTGCGCGGGCCAGATCCTTGGCCAGGTTACTGATCTGGCTCACCTTCACGCCGGGCGCCGGTTGGGCCTCGAAGCGAGTGATCACCGGCCCCGGCTGCACTGCGACCACCTGGATCTCGACACCGAAATCCGCCAGCTTCAACTCGAGCTGGCGGGACATGGCTTCCAGGGCCTCCTTGCTGTAACCGGACTGCTGCGCGGGCGGTGCATCCAGCAAGCTGACAGGGGGCAGGCCCTCTGGAGACGCTTCGCTCTTGAACAACGGAATCTGGCGCTCCTTGTGCACCTTCCTGCCGGCCTTCAGCGGTGGCAGCGTGGGTTCTATCTGGGGCGGTTTCCGCGTCTTGCTCTTCTCCCGGTCACGTTCCAGCGTGATCGTGCGGGCGCGCCGCGCCCGGCGGCCTTCCATGACGTCACGGAAACGGCCACCTAGTGCCATCACCATGCCGCCAGCCTGTAGCGTCAGTCGACCCACCAGATCGATCAGAGACACCCAGGAAAGACCGGTGAACAACGTGACACTGGCCAGGAACACCGCTAGCAGCAGCAGCGTGGCCCCGAGGAAGCTGAACATATGGTTGAGCAGGCCGCCAACCACGTCGCCGAGTATGCCGCCTGCGTGCAAAGGCACCGACTGCGGCAGGGCATCCACATGCAGAGCAGCAATCGCGGCGCCGGAAATCAGCGTCAGCGCGAAACCCAGGCCACGGAAACCGAACACGGCCCAGTGGATCTGGCCGTCCTGGCGTTGCCAGCGCCAGACCAGGATACCCGCGCAGGCAATCATCACCGGGAACAGGTATGCCATGTAGCCGAACAGGTAGAGGAATACGTCTGCGAACCACGCGCCGGCCAGGCCGCCGAGGTTCTGCACAGGCTGGCCGCTGCCGCTGTAGCTCCAGCCCGGGTCGTTGGGATGGTAGCTGAGCAGTGCGGCGAGCAGATAGATGGCCACGGCCAGCAGCAGGAACAGCAGCCCTTCCCTGATACCCCGCCCCACGTGATGCCCCAACGGAGACGGCAGTTTGTTTTCCTGTTCGCTTTTTGCCACGCGCAGCCAGACCTTCAGACAAAAGATGAAATTAAACGGCTAAGTTACTATTTGTACGAAAAATTGCAATAAGACACAGTCGCCAACAAGCAACATACACCCTGGGACGCGCAGTTTCACGAACTCTTCCGTGCGAGTCAGGGTCTGCTGGTATGGGCAAACAGCGCTGACAAAATCCCGCATTTCCGGTTTCCGCGCTGCTCGCCATGCTCTATGGTATCCCGTCAGCCCCGGAACTTTCGAACATATGCAGATTCGCGTACTGAGCCGACTGGAAGACCTCGCTTCCCGGCAGTGGGACAGCCTGTCAGGCACAGAAAACCCGTTCCTCAGCCATGCGTTTCTGTCAGCCCTGGAAACCCGCGGCGCTGTCAGCCCGGAAAACGGCTGGCAGGCGTCTCATCTGCTGCTGGAAACAGACGATGGTGTGTTGCTGGCCGCCATGCCGGCATACCTCAAGGCCCATTCCTGGGGTGAGTTCGTGTTCGACTGGGCGTGGGCCGACGCCTACGCCAGAAACGGACTGGACTACTATCCGAAGCTGATTGTCGGGGTACCGTTCAGTCCCGTCAACGGCCCCCGACTGCTGACGGCTTCCGACATCTCGCCCCATGAGGCTTCCCAGGCGCTCCAGCAGGCGATGGAAACGCTGTGCCGGCAGCGAGGGTGGTCATCGGCCCACTGCCTTTTTCCGGACAAACCGCAGGCGCACATGCTGGCCGATAACGGCTGGCTGCTGCGCCAGAGCACCCAGTTCCATTGGCGCAACGCAGGCTATCGGGACTTCGAGCATTTCCTGGCGCACTTCAACTCCAGGAAGCGGAAGAACGTCCGGCGGGAGCGACGACTTGCCGCAGCGCACGGCCTGCGTTTCGAGATGGTCCCCGGCGACCGGGTCAGCCAGTCCCACTGGGATGATTTCCACAGACATTACGCCGAGACGTTCCACGCGCACGGCAATCTGCCGCTGCTGAGCCGGGATTTCTTCCGGGATATCGGTCAGCGCCTGGGCGACCGCCTGTTGATGTCCCAGGCTCTGGATGGCGAGCGCCTGGTGGCATCGGCGCTCTTCCTGCGCAGCTCGGACACACTCTACGGGCGCTACTGGGGGTGCGACAGCGAACTGGAGGGTGTGCACTTCGAGACCTGTTACTACCAGGGAATCGAGTACTGCATCCACCATCGTCTGCAATGCTTCGAACCCGGCGCCCAGGGCGAGCACAAGATCGCCAGGGGTTTCATGCCCACGGCCACCTGGTCCGCCCACTGGATCGCGGAACCGCGCTTTCGCGACGCGATCGCCGATTTCCTGCGCCGCGAGACGCCCCTGGTGGAGCACTACCGACTGGAAATGAGCCAACATGGCCCATATAAGAATCAGGAATCGGAAGATCAGGCCCCACAAGCGTCTAGCGGTAGCTGACAATGCGACAACAGCGCCTGTACTGGTTGAGCGAGCAGGACGAAGCACGATTTCCGCCAGTGGAAACCGCTCTGCGTGAGCCGAACGGGCTCGTGGCCGTCGGTGGCAGCCTGAGTCCACAGCGACTGGTCAGTGCCTACCGCCAGGGTATATTCCCTTGGTTCGAGGAGGGGCAGCCCATCCTCTGGTGGTCGCCCGACCCCCGTGCCCTGCTCTACCCGGAGCAACTCCGCGTCAGCCGCAGCCTGCGCAAACGCCTTCGCAACGGCGGCTTCGAGGTGACGCTGGATCAGGCGTTCGGCGAGGTGATCGATGCCTGCGCCGCGCCACGCGATGGCGCGCAGGGGACCTGGATCACTGACGGGATGCAAGCGGCCTACACACGGCTGCACCAGCTTGGCCAGGCCCACTCGGTGGAGGTCTGGCAGCGGGGCGACCTGGTGGGCGGGCTCTACGGAGTTGCCCAGGGGGCCGCCTTTTTCGGCGAATCCATGTTCAGCCTCCAAACCGATGCATCCAAGATTGCGCTGGCCTGGCTGTGCCGCCAACTGCAACAATGGGACTACGCGTTTCTGGACTGTCAGGTGAGTTCCGCCCATCTGGCGACGCTGGGAGCCCAGGATGTACCGCGCAGACGCTTTATCCGTGAACTGGAAATGGCACTGAAACGTCCCGACCGACCGGACCGGTGGTCATTCGACGAGGATTTTCACCCCCTGACAGCCCGATCATGATGGATGAAGCAGGCACACCCCCGGATGGGAAACGTCAGCTCTGGCTGTACGCCACCGGCGAGCACAGTTGCTCCTACCTGGATGACAGGCTGGCGAGAACCGTCTTCGCGGACCCGGAATATCCCATGAACAACCGGGTCTACGGCGCTCTGCTCCGTCAGGGGATGCGTCGCAGCGGCGGATTCGTCTATCAGCCGGGCTGCGCGGGCTGCAGCGCCTGCAAATCCCTGCGTATCCCGGTAGAGAGATTCAGGCCGAACCGAAGTCAGCGGCGCTGCTGGAAGCAGAATGCCGACGTCAAGGTCGTACAGCGGCCGGCGGCCTATTCCGAGGACCAGTTCCGCCTCTACAAGCACTACCTGCGCAGCCGACATCCGGGCAGTGGCATGGATTCGCCGGAGCCGGAAAAGTACATGGAGTTCTTGACGGCCAGCTGGTCGAACACGCTCTTCTGCGAGTTCCGGCTAGGCCGCGACCTGCTCGGCGTGGCCGTGACCGATGTTGTGCCGGACGGACTCTCCGCCGTCTATACCTTTTTCAACCCCGCGCTCACCGGCAGGAGCCTGGGCACGCTGGGCATCCTCTGGCAAATCGAGGAGGCCCGCCGGCTCGAGCTTCCTTACGTATATCTGGGCTACTGGATTGCAGAGGCGGACACCATGCGTTACAAGGCGCGGTTCCGGCCCGCTGAAATCTACACCGGTGGCCGCTGGCGGATACTGCAATCCGGGGGAGAGCAGGACTGAACCACGCCCCGGCGGCGATGTCCACGGGCAGGAATTCTGCTAGAATCTTGATCTTTCTTTCAACGGCGGGAATAGTCCCGTCTCGAACACACAGCAAGGAGTATCTGACTGAATGGCTCGTGAAGACCATATCAAGATGCAGGGAAAGGTTGTTGATACCCTGCCAAATACGATGTTCCGGGTGGAGCTGGAAAACGGCCACGTGGTTACCGCTCACATTTCCGGGAAAATGCGCAAGCATTACATCCGCATTCTGACGGGTGACGTCGTCACCGTCGAACTGACTCCCTATGACCTGACCAAGGGTCGCATCACCTACCGCGCCCGCTGAACCCAGCCACTTCAGCTTCCCGCCCCATCATCGCGCCAGTTTCCGGAGCGTCGCAGTCAGAGACACCCTGCGGTCCGCCGCGGGCGGCTCAATGAAGGCGCGGGCCGACTCCTGGGAGCCGGCCCGCGGGATGCTTTTCCGGTACGGAATGCGGCGCGCTCTGGCCGGGGACGCCGAATCAGTGCATGGCCTCGGCTTCGCGAGCGAAATGGAACACCAGTTCCCCATCCTCCGCCCGTGCGATCACCTCGCCGCCTCCGGCCAGGCGACCGAACAGCAGTTCCTCGGCGAGGGGCTTGCGGATCCGGTCCTGGATCAGTCGGGCCATGGGCCGGGCGCCCATCTTCTCGTCGTAGCCATGCTCCGCCAGCCACTCCCTGGCGGCCTCGTCCACCTTCAGCTCCACCTGCTTCTCGGCCAGCTGCAATGACAGCTCCTCGATGAACTTGTCCACCACCCGGCGGACAGTCGCGGGATCCAGGCCGTTGAACTGGATGATGGCATCCAGACGATTGCGGAACTCCGGGGTGAAAGCCTTGCGAATCGCCTCCATACCGTCCTTGGTGTGGTCCTGGGTAGTGAACCCGATGGAGCGCCGGCTCATGTCCTCGGCGCCAGCATTGGTGGTCATCACCAGGATCACATTGCGGAAGTCCGCCTTGCGCCCATTGTTGTCGGTCAGCGTCCCATGGTCCATGACCTGGAGCAGCAGATTGAAGACATCCGGATGCGCCTTTTCGATCTCATCCAGCAGCACCACCGAATACGGGTGCTTGATCACCTCCTCGGTGAGCAGCCCCCCCTGGTCGAACCCGACATAGCCCGGGGGCGCGCCGATCAGGCGCGAGACCGTGTGACGCTCCATGTACTCCGACATGTCGAAGCGGATCAGCTCCACCCCCAGCAGACTGGCCAGCTGGCGTGTGACCTCGGTCTTGCCCACGCCGGTGGGGCCGGCGAACAGGAAGCTGCCAGTGGGCTTCTGCGGCGAGGCAAGCCCTGCACGGGACATCTTGATCGTGGAAGCCAGCGCGTCGATGGCCTGGTCCTGACCGTAGATCAGCGCGCGCAGATCGCGGTCCAGCGTTTCCAGGATCTGCATGTCGGAGCTGGACACCCGCTTGGGCGGGATGCGCGCCATGCTGGCAATGACGGTTTCGATGTCGGACACGCTGATGGACTTCTTCTGCCGCGACGGCGGCAGCAGATTGAGCCGCGCCCCGGCCTCGTCAATCACGTCGATGGCCTTGTCCGGAAGACGACGGTCGTTGATGTGCTTGCCGGCGAGTTCGGCGGCAGCCCGCAAGGCCGGATCGGTGTACTTGACCTTGTGGTGCTCCTCGAACCGGGACTTCAGCCCCTTCAGGATCCGATAGGTGTCGGCCACGCTGGGCTCGGGCACGTCGATTTTCTGGAACCGCCGCGCCAGCGCGCGATCCTTCTCGAAAATACCGCGATACTCCTGGTACGTGGTGGAGCCGATGCACTTCAGCTCGCCGCTGGCCAGCACCGGCTTGATCAGGTTGCTGGCGTCCATGACGCCGCCACTGGCCGCGCCGGCCCCGATGATGGTGTGAATCTCGTCGATGAACAGCACCGCACCGGGCGTTTTCTGCAACTGCTTGATCAGGCCCTTGAGGCGCTTCTCGAAATCCCCCCGGTACTTGGTGCCCGCCACCAGTGCACCGAGATCCAGGGAATAGATCACCGCCTTCTTCAACACATCGGGCACATCACCCTCGATGATCAGTTTGGCCAGGCCCTCGGCAATGGCGGTCTTCCCCACGCCGGCCTCGCCAACGTAGAGCGGGTTGTTCTTGCGGCGCCGACACAGCACCTGGATGGTGCGATCCACCTCGGCCTGGCGGCCGATCAGCGGGTCGATCTGGCCCTTGCGAGCCTTCTCGTTCAGGTTGACGGCGAAGCTCTCCAGCGGCGATTTGCTGGACCCCGCGTCACCGCCGGCATCCTCGTCGCTTTCCACGCTGCCCGGGTGCGCCTGTCCCGGCGCCTCGTCGTCGGAAACCTTGGAAATGCCGTGAGACACGTAATTCACGACATCCAGCCGGGTAATGCTCTGCTTGTGCAGGAAATACACGGACTGCGATTCCTGCTCGCTGAAGATCGCCACCAGCACATTGGCGCCTGTGACCTCTTTGATACCGGCCGACTGCACATGGAGTATCGCCCGCTGGAGCACCCGCTGGAACCCGAGCGTCGGCTGGGTCTCGCGGCTGTCGTCCGGGGGTAGCAGGGGCGTGGTTTCCTCAAGGAAGGCTTCCAGCTCCTGCTTCAGCTGGACCAGATCGGCTCCACAGGCCTTGAGCACCCCGACAGCGGTCGGGTTGTCGGTCAGGGCCAGCAGCAGGTGTTCCACGGTGAGAAATTCGTGACGCTTCTCCCGTGCCTCCTTGAAGGCCAGATTAAGCGTGAACTCCAGCTCTTTACTCAACATGCGCTCTCACCTCACCTAGGGTAGGTACACTGCGGCCCGGATACTCCATCGGACCCGGAACAACCACGACGGTTCCTTGCTCTCGACGTCGCGGCAAACTCAGGCCTCCTCCATCGTGCAAAGCAACGGATGCTGGTGTTGTCTCGAATAGTCGTTGACCTGCTCCACCTTGGTTTCGGCCACGTCCCTGGAAAATACGCCACAAACCCCATGCCCTCGAGTATGCACCTGAAGCATGACCTGCGTTGCCTTGGAACGGTCCATGCCGAAAAAGGTTTCCAGTATTTCCACCACGAACTCCATCGGCGTGTAGTCGTCGTTCAACAGGATGACCTTGTAGAGCGGCGGGCGCTTGAGTTTCGGTTTCGCCTCCTGCACCACCAACCCGTCGTCATTCTGCCCCCTGCGTTCGTCACTCATGACTGCTGATGCCCATCTTCCACGCGCCAGATCCGATGTCTGCGCAATTAACCGATCCTCAGGGGAAGGCGGCCGGACCGCTGCGACTTCCACCACTCATAGCATGCCCTACCGACCGCGAACGGGAAATCAGTCTCACTTCGGCAACCGGTTCCTGGACTCGCACCGGTTACCGACCCCGTTACTGGAATTCTAGGAACAGGGAACCTGCTCCGCCAACCCTGGGGAAGTGCTGATCAGTTTTCGCGCTCGCGTTACGGCCGGATTGCCGGTGGCCTTGTCGCAAGCCACCGCAGGTAGAACCACTACCTGCGGTGGCTCGTTCCCGGCCACGAACGTAAATCGGACCAGGCGGAAACGCGGAAACTGATCAGCGCCCCCCTGGATTCACCCGTTTGCTGCCTTGATGTTGGGGCGAGCATCGGTTTATCAACCACCGCCCTTCGGGGAGTGGTCCCGCATGCCTGCCTCTGGCAAGCGCTCGCGCAAGTGGGCACAATGCTTGCTCGCGGCGTTGCGGGAGTCGGGATCGCCCGCAGGCCAGACCAGTGAATCACGAGGACAACAATGCAGCAGGCGGAACGGGGTCTGTTCGACCTTCGCAGGGGTCACCCGATATTGCTGAGCGACGCGGCGCAAGGGCTGCTCGTCATTCCGGTCGAGACCATGATCGACGAACGGGTGGATGAACTGGCGCGGATCACCGGCACCCGGCTGCGGCTGCTGGTCACCGCCGAACGTGCCGAGGCGCTGGGCCTGCATTCTCCCGGGAATGTTCCCCTGTCCGTGCCGCTGCCTTCCGGCGCCAGAGTACGGGATCTGCTGGCCTTCTGCGCCTCCCCCGTTTCCGTCATCAATCGGGAACGCGTGCAGCAGGTGAGCCGCGCAGCCACTCCGCTGGAACTGGGCGCTCTGGCACTGGCAAAGACCGGTCGCCTGCTACCCGCGATGCTTGGCCTGGAGGTCTCGGGTTCCCCGGATGGCAAACTGGGCGAAATGCTCGCCGACGGCACCATCCTGAACGTGCCTCTCGAACAGGCGCAACAGGCGGGCGCCCGGCCGGGCCTGCGCCTTGGCAGAATCAGCGAGGCGCCGGTTCCGCTGGAGAATGCGCCGGAAACCCGTTTCATCCTGTTCAGGGAGGAAAACGGGGTACTGGAACACGTCGCGGTGCTGATCGGCGACCGCGCAAGCTGGCCCGATCCGGCCTCGATCCGGCTGCATTCGGCCTGCCTCACGGGCGATCTCTTCGGTAGCCTGCGCTGTGACTGTGGCGAGCAGCTCAGGAACGGGGTCAAGGCGATCCGGGAGCACGGCGGCGGCGTGCTGCTGTACCTTGCCCAGGAAGGCCGGGGCATCGGACTGGCGAACAAGCTGCGTGCCTACGCGATCCAGGATCACGGGGTGGACACTGTAGATGCGGATCGCATCCTGGGCTTCACCTATGACGAACGCCGCTACGAGGCCGCGGTCGCCATGCTGGAGCAACTGGAGCTGAAGCGGGTGAGACTGTTCACCAACAACCCGGAGAAGGTCTCCGCGCTTCAGCGCGGTGGCATCGAGGTGGTGGAACGGGTTCCGCTCCTCGGAAGCATTAACCCCCACAATCATAACTACCTCAACACCAAGGCCACCAAAGCCGGACACCTGCTGCACGACCTGCTCAGCAAGAGCTGATCCGCTCCACGCTGTGAGCCCTACGCTGTATATTGACAGTGTTGATGACTTGGGACGCGTACATGGATGAGAAGACCAGTTCACGGCTCTACTACAAGAACAACCGTATCAAGCAACTACGCGCGTTCTGCTTCACCGCCCAATCCGGCAGCATTTCCCGCGCTGCCGAGCGGCTGGCCCTGAGCCAGCCGTCCGTCTCGCTGCAAATCCAGGCGCTGGAGCGCGAGATGGACATCACCGTGTTCGAGCGGCGCGGCCCCAGGATCACGCTGACACCGGACGGCAAGGCACTGTATGAGCTGGCCCTGCCTCTGGTGGAAGGCATCGACGCCCTGCCGGCACGCTTCGCCGCGCGCAACGAATCCATGCAGAGCGGGAGACTGGATATCGCCGCGGGCGAATCCAGTACGCTGTACCTGATTCCCGATCTGCTCAAGCAGTTCATGGAGCGCTTCCCGGACAGTCCGGTCAAGCTCCACAACCTGATCGGCGCGGACATGCTCCAGGCGCTGCGAAACGACGAGGTGGATTTCGCCATCGGCTCCATGATGGATCTGCCGGACGACATCCATTACAGGCCGGTGTACTCCTTCGCCACCTCGCTGATCACGCCGCCCGACCATCCCCTTGCCGGCGCGGAGGAAATCACCCTCGACGACCTCGCCTCGGATGCCCTGATCCTGCCGCCGCGCCACCTGACCACCTGGCGACTGGTCAACCTGGTGCTTCAGCAGAACAACATCCCCTATCAGGTCAGGCTGGAGGTCGGCGGCTGGGAAATCATGAAGGCCTACGTCGAGCGCGGCTTCGGTATCGGCATTGCCAGCAATATCTGCCTGACCGGCCGCGAACAACTGGCGGTGAAACCGCTGCCCGACGTCTTCCCCCGCCGGACCTACGGCGTGATGTGGCGCCGCGGGAAGTTTCTGTCCTTGCAGGCACGACGGTTCATCGAGCAGATGGATCCGAAGTTCTTCAGCGCCGGCCATGACCCCATGTTCGAGGCAAACCACGAGCCCAGCGGGAATCAGGTCTTCGTTGCTGCCAGCGGTCGCCGGCAAGGCGACATCTCCCCACCGGCCCAAGGGGGCGAAGGCTAGCGTGCTCGACAGCCAGATGGTCCAAGGGTAGGCTTTGCCTCCATGGTCTGGAAACCCCACGTTACAGTTGCCGCGGTCATCGAGCAGGATGGCCGCTTCCTCATGGTTGAAGAACGGGCGGGCGGCGCACTGGTACTCAACCAGCCGGCCGGCCATCTGGAACCTGGGGAATCCCTGGTCGATGCGGTTATCCGAGAGACCCTGGAGGAAACCGCCTGGCACTTTGCGCCGGAGGCCGTCGTTGGCATCTACCGCTGGTATCATGCTGCCAAGCGAGCGACCTTTCTGCGAGTCTGCTTCTGCGGGCACGCGTTGGACCACGACCCCGGGCGAACCCTGGACGAAGGTATCCAGCGCGCCCTCTGGCTGACGCCGGAAGAGTTGCAGGAGGCCGCTGGACGACTGCGCAGCCCAATGGTTCTGAAGAACGTGCAGGACTATCAGGCGGGGAACCGCTATCCCATGGACATGATCCAGGACCTTCCGGAATAGGATTGCTGGTACCAGGCCTCGTTACATTCTCTGGCGAGTAATTGACCGAACAGCATGACGACGCGCGAGATCAAGAACGTGGTGGTGGGCATTTCCGGTGGCGTGGACTCCTCCGTTGCCGCCCTGCGCCTGCTTGAGCAGGGCTACCGGGTCCAGGGCCTGTTCATGCGCAACTGGGAAGACGACGATACCGAGACCGTCTGCACCGCCGAGCAGGATCTGGCGGACGCCAAGCAGGTCTGCGCCGAGCTGGGCATTCCTTTGCATCAGGTCAACTTCGCCGCCGAGTACCGCGCCCAGGTGTTCGATCACTGCCTGCGCGAATTCGAGGCGGGGCGCACGCCGAACCCGGATGTGCTCTGCAATCGCGAGATCAAGTTCAAGCTGTTTCTGGACCATGCACTGCGACTCGGCGCCGACGCAGTTGCAACAGGCCACTACGTTCGCACCGGACGGGATGACCAGGGCCGGACAACGCTGTTGCGGGGGCTCGACGAGAACAAGGACCAGAGCTACTTCCTCTACATGGTGGGCCACGACGCCCTGTCGCAGTCCCTGTTTCCTCTAGGCGAGCTGGAAAAGCCCACGGTACGCCGCATGGCCGAGGACGCCGGTTTCGACAACTTCGAGAAAAAGGACAGCACCGGCATCTGCTTCATCGGCGAACGGGATTTCCGCGCCTTCCTGACCCGCTATCTGCACCGTACCCCCGGCCCCATTATCACCACAGACGGCCAAACCATCGGTTAGCATCAAGGGCTGAGCTTCTACACGCTGGGACAGCGGCAGTGGCTCGGAATCGGCGGCGTTCCTGGCCGCAGCGGCCCCTGGTTCGTAGCCGACAAACGCCTTCAGGACAACGCCCTGATCGTTGCCGAGGGCGAGGACCACCCTGCCCTGTTCAGCGGCGGGCTGATCGCCGACCAGTTGCACTGGGTGGCAGGCGAACCACCTGGCAATACCTTCCGTTGCGGCGCCAAGACCCGTTACCGGCAGGCCGACCAGGCCTGCACCGTGGAATTGCTGAACGGAAACCGCTGCCGCCTCCGCTTCGACCGGCCACAGCGAGCCGTAACACCAGGCCAATCGGTCGTGCTGTATCAGCAGGAACGCTGTCTGGGCGGTGGCATCATCCAGGAACGGCTTCCAGTCTCGGCTGCCCCGGGCGAGGCACGCAGCGCGTGATGAATCGCACCGATGCGCAGACGCTGGCAATGGCGGCTATCTTCCAGGCCCTGGCTGAAGTCCGGCAACTGGCACGCGAAGGTCGCGCCGATTCGGGCAGCGTCGCCCATTGCCTGGCGGGTCTGCTCAACCCCTACCACGGCGACGTGGCCGAAGCCTACGGTGGAGGCCACGTCCTGGTGCCCGGGCTGCGTCAATTGCACCAGCAGCTGACGCAGCCCGGCGATATGGAAATCACCCGCTACGCGGTCGTCGTGCTCCATCTCGAACGCAAGCTGGTACGCGACAAGCAGCGCCTGGCTCTGCTTTCACGCGGACTGGAGCAGGCACGGGGGCAGGCGGCCTATTTCCACCCGGCGCACGAGAGCGTTGTGGGGCGTCTGGCCGACCTCTACAGCGAGACGGTCAGTACGCTGAAACCCCGGATCATGGTTCAGGGCAACCGCGAGTGGCTGGAAGACGACCGCAACGCAAACCTGATAAGGGCGCTGCTGCTGGCGGCCATCCGGGCCGCCACGCTGTGGCGGGACCAGGGCGGAAGCCGGTTCAAGTTGCTGTTCCGTCGCAAGCAATTGCTGCATACAACCCACCGACTTATCGAATCCCACGACCAGCGTGAGCGGAATTCATCCTGAAGACAGTGCCGGCACCCAAAGTGCTGCAGGGCCGCAAAACCGTCCGGATTCGTGTATCATTACGCGCGCCGTTGGGGCGCGGTTATAAGAAGACTGTCCAGCTGCAGGGCCGGACCAGCGCTTTCTGACCGTTGGCCAGCCCTCGCAGGGGCTGGAGGCCAGCCGCCACAAGGGTTGGCAACACACACTGCGGAGTCCCCGAAACATCCCTGCCCTGCCCACCGCGCAGGAGCGCGGGGGGCACAATCTGGTACAGACTGGGAGGTAGAATGAACAACACCTTTGATGCGCGCTCAACGCTGGAAGTCGGCGGAAAATCCTACGAGATTTTCCAACTCGAGGCCTTGAAGGGCAAATACAATCTGGATCGCCTGCCCTATTCCCTGAAAGTGCTGCTCGAGAACCTGCTGCGCACTGAAGACGGTGTTTCCGTAACAAAGGAAAGCATCGAGGCGTTGCTGAACTGGGATGCCAAGGCCGAACCCAGCGACGAAATCGCCTTTACCCCGGCCCGCGTGGTGATGCAGGACTTCACTGGCGTGCCCGCGGTGGTCGACCTGGCCGCCATGCGCGATGCGATGCAGGCGCTGGGCGGCGACCCGGAACGGATCAACCCGCTGTCTCCCGCCGATCTGGTCATCGACCACTCCGTGATGGTCGACCACTTTGGCACCACGGACGCCCTGGACCTGAACACCAAGCTGGAATACCACCGCAACAAGGAACGCTACAAGTTCCTGCGCTGGGGCCAGACCGCATTCTCCAACTTCCGCGTCGTACCGCCCGGCACCGGCATCGTGCACCAGGTGAACCTGGAGTATCTGGCCGACGTCGTCTTCAGCCGCGACATCGACGGGAAGACCCAGGCCTACCCCGACACCCTCGTTGGTACCGACTCCCACACGACGATGATCAACGGCGTCGGCGTGCTTGGATGGGGCGTGGGCGGCATCGAGGCGGAAGCCGCGATGCTGGGCCAGCCGATCTCCATGCTGATACCGCAGGTCATCGGCTTCAGGCTCAGCGGCAAGCTGCCTGAAGGCACCACCGCCACCGACCTGGTGCTGACTGTCACGCAGATGCTCCGGCAGCGCGGCGTAGTGGGCAAGTTCGTCGAATTCTTTGGCGATGGGCTCTCCAACATGCCGCTGGCCGACCGAGCAACCATTGCCAACATGGCCCCTGAATACGGCGCCACCTGCGGCATCTTCCCGATCGACGGCGAAACCATCCGCTATCTGGAACTGTCCGGTCGCGACGAACAGACCATCGCCCTGGTGGAAGCCTACGCCAAGGCCCAGGGCATGTGGCGCGAGGACGGCGCCCCGCAGGCCGACTATACCGATGTGCTCGAGTTGGACATGAGCACCGTGGAACCCAGCCTGGCCGGCCCCAAGCGCCCGCAGGACCGCGTTGCGCTGAAGAACGCCAAGCAGACCTTCAGCAGCAATCTGGAGGCCCATCTGGAGGAGCACTCCTCCACTGACGAGGAGCGCTTCAAGAACGAAGGCGGCGACACCGCCGTCGGTGGCCAGATCCTCCACGAGCAGGGTGCCGTGGAAGTGGAACTGAACGGCAAGAAGGAGCTGCTCCAGCATGGCGCGGTGGTGATTGCCGCCATTACCAGCTGCACCAACACCTCCAACCCGGACGTGCTGGTTGCCGCCGGCCTGGTTGCCCAGAAAGCCAATGCGTTGGGCCTGAAGGTGAAGCCCTGGGTGAAGACCTCCTTCGCGCCCGGATCCCAGGTTGTTCCGGCCTATCTGGAGAAAGCCGGACTGCAGGACCACCTGGACGCACTGGGCTTCAACGTCGCCGGCTTCGGCTGCACCACCTGCATCGGCAACTCCGGCCCCCTGCCGGACGCGGTCGGCAACGCCATCAAGGAAGGCAACCTGATGGTCGCCTCCGTGCTGTCGGGCAACCGGAACTTCGAGGGTCGCGTACACCCCGACGTGCGCACCAACTGGCTGGCCTCGCCGCCGCTGGTCGTGGCCTATGCGCTGGCTGGCACGATGACTCTGGACCTGACCAGCGAACCCCTGGGCCAGGACAAGGACGGCAAGGATGTATTCCTGAAGGATATCTGGCCCACCCAGCATGAAGTGGCCGAGACCGTGGGCAACAGCATCAGCCGTTCCATGTTCCAGGAACGCTACGCCGATGTGTTCGCCGGCGACAGGAACTGGCAGGGGATCGACATATCCGAGAGCGAGAACTACGACTGGGCGCCTTCCACGTACATCGCCAACCCGCCCTACTTCAAGGGCATGAGCATGGAAGAGCCCGGTGTACCCAGCATCAAGGATGCCCGCGTGCTGGTATTCGTCGGCGATTCCATCACCACCGACCACATCTCCCCGGCCGGTGCCATCAAGCCTGACAGCCCGGCCGGCAAATACCTGCAGGAACAGGGCGTGGAACCGAAGGAGTTCAACTCCTACGGCTCCCGGCGCGGCAACCACGAGGTGATGATGCGCGGCACCTTCGCCAACGTGCGGCTGCGCAACAAGATGGCACCCGGTACCGAGGGCGGTTGGACCACCCACGTCCCTTCCGGCGACGTCATGAGCATCTTCGACGCCTCCATGAAGTACCAGCAGGACAACACCCCGCTGGTGGTTCTCGCCGGCAAGGAATACGGCACCGGCTCCAGCCGTGACTGGGCGGCAAAGGGGACCAACCTGCTGGGCATCAAGGCCGTGATCGCCGAGAGCTTCGAGCGCATCCACCGCTCCAACCTGGTGGGCTTTGGCGTGCTGCCGCTGCAGTTCAAGGATGGCGAGAGCGCTGAAAGTCTCGGCCTCACCGGCAAGGAATCCTTCACCTTCGCTGCGCTGGATGGCGAGCCCAAGTCCCTGAAGGTGACTGCACGGACGGACGACGGCAAGGAAACCAGCTTCGAGGCTGTAGTCCGCATTGATACGCCGAAGGAATGGGACTACTTCCGCAACGGCGGTATTCTCCACTACGTGCTGCGTAACCTGGCCAGACAGTCGCAGGCTGCCTGAGAGCACGCTTGTCACACCACCTCAAAGGAAAGGGCCGCCTTCGGGCGGCCCTTCCGTTTTACTGGATTACGGCGTGAGCTGGGACTCACCCCGCAGTTGCACTCGTACCTTGGCAGCGATCGCTGGGAGCGCCGCATGGGGCTATTGCGGAGGCAAGGACAGTACCATGGCCGCCAATGAATGTTGCATTGCACCAAAAGCCCTGCTATGCTGCATCGCAACATCGTCGAAAAAGGTTCTCGGCGATCCACTTGAACTACGGAGACGATTGCCATGAACGATCAGACCTTTAACCAGATGAACGACCAGGTTGAAAAGCTGTTTACCGGCCCCGCCCGGGCCTATGCCACCCTGGCCATTGCACATTTCGAAAAGCTGGCCAGCGCGCACTTCGAAGCCACCCGCGCCTACACCGATGTCGGCGTGAAGCAGGTTCGCGCAGCGCTGGATATCAAGGACCCGCAGGACTTCCGCAGCTATGTGGAAGGTCAGCAGAAGCTGGTCCAGGAAATCGGCGAGCGCGTGAAGGGCGATGCGGAAAAGGTCGTGGCCCTGAACCAGGACTTCTTCCAGCAGGCACAGAAGCTGACCGAAAGCAACGCGAAGACGGCTGCCAAAGCCAAGTAGGACTTCACGTTAGCCGCTCAAAGCGCCACCCTGAGGGTGGCGCTTTTTTTTGCGCTCGATAAAGCCTGGCCCGCAGCAGCCGTTAAACAGGCAGAGCCACCGTTCAAGGGAGTTGCTGTCGTGAGCCTACCGGTTCGTGCTTTTCTGCTGGCGTTGCTGACTTTCGTCGTGGCAAACCCGGCCTCTGCCTATCTCCGGTATGAAGCACCGATGGCGGAGGCGCGGTGGACGGTGGAAACCGGCCCGCTCGCCTGTCACCTCACCCACCCGGTGCCCAGATTCGGTGTGGCTGTGTTCAGCCGTTCCTCCACCGGGGAACAGACTTTCCGCATGTTCCTCTACCGTCCTCCGCAGAATCCCCAGGAAGCGAGGCTTGCAAGCATGCCGAGCCAATGGAAGTACGGTGCCCCGCGCGACATGGGAGCAAGCGAGATCCATCCTGAGCAGGAAGCACTGGTGCTGGGACACCGCCTCACGAACGCACTGCTCCAGCGGCTGGAAGCAGGCGACCGCGTTGCGATCATGTACGAGGATTGGTATCAGCCGGTCGATGCCGGCTCAGCGGCGATGACGCCGGTCGGATTCAGGCCTGCCTACAGGGAGTACCTGCAATGCATCACCGGTTTGCAGGAGCGCCGTTTCGAACACCGGTCCAGGGGTTCCGGGACCGCCGAACACAGCATGGACGGGGACATCGCGACCGACGACTCAGCTTTGTCCCGGCCTCTTGCGCACGCCCTGCGGAGTCATGGCCTGGCAGCCCCCGAGAAGCCGGTGGAATCACCCCGCGTGGCCTACTTTGTCTTCGACAACAGCGAGCTGACCTTCGGCGAGCGGGAGCGCTTGCGCGTTTTCGCCGAGGAGATCCTGACCGACCCCAGCGATCCCATGGTCATCATCACCGGCCATACCGACAACCAGGGTGAAGAGGCCTACAACAATACGCTCGGCGAGCAGCGCGCGCACTCCGTGCGTGCCTATCTGGAAAAGCTGGGCATACCGGCCCGGCGCATCGTTCACGAAAGCCGCGGCGAGTTCCAGCCGGTCGCGGACAACCGCGATGACGACGGTCGCGCCCAGAACCGGCGGGCAAGCCTGGAAACCCGCCGACAGTAAAGGCGTGGTCAGGCTTTGCGCATCGCACCAAACCACTCCAGGCGGTACAATGAGCCCCGGGCACTCATTGGAGGACACCGGGTGGTGACTCCCTGAAGGACGAGGGATAATGAAAGAACAGCATTTCGATACCGTGGTGATTGGCAGCGGCCCCGGCGGCGAAGGCGCTGCTCTCAAACTGGCGAAGGCAGGACAGCACGTCGTCATCGTGGAAAGCCACCAGGAAGTCGGCGGCGGGTGCACACACTGGGGGACCATCCCTTCCAAGGCCCTGCGCCACAACGTGCGGCGCATGATGGAATACAACAACAACCCGCTTTTCCGGGACGTGGGTTCTCCCAGGCGCCTGTCCTTCCCCCGGGTGCTGAAATCCGCGGAGCGTGTCATCAGCCAGCAGGTGGGACTGCGCAGCGGCTTCTACAGCCGTAACGATATTCCCGCCTACCAGGGTCGTGCCTCCTTTATCGACGCCCATACCGTGGAGGTGCGTGGCGGCATCGACAAGGCCCGTCGCATCACCGCCGATCACTTCATCATTGCTACCGGCTCCCGCCCCTACCGCCCCGACGATGTCGATTTCTCGCACCCGAGGATCATGGACAGCGACACAGTGCTGCGACTGGATCACACCCCCCGGAGCATCGTCATATACGGCGCCGGCGTGGTGGGCTGCGAATATGCATCCATCTTCCGCGGTCTGGGCTTGAAAGTGGATTTGGTGGACACGCGGGAACGCCTGCTGACCTTCCTGGACGATGAGATCTCCGACGCGCTTAGCTACCACCTGCGGGAGCTGGGCGTCCTGATCCGGCACCGGGAGAGCTACCAGCGCGTGGAGCCCACCGAGGATGGCGTGGTGGTACATATGGAGTCGGGCAAGCGGCTGAAATCCGACGTGCTTCTGTGGGCCAACGGCCGCACCGGCAACACCCAGGACATGGGGCTGGAAGAACTGGGCCTGGTACCGAACGGGCGAGGCCAGTTGGAAGTCAACGAGAACTACCAGACCGCACAGCCACACATCTATGCCGTGGGCGATGTCATCGGCTACCCCAGCCTGGCCAGCGCGGCGTACGATCAGGGTCGTTTTGCCGCCACGCATCTGCTTCATGGGGAAAGCGACTACGAACTGGCCAGGGACATCCCCGCCGGCATCTACACCATCCCGGAGATCAGTTCGGTGGGCAAGACCGAGCGCGAACTTACCCAGGCCAAGGTTCCGTACGAAGTGGGACACGCGTTCTTCAAGGATCTGGCGCGGGCGCAGATTTCCCACCAGGGGGTGGGTATGCTGAAGCTCCTGTTCCACACCGAATCGCTGGAGCTGCTCGGGATACACTGTTTCGGCGACCAGGCCGCCGAGATCGTCCACATCGGCCAGGCGATCATGTCCCAGCCGGGCGAGGCCAACAGCCTGATGTACTTCATCAACACGACGTTCAACTACCCGACCATGGCGGAAGCCTACCGGGTGGCCGCACTCAACGGCTACAACCGCCTCAGTTGAATGCCGACGCTATCCGCCGACAGGCACACACAGGTACCAACGTGATTGGCACACAGAAGCCGGGCATCCCGGTATCGTTCTACTTCGATTACAACTGCCCGTTCTGCTACGTGGCCAGTCACCGGCTACTGAGTCTCCGGCAGCGCCACGATCTGGACATACTCTGGCGTTTCGTCGAGATTCATCCGGGAAACGACCCTCGCGGGCAACCGCTGGAGAGCCTGGGCTATGACCAGGCGCAGTGGCGTCAGATGATGGAGAACGTCGAGGCCATGGTCACCGAAGACGGGCTGCCGTGGGTCCCTCGGATGTTCACCACCAACACACGGAAAGCGATCTTGTTGGCGCAGACCGTTCTGCTGCAGAAGGCCGCCGCCTTTCCCGCCTTTCACCAGGCACTGTTTCATGCCTATTTTGCGCAAGGGAGGAACCTCGGCGACGAGGGCGAGTTGCGTGCCATTGCCGCGGAACACGGCGTGGAACACTACACCGAGACCGCCTGGAACACGCCAGCTGCAATGCAGGTCCTGCTGTCCCACGTGGAGGAGGCCCAACGTATCGGCCTGAGCGGTGTGCCCACCGTGGTGGTCTCGCGGCGCGCGTTTCCCGGCGCCGTCTCCGTGAACCTGCTGGAGCAGGCCCTGGAGGAAGCGGCCGCAGGTCGCTAGACAACGTTCGAGGAAGCGCTGACCCCACTCAACCGCCGCCCAGCATGCCCCGCTTGAGGCGGCGGTCCGCCGGCTCCTCCCCCAGCCAGATGGCCAGCACGAAGCCGGCGAAGGAATCGCTCTCTATCCGGCCGACCTCCTCGCCATTCATGCTTACAACCAGGCCAATGCCAGGGATGGCGTCCATGGTACCGCGGTCGCCTTGCTGGAAATCGCCACCGAAGAACCCCTTGAAGCGGTCGATCTCGTCCGCGTACTGCACGCGTTCCGCTTCGGACATCGCATTGTCAAGGCCGTCAACCAGCGCATCCACCATCGTGTCCCGACCCACGTTGCGCAACAGCTCCAGGTGGATCCGCCGGGGCGCTTCCATGGCTATGGCCGCGGCCCCGTCGGAGACTGGTTCCGACGTGTACAGGGCGCCGACATACACCCGAACGAAAAAACGGGTCCTGACACCGGCACCGTTCAAGAGCAACTCGGTATCCGCCAGCTCGATGCGCTCGGGCAGTTCCACGCCCTCCACTTCACGCGTATCCGCAGCCGCCTGGCTCACGGCAGCCAGCGCCAGCCCCAGAATCAGTGTGGCAATCAGTTGATGCATGATTGGGATCTCCTCCTTGGAAGGCTCATCCGACAAGAGCCCTGTTCTAATAAATCCTGCATAAAACCAATAGCAGGCAACGCTGGTCAGCCCGGCTGGAAGCCTGGAATGAGCACCTTGCTGATGTAATCCATGTAGGTGTGAAAATCCGGACCGGTGGGAATGAGTTCCGGCGCATCCCGCCGCAACTGCAGCGTCCCCAGATAGACGGAGTAGGACAGCACCGCGCGCTGCCGGGCCTCGTCGGTGCTCAGCCCCATATCCGAGTAATTGCTGACCATGAAGGTAATGCGGCGCTGGTTCACACGGCGGATGACCGGCCCCACCAGGGGATCATTGCCGGCAGCGGCAAACGCCAGGTAGAGCTGGCCGGCCCGTTTGCTGCCATCAGCGCCGCGAAACAGCCGGTCGATACGCGCTTCAGGCCTCAGCTCCATCTCCGCACGCGCGATGACCTCCTCTGTCTGCTGGCGCTCCCAGCGCTCCAGGGCGGCGGACAACAGCGCATTGCGGTTGGAAAAATGCCAGTAGAAACTGCCTTTGGTCACACCCAGCACGCGGGCCAGGCGTTCCACCGCCACTGCTTCCAGGCCGCCTTCGGCGATGGCATCCAGCGCCGCATCGGCCCAGTCCTCGGCGTTCAACGTCCTTCTCGCGGTCTCTGCTGTCATGACGTGCTTTTTACACCCTACGCGTGCGTACGGCAAGTTGATGCCGATTGCCGACAAACCGCAGGCCTACCGGGGGAGCACTACTCCCCGGTGCCCTGGGCCTGCTGCTTTACTGCCGCCGGGCGAAAGTCGACACTGGCCGGCGATGGCAGCGACCCGCCGGGCGGAGACCCGGGCTGGGCGTGTATCCGTCGGTTGTGACGATAATCCCGCCAGCGGCTTTCCAGCCACAGCGGCAGGAAGATGAACAGGTCATATAGCCGCACCAGCAGGCGCGCCCCCAGGGTGGACGCCACCGTGGCGGCGCGGGCCAGCACGGACACAAGCTGCAGCACACCCAGCAGCAGCATCAGCACCACCTGGCGGGCCGACCGGCCCACCATGCCCAGGGGGATGGCGCCGAATGCCAGCGCGAAGGGCAGCACGAGCACCATGCCGGCTTGTGCCAGTTGACTGAGAATGGCCATCTGCGCCAAATGTCCTGCATCCGGGCCGGCCAGAGGTGAGATCATCAGCCCGCTGGTGGTGAGCCAGTAGTAGAGGATCGCACCGGTCCCGGCGAGCAGCAGCAACAGCAGGAAGCAGGCCCAGAAAATCGCCCGGCGCGCGGCCCTGTCCAGATTACCGATGGGCAGGAACACGCGGCTGACACGCTGGGCATCCAGCATGATCACACCGAGCAACAACTGGAAACTCACCAGCAGTACGGTCGTCACCAGCCAGGCAGGCAAGGTACCAACCAGGGGCTCGGCACCCATCATCTCCTGCATCGGCAGCGCCACCAGCGTTCCCTGCACCATGACGCCTAGCATCACGGCACTCAGTAGCAGCGCGCCAATCACGAACTGGCCACTGGCCATTCCGGCCAGTACCGCCATATTGCGCCGAGTGGGGTCGCGCATACGCCGATAGGCGGCCAGGCGCTGTCGCATGGCTCGAAGCCGATTGTCCAGCCGTGCCAGGCGTGCATCGAGCCCTTCCAGGACGCGCTGCACACGCCGCCAACGCGGCATCATGCGGTACAGCAGCAGGTAACGCCGGTGGTGCTGCCGACGCTGCGCCTCCCGGGCATCAGCGCGGTAATGGGCCAGGGTATCGCGAATGTCCTCCAGCGCGCGGGCCACAGCGCCACTGTGCTCCTCACCCAGCTGGGAGACGGACTCCGTCACACGACTCCAGCCCGGCGGCTCCGGCGGCACTTCGGCACTGCGGTGGAAATCCTCTTCCAGCGCCACCAACTGGCCGGATAGCCGCTCGCGGATAACCGGCAGCCAGTTCAATTCGCTCTCCACCCGGACAGACATCGCCTGGAACTCGTCGCGCAGGTCCCGCGCGACGTCGTCCCTGGACTGACGCAGCAGCAGATCGACCCACCAGGCATGCACTGAACGGATGGCGGAGGCGCAACTGGAGCCCAACAGTCGGGCGGCAAGTCGAGTCGAACGGCAGAGCGTCCAGATCAGTGCCTGGGCAGGGGTGCGAGCGAAGTAGGCGGCCAACATTGCAACCGCCAGCCACACCACCAGGGTCAGCACCGGACTGGACGCAATCATGAACTGTTCCGCGGCGGGCATGGCCCTCTCCTTCTTGATCTGCGACGACGAACAGTCCCGTTCTGCGCCGGATGGCCGTCACCGCCCAGAGGGGCTTGGCCCATTCTTCTCCACACCATTATGCCCATCCGATCTCGGCGGAGGCAAAGAGGATGCTCCGGGCCGCGCGAACGCGAGAATCAATCAGCGTTTCCCCGACGTCATCGCACTGTCATGACAAAAGGTTATGCTTTCTTGAAACTGTCACAATCAGGACGGGACAATCCCTGGATCCTATGGATGCCGCTGACCTCAAACACCCCGAGTTCTACATCAACCGCCAGTTGAGCCTGCTGGAGTTCAACGCGCGCGTCCTGGAGCAGGCCAAGGACGAACGTGTCCCGCTGCTCGACCGGCTGCGCTTCCTCTGCATTTCCAGCACCAATCTCGACGAGTTCTTCGAGATACGGGTGGCCGGGTTGAAGCAGGCATTCGAGATGGGCTCGACCCAGGTAGGCGCCGACAACCGGGCGCCCAACGAAGTGCTGCGTTCGATCAGCGTCAGGGCTCACGAGCTGGTGGAGGAACAGTATCGGGTGCTGAACGACATCCTGATTCCCACGCTGGCCATCGAGAATATCCGCTTCATCCGGCGCGGGGAATGGAACGCCAGCCAGCAGCAGTGGGTTCGGAATTATTTCGAGGACGCCCTGTTGCCGGTGCTCAGCCCCATGGGCCTGGACCCAGCTCACCCGTTTCCGCGCATACTCAACAAGAGCCTCAACTTCATCGTGCAGCTCGAGGGCAAGGATGCCTTCGGGCGCAACAGCGGCATGGCCGTCGTCCAGGCGCCCCGCTCCCTGCCCCGGCTGATCCGGCTGCCGGAGACCGACGGCAACGGCCCCAATGACTTCGTCTTTCTCTCGTCCATCATCCATGCCTTCGTCGGCGAGCTGTTCCCCGGCATGCGCGTGAAAGGCTGCTATCAGTTCCGCGTCACCCGCAACAGCGACCTCTACGTGGACGAAGAGGAAGTGGACGACCTGCTGGTGGCCATGGAGGGCGAGCTGCAGTCACGCCGCTACGGCGACGCGGTGCGTCTGGAGGTGGCAGCAAACTGTCCCCAGCACATGGCCAGTTTCCTGCTGGAGGAATTCGAGCTGGGCGAGGAGGACCTGTACCAGGTCAACGGGCCGGTGAATCTGAACCGACTGATGACCGTAGCCGACAATGTCAATCGCCCGGACCTCACCTATCCCGGCTTCACGCCCGCCATTCCAGCGGAGATCGCCCGTAGCTCGGATATCTTCACGCTGCTTCGATCGCAGACGGTGTTGCTGCATCACCCCTTCGAGTCGTTCGCGCCGGTGATCGATTTCGTCCGCCAGGCCGCCAAGGACCCGAATGTGCTTGCCATCAAGCAGACGCTGTACCGGAGCGGCCCCGAGTCCGCAATCGTCGACGCGCTGGTGGCGGCGGCCCGCGCCGGCAAGGAAGTGACCACGGTGATCGAGTTGCGCGCCCGCTTCGACGAGGAGGCCAATATCCAGCTCGCCAACCGCCTGCAGGATGCCGGTGCACACGTGGTCTACGGCGTCGTGGGACACAAGACTCATGCCAAGATGATCCTGGTGGTACGCCGGGAGGAAGGTCATCTACGCAACTATATCCACCTCGGCACCGGCAACTACCACTCCCGTACTGCCCGGTTATATACCGACTATGGCCTGCTGACGTCGGATCCCGCCATCGGCGAGGACGTCCACCGGATATTCCTGCAGCTCACCAGCCTTGGTCGCGTGGCGAGGCTGAACAAACTCCTGGAGTCGCCCTTCACGCTCTACGAGCACCTGCTGCACCTGATCTCCCGGGAACAGGAGCACGCCAAGGCAGGCCGCGAAGCACGCATTATCATCAAGGTGAACAGCCTGGTGGAAACCCGCATCATCCAGGCCCTGTATGCCGCTTCCACGGACGGTGTCAGCATCGATCTGATCGTCCGCGGCATGTGCTGCCTGCGACCCGGAATCCCGGGCGTTTCGGAGAACATCCGGGTGCGTTCGATTATCGGCCGTTTCCTGGAACACACGCGTGTGTTCTATTTCCGCAATAACGGCAAACCAGATGTCTACCTCTCCAGCGCGGACCTGATGGAGCGCAATTTCTTCCGCCGTGTGGAAGTGGCGTTCCCGATCGAGAGCAAAGCGCTGCAGCAACAGGTGCTGGAAGACCTCGACAACTACCTGGCGGACAACACCCAGGCCTGGATACTGGACCGGGAAGGCCAGTACCATCGAGCCCTGTCCGACCCGGACAACCCGCGTTCCTCCCAGACCGAACTGCTGGCCCGCTTGGCGGAGCATTCCTGAGCCCCGAGGGGTTACGGTCAGATTTTCGCGCTGCGTCGTTGCGGCGCTTGACCGTGGAATGACCACGGCGCTGCGCACCGCGCCTTGCATCGCGAAAAATCTGACGTAACGCGGCAGCCTGAATGGTTCGGTGCTTCCTTAAGGAGGGTTCCGCACCTGCTTATAACAAAAGAAAGGTGATAAGGAGCACACCTTGTCTTCCCTCCTGATACCGCGATGGTTGCGTCACCGCCGCCTCAGCCTGCGTGTCCTGCTCACGATCCTGTTGCTGAGCTCCGCGCTGACGCTAGCCATTACTGCGGTTCAACTGTACAGCGAGTACCAGCGCGACCTGGGAAGCCTGGAACGGCAACTGCAGCAGGCCGAGAGTACCTTCTCCGATACGCTGGCCAGCAGCCTGTGGTCACTGGACCGCGTGCAGCTCGAGCTGCAATTGCACGGTCTGCTGCAGCTCCCCCATGTCCGGCAGGTTTTCCTGACTGGAGACATGGACCTGCAGGCCGGCGTGGCCTCGGATTATCCGCGACAACGGGAACACATCATTCCCGTGGTCTATCAAGGTGGCGACGGCGTGCAGCACACACTCGGCGAAGTCCGCATGCAGGCCGACCTGGCGGAGATCGACGGCCGGACCTGGGATCGCGGGCTGCTCATCCTGCTGACCCAGGGGGCGAAGACATTCGCGGCCTCCCTGCTGATCCTGTGTGCGTTCTACTACCTGGTCACGCGCCACCTCCACCGCATGAGCGATTACGCGCGCACACTTCGACTGGGCGGCCCCCGCAGGCCCATCACCTTATCGCGACAGCAACAAGGCTGGTTCAGACCGGATGAGCTCGACGAGCTTCAGGACGCATTCAATCATGCACTACAGCGCATGTCCGAAGACCTGGCAGCACGTGAACGGGCAGAGCAGGAAAAGGCGCGACTGGATTTCCTCATCCACTTCGATCCGCTGACGGAGCTGCCGAACCGGGTTCTGGCCTATGAACACCTGACCGACGAGATCCACCAGGGACAGCCCGGCCGCCTGACCGCACTGGCGTTGCTGGACATCGACAACTTCAAGGACGTAAACGATGGTTTCGGTCACGACATTGGCGACCGAGTGCTGGTGGAAGTGGCGCAGCGGCTTCGCCGCTGCTGCGAGCCCGACTGGATTCCCGCGCGCTTCGGAGGCGACGAGTTCCTGGTAATCATCACCAGGATCCCCGACCGGCAATGGCTGGACCAACGGCTTACCCAGTTGCTGGAGGACTTCTGCGGTCCGGTCGCAATCACCCCCGAGCAGACGCTGTTTCTCTCGGCCACCATCGGCGTGGCCGTGGCACCCGACGCCGGTAACGCCGCCAAGGATCTGATCCAGGCCGCCGACACGGCTGTTTACGCCGCCAAGCGCGACAGAAAGCGTTCCCTCCGCTTCTACAGGCCGCAGCTACAGGAAGACACCCAGCGCAGGTTGCGGCTTGAAAGCGATCTGCGCCAGGCACTGGCCGAAGACCAGTTCCGCGTTCATTACCAGCCGGTTGTGGATGCCGCCACCCGGGAGGTCACCAGCCTGGAGGCACTGGTGCGCTGGCAGCACCCGCTGCGCGGGCTGGTTCCGCCGGACGAGTTCATTCCACTGGCCGAAGAGAACGGCCTGATCGTCCCGTTGGGCGCCTGGGTGTTGGAAACCAGCCTTCGGAACCTGCGGAGCCTGCGGCAGAGCACCGGGAACCCCCACCTGACCGTGGCGGTAAACGTCTCCTCCCGGCAACTGCTGGAGGGCGCTCTGGACGAGACAGTCCACTCCGCCCTTCAGAAGGCGGGGTTACCGGGCAGCGCGCTGCAGCTGGAGCTGACCGAGCGGATATTCCTGCACGACATGGCGGAAACCCGCCGCGCTTTGCAGGCGGTGGAAGCCATGGGCGTCACGCTGGCCATCGACGATTTCGGCACCGGATATTCGGCGCTGGGCTATTTGCGGCGCCTGCACGTACATACGCTGAAGGTGGACCGGGAGTTCGTGCGTGACATCTCCAGCGACGAGAATGACCGGCATCTGATCCGTGCGATCATTTCCATGGCACACGATCTGCAGATCCGCGTTGTAGCAGAGGGCGTGGAAACCCGGGAGCAACTGGAATTCCTCCAGGAGTACCACTGCGAACTGGCCCAGGGCTACCTGTTCTCCCCGCCGCTGCCGATGGGGGAACTGACGGAACACCTGCTTAAATGGGTGCATCATGCGCCTTGAACGAATGCTCCGGTACGCAACGCTCCCCGTTATTCTGTCCGGTTTGCTGCTGTTGCCCAACCAAGCTGCACACGGCATGGAGTCCCACACCATCGGCCACATCCGGCCGGACACCGACGTGGATGCCCGTGATGCGTACTTCCTGGAACTGTTGGACCTCGCGCTGAGCCGCACCGAGGACGATTTCGGGCCATACCGCCTCGCCATGGCCCCCGTCCAGATGACGCAGAGCCGCGCCATCCGCTCGCTGCGCGAGGAAGGCTATGTGGACGTGATCTGGACCATGACCAGCATGCAGCGCGAAAGGGAACTGCTGCCCGTACGCATTCCCCTGCTGCGCGGCCTGATGGGGGTACGGGTGCCCGTGGTCCGCATGGGGGAACAGGATCTGCTGATGCGCGCCGAGGATACCGATGCGCTGCGGGAATTCCGCGCCGGCCAGGGCCACGACTGGCCCGACACTGCCATTCTGGAGGCCAATGGTTTTCCGGTGGCACTGGCCTCTGATTACGAATCCCTGTTTCGCATGTTACAGCTGGGCCGTATCGACCACGTCCCCAGGAGCGTAGCGGAACTGGGCGCGGAACTGGCACTGTACGACGCCCACGACCTGACCGTCGCAAACGGCCCGCTGATGGTCTACCACGCCCCCGCCTACTTCTTTGTTGCTCCCGACAATCTCCGCCTGGCACTCCGGCTCGAGGTCGGCCTGCAACGCATCCTGGCGGACGGCAGCTTCCATCGGCTTTTCCGTTCCCACCCCGCAAACCGGCACGCACTCCATGGCGTGCTGCTGGAGGAGCGCCCGATCATCTGGCTGGAGAACCCTCTGCTGCCGGAGGACACGCCGGTGGACGACCCCAGATTGTGGTACGAACCGATATTCGGCCGGGAGCGCGGGGCGGAAGGAAGCTGATCGGGAGAGGGAAAAAGAATGGTGGCTACGGGTAGATTTGAACTACCGACCCTCGCATTATGAGTGCGATGCTCTGACCAACTGAGCAAACACCGACCTCCCCCACCCTTTATTTATGCGGGTTTCCGTCGCTGCCGTCCAGTCCGGATTCACCGGTTCTCTGCGCCGAGTGTCCCAAAATTGTCCCAAGCGGTAGTGGCTGATATGCAGGCCCAGCAAGGGTTGCAGCCTGCCAGCGAACTTCATCACACAGCGCTGAGGAAGCCCGAGGAGGCCGCCGATGCCCTGCGGCTCGCTCCGCCCCCCAGAGCGCCGTGCGGCTGCAGAGGGGGTGTCAGCCGTCCTCAACCCCGGAACTCCCACTTCGGCGCCAGCTCGTCGATCAAGCGCTGCGTGATCCTTCCCAGATAGCGGTTCGTCGCGATGGTCCCCGCCGCGGAGATTTCCCACTCGTTGAGCGTCAACCGCGGGTATCTCTCCGCCCACACGGAGACGCGCTCCCGGAGCCCTTGCATTGGCTGCCAGAGGGGATCGAACACCTCATGCCCCATCAGAGTCATCAGCACCGGCCGTTCAGACTTCGGGAGCACCTTGAACGCCTGCTCGTGGAAATAGGAACTCGCAACGGCAACCAGGGCCTCCGACGTCGCCTCCTGATGATCGCCCGGTTTCACGCCGAAGAGCGCGACCTCGGCACGGAGCGTCACGTGGCGCTCATCTCTCCTGGGCTGCTCTACGTGAGCGGCCACACCCATGACGCCGACAACTGCATGGTCCGGCGTAGAGGCGACCAGCAGGCATCCGTGCCGCTTTGTCAGGCTTCGAGCGAACTCCTGAACCGTCTGCTGGCCCGCCAGGCCGGACGCAGTCAGCCAAGTCAGAAACGAAGCCGGAAGGCTCCTTCGCTCACGCACATCGATGCCTGCCGCACCACCCCCTTTCTGCCCGTCCCGCTTCATTGTTGTTTCCTCGCTGGGAACTGGAGCAGCACCCGGCTCTCGAATTGATCGAACACGCCTCCAAACTCCGCGGCGAGGAGCGCCGCCACCTCCGGCAGGTAGTCATTCAGCGCGATCACCAAACCACGACGCGGATCCTCGTCGAACGCGCGGGAAATGGCCGGTGCGCGCTCCAGAGGGCACTTGATCGAGCCATTCAAGATGAATCGGCCAACCCGGGCATCACCTCCACCGACGAGCCTTGCAGCGTCCTCCTCGTCCAGCTTCTTCCGCTGGATTCCAGCTCTGACGTAATCCATAAAACTGGGCAAGTCCCGGAACGGCCGGTGTGTATCTGATGCGCTCTGCTGCATACCTCCCCCTTCCTGATAACTGCTTGAATAGAAGCATTTTATCGAAGCGAAAGTGGGCTGTCGGTTGGTAGTTGGTCGGCAGACTTATCAGAAGCAAGCTGACCAAAGAGTCGATCGGCATAGCCTCCTTGGCTGTCGCGTCGGCTCCAAGATGGTTGAGCGAAGACGCACCAGATGCGCAGCACATACTCGTCTAATATTTCAGCATTGAAGTATGCTTTTAACGGCTCATGGGTGGGAGAGAACCAGATGAAGAACGTGGCTTTTGCCCTTCTATTCGTGCCTCTGGGCGTTTATGGTCAACAAACCACCTCCAGCATTCCGGACGAAGTATTCGACCAACTGGCAGCCGAACTCGCTGAGCTGCACGAAGCACTATTACTCGGCCAGCAAGAAATGGTGGAAGCTTCCACGACCGAGTTCCAACAAGCCCCGAACTCGGTGACGGTTACGGCAGAGCGCGCGCCGGTTCGAGCTGGCGCCTCAGACGAGGCCGACGAGATCGCCCTACTCACACAAGGAGAGCAGCTACGCGTCATTGACAAGGTTGGCGAGTGGTATGCCGTTGAATACGCCCCGATGCAGTCTGGTTGGTTAAGCGCAGAGGGAGTCGTGCCAATTGGTATGTTGCCCCTAGTGGGGCCCATGGAGGGAATAGCCGCTGCGCAGCGGCGGATATTCCGCAATTTGGTTGAGCGCGCAGCCAGTTTGCGAGACTCATATAGCAATAATCCGTATTTATCTGTATCTGGATTCAGCATCGACTTGTCCGTTCCACCAGCACTGACCATCTCTTTCGAATTCAAGGACGCGGGAGCCGAACCGTGACGCCTGCAGCGTGTATCGTAGACTCGTCCGCCCCACTGCGGAGAGCGTGGTGAGGGTTCAAACCTAGCCCTCGCCCATCTCTCGCACGCAGACCAAGTGCTCGGGCTGGATAGACGGCATGGTCCGACCTGCTGCGACCTCCTGAGTCACCAGGCGACTCACGGCCTCCCGGGCTGCGGATTCCTCGTCAGCGGCCATGACGACCAAGGGCCGCCCTTCCAGACGCCCCTGCCACCCTGGGTCTGCGATGCTGCAGCGCCACTGTTGGGTCGCCCTTCTCACCCGCCTTCGCATATGCGCTCCAGTAACTGATTCACCATCGGTTGGGGGATCGCGACCACCACTCAGCCATCGAACGCTCCTTGTGTATCATGCATTCTCATAAGCACACATTAGAACAATCGGGGATCATCATTGAACACGGAAAGCCACTCCCAGACGGCCGCCTTCATCTGGTCCGTCGCGGACCTGCTGCGCGGCGATTTCAAGCAGAGCCAGTATGGACGGGTCATCCTTCCATTCACGCTTCTCCGGCGCCTTGAGTGCGTTCTGGAGCCGACCAAGGAGAAGGTGCTCACTGCCGCTCGCGAGCATGCACAGAAGCCCGAGGGGGTAAGGGACATGCTGCTGGTCCGCGCCGCCGATCAGCAGTTCTTCAACGCCTCACCCCTGTCGCTCGGCACGCTGTCGGACACACAGACCGCGGACGACCTGATGAGCTACGTGCAGTCCTTCAGCAAGGACGCACGGGAAATCTTCGAGCACTTTCACTTCGAGGATTTCGTGCAGCAACTTGCCGTCAACAACCTGCTCTACCAGGTGGTGCAACGCTTTGCGGAAATCGATCTGAGCCCGGCGCGCATCAGCAACTTCGGCATGGGGCTGGTGTTTGAAGAGCTGATTCGGAAATTCGCGGAAAGCTCGAACGAGACCGCCGGGGAGCACTTCACGCCGCGGGACATCGTGCACCTCACCACCTCGCTCGTGCTCACCGGCCAGGATGCCAAGCTCAAGCCCCACAGCATCGTCACCGTATACGACCCGACGGCCGGCACCGGCGGCTTCCTCTCGGAGAGCGACGAATACATCCAGCAAGTGAGCCAAGGCGTTTCCGTCTCGCTGCACGGCCAAGAGCTGAATCCTGAATCCTTCGCCATCTGCAAGGCGGACATGCTGATCAAGGGCCAGGACGTCTCCAGCATCAAGCTCGGCAACACCCTCTCCGACGACCAACTGGCCGACCAGCACTTCGACTTCATGCTCTCCAACCCGCCCTTTGGGGTGGAATGGAAGAAGGTGCAGAAGCAGGTCGCCGACGAGCACAAGCTCAAGGGTTACGACGGGCGCTTTGGTCCCGGCCTGCCTCGCGTGTCGGACGGCTCGCTGCTGTTCCTGCTGCACTTGGTCAGCAAGATGCGGGATGGCCGCGATGGCGGTTCGCGCATCGGCATCATCCTGAACGGCTCACCGCTGTTCACCGGCGGGGCCGGCAGTGGTGAATCCGAAATCCGCCGTTACCTCCTGCAGCACGATCTGGTGGAGGCCATCGTTGCTCTGCCCACGGACATGTTCTACAACACAGGCATCTCCACCTATGTATGGGTGCTCTCGAACAGGAAGCCGAGTGAGCGCCGTGGGAAGGTGCAGTTGATCAACGCCGCCGAGCGTTACAGCAAGATGCGGAAGTCGCTGGGCAGCAAGCGGCAATACATCGACGACCGGAACATAGACGAAGTCGTGCGGCTCTACGGGAGCTTCGAGGAGACTGAGGAGAGCAAGATCTTCCCGGTGGAGGCCTTCGGCTACCGCCGCATCACCGTGGAGCGCCCCCTACGGCTGAACTTCCAGGCCACCGAGGAGCGCATCCGTCGCATCCTGGAGGAGAAGCCGATCGAAAAGCTCGACGACCTCGACAAAGCCAGACTGCTGGCTGCGTGCGAATCGCTGGGCGCCCAGGTATTCCGCAACAGAGATCTCTTCACCAAAGCCCTGCGAGGCGCCCTGAAGGCCCAGGACATCAAGCTTGCGGCGCCGCAGATGAAGAGCGTGCTGAAGGCACTATCGGAGCCAGACCCCGAGGCCGACATCTGCACAGACAAGGACGGCAAGCCCGAGCCCGACGCCAACCTGCGCGATAACGAGAACGTGCCGCTGGGCGAGTCGGTGTTCGACTACTTCGAGCGCGAGGTGAAGCCCCACGTGCTCGACGCCTGGATCGACGAGGGCAAACACGACGAACAGGATGGCGAGGTCGGTATCGTCGGCTTCGAGATCCCCTTCAACCGCCACTTCTACAAGTTCGTGCCGCCGCGCCCGCTGGAGGAGATCGACGCTGACCTCAAGGCCTGCACCGATCGGATCAAGCAGATGATCGAGGAGCTCTCGGCATGACGTTTCCACAGTATTCGGAATACAGAGACTCGAAAGTGGACTGGCTTGGAAACTTGCCGGCGCACTGGGGTGTGAAGCGAGTAAAGCATTTCACTCGCTCGCTCGAGCAGGGGTGGAGCCCGCAGTGCGAGAACATTCCCGCCGAGGGAGATGAGTGGGGAGTCTTGAAAGTCGGCTGCGTAAACGGTGGCGTGTTTAATCCGAGCGAGAATAAGCTACTGCCACCCAACCTGCCTCCATCGCCAGAACTAGGCATACGGCGGGGAGATGTGCTGATCTCACGCGCGAATACTCGTGAGTTGGTCGGAAGCGCGGCCGTGGCTCTACAGGATTACCCTGCGCTTCTCTTGTGCGACAAGCTGTATCGTCTGCGCGTCGACACACGCCGCTGTCTGCCCATCTATCTTGCTTACATATTTGGAACGAAGGCGGCAAGAAGCCAGATCGAGCTGGCCGCAACAGGTGCGAGCAGTTCCATGCTCAATATTGGGCAAGCCACTGTCAGCGAGCTACACCTTCCGGCGCCACCCGTTGATGAGCAGTCCACCATCGCCGCCTTCCTCCACCACGAAACCGCGAAGATCGACGCGCTCGTTTCCGAGCAGCAGCGCCTGATCGAGCTGCTCAAGGAGAAGCGCCAGGCGGTAATCTCCCATGCCGTCACCAAGGGGCTGGATCCCGGTGTGCCGATGAAGGACTCCGGGATGGAGGGGCTGGGGGAGGTGCCGGCGCATTGGAGCATCGGCGCGCTACGCTGGTATGGCACCATCCAGGGCGGCGTCGCCAAGGGCAAAGACTACGGCGGTAAAACGAAGGTAAGTCTGCCGTATCTTCGAGTGGCGAATGTTCAGGATGGTTACGTCGACCTTGAGGATGTGCGCGAAATCGAGGTGCTTGCGGAAGAAGTGGAGCGCTACTCGTTGCGAAGCGGGGATGTCCTGATGAACGAAGGCGGGGACAACGACAAGCTCGGGCGGGGCACAGTCTGGAGGGCGCAGATAGATCCGTGCCTCCATCAGAATCACGTCTTCGCGATAAGGACGAACGAGCACCTGTTGCCTGAGTGGCTCACCCTGTTCACCCAATCGGTTCAGGCGCGGAGCTACTTTTTCATTCACTCCAAACAGAGCACGAACCTGGCATCAATCTCTTCCTCGAACGTCATGAGCTGCGTGCTACCTATCCCGCCCGTAGATGAGCAATCTCAGACTGTTCATAACGTTGAGCGACGGGCAGAGCAGTTCGACAAGATGATCGCTGAGGCCGTGCGTGGGATTGGTTTGCTCCAGGAGCGCCGCGCCGGGCTTATCTCTGCCGCCGTCACCGGCAAGATCGACGTGCGCGGCTGGAGGCCGCGATCTGGAGAACCGGACACGGCAAGCACACCTGACGTCGCACCGATGGAGACTTCTGTCTGCGGATGAAACCCGTCCACTTTATTTACCAAATTGGTAAACAATGTATATACTGTCGGTCGACCACGGATGAACGTTACCTACAAGGATGCCGCCATCGAAGAGTTGTGCTTGCAGCAGCGGATCGCCCAGAAAGAGCTGGGCAAACCGGGCGCGAAGAAGCTCAAGAGCCGACTGGCTGATCTGTATGCGGCGGCGAACCCGACCGATTTGCCGGTGGGGCACCCTCATCCCCTCAGGGGGGATCGACTGGGCCAGTATGCCGTCAACCTCCACGGGGGCGTTCGCCTCTGCATTGAACCCAAGCACAATCCACCCCCATTGAAGCAGGATGGCGGAATTGACTGGGCGAGCGTGACCGACATCGTGATTGTCTACATCGGTGACTACCATGACTGACTTGAACCATGCCCAGGCACCGGACTGGATTTCAGTGCCCGGGGACACGATCGCTGACCGTCTTGACGAACTCGGGTGGACGCAGAAGGAGCTTGCCGAACGGCTCGGCTACACCACGAAACACGTCAGTCAGCTAATCACCGGCAAAGCCGCCATCACCGAGGACACGGCGCTTCGGCTGGAACACGTGCTGGGGAGCACTGCGCGCTTCTGGCTTGAGCGTGAGGCCCAATATCGGGAGGCTCTGGCCAGGCAGGAGGAACTGGAGTCACTGGCGGCAAAGAAGGCCTGGCTTAAGGAACTACCGATCCAGGACATGATCCGCTTTGGCTGGATCAAGCGTTATTACCACAAGGGGCAGCAGGTTGCCGAATGCATGAACTTCTTCGGCGTGGCATCCATCGACGCCTGGCGCGCACGCTATACGCGGGTGGGTGCCGCATTCAGGGCCTCGCCGGCATTTGACAGGAATGGAGCCGCTGTCGGGGCCTGGCTGCGTCAAGCTGAACGGCAGGCAGCCACCGTTGATTGCGCTACCTTCGATAAACGCGGCTTCACGCAGGTGCTGGAGGAAGCGCGCGCACTGACCAATGAAACGGAGCCGGAAGCCTTCCTGCCAATACTGAGCGAGTCCTGCCGCCGCGTGGGTGTTGCGCTGGTTCTGGAACCGGCTCCCCGTGGTTGCCCTATCAGCGGCGCCGCTCAGTGGCTTGGCAAGAACAAGGCCATGATCGCGCTCAGCCTCCGGCACAAAACCAACGACCACTTGTGGTTCTCGTTCTTCCACGAGGCGGGACATATCACACTGCATGCCAAGCGATTGCAGTTCATTGACCTTGATGACGGGCTGGACGACGAACAGGAACGCGAGGCCGATGCGTTCGCACAAGATCATCTGATACCTCCCGAAGCGCTGGTGGAGTTGCGCGGCATGCTGCCCTCCGAGGCTGCCGTGCGCGCTTTTGCCGCCCGGGTCGGCATCGCCCCGGGTATCGTGGTCGGTCGACTGCAAAATGAGGGGCTGCTGCCTTGGTCGCATCTGAACAAGCTGAAGGTGCGCTATGTGTGGCCGCATGAGGCGCGGTGATGGCCATGGCGATCAGATAACCCATTACCACCTTTGAAGTCGCACCTTCCCTCCCATTCGTGTCATGGCTATAGTCGGACAATAACAACACGCCCCACGCCTCTCGCCGACGCGCACCTTGGGGCGTTACTTCATCCACGCTTCGCGTTTTCACCCGGCGAGGGCCGACAAGACGCGCCATGTCCTGACTAGAACTACAAGGAGCCCGGGCAACATGGCCGACAGCCGGGAAGCACAATTCCAACAAGACATCATCGACGCCCTGGTCACTGACGGCTGGCTCACCGGCACTGCAACTGGCTATGATCGGGCCCGAGCCCTCTATCCCGAAGACCTGCTCGGCTACTTCCAGAAAGCGCATCCCGACCGCTGGGAGAAGTTCTGCAAGAACAACCCGCAGAATCCAGAGGAGACGCTGCTACGGGCCGTAACCCGCGAGCTGGAGCGCCACGGCACGCTGGACGTGCTACGCCATGGATTCAAGGTGCCGGGAGTGCAGATCGAGCTGTGCAGCTTCAAGCCCGACCACTCCATGAACCCGGAGGCACTGGCTCGCTACCGAGCCAACCGCCTGCGCGTGGTGCCGGAGGTTTCCTATTCGCCACACTACCGCGACGGCGACTACAACCCGCGGCTGGATCTGGTGCTGTTCGTCAACGGCATCCCCACCGCGACGCTGGAGTTGAAGAGCGAGTTCAAACAGTCCGTCGAACGGGCCAAGCGCCAGTATCAGCGTGACCGGCCGGTGAAGGATCCGGTGACGCGCAAGCCGGAGCCATTATTGACCTTCAAGGGCGGGGCGCTCGTCCATTTCGCCGTTAGCCAGCATGAGGTCGCTATGGCGACAAAGCTGGCCGGCAAGGACACGTTTTTCCTGCCCTTCAACCTGGGCACTCCCGACGGCGGCGCCGGCAATCCACCACCGCCGGACGAGAACAGCTACGCCACCGCCTATCTCTGGCAGCAGGTCTTCCAGCCAGACGCGTGGCTGAAGATCCTGGGCCGCTTCCTGCACCTGGAGAAAAAGACGGTGGAGGAGTTCAGCGGCAAGCGTCACACGAAGGAGGCCCTGATCTTCCCTCGCTATCACCAGTGGGATGTGGTCAACAAGCTGCTGGATGCCACCCGTGTGGAAGGCGCCGGTCAGCGCTACCTGATCCAGCACAGTGCCGGGTCGGGCAAGTCGAACTCCATTGCCTGGACAGCTCACCAGTTGGCTGCCCTCTACGACGATGACGGCAAGAAGCTCTTCAACTCCGTGGTGGTGGTGACCGATCGCACCGTGCTCGACAGCCAGCTTCAGGACACCATCTACCAATTCGAGCATGCTCGCGGCGTGGTGCAGCCCATCACCCGGGATGTGGGCAACCAGAGCAAGTCTGAACAACTGGCCGAGGCCCTCTCCCGCCAGGTCCGGATCATCATCGTCACTATTCAGACGTTCCCAGCGCTGTTCGATGCGCTTGACCAGCACCCGCAGCTCGCCGGAGGGCGGTATGCAGTGATCGCGGACGAGGCACATTCCTCACAGACCGGGTCATCGGCCAACAAGCTCCGGGCGATCCTGGGTGCGGATTTTCCCGAGGAGGGGGAGATCAGTGCCGAGGCCCTGCTGGATGCTGCAGTGAAAGCGCGCAAGCCCACGGAGCGGATCAGCTACTACGCCTTCACGGCAACGCCCAAGGGGAAGACGCTGGAGCTGTTCGGTCGCCCGCGAAATCCCGAACTGCCACGCAGCGGCGACAACAAGCCGGAACCGTTTCACGTCTACTCCATGCGCCAAGCTATCGAGGAAGGCTTCATCCTGGATGTGCTGCGCAATTACACCACCTACGCCACAGCGTGGAAGCTCGCCCACCCGGAGGCCGATACCCAGGAGGTGGAGTCGCGCAAGGCGTCGACAAAGCTGGCTCGCTGGGTGCGGCTGCATCCCTACAACATCAGCCAGCGCGTGGAGGTGGTTGTCGAGCACTTCCGCGCCAATGTGCGGCATCTGCTGAACCAACAAGCCAAGGCCATGGTGGTCACCGGCAGTCGACAGGAAGCGGTGCGCTACGCCCTGGCCATGCGCGCCTATGTCAGGGAGAAGGGCTACACGGATGTGCATCCGCTGGTCGCCTTCTCCGGCAGCGTGCCCCCGGACGACATGATCCCCGAAGAGGTCACGGAGACCAGCGCCCTACTGAACCCGGGCCTCAAGGGGCGCGATCTGGCGGACGCCTTCGACACCGATGACTTCAACGTGATGATCGCGGCCAACAAGTTCCAGACCGGCTTCGACCAGCCGAAGCTCTGCGCCATGTATGTGGACAAGAAACTGCAAAGCGTGGACTGCGTGCAAACACTGTCGCGGTTGAACCGCACCTTCCCGGGGAAGGACGCCACCTTCATTCTGGACTTCGTCAACGATCCCCAGGACATCCTCGCCGCCTTCGCGCCCTACTATAACAAGGCCGAACTGGCCGACGTTTCCGACGCCCAGGTGGTCTACGATCTGAAAACGACGCTGGACGCCGCCGGCATCTACCACTGGGACGAGGTGGAAGCCTTTGCGCTGGCCTTCTTCGACCCGAAGGCACCGGCCAGCAAACTGAGCTACTACTGCCTGCCCGCCAGGGAGCGCTTCCACAAACGCTACCAGGCGGCTCTGGAGCAGATGCAGGTCTGGAGAGAGGCCCGCGATCAGGCCGAGCGCGACGGCGACAAGGCCGGCCTCTCCCGCGCCGTGCAGGAACTGAAGGACGCCGGCATCACCCGCGACGAACTTGACCTTTTCCGCAAGAATCTGCAGAGCCTCGTGCGCAGCTACGAGTTCCTCTCGCAGATCGTTGACTTCGACGACCTGGAGTTGGAACAGCTCTGCGTGTTCGCCAAGCACTTGCACCCTCTCCTGCGCATCGACCGGCTGGACGCGGACGACATCGACGTTTCCGACCTCGCACTTACCCACTACCGACTGACCAAACGCGCGGAGCATCGCCTGCGCATTGAAGACGAGGACGGGGACTACGGCTTGAAGCCGATCAGTGAGGTGGGCTCCGGTAAGCCGCATGACCCGGAGAAACAACGCCTCTCCGAGATCATCGAACGGTTAAACGACCTCTTCGGGGCCGAGGTGACCGACGACGACAAGCTCCACTTCGCCAATGGAGTTGCCGACCGAATCGAGCGTGACGAGGCGGTAATGGCCCAACTGCGTAACCACAGCCCCGAGCAGGTGATGCACGGGCTGTTCCCGAAGCGCGTTGTAGACACCGTGCTGGACGCGATGAGCGACCATGAAAAACTGTCGATGCAGGTGCTCGAAGATGAGGGCAAGCAACGGCAGTTCGCTTTGCTGATTCTTCAGTTGCTGGCGGGGCGCACCAAGCTCTCCGAGCCTGGGACGCTCAACAGATAGAGGTCACGTTCGGCGTGAGGCGGGCCTCGCCAAAGCGTAACATTCACTTGTTCACTTCGTGTTACTACTCCGGCCAGCCATTGTCGGAATCCTGTGCCTCTCGCGGCTGAGCCCACTGGCTAAAGTTGCCATCTTCCGACCTCGGCAACGAATCAGCCGTCGGCGCGCGCAAAAGCATGGACATTTGCAGACTTCCGCCGAAAGCAATCGCGTTCTGCCGACCCAATCCCGCAATGCGTCGAACCTCCCTGCGGTCTGCCGATTGCTCGCGGGCTAAATTCTCGGCTTCGCCTGGCTACAGTTCACCCTCGGGCGGCACAAGCTCGATCTCCGCTGCCTTCAGACCTGCCAAAGGGTCGCCGGTCTCGGGACACCAACTATTTGGCGTCTCGGCTTTCAGACCGAGTTCAATCCATGCGACGGCCTTCGTCTCTGATGACATAAACCACCTTGAGCAAACGCTGCAGCATGTCGGCAACTTCCGGTTGGCTCGCCCCATCCCTATAAATCGCGTATGCGCGATCACCGAGGTGGGCGCAAGGAACAGCGTGCTCGCAATACCCCCCCGCTGACCGACGCCCCTTCAACTATTGCAATATCGGTGACCAATACGTCGAATATACGCGTGTGGTTCCTCCTTCCGTCCGACCACCTCCCGTGCGACACATAGGCGATCCGTTCCACATCACGCCGATGCAATTCTTCTGTAGTATATGTCGGCAGCTTCACGTGAAGGCGTCATCATGGGGCCGTGCTGCCCATGGAGGAATCCCGCATCATATCGGTGCATGACGCGAAATCATTGGCTACTCTCGAAACAGGTGATCACCGACTGCTCATGAAAAATTATTGCTGGGACCGCTTGAGCATGTGAAAGAACATTTTGCGCTGACCGGTGTTACGCCAATTTCACGAAAAACAGGCGTTAAACGCGCAGCATGGCTAAACTGCATCCTCCAAGAAAATACAGCCGCAGACACAAAAACTGGAGCAACAGATGACAACCAACCGACTTTCCCCGGCGCGTCAACGAGCAGAGGATCTACTGGAGAGTTGGAAAGCTCTCGCGACAGCGTTTGAATCTTCCGAGACGCCCGATGGAAATTCTTTCAATACTGCCCACCCGATTCCTGACCTTTGAATATCCATCGATGATTTATCGATCCAAGTGAATATACTCTGCGGTGAAATATCACGTCTTACATCAACGAGCGAACAGAGTCTTTCTTCAACCCCCCCACTAGCGGTAACTAGACTCGAACAACACCTTCAAAAATCCATCGACCTCCTCAATGAGCTATACAGATCTCTGAAGAAGGGACTAAAAAGCCTTGACCCTGAGACATTCCAGGGCTCCACATCAGGTGGCCAAGCTTCTGCAAGAACAATTTCAATAAATTTCTCTGAAAGTCTTATTGCGATAGCACGCACACTGGATGAAGCATATTCAAGATTTATTCAGATTCGCATGACACTGCCAGAGCCTGAAGGAAAGCCCTTATTCCCCGGGTTAGTTGATAGTTTTAGGGACTTGGTCGAAGACTCTAAGGCTGCGCAAAAAAGCATAATCTCCATAAAAGAATTAGCACAGGAAGCCGAGAAAACTGCGAGAGAATACGCTGATTCTGCAAAAGGCCATGCCGGTTTATCGGAATCATATACAGAAGAATCCGAAAAATCAAGAGTCACTATTAAAGAACTTCTCCAAAAATCCGGTGATAATTTCAAAGAAATAGAGAAGATTGTCACGCTTTCAAACAGCCTCAAAGAGCACATAACAAAACACCAATCTGACTTCGATATTCTAAAAAAAGATTTAGCTGAACAAAAGAGTGAAATACACTCTGGAAAAGAAGAAAGAGATCGACTTATCTCAGAACTTAAGAATATAGAAGAAGAAATAAAGGAAAAGAACTCACGATCAGATGAAATGCTTTCTGGGGCTACCATTGCCGGTCTGGCCTCATCGTTCGGTGCTGCAAGAGACACTCTTGGAACGGAGATGTCGCGCTCAGTCTGGGCATTTTACGGGAGCATTTTTATCCTCGCCGTCACGGCAATCCCTATGATCCTCTACGTGTTACCGGACTTTGGACTCTTCTCACGCGCTCAGACACCAGCAAGTCAAGACCCGTGGTCTCAAATCGCTGACATTGCCGCCAGGCTTGCAATCTTGTTACCCGGAATTTGGCTTAGCACCTTTACAGCCAGACGTTACGCATCGCTATTTCGTCTACGCGAGCATTACAACTACAAATACAACATGGCTTATTCAGTGGAGGGCTTCAAAAAGCAAGCTGATCCAAGCGTCGCACCAGCGATAGCTGCAACCGCATTTTATGAATTACTGACTCGAAATCCTGCGGACGCAATGGACGGCGGAAAAATGAGCGATGACGAAAATATACCCAACCCCTTAATAAACGCCATTCTAAAGAAGCTAGGCATAGGCAGGGGAAAGGATAGCGCTTGAAATCTAAAAAACCAATAAAAACACCGGTTTTTTAGTCAATTTTTCAAGCAAAGCAACTATTCTATTACCTTTTCGATCCACAGCGGACCGAGCGGTTACTTGTCTCGCAGAGGCATTAGAAAAGTCATTCTTCTTTGGTGCAGCCTGTCGCCACCAGCAACAATCGCTTTGAAAAGAAAAGATGATTAAACCGATAATGAAGCGTTAACCGTTTCGGGAGGGTCGGGAGCGTGCCTACTCACGTCAACCGCACTCTCGGGAGGCTCGTGGCGCAGCTATGAACCACCGGCATTATCATCGTCATCCTCTAGTGGGCAGCCCTGCAAATCCACCACATCAATGTCCTCACCGCCATCCGCAAGGTAGCGTTGGTAGCGGTGCCACAGCCCGGATGGTTCTCACGGAAAATGAAGGTCATCGGCAACTCGGGCCGCTCTGCGACGCTGCTTTCGGCCCAACTCCCTATGCGCTCTGCGTCTCTCACCGGGAAGCCCGCTAGGAGCAGCGGCCTGGAACGAGGGTTGGCCATTTCGCATGTCCAGTCCTCGACCTCTTCCATCCTCTGCAAGGGCTCGTGCTAGAGGGCTTGGCTTTCCTGAGGGGTGAACTCCAACCATTCGACCTTGCGCCGCGTTTCGACAATCTCGTGTTCCATCGCGTTGACGGCTCGGACCATGCCGAACAAATACAAGACCAATGCGCCACCGAGAATCACTAGCGCGATCTGAAATAAGGTCACGGTGCCAAACTCCATCCAACAGCCACTCTTGATGCCTCTCTCCCGACCGAACCCTTTGGGCAAACCGGCAGACGTCGTTTCACCGTATAGTGATCGAGAACACAGTGGAAACAGCAACTGCCAGTCGGCACCGTCACAGGGAGCAGCAACAGCCACGTCGAGGCCTCAAATCGGACCGTGGCGCGACGATCAGATTGGATCCCGCCGGTAGTGAGGAGGCTGACGTTTGACGCCGCACAGACAAGTCAAAGGTAAGCATTCCAGCATCCTTCCCTGGCCCGGCATTCGCCACCGACCGAGACGACCGTGCGCGGGCCCGAGAAAGCCGGAGCACCAGACATTGCGCAGCGATCAATGGCGCAAAAAGGCCGGGGCTTCCCGTCACATAGCGCCAAACGTATTGACGATACGTTGATCTTTTCGTGATCGTTGCGTGACCTTTCCCTTCGTGAAATCCGCCGCCCGCCGCGCGCATCCTTTATCCCGATCAGCCACCGCCTTCCTCAGCGTCGACTCCGCTATTCGGATCTCGCTCATGGTGAAACCTTTAGTGCCCCCCAACGGGCCGCGGCGCAACGGCCGCTGGCGCATCTTCAAAGGCCCCAAATCGGCCCGTGGCGGCACGATCAGGCTCAATGGCAGGGATTGCGAGGGGGCTGACTTTGGACGCCGCAGAGGCGATTTAATGTATAAGGCTCAAGTGTAAGGTTCGGTTTGGGAATATCGCTCTTTACTGCCTGCATCCCCACCGGGAGAGACGCGTTTTCCTAGGACTCCATGTCCATGGGAAGAGCAGACCGTGCAGGGGCGGAAAGCTCGCCGTTTCCTCAAGGCACCTGCAGAGTTATCCCACCTCCGGTGCAACTTGGTCACTGCCTGATCCGGCAGCCCTGCTCAACGCCCGCGCAGACGCGTCACAGACTCCCGCCTCTATGTCACCCCTCTGCTGTGACCGGCTCGCCCGTTCAGAGGGAGCACCATCACATCAACCAGCACCACCCGCCCCGCTCGGCGCACAGTGCGCACAACACCGGAGCGTATCGATCCCCGCTGGAGTCGTTCTCGCAGGTCTGTCGAACGACGACTCTACGCTCGCGGCACCGAAGGGTGGTCAATGGCAGTGTCGGGGACAGGCCCTGCACTCACTCCAGAGGTCTTCCGTCGGAACCGGAGGTTGGTCATGAAACGCGACAACGAACCGACGGCTGCAGACAACGGCTTCTTGGTCGGAGAGGCGGCACCAAGACTCACCTCCCGCGTGACACCGAGCGGCGCTTGCGAGACGCACTGAACGCTGCTGCACCGAAGTCCAAACGGCTACTATCAGGGCGGACAGGCGGCACCGGCGCTTGCTACCGGCAACGCTCTGTCGTGGCCTGTCAGAAAAAGACTCCCCCACGGAGACCAACGATTTTGGGGCCCTCATCGCTGCCCCATCAGCATGCAGTCCACAGCGCCGAAATTCTCGTAGAGACTGTCCAAGGTTTTCGTGGTGCACTACTGCCCGTTCAAATCCCAATCACAAGGAGGGCAGTCGATGACAGACATCGAAGCATACGTTTCCAGCGATTCCACAGCTCCAGCATTGCTCCATGCGCCGGAAGTTCCTGACTACGAAGTCGCCACCCCGTCGCCTGAGCGGAAATTCCTCGGCCACCTCGCTACAGCCCGTCGCCGCATCAACCCGAGGCTTCTGAGCGAGGAGCCCCTGCTACTGGAAAGTAAATGGTATGACTATCGCTATCTCTCGGCCGTCGAGGCGACCGAGCATTTTGCGCAATGCTACCTCAAGCAGTGGCGCCTGCAATTTGGTCGCGTCAGAGACATAGAAGAGGCCGCCGAACAGAAGCCGATCCAGGTCGACCGCTTCTTATCCAACAACCCTCGCATCCTGACCGGTCTGTGGCGCGCCCGACAGGTGGCCGATCGCCATGGGATCGATTACGACTTTTTCATCGGCACTGCTCTGCGCACCGCGGACAAGGCACTTTGGTGCCGATTTCCACTACCCTCCCAGCTGTATTCCGAGAAAGTGCTGGCAAACATCCTCAAGGAATGGAAAGAGTTTGGACCCGCTCCAGTTGCGAAAAGGGAGGTGGATGACCAGCATTTTCTCGCGGCCAACTTTCTTGCTGAACCGCCTCAGGTCGCTTTCGAGGATGAACTCATCCGGCACGGGAACACCCTCACCGACCGAACGAGCCTCATTCGCTTCATCGCTATGACCGTGTTTATGCAACACAGACTGCGGCAGTCACGAGCCGAGGCAGAGTTCGGAACAGAGGTAATCGCTCAGGCCCGCGACATGGCGGAGCCGGAAGAGACAGAGCAACTGCCGATGCAGGAACTGTCCCCCTACAAACCCGCCTGCCTGGGACTCATCCAGCCGAGCGCTTCTCCCGAGTGTTCCAGCCAATGCTCGTTTGCCGATCGGTGCATGGCACTGCGCGACGCGACCTCCGCCCGGCTGAAATCCATACACCACAGCGAGGATCCATGGATTGACGAAATGCGGGCGAAAGCGAGAGAAAGGAAACGCAGGGAGAGGGCCCGGAAACGGGCGCTCAAGCACGGCGTGTAAGGCAGGCGGTGCCGAAGGCGCCTGAGGTTACCCGGGACTTCTCACCGATAGCAGCATTTCCGTCCCGGGAGGGCCCTGGCCCGAGCGAGGGTTGTCATCACCGGAGGGGTGTCACGCTTTCCTTATTATTTATAATTGTATCTATAGCTATTAATTATATCTAAAGGAAACGGAAAGCGTGACACCCCTGCGGCGGCGTGGGGATACGAACCGGTAAGAGCCTCCGGGGTTGGGGTTCCTCCAAGAAATTCCAGAAGTGCACACCGGCTCCGGGACCCACCGGCTCTAAAAAGCAGACGCCGGCAAAGACCGGGGCGGTGTCAAAGCGTCCTCTGACCAAAGCAAACCCCAGCCGGAGCTCATAACCCACCCTCGGTTCCGTTCTGCACGCACGGCGGCCCACCAAGGTCGCTGAGGACTCGATCTCCCCGGGCCCTGGAAATGGGCAAGGGTCTGCGCATGCGAGGCAGCCACGGCCACCTTGCGTCGGCAATAGCCGAGCGATCCCCACCGCCCTGACCGACGGCGATGCTCTCGTCCAGCGGGTTTCGATGTGGCGTTGCGTCCGGTGCGCTGAAAGAAGCCGAACGGCAAGCAAGCCTGTCATTTCCGTAAGGATCATCGGAGCGTTCATTAGCACTGCCTTCGGTTGGTGGCGCCAACAAGATCGACCGCCAAATCGGGCACTGACGCGACGGAAGCCCGAAACCGCGTCTCACGCAAAGGCTCATTGGCATCGCCCCGTGCAGCCCCTCCTGCGTGCCTTATACGCGATGTATGGAGGTGTGGCGGCACGCGCCGTTCTTAACAGCAACACCGACCCTGCTTCGCCATCAGCTCTGCCCCGCCACCATGTGGTAGCTGATCCGGAATCGCAACCAAATCCAAGATGGAAGCCCACCACCTGCACTGGCGTTCGCTCTATTCATTGGATCAATCCCCATCTATATCGCTTTTCATTTCATTGCCACAGCGAGACAAATACGAATTTTTGGGCAGTAGATAGCAGCCGATTGACGGCTAATATAGAGGTTCAATTAGCCTCTAATTGGCAGTGCATATGATCGGTATTGGAATAGAACCCTTGAATGATCAAGCCGGCGTCGTAGAACGTCAGCATTGGCTCGCGCCGGGTTTAGGCAGACCCCTCAGCAACCGTCAGCGGGCTCAATGAAGCCACCTGCGGCGCGATCCGCCACCGCGGAGGGCCACGCACGCGTTGAGTCAGAGGCGCTCACTGAGAGGCTTTTGTGCAATCAGCACCTCAAGCGTCGGCCTGGTCACTTCAGTCAGGCGCTTTTTATAGCCTGGTGCCGGTCGTGGCCCCGAATGCTCGGCAGGCATCGCGGCGGCATCAACGCGGACAGAGGCCTCTTCTGCGAACTCGAAGCTATCTATGATCCATCGGCACAAATCGCCTGAACGCGCCGCACTTCCAAGTTCGACACAACTCGGTGACCGATGCGTGTGTCATGTGCGCTGAACCACGCCTTCATTGGCATCGAGACCCACCCGAAAGGCGGTGACAGCGGATGAAGGACAGCTGGTGAGGGGCTTCCGCGATACACGCGCCGGATGATCAGTCAGGCGCGCATCTTCATCGCCAGGTCTCCCGCCCTCGGGTGCGTGTAACGCCGCAGCATTTGCATATCCTTGTGTCCGGAGATCGCAGACAGCTCAAGGACGCTGAAAAGCCCACTCTCGGCCAGACGGCTTGTGCCCTCGTGCCGAAGGTCATGGAATCGGATGTGCTCCAGCTCGGCCGCCTTCCGCGTTCTTCGCCAGGCGCCAACAACCTGATCTCGCGTCATACAGAAGACGGTGCCCTCCATCTGCCGGGGCATCGCTTCCAGCACGCCAACGGCGCGGGGACTGAGCGGCACGGTGCGGGCGTCATTGTTCTTCGTGTCGGGAAGGTGCGCGGTGCCGGACTGAAGATCAATCAGGCTCCAGACAAGGCCCAGGAGCTCGCTGCGGCGCATTGCGGTCTCGAGCGCGAGGATGATCAGATCATGGACGGTCGGGCTCACCGCGGCGGCCAGGAGGGCCTGCTCCTCGGCAGGACTCACCCGCTGGGTTCGTGCCTTCCCCGGGGGCGGCTTCCGGATATCATCCACCGGATTCATCAACCCCTCCATCTTCCATTCCTTGCGCGCGACATTGAAGAGGTGCTGCATCATGGCGAGATCGCGACGCACTGTGCCGCCGGTGACGCCGGATTCCAGGCGATCGTCTCGCCACTCCGCCAGATCACCGCCACGAATGCTGAGGAGGTGCGCCTCCGCTATCTTGCTCTGCTGCCAGAGCCGGACACGGCTACGCTCCTTATCGGGCTGCTTCTTCTTGCTGGCAACCTCGCGCCAGTAGCGGTCCAGCGCATCATGAAGGGTGGTGTTGCGGGCTTCGCGTTGGTCACGCCATGTGTGCGTGTCCATTTGCGATTCGACGAGCCGTGCCCAGGTCCGTGCCTCGGCCTTGGTGTAGAAGGTGTCGGTCTGTTCGGGGTAGCCGAGACGACGCACTTTCACGCGCCACTTGGTGCCGCGCTTTTCGTAACTCGCCATGAATTTCCTCCCGGTGTCCCACGAGTGTCCCAAGCGGGTCGTGGTGATTTCTGGTTCGGGAGGTAAGTGCTTGAAGTAATGGTGGCTACGGGTAGATTTGAACTACCGACCCTCGCATTATGAGTGCGATGCTCTGACCAACTGAGCTACGTAGCCACTGATTTGACGCAGGCCGGGATTCTCTAATGGGTGGGACGGCTTGTCAAGGCCGCGCCTACACGTTGAACCGGAAATGGATGACGTCGCCTTCCTGGACGATGTACTCCTTGCCCTCCAGACGCAGCTTACCCGCCTCCTTCGCGCCGGCCTCGCCCTTGCACTCGATGTAATCCTGGTAGCCGATGACGGCGGCGCGGATGAAGCCACGCTCGAAATCCGTATGGATCCTGCCCGCTGCCTGCGGCGCGGTATCGCCCTGCCGGATGGTCCAGGCCCGCACTTCCTTCTCGCCGGCGGTGAAATAGGTCCGCAGGCCCAGCAGATCGTACCCGGCGCGGATCAGGCGATTGAGGCCCGGCTCGTCCAGGCCATACTCGGCCAGGAATTCCGCCTTGTCCGCATCATCCAGCACCGACAGCTCGGCCTCAATGGCGGCGCACAGGGCCACTATCTCCGACCCTTCATCGGCGGCGTGGCTGCGCACCTGATCCAGCAGCGGGTTCTGCTCGAAGCCGTCCTCCGCCACGTTGGCCACATAGAGCACCGGCTTGACGGTGAGCAGGTGCAGCTCGCGCAACAGCTTGCGGCTTTCGGTATCCAGCTCCATGGCCCGCGCCGGCCGCCCCTCGCCCAGCCAGGCCGCCAGCCGGGCATAGAGATCCCGCCGCGCCACGGCCTCCTTGTCGCCGGACTTGGCCTGCCGCTCCATGCGCTGGTGCGCCTTTTCCACCGTTTCCAGGTCTGCAAGCACCAGTTCGGTATTGATGGTATCGATATCGTCCAGCGGATCGACACGGCCGGTCACGTGATGAACATCGTCATCCTGAAAGCACCGTACCACGTGGGCGATGGCATCGGTTTCGCGAATGTTGGCGAGAAACTGGTTGCCCAACCCCTCGCCCTTGGAGGCGCCCGCCACCAGCCCGGCGATGTCGACGAATTCCATCGTCGTGGGGACGATGCGCTCCGGCTTGGCAATGGCCGCCAGCGCGTCCAGCCGCGGATCCGGCACGGGGACGATGCCGACATTGGGATCGATGGTGCAGAACGGGTAGTTCTCCGCCGGGATTTCGTTGCGAGTCAGCGCATTGAACAGGGTGGATTTGCCGACATTGGGAAGACCGACGATACCGCATTTGAAACCCATGGATGCCTCGAAAGCTCTAGAATCGCGAGTATTGAGAGGACGGCGATGCCGTCAGCTATGCAGCCGGTTCATGGCCTTGTCCAGTTCGCCGGCAACGACCAGTTCCATCACGTCGGCGGCGTCGCCGAGTCCCTGAAGGATGGCCTCCCGGTCCTCCGGCGACGGCTTGCTGAGTACATAGGACGTCACCAGCGGTGCTGCGCCAGGGTGGCCGATGCCCACGCGCAGCCGGAGGAAATCGCGTGTGCCCAGCACACGGGCGATGTCCCGCAAGCCGTTATGCCCACCATGGCCACCGCCGCGCTTCAGCCGCATGGTACCGGGGGGCAGGTCCAGCTCGTCATGGACGACCAGGATCTGCGACGGCTCCAGCTTGTAGAAGGCCGCCAGCGGCCCCACTGAGTCTCCGCTGCGGTTCATGTAGGTCATTGGCTTCAGCAGATAGGGTTCGCCCTGGCCCAGGGTCACCCGCGTCAGTTCGCCCTTGTACCTGGCATCGGAACGAAAAGACCCGCCACAACCCCGGGCCCCTTCGTCGCCGCACCAGAAAACGGCGGTGTGTCGGGGGTGCAGATAAATAAATCCCGGGTTTCCCCGGCCGCCGCTCAGTTGCCCTGCCGCGGCCTCGGCCAAGAACACCCCCG
>JAFIFV010000121.1 GCA_020831845.1 Ectothiorhodospiraceae bacterium
ACCGTTGGGGGCCACCGAATCGGCGAACTTGGTGAAGAAGAACGGCGGCTCGCGGTCCGGGTCGCGGCCCATCTCGCGGGCATGCGCGGCGTAGTTGCGGCCCACGCAGAAGATGCGGCGCACCGGGAAGCTGCCGCCGCCAGCCTCGGGAATGGTGGGGATGCTCCAGTCGGGGGTGATTATTGTCATGGTGACTCCGTTTGATTGGTTGTTGCGCCTGCTCAGGCGAGCTCGGTGGCGTCCAGCAACGCGTTCTGGCGGCGCAGGGCGGAACGCACCGCCTGAGCATCGGTTTCGCCACTGGCCGCATGGATTGCCGCAGCGACGCCGGCGGCCTGGCCGGTGGCAAACGCCGTTCCCATGACGCGAATGGCCGCGCCGGCTTTCCTGTCGCCGTCCGCGGTTCTGCCGGCGGCGAACAGGTTGGGAGTGTCAACGCTGGAAAGACAGGACAGGGGAATCTCGTAGACGTCCCGGTCGGGTGGATAGTCAAAGCTGCTTTCGAAATCCTCCCGTCGATGCCATTCGGCGCCCCAGGCGCCCAGCGCGATGCAGTCATCGAAACGCGCCCTGGATTCGATGTCGCTCCAGGTGAGCTGCCGCCGGCTGTTGATATGGCGCGATTCCCGGGTGCCGAACTCGGGGCCGGAGGCGGCCAGGAATGCATGTTCGCAGCCGGGAATGCTGCGTATGGCTTCCAGATAGGCCCAGGCCTGCTGTCGACCTTGGCGTTCTGCACGCGAGAGGCTCAAGCCGTCGCGCGGGTCGTAATCTTCCGACGCCAGGTAGCAGGCGAGATCCCCGGACAATGGCAGCCGGGCAATAATGCTGCGGTCCTTGCTGAAAGGCCCCAACCCCCGGTCGCGCGCAGCATTGACCGCGCCGGCAACATCCTCGGCGGTGACTGTGACATCGGCAGGAATGCCGCCAAATCGCGTGCCCAGCGTGCCCAGGTTGACCTCGCCGTTATTGCCGTAGCGCGTGGAGGCTCCCGCAAAGTGCGCCAGATCGCAGTCCCCGCTACAGTCGACGAATGCGCGGGCTTCCACGGTATGTTCGCCGTCATGGTCGGCGAAACGTACGTATTCCACCCGATCGAGAACGCGCGTGGCGGCAATGACCTGGGCGCCAAGTCGGACAGTTACGCCAGCTTCTAGACAGAGCTCGTCCAGTGCCACCTTGACCGCCTCCGGGTCGAAGACGACGAAGACGCCGCGGTGACGACGCGGCGGTGTTACAGCGCCCCGCCGTTCCAGCCTGGCGAGCACCTCATCGGCTATGCCGGCCACCGCCTTGCGCGGTGAGTTGCCCAGCGTGTACAGACCGCAGTAGGTGACGACGTTGCGCATCGTGGAGGCGCCACCGAGGCATCCATGGCGCTCCAGCAGCAGCGTACTCGCGCCGCTTCGGCTCGCGGCCACCGCAGCCGCGACGCCCGCACTGCCTCCTCCCACGACGACGACGTCATAATCGTTGTTGCCTTGCATGTCTTCTCCTGTTTGCTTGTCCATGTGCCGACCATCCCTGCCGCACGTTCCTGAGGTCCTATCCCTGGGCCGCCTAGCGACCTGGATGGCTGTATGTGGTGAGCAGGCGCCGCCTCCGGCCGAGACCGACCAGAGCCACCGCAATCAGGGGTGTGGCACCCGCGACGCCGTAGATGGGTATCGGGACTACCAGCGCGATGGCGGAAAGCAGGAATATCAGTCGAAGCCATGCCGGGAGCGGCATGCAGAACCAGCCAACGATGGCTGCCGCTAGCGCCGAGACACCCAGCAAGGCCGTACCTGAACTGAGCAGAATTTCCCAGATGCTGCCTTGAAGCAGGAGGGCTGGGCTGTAGATGAAGACGAACGGCACGATGAATCCCGCAATCCCCAGCTTGAAGGCGGCGATACTGGTGGCTATGGGGTTGGTGCCGGCAATGCCGCTGGCAGCATAGGCGCTCAGGCCGACTGGCGGCGTGATGAAGGAAATGATGGCGAAATAGAAGATGAACATATGGGCGGCTATCAGCGGCACGCCCAGTTCGATGAGGGCCGGCGCTCCAAGAACGGCTGTGATGATGTAGGCGGCGGTGGTCGGCAGCCCCATCCCGAGGATGATGCAGGCGATCATGGTGAGTCCCGCGCCGATCCATAGCACCCCACCGGATAGCTCCACGATGAGTTGGGTGAAGCGCACTCCGAGGCCGGTCATCGAGACGATTCCAATGACGATGCCCGCGCATGCACATGCCAGCGCCACCGGGACTGCTGTGGTAATCCCTTGGCGCAGGGCGGCGAGGCACTCCTTCCACGGTAGCCTGCGCTCACGCCAGAGCGTCATCAGCGACGCCACCGCAACCAAGCCTCCAATCGCGTAAACGCCGGCCAGCATCGGCGACCATCGCTGGACCACCAGCAGGTACACCAATAGCAACAACGGCAGCAACAGGTGAAATCCCTGGGCAAGCACGCGTGCTATCGGGGGAATCTCATCGCGGCCGAGCACGGGAATGTCCCTGCGGTGCGCTTCGAAATACACCATCAGTCCGATGGAGATGAAATACAGCAGAGCCGGTACGATGGCGAACAGTGCTATCTGGGAGTAGGGGATCCCGATCATCTCCGCCATGACGAAGGCACCGGCTCCCATGATGGGTGGCATGATCTGACCACCCGTGGAAGCCACTGCCTCCACTCCACCAGCGAACACCGGTTTGTAGCCCGTGCGCTTCATCAGCGGGATCGTGAATGTCCCGGTGGTCACCACGTTGGAGACGGAGGAGCCGTTGATGCTGCCCATCATTCCGCTGCCCAGCACGGACGTGAGGGCTGGTCCGCCGCGAATGCGGCCGGTAAGCGCAACGGCGAGATCGATGAACAGGGCGCCCGCCCCGAGCCTGTCCATGAAGGCGCCGAAGATGATGAAGATGACGACGAATGTTGCGGAAACCGCGAGTGGCGTACCGAATACGCCTTCGGTGGACCACATGAGATACGTGGTCAGTCGTTCCATGCTGTAGCCGCGGTGGGAGATGAACTCAGGCATATAGGTGCCGAACAAGCCATAAGCCAGGAAGGCCAGTGCCACGAGCACGATGGGCAGCCCAACGGTTCGCCTGGTTCCTTCCAGGATTAGGCCCATCAGTGCGATCCCCACCCAGATGTCCATCTGGGTGGGGCCCATGATTCCCCGTTCCATCACATTTGCCGGAGCGAACGCGGTATACAGATAAATGCCGATGACCGCAGCGGCAATCGCCGGAAGCCAGTCCATAATCCCGGGAGCCTGCCGTTCCCGGCCGGCGAAGACGCCGTAAAGCAGATAGCCGATCACCAGCAGCGCGATCAGGTGCGTGCCGCGCTGGTAGAGCGGCGACAGCAACCCGGAGGCGGCGGTATACAAGTGGAAAGCAGCGAGTGCGATGGCCAGGATCGAGACAATCAGTTGCGCCGAGACGCCGGACCAATGCCGAGCCGTTTGCATGAAATCTCGTTGGAGCAGGGACATTCCACTCTCACTCAATCATGGCCATCGGGAGCGCTGCTGCTCCTGCTACGCGAATGGTGTTGCTGACGATCCGCCCGTGGTCGGAACGTTCGGGCGGATCGCGGTATGGCGTTACTCCCGAAGGCTGTCAGGAATGTCGAAGCCTTCTCCTTCGTAGAATCGGAGAGCACCGGGATGCAGCGGGATACCGTCCAGGCCGATAAGCGCGTCTTCCAGCGTGGTGGTCTGCTTTACAGCAGCATGCACGTCCTGCCATTCACCCGCGTTATCCCAGATTGCCCGCATCATCGTATACACCTGGTCATCGGACAGGCCGGCGGCCTTGCTGGTATACATGACGATGCGGGATGTCGGTGTGTACACCGCTTCATCCACGTTGCGGTAGGTCCCGGCCGGAATCTCGGATTTCTCGAAGAACGGGTAGCCATCGTAGAAGGCCGCATCCTCGACCGAGATCAACTTGGCATCGAAGCTGGTCGTCAGATCCATCAGCGGGGCGGAACGGAGTGGGTGCGTGATGATGAACGCGTCCAGCATTCCGTCCTGCAGCGCCGTCACCATCTCGGAGTTGCTCATGAATTCTTCACGGATGTCCGAATAGTCCAGCCCGTAGTGGGCAAGCAGGCGTCTTGCGGTCTGTTCTCCAGCGCTTCCCGGAGGACCGACCCCGATGCGCTTGCCGCGGAAATCGGAGACCGACTGCAGCGAGCTGTCTGCTGCCGCGAAGATCTGGGTCCAGGAGAGAACGGTTCCGAACAGGGATTGCAGTGAATCGATAGCACGCCCTTCGTAGACCCCTTCACCGTGGTAGGCGTGGTAGGCCACTTCATTGGCAGAGATGGCCCAGGTCAGTTCCCCGGTCGAGAGGTTGCGGAGGTTTTCCAGCGAGCCGCCCGTAGCTTCGGCCGAGGCACGGATGTTGCCCGCATGCCGGTTGATGCTTTCTGCCATGGCAACGCCCATCGGGTAAAGGGCGCCAGCGGTACCGGCGGTGCCGATGGTGACGCGGTGTGTTTGTGCAACGGATGTGCTGGCGCAGGCCCACGCTAGCAGAATGGCGGCAAATGCCAGTCTCAGGATGTGCTTGTTCATGTCATTCTCCTCCGGAAATGCAGACCCTTTGAGGGTTTGATGGAGCGCTGCGACCGAAGCCCGTCTCGGGGGCAGGTTCCTTTATTGGCGAAGCCAACATAGCACCGGGAGGTTCTGCGCTAGAATACGGCAAAACGCGCTATTAGCTATTTCAATTCGAGTTAAATAATGGATATCTACCTGAATATGCGGGCTTTCCAAACAACGGCGGAAACCGGAAATTTTTCCCGGGCGGCACGCGAACTGGGCGTCGCCGCGTCCGTCGTCACCAAGCGGGTGAATCAGCTGGAACATCAGTTGGGGGTGACCTTGTTCAGGCGCTCCACGCGAGCGGTGGTGCTCACCGAGCCGGGGCGCCGGTACCTCGAAAAGGTGCGGGGGCTGACTGCCCAGATCGATGAGCTGCTCAGCAGCACGCGCCAGCCGAAGGCGTTGGAGGATTTCATTCGCATCAAGGCGCCAACCTCGATGACCGTGTTGTACCTGAACCGCATCTTCCAGGCGTTCGCAGCGGATTTCCCCAGGGTGCGGTTGGAACTGGTGCTGGTTGATCGTCCGATCGACCCGGTGAGCGAGGGCTTCGACATCGCGATCGGGGCTTTCCCGCTCTCCTTCGGCCATGCCATGGATGAACCTTTGTGTCGGCTCGAACGCATGCTATGTGCATCCCCTGCATACCTGGAGGCGCGTGGCGTGCCCCGGCATCCGCGCGATCTGGTGAAGCACGATTGCCTGAGCTTCGTGCCCACGGGCAACAGCTGGGTTTTCGAGAGCGAGAGAGGACCGATCACCATCGAGGTTACACCGAGAATCAGCTCCAATGACGGACAGATCCTGGTGGATGCGGCCGTGAACGGAAACGGTGTGGCAGTGGTTTCCAAGTACGCGGCGAGAAAGGCCTTGCATAACGGCGACCTGGTTCGGGTTCTGCCGGATTTTCCGCTACCGGACATGTGGATCAAGGCAGTCGCGCCGGAATGGCGAGTCAATGCTCCCGCGATTCGCATGCTGGTGGACTATCTACGTGCGGCGTTGACCCCGGTGCCACCGTGGGATTCCGCTGATGAGCCCGAGGATATTCAGTAATATGGATGTCGGGGTATGAGAACACCTCTCCGTTGCGGCGCGTGCTACGGTATGCTGAGCGAATGAGGCTGTATGGCATGAGGCAATCGCTCCCGGAGGGCCAGGTTCGATGTTGGAGCTCGCGGAACAGCTCGATCCGTTCATTCTGGTGGGGGCCGGCGGTCTCGTCCTGCTGGTCTTGCTGTTTCTGTTCCTGAAGAGCGAGCTGGGCAACCTGCGCAAGCAGAACCAGCAATTGCGTAACCAGTTGCGTGAACAGGGCCGGAACATAGCCGCCATGGGCGCCAGCGTCGAGGAGCTGGCCGGAATGGCTCGGGGCATGCGTAACCCCATCGACCGGCCCCTGCTGATGAACGGCTTCAGCGTCGAGGAGGTGGAGTTGCTGAAGCGCTTCCTGGGTGGCGCCCCCCGTGGCCGTAACGCCGTGCCCAGCTACAGCAAGCTGGAGAAGGCGCATCCCCTGCTACTGGCGAAGTATCTGGCCTATCTGCAGGGGGGCGGGGATTCGCTGGAATATCTCTGGCAGAAGCATTCCTCGCGCAAGGCAAGCTAAGACAGTCGTTTCCGCAGCGCCGGCAAGGCGCCCGCCAGCCGGGCGGAGAGTTCAGTCAGTGGAAAGTATTGGTGTCGCCGCCACCTGACCTTCAACCAGGTAGAGTGCTTCGTTCGCCAGCGCCAGCGCCTGGGCACGGTCGATGAAGGGCAGGGCGACCGGGCCGCTTGCCAGCTGCAACTGCAGTGTGGCAAGGCCGTGCCGGCGCTGGAACCAGCTCTCCCGAACAGTCACTCCCTGCACATGCTCCAGCGGAAACAGGGCGGTGCGACGGCCCAGCAGGCCGATGCGGATGTGCACGAAACGGCCCTCCCGCTTCCACCCCACGGTCAGCCAGCGTAGATGGGCGACGGGCAGGCTGAGCAGCCCGATCGGCAGGATGACGCCTAACCAGGCCGGCTGCTGGGTGTAGGCAGCCAGTACCGCACACGCCAGGATGCCGGCAAGGGTGACGCGCAGCACCGTTACCCGCCTGTAGAGCCGGCTTACCCGGCGGAACGGTGTGGCGGCATACGCGGGCACATCACTGCGTTGAGCCTCCCGCGTGAGCCAGAACAACTGGCCGAGCTGGATGCTGCTCTCCACTGTCAGTCCGGGAATGACGAACTTGCCGCCGGCGTGGTCCGGCCCGCGGGATTGGCCGCCGTATTGTCTGCAGATCAGGTAGCCGCGGCCCACCATCCGTCCCACGGCTGTCTGTACCCATTCCACGGATTGCAGTTTCGCCGCCGAAAGTGACTGTTCCTGGCGATTGAACAAGCCGCTGCGCTGCAGAAACCGCCCGTCGTCGCGGAATAGCCGGAAATCGTAATAGCGCAGCCAGGACACCGCCACGGACAGCACCAGCATCGTAGCCAGCAGGCAGGCCAGGGTCAGACCGATTACCAGCGCCGGTGACGCTGCCAGGTCATGAAAGGTTTCCAGTTGCTGGAGAGCCGGTCGAAGGGCGCGCTCCAGGGGCTGCAGGAATGGCGTCAAGGCGGCGGCGATGACGTAGGCGTGGTTGCTGGCAATGCCATGCAGCGTGAGTCCGGCCGCACCGGTGCGGTGGAGCGGTTCGCCGGTACCGGCTGGTGGCGCTTGCTCCGGGTCGTTGATGGTGGAGCGTCGGCGGGCGGTGTCCAGTTGTGCACGCAGTGTTTCCGCCGTGCTTTGCGGTATGCCCGGCAGTTCCACCTCGGTGGTGATACCGCCGGGGGTGTCCAGGCTGAAGCGCACCACACCGAAGGGGCGCATATACACGGGTTGCTCCATTGCCATGTGCTGGACCCGATCGGCCTGCACTTTCAATTCCCGTCGTTCGAACACACCCTGCTGGACAATCAGCACATCGTCTTCCAGTCGGTAACGGAAGCGACGGTAGTAGAGCAGGCTGACCAGGGCGGATAACAGCACCACCGCGATACCGGCCAGCGCCAGCTCGCGCAGGCCGATACGTTCCACCAACGCGGCGGCCGCCCCGGCGGCCCCGGCCCCGGGGCGGTGACCGCGCCCGCAGCGGGGGGGTGCCCCGGCCAACAGG
>JAFIFV010000129.1 GCA_020831845.1 Ectothiorhodospiraceae bacterium
TTTTCGCCCGTGGCGGTGTCGCAAGCCACCCCAGGTAGAACCACTACCTGCGGCGCCTTGCTCCTGACCACGAACGAAAATCGGTCTCGAGCGCGAACGTGGGAATCGATCAGTGTTCCCCTAGGTCCCGATCTTGCCGCCGTCGTCCTTCCAGATCACCACCGTGGCCGAGCGGGCATAGTTGCCCTCGTGATCCGGCCAGGTGCCGTTCAGCGTACCTGCCTCGAATTCCCCGGCCGTGGTGGTTGCACCCGGATGCTGGACGTTAATGAACATGGTGCGCTGATCCGGGGTGGTGATCACGCCGGTGATTTCCTGACCCAGCGGGCCAGTCAGGAAGCGGCGGATCTCGCCGGTTTCCGGATGCGCGGCCAGCATGGAGTTATTCCCCATCATGGCGTACACCGGATTGGTGTTCATCACGCCCTCACTCATATCCATCTGGATCCAGATGCGGCTGTCGTTGTCGATCCAGAGGCCATCCGGAGAACTGAAGATGTTGTCCGCAGTGAGCGGATTGCCGTTCAGATCGTAACCACCAGCATTGGCATCCTCCGAGGCGTCCCCGGCGAAGGCGAAGATGTTCCACTGGAAGGTACCGGCGGCGGGGTCATTGCCGTCTTCGCTCCAGCGGATGATGTGGCCGTGGGGGTTCGGGCCGCGCGGGTTCGCTTCGTCCGCGCCCGGACGACCGTCGCCGCCGCGGTTGGAGTTATTGGTCAGCGTGAAGTACACCTCACGGGTCTTGGGATCCACTGCACCCCATTCCGGACGGTCCATCGGCGTGGCGCCGACGAAGTCCGCGGCCAGGCGGGTGTTCACCAGCACATCGGCCTGGCTGCTGAAGCCGTTGCTCTCGTCCAGGCCGTTCTGACCGTAGACCAGTGGCAACCATTCGCCGGTGCCGTCATCATTGAACTTCGCAACATACAGCGTACCGGTATCCAGCAGGTGACCGCCCGCCGTGTTGCGGAAGAACGACTGGGCGCTGACGAACTTGTAGATGTACTCGAACTGCGCGTCGTCGCCCGAGTAGCAGACCACCGGCCGGCCTTCCTCGGCGGGGTGGAACACCACACCCTCGTGCGCGAAACGACCCATGGCGGTGCGCTTCTTCGGCGTGCTCTCCGGGGCAAACGGATCGATTTCCACCATCCAGCCAAAGCAGTTCGGTTCGTTGCGGTAGTCTTCGGTGGCATCCGCGCCGGTGCTGCTGGCATCGAATCGCACGTACTCGTCGGCGCCGTTGTCCGCCTTGTGCCACTGGTAGCGGGAATTCGTGCCCGCACGCACGCCATAGCGCGTGTGCTCGCGGGGCATCTCGGCATCGTCATTGCAGAAATAGCCTGCCCAGTTCTCTTCCGCAGCCAGATAGGTGTTCCAGGGGGTGACACCATGGGCGCAGTTGTTCAACGTACCGCGGGTGCCGTGACCGGCAGGGCTGTATTTGGTCTTCACCAGATCCGAACCGCGCACGGGGCCCTGCATCTCCATCGGCGTCAGCCCGGTAACGCGACGGTTCCGGCTGTCAAACTGGGTGCCCCAGGTGTTGTCGGCATTCTTCTCGATGCGGTAGATGCTGACGCCGTGGGCATTCATTTCCTTCAGGATTTCGTCGGCGTCCCGGGTGCCGTCTTCCTTCATCGGCACCTGCCCGCGATTCAGCGGCTGGCCGACGGCGGACTGGTGCATGTAGCGCGGTTCCACGTACTCGTGGTTCAGCACCAGCAGGCCATCCTCGGAGCTACCCTCGTAGGGGTCATCGCCCTCGATCGGGAAGAAATGCATGCCGTCGTGATGGGAACCGATCTGGCCACCCTGGTCGGCACCGCTGTTGCTCAGGTCGAAATCCGGCGCACCGCCGATGATCGGGTCCCCCCAGCGGCCGATGACCTGGTAGCTGTACCCGTCCGGCACGACAATCTCGTCGGCTTCGCTGGTCGGAATCGATTCGAAGCCCAGCAGGTCTGCGGAACCGCCGCCGTTCCCACCGCTGCCGCCGCTACTGGAGCTGGAGTTGCAGCCGGCCAGCGTGACACCGCCGAACACGCCGAGCACCGCCGCGCCCAGACCTCCCTTGAGCAGGTCGCGACGGCCAAAGCGCGCTTCCATCACGCTGGCGAACGGGCGGTTGCCCGAGAGGTTGCACAGCGCCTCGTCGCCCTCGTCAATGGGCATCAGATCCGGATTCTTTTCTGTCATGAGAGGTATCCCCTAGAGTGTGTTATGCAAGGCGGGGATAACCTTGCCGCCGCAGCATTGCAGCAGCGTGATGTCTTGTTGACGAATTGGAGGCAGTTTTGAGACGTTTTGAAGGCTGTAGCCGCCCGGCTACAGCCGGGCGGCTACACAGGGAGTGCCGATCAGAGCAGATCCTCGGCGGCCAGGGCGAGGCGCGAACGTTCCACCTCGCGCAGGGTCACATGCGCGGCATGCGCCCAGCTCCGGAAACGCTGCACCAGATACGTGAGGCCGGAGGTGGTTTCGGTCAGATAGGGACTGTCGATCTGGTTGACGTTGCCAAGGCAGACAATCTTGGTGTTGCTGCCGGCACGGGTTACCAGGTTCTTGATCTGTTTGGGCGACAGATTCTGCGCCTCGTCGATGATCAGGTAGGTGTCATTGAAAGTGCGCCCACGCATGAACCCGAGCGAGCGGAACAGCAGGCGGCCGGAGAGCATGTCCCGCGTGGCTGCGCTGGCCCAGCCGTCATCGGTGCGCAGCAGTGAATCCAGGTTGTCCTGGATGCCGCCCATCCAGGGCGCCATCTTTTCCTCCTCGGTGCCAGGCAGGAAGCCGATCTCCTCCCCCATGGCAATGGTTTCCCGGGTGATGACGATGCGCTCGAACCGCCGTTCCTCGTAGAGTTGATGCAGTCCCGCGGCCAGCGCCATGTAGGTCTTGCCGGTGCCGGCGGGGCCGGCCAGCGTAACCAGATCGGTGTCCTCGTCCAACAGCAGGTTGAAGGCGAAATTCTGCAGTACGTTATGGGCGTTCACACCCCAGACGGCGTGCCGTTCGGCGCGAAAATCCCGGCATAGCTCCAGAACGGCTTCCTCGCCATCGCAGCTGCGCACCACACCCTCGAAATTGCCGCCCTGGTCGGTCTCGCAGACGAGCAGCCCAGGGTACCACTCCCGGACCATGTCACCACGCAGGCGGTAGAACGCGCGGCCGGCCTCCTGCCAGGATTCGATTTCGCCCTTGTTGCGTTCCCAGAAATTGCTTCCAGCCACGGTCATGCCGCTACTCATGGCCTCGATATCGTCCACCACGCGGTCATTCCGGTAGTCCTCCACCGGGATGCCGAGCGCAGCGCACTTCACGCGCAGGTTGACGTCCTTGCTGACCAGGATCACCGTCTCGTCCGGGCGCGACTGCTGCGCGAGCTGGGCTTCGGCGATAATCCTGTTGTCCGCCACACGGGCATCCAGCCCGGGCGCCGGTCCACCGGTGTGGGGCAGCGGGAAGAACAGCCGCCCCCCAGGCTGGCTGCCGTCCGCCGCCTCCAGCGGTACGCCAGCCACCACCGCCTCCATGTCCACCTTGTCCAGTAATGCGCCCAGGGTGCGCGTCGCCTGGCGAGCGCTGCGGGCCGTGTCGTGGTTGCCGCGCTTGAGCTGGTCCAGCTCTTCCAGCACGGTCATCGGGATGATGACGCTGTGTTCCTTGAACTTGAATAGACAGGAGGGATCGTGAATGAGGACGTTGGTATCGAGGACATAGGCACGACGGGCTTTCTTGTCAATCCTGACCATGGCACCTCCGGCAGTAACGGCGTAGAGTGAGTCCCCCACCCGGGAACCGAGAAACCAGCCTAGGCCGGCCCCTGTGACAGCATCATGACACCGGGCCATTCCCGGCCAGCCCGATGGCCGCTGTTCGCCGCACTCGCGCGCGCCACGCGGCTGGCGCGCATCGTGCTGAGGCCTTGTCCAGCCCCCGCTGGCGCTTGCCGCGCCATGCCTCATTGGTTCAGCATACCGTGTGCGGCGGCGCACCACCAGATTCACGGATAACACGCTGCAGAATGAACCTTTTGGTACACAATTAATCGGAACGGAGGGGCGCTGGGACTTAGACTAGAGGTTCAGGGGGTAGTGCCCGATACACCTCTCGAGGTTCGCTGGCCAGCGGAGCCAAGGAATACACACCCGGAGGACGAATGCAGAGAAGGATTCTGCTCGCGGTGGCGGCGAGCATCATCGGCCTGGCGATCTCCGGGTCGGCGCTTTCCAGGGACAAGCCGGATTGCGACGAGGACAACGCGGGACTGGAACTTCCCGACGGATTCTGCGCGTTACAGATCGCAGACAACCTGGGCAACGCCAGGCACGTTGCAGTCGCAGACAACGGCGATGTCTACGTGGCCGTGCGCGACCGTGACGATCAGGTGGGCGGCGTGGCCGCCATGCGCGATACCAGCGGCGACGGCCGCATGGATGAACTGATGCGCTTCGGCGAGAACGGCGGCACCGGTATTGCCATCCGGGACGGTCACCTGTTTTTCGGGGAAGATCGCCGCATCATCCGCTTCTCGCTGCACGACAAGCACCTGGGCCCGAACGGTGATGCCCATGTGCTGGCATCCGGTTTCCCGGAACAATCCTCCCACGCCGCCAAGCCCTTCGTGTTCGACGCCGACGGCTATCTCTACATAAACGCCGGGGCCCCTTCGAACAATTGCCAGGAAGAGGACCGCAAGCCCGGCTCCCCTGGCATGAACCCGTGCCCGGAACTCGAGCGCGGAGGCGGCATCTGGAAGTTCAACAGCAGGGAACGCGGCCAGCAGCAGGAAGATGCCCAACACTATGCCACCGGCATACGCCATGCCGTGGCCATGGCCTGGAACCCACTCGACCAGCATCTGTATGTTGTCCAGCATGGTCGCGACCAGCTCTCCGAGCTGTGGCCGGACCTCTATGATGACGAAGCCAATGCCCGCCTCCCCTCGGAAGAGCTGCTGCGGGTCACGGAAAGCGCAGACTTCGGCTGGCCGTACTGCTATCACGATGGAGAACGCGATACCCGCGTGCTGGCACCGGAGTATGGTGGGGACGGGCAGTCCTCCGTGGCGTGCAACGACCGTTACCCCCCGCCGGAGCTGGCGTTTCCGGCCCATTTCGCACCCAACGATCTGCTCTTCTATACCGGCAGACAATTCCCGGAGCGCTACCATAACGGCGCCTTCGTCGCATTTCACGGTTCCTGGAACAGATCACCGGAAGAGCAACGGGGGTACAAGGTGGCGTTCGTGCCATTCGGCAGCAACGGCCGCATTAACAGTGATCGCGAATGGGAAGTGTTCGCTGACGGGTTCGCCGGCACCGACACCATCGGCAGCCCCGAGGACGCGGAACGCAGGCCGATGGGGCTGGCCGTAGGGCCGGACGGCAGCCTGTACATCACCGATTCCCGGCGCGGCGCCGTGTGGCGGGTGCTTTACAAGGGGGATGATCAGCGCTGAACTGCAGCGGGACCCCGCCCGGGAGATTGCTCAGGGGGGGCCTCAAGGCTCGCGCTTGAGCTCCATCAGCGAGGCCCGGTAGGTTTCCCGGCCCACGCGCTCATGCTCCACTACCAGCGGAATGTATTCCAGTTCGGTGGCGAACCACATGGTGGTCTTGCGCCGGGAGGAACCACCCACGCGCTCCACCTTTACCGCTTCATAGGTGCCGGCCGGGGTGTCCACCATTTCCTCTCCAACGACCTGGAAACGGTAGCTATCCACGTCACCATCACCCTCCACCACGCTGAACTCCATATCGGTCTCGCCCGCGCGAACGGCCAGCATCAGACGAAGCTGGGACAACAGCTCGTCCATTGTTTCCCCTTCCACATGCGCTTCCCAGCGCTCGTCTCCGCGACTGCTGACGCGACCGGTGTCGGGATTGAAGAACAGTCGGGTGTATTCATTGTTCCCGCCCCGGGCGCGCTGGCGGTAATAGTACTCCTGGGGCCGGATCTCGCCATCCGCCAGGCGGAACCGGGTCCACTCCTCGATACTGCCGCGCAGCAGCAAGTCGGCAAACCCCACGGTCCTGCCTTCGGATACAAAGCGACAACTGCCTTCATCACATTGCAGGCTACGCTCGAGATTCGCCGCCCGCATGTCGTTACGCCGCAGTTCGTACTGGGCCGTGAAGCTGGGGAGATCGCCGGCGGCCAACGGGAAGCCGCTTTCGGCACCGCCAGTTTCAGCCCAGACCTGGCTGCCGGAAACCGTCAACCCGAGCACCGCGGCGCCCAGCAATGCACGAACGTTTCTCATATCCATGACCGCTTTGAGTCCCGCAACCCCTCGAGGTTCCTGCGGCTGAACGCCGTTAAGGAAGCGCGAGGAAGCGCAGCATCTCCTCGTTCAACAACCGCTCCAGCCCGCTGGCGAGCGCCTTGCTGATGAACTCTCCGGTGTCCTCGGGACCCGGCCGGTAGCTCATCTGGTCCGTCCGCGTGTGCCGGGAGGCCCCCCGCAGTCGGCGATCGCCATTGTGCGCCTCGAACGACAGCGCGATGCGGGTTTCGACTTTACGCGGCATATCGCTGCTGACCCGGTGCTCCAACAGGTCCAGCGTGACCGTCAGCCGGCGCTCCGCGGCGCCGTCCCAGCGTTCCGGGTTGAAGCCCTGCTGCTCAAGCGCGCTGATCGCCGCCTGACCCATGATCTCGGCCAGATCCTGGTCGGTGGTCACCGGCGCATCGTCGCTGAGCCGGTTCTCCAGCACACCCAGGTTCCGTGCCGAGCGGGCATCCTGCCCGCGCACGACAACCTCGACACCGTCTCCGATATCGGATTCCGTCATGGACGGCTCCGGCTTCAGTTGCACCTGCTGCCCGGTCTGCGCACACGCGGTGATCAGCAGGCAAGCCAACAGCAGCAGAGCTGTCTTCAGATTCATGCCTCTCCTCCTATGGGCTATCTGGCTATACACCCGGCCATGCCCGGCATCCGGAAACGGCGCGTGGTCTCCCGTACATATTCTGCTCCCGATGCGCCCGCAGTAAAACAGTGTCACGGAAATGCCCCTTTCCGATCATGGCTTTGTCATCCCGCAGCCAGATACTCGCTGCAGATCAATCCTGCACGGAGACAGGCATGGGTAGCACACCGCTCGCACGTATTCCCGCTCTGGAACGCGCCGGCCTGCTGTGGCTGAATCGCGGAGCCCGATACCGACCCGTCTGCCAGTTCATGCGGCTGATCAGCCGGTTGGGGAACGGGGTGGTCTGGTACAGCATCATTGCCGCGCTGCCCGTCATCCACGGCCTGCAGGACGGAAGCAGGCTGGCGCTGCAGATGCTCGCGACCGGGCTGATCTGCCTGATCGTGTACAAGATGCTCAAACGCGCCACCAGCCGTCCCAGGCCCTACGAAGTGATGCCGGACATCACCCCCTCCGCCATGGTCCTGGACCGGTACAGCTTCCCTTCCGGGCATACACTCCATGCGGTGGGCTTCTCCATCGTCCTGATCGGCCATCACGGCGACTGGGCCTGGTTCGCGGTGCCATTCACGCTACTGGTGGCGCTTTCCCGGCCAATACTGGGTTTGCACTACCCCGGCGATGTTCTGGCCGGCGCCGCCCTTGGCGCAGCCGTCGCGCTAGCGCTTCCAGCAATCTATTGAGCATCAGAATTTCCCCGAATCGCCCGGAACTGTGTACAAGAGTCACAAAACCATGGGCCCGGCGCCGTAAACGCTTGACCTGTCGACAACTCTGCTGAATAGTGACGACATGTCGGTATCCGTGGATTCGCTCTGCGAGCCGCACCGGCTCGACCAGATTCCCACCTTTCCGCCGGTTCTGCTGGCTCTGTTACGTGCCTGTCAGCACCCGGAGCCCTGTTCACGGGATGTGGAGTCCTTGGTCGGCCAGGACGCGGCCATCTCCGTCCGGTTGCTCGCTGTCGCCAGCTCGCCGGTCTATGCCCGTGGCCGGGCGCCTGCGGATATCAAGCAGGCCATCCAGTTGCTGGGGCTGGAAACGGTCAATACCATCGGCGTGATCGCCGGCATCCATCAGTTCTTCTACCGATTGGACGGTCAGCACCATCACTGGCTCCCCGAGTTCTTCCGCCACAGCCTGGCTGCCGCCGTCACGGCGCGCGGCCTTGCCGAATTTGGCGCCGACGTCGACCCCGATCAGGCCTACCTTGCCGGGCTGCTGCACGACATCGGTCAGCCACTGCTGTCGGTGCTCTACCAGGACCGGATGCAGCAACTGAGGCAGCGCGCAACCGCCGAAGGCCGGCCCCTGGTGGAACTGGAACGCGAGACCTTCGGAACCTCCCACGACGAACTGGCGGCCGCGCTGGTCGAACGCTGGGAACTACCGGGCTTCCTCACCGACGCGCTGCGCTATCATCACGCGCCGTTGGACCAGCTCGCCGATGCCCATCCGCTGGTGCGTATCGTCCACCTGGCAAGCCTGCTGGCGGATATGCCGGCCGAGCCGGACGCGGAATCCCTGCACGCCGCGGCAACGCTGTTCAACCTGGGCCGCGCTGCAACCAGCCGGCTGCACCATCAGGCGATGCGGGAAACCGATCTCCTGCTGAAGGCGCTGGGCGACGAAGAGTCCGAGCCTGACATCGGCATTCCGCCGACCCGCTCGGCGCTGATGGACCAGGTACGCAATTCCGCACTGCTCGGCAGCATCGCGCCGCAGTTGCGCCAGTCCGACAGCAGTTGCGAAATCGAAATCATCGCGCAGGGCTTGGCCTTGCTCTTCGGCATGCGTATGCCGATCTGTCTCGAAGTCGCCGACGGCGGCACGTCGCTGCGCGCCTCGGTGCCGTGGCCCGCGGGAACCGAGCTGGAGGCCCTGCAGATCCCGCTGGACGGCAAACGCAGCCTGATCGCCCGCAGCCTGACGGAGAACCGACCACTGCACACGCTGGACCCCGAGGAAGCGAAGCAGTTGTCGGTGGTGGACAGGCAGCTCGCCTCCAGGCTGCCCGGTGACGGTGTGCTCTGCCTGCCACTGCGGCACAAGGGAACAGCCTGCGGCGTGCTGGTGCTGGGGATACGCCACACCCAGATCTCGGCCATGCTGGATCAATCCGAACTGCTGCTGGCCTTCGCCGGCGAAGCGGCAGGCCTGTTGGATCGGGCGCGCCGGGCCCGCCTGCTACGTCAACAGGTCGAGGCCGATTCGCTCTGGCAACAACGACAGCAGACACTGGGCATCAGCCGGCAACTCGGGGACCCGGTGACGGTCATCCGCAATTACCTGCACGTTCTGCAGCAGCAGGTCGATGAGGCCCACCCCGGACGTGAAAACCTGTTGACCATCGTCGACGAGATGGAGCGGGTGGGGCAGATACTCGGTCGGCTGGGCGAAGGGACCGGGCCGGATGCCGGCAGCCAGGCTGACGTCAACCTGGTCGTGCAGGAGTTGATCATGATCGCGCGACAGGCGGAGCTTTTGCCGGCGAGCATGCCTGTTCACCAGCACACCGATGCCAAGCTGGACGGCCAGAAGGCACCCGGCGCGCTGCTGCGCAGCCTGGTGCTGGCTCTGTTAAGGCTGCTTGGCAGTGCCGGGGCGGGCGGGGAACTGTCGCTGAGCACATCGGCAGATGTCAGAATCAACGGTGAGCGCTATCATGAACTGTCGCTGGAAGCAGACAGCAGTGATCCGGCGTTTGCCCAACTGGACCATGACCGGTCCCTGCATCAGGCACGTCAGCACCTGCGGGATGAGGGCGGCCTGGTGAACTGGACCTTGAACAAAGGGAAGCGGCTGCGCGTTCAGATACTGTGGCCTGCCCCGGGAGACACGAAGTAACGCCTGGAAGACGAGCACGCTAATCAACAATAAGCATCAATCAACGCGGCGGAGCGATGAACAGAGTCGGCAACAAGACTCCTCCGCCAAGGGTGGCCGGGCAACATGGCGATAGACACAGCGCGACTAGACGGCGGGGATCGCATCCTCGCGGTGGATCACCAACCGCGGCTGCTGGACAGCCTGCGGGCGCTTGCTGGTGCCAACGATCTGCCGCTGGATACTGCGGAAACCGCTGACGAGGCCATGGATCTACTTGCCTCGGGGCGTTACTGCGTGCTGCTGGTGGATCTGCTTCACCCGGAAAAGGCCGGCCAGCAACTGATGCGGTTCGCCTCCGAGCGCGGCTTGGAACTGCACGTGGTGGTCTCCACCACCGACCCCTCACAGTCGGTGGCGGTGCAGGCTCTGCGCAACGGTGCACGCGACTTCCTGCGCAAGCCCTATGCTCCAGAGGAGCTTGTACTGACGCTGGGCAACGCGCTGGATAATCGTCGCCTCACTCGCGAGAACCGCTTCTACCAGAACCGCCTTCATCGTTCCGAGCAGCTCTACCGCTTCATCGTCGACCGTTCTCCGGACATGATCTATATCCTTGATCCGGACGGGCGCTTCACGTTCCTGAACTCCACTGCGGAACGCCTGCTGGGGTATCGCCCGGAAAGCCTGCTGGGCCGGCATTACGAACAACTGGTCTTGCCCGAGGATCTGCCGCTGGCGCGCCACGGCATGAACGACCGCCGCACCGGGGAACGCGCCACCCGCAATCTCGAACTGCGGTTGTTGCGCTCCGGCGATGGTCCCGACGAACAGCGCATGGTGGTGGTGGAAGTCAACGCCATGGGTATCTACGCCCAGGCCGAGGATTCCCAACCCGGCGCGCTGCTGGGCACCTACGGCATCGTTCGCGACATCACCGAGCGCAAGCATGCCGAGGCCATGATCCGTTATCAGGCCTACCACGACCTGCTGACCGGACTACCCAATCGCGCTCTGTTCAAGGATCGGCTGATGGCAACCATCAGCCGCAACCAGCGCAGCGGCGAGAAGCTGGCGGTGCTGTTCCTGGATCTGGATCGTTTCAAGATGGTCAACGACAGCCTGGGCCACAGCGTCGGCGACACCCTGCTGGAACGTGTCGCCCAGCGCCTGCGTCGCTGCCTCCGCGAGGGCGACACGCTGGCCCGCCTCGGCGGCGACGAATTCACCGTCCTGCTGCCGGCCATCCAGACCGAAATGGATGCCATCCGCGTCTCCGAGAAATGCGTAAAGGCGTTGGAAGAGCCGTTCCAGGTGGATGACCGCGAACTGTATCTGGGGGTGAGCATCGGCATTGCCATCGCCCCGGACCACGGCGAGACAGTGGAAACACTGGTCAAGCATGCCGATGTGGCCATGTATCACGTCAAGGAACAGGGGCGAGGGCGCTGGGCTGTGTTCGAGCCGGTGATGAGCAGCCGGGTAGATCACCATGTCAACCTGGAACACGGCCTGCGCCACGCGCTGGAAAAGAACGAACTGCGGCTGGCCTATCAGCCGCAGATCGACGTGGAGGTCGGCCGCGTGACGGCGGTGGAGGCGCTGGTGCGATGGCAGCACCCGACGCTGGGCCTGATCTCACCGATGGAGTTCATTCCGGTGGCTGAGCAGACGGGCGCCATCGTCGGCATCAGTCGCTGGGTACTCCGCGAGGCTTGTCGCGGCGTGCTCAGCTGGCCCACCGCCAATCGGCAGGGCATCCGACTGGCGGTCAACCTGTCGCCGCTGCACGTGGGGCAGCCCGATTTCGTTCAGGACATCCTCGGCATTCTCCAAGAAGAAGGCTTCCCGCCGCAGCGGCTGGAGCTGGAAATCACGGAACACCTGCTGATGAGCAACCTCGACAACGTGGTCGGCAAATTGCGCCAGCTCACGGCCCACGGTGTCAGCTTCGCCGTGGACGATTTCGGCACCGGCTATTCCTCGCTGAGCTATCTGCAGCGCCTGCCGATCCAGACGCTGAAAATCGATCAGTCGTTCATCCGCGCGCTGGCCGAGGGCAGCGAGAGCCACAAGCTGGTGGGAGCGATCATCGCCATGGGACAGGGCCTCGGGCTGAAGATCGTTGCCGAGGGAGTGGAGACACACGGCCAACTGCAGCATCTTCGCAAACTGCAATGCATGCAGATGCAGGGCTATCTGTTCGGGAAGCCCAGCGAGACGCTGCTCGAGGACGAGGAGCTGGGCCAACGCTGGCGGGCCGCCGTGGGGGTAAGCTAGTACCCAGGCATTCGCGGCGTTTACGCGCCAAGGGCGCTAACACACCCGGCACAGGAGCGCCGGCCCCTGCCCCGGAGGCGCCTCAGCGACGCACCTCCACCCGGTAGCGCAATTCGACGCTGTCCTGGGCCGGCACATCCACCGTCCACACCAGCTGCCGCCCCTGTTCGCTCAGCGGATCCTGGCTGGCATCCAGCAGTGTCCAGTCGCCCATGATCTGCTCGACCACGCGGACCCGGACATCGCGGTCCAGCGTATTGCGCAGACTGAGCGTCCATCCCTGCTCCTCGGCCCGTTCCCCCAGTCTGCGGTAAGCTGTCTGCTCCCGCGTGGCAGTGACATCGAATGCCGTGCCTACGGTCAGTTCCACTTCGCCGCCCGCGGCCGTGGCCGGGAGACGGTCCTCGCCAAGGAAAAGCTGCTCGCCGTCGCTGCCCTGCTGATAGACACGCGCGGTGCCGGCCGGCAGCGCCCGCGCGCCATCTTCGCTCTCCGTATCGAACCGCAGATGCACCGTGACCGGCTGCCGGCGGGGCCCGCCACTGTCCTGGCCGCGGACCGCCTCCTGCAGTCGGTATTCCCGCTCCACGGGTAGCCGCGTTTCACTGAACAGCGGCAACTGGCTGCGCTGTGCGTCGCCCAGATCCACCGCGCCGTCCAGGGTGTACAGACGATAATCGCCTTCCGCCTGCTCGGTGGGCATATCCGCCTCCGCAACCATGAGCTGGCGCGTCATCGGCATGTCGCCGCCGCGTCCTGACGGCGAACCCGCCACCAGCCGGACCCGGGCATTGCGGAAAGCGGTACCGGTATTGTTATCCAGCGTGGCCCAGCCCATCAGCCGGAGTTCATCGTCCTCCAGCTTCACCACGTAGTCGGCCTGCCAGCCGAGGCCGCCGGTGAGATACAACATTTCCAGCGCCTGGCGGCCAGGGGACTCCGGTTCCAGATCCAGCACCAGGCCAGGCTCGGCTCGCAGGCCCGCCGGCAACGCCGGAAACACCAGGCGCCAGGGAGAACTGCGGTCAATCACCTCGATACCGTGCTCCATTTCCACCACCGCCTGGCCTTCGGCGGCACTGCGCAGCACCCCTTCCAGCACCTGCTCGTTGCCGTCCCCCGAACGTCGGAGCTCCACCATGCGCCCGACATGGGCGTCCAGCAGGGTCTGCCGCGTCAGCAGGCCCCTCTCCAGCCGCTGGGAACGGATTACCAGCGGATGCTCGCCGTGCACCTGCAGCGTCTCGACCCGCAATTGGGGACTGACATCCAGCAGCGCCAGACGATTCAGGCCGCTTACCAGGCCAACCTCCCGCCGGTCATGAACCAGCGCCTGGCCATTCTGGTAGATGGTCAGTGTCAGGGACTTGCGGTCCTGCGCGGACGACTGCCGGGATTCACGCTGGGACTCGGAGGAAACCTCGATGCGAGGCGGTTCGTCGGCGCCGCTGGGGGCTGCCGCGTGTAGCGGGTGTGAAAGCGCGACCACAACGAGGGTCGCGGCAAACCTGGACAGTAGCATCCGTTTCTCCTTATTCGTCCGGCCTGCGGCAGTGAGGGCCACGCCGCCTTTTTCGGAGGGGCGATTCGAGGCGCCAGCGCCCCTGCGGCTTGCCCATCGCCATAGACCTTACGGCAAACCGATAATTCCCAACGTCGACCCCCATGCTCCCCGCAGTCCTCTACGCGGGGGGCAGGGTCAGCAGCGCCGTCGCCACCGAGAAGTAGATCAGGATACCGGCGATGTCGGCAATACAGGTAATGAGCGGCACGCTGGAGGTGGCCGGATCCAGCTTCAGGCGGCTCAGGATCAGCGGCATCAGCAACCCCACCAGCGAGCCCATCAACACGACCAGTGCCATGGCCAGAGCCACCACGATGGCCACCTCAGGCCCACCCCGCCAGAGCCCGATAAACGACACCGCAACCCCCATCGTGATGCCCAGCGCGATACCCACCGATAGCTCCTTGCCCAGCAGGCGACCCCAGTCGCTCAGCGTCACGTCACCGATGGCCAGGGCGCGCACCATCAGCGTCGAGGCCTGGGCACCGGCATTGCCGCCGGAGGCAACGATCATGGGGAGAAAGAACACCAGGGCAATGACCGCCTCGATGGTGGATTCATAGATGGCAATGGCGGCGCCACTGAAGATATTGATGAACACCAGGGCAACCAGCCAGCCGACGCGCTTGCGGTACAGCAGCCCGGGGGTCGCATCGCGCAAGCTGAGGTTCAGGGCACCCACCGAGCCCATCTTGTGGAAATCCTCCGTGGTTTCCTCCTGGGCGACGTCCATGACGTCATCCACCGTGACGATGCCCAGCAGCACACCGTCGGAGTCCGTCACCGGGAGCACCTCAAGATCGTAGTGCTGCATCGCACGAACCGCGGCCTCTCGGTCTTCAGCCGCGTTGACGCTGACGAAATAGCCGGGCCGGATGCTTTCCACCAGTTCGTCCGGCTCGGCGAGGATGAAGGAGCGTAGACGAATCGCATCCACCAGACGCTCCTGGTCGTCGGTGACCAGGATGGTGTTGACCGTTTCACCCTTGCGGCTCTCCGCGCGGATGTGCGCCAGGGCTTCGTCAATCCGCCATTCCGGCTGCACCGTCACATAGTCGGTGGTCATCAGGCGACCGGCGCTCTCTTCCGGATATCGCAACAGGGTCAGCGCCAGCCGCACATCCGCCGGTGGCAGCAGCTTCAGGGTACGTTCGGTGTTCTCCGGCGCCATCTGCTGCAACAGGGCGGTACGGTCGTCCGGCAGCATGTTGGTGAGCACGTAGCGACCTTCGCGGTTGCTCAGCTGGCCGAGCAATTCCTCCTGGGACGCGGGAGAGAGGTAGGAGAACGTTGCAACCCAGCGCTCCTGGGGAATCTGCCGGAACACCCGGGCGCGCACGGCAATGTCCGGCAGTTCGGTGAGCAGTTGCGCGATGTCCTGCACATGGAGGTTGTCAAACTCCTCGGTCACATCGGACCAGGCCTCCTGTTCGATCAGCTCCAGGATGGATTGGCGGATTTCAACAACCTCGTCATGGTTCTCCATGGCGAAACTCCCTGCTCCGGGCGATGAATGTCAGCCGTCGGCATGTCAGGCGCAGGCCGACTGCAACGCAACAGCATGCATGACAACGGGAAGCGAACTCGGGCCGCGACGGCAGTCGCGGGAGCATCGAGGAGGGCTGGTTCCGATCGTTCCCCGCCTGACGACTCCGGCGGGAAACAGGGGTGGGGAGGCCCCAAACAGGGCCGCGGAAACCGCTGATTACCGCAGAGACGCGCCTAACTCATGGGTTGGACGACGACTGTGTGTGTCCAAGACAGACTCCTGACCAGACAAAACGCAGGAATTGTTTACCGATGTCGTGGGCTTGTCAACGATACCCATACTCCGTCAGGCGTTACGGCCGCGCCGTCCCGGTTGCGGGAAGATGCGGCCGTGACGCAAGCGCGCCGGTCAATCAGCGCTTCGGGTATGTGGTCCCGCCGAACGTGACGTTCCGCGGGTCGGCATACTAGCTGTTATCCTCGATGGCGAGCAGTTTCATGGCCTCTTCCAGCGCCTCCATCGAGCGGTCGTGATCACCTTCCTCGTGATAGCGCTCGCCATCCTCCCGCAGGCGCTTGGCCTCCGCGAGCACGTCAGCTTCCAAATGCGACTCCACGTGCTCGTCCTCCAGCACTGCATCTATCTCGGCCATCAGCCGGGGACAGCTGTGCGCCCAGCTCGCGCCAGCAAACAGCATCACGAGAAAGCCGACAAGTAATTGCTTCTTCATTGTATTCCTCCGGTGGATTGAACAGCCCCACGGGATTCACCACCCGCGGAGCACGACAGGTCTGTATTTGGAGTCTAGGGAAACGCTGGTCAATTTCCACGTTCGTGCTCGAGACCGGTTTTCCATCGCGGCCAGAAGCAAGGCGTCACAGTAGTGGTTCCATCCGCGACTGCTTGCGACATGGCTTCGGGCGAAAACCGCCCAAGTCCCGTGGAGTTATGGCAACCCGGCACGCAGACGCATTCAGCGCGCCGCGGGCTCGGCTTCCTGCTGCAGCACGTAATCGATCCAGCGGCCAGTCAACGCATCGGCCAGACGATTCTGCTGCTGGCGGGCGGCAAGGTTGTCCAGGTCGATCCACGCCAGCGGCTGATCCTGTTCGGCGCAGGAAAACACAGCCCGCGTGCGCTTGCCTGTCTCCGGATCGATCTGCCACTGCAGGCACTGGGAGCACACTCCCTTCAACATGCATTGCATGGGGCTGCCGACGGTACCCACGGCTTTCACGTGTGGCGGAAAGCAGGAGCCGAGTTCGCCGGCCAGCGCCTGCTGGAAGCCACGCAACAGGCCGGTGCCGCCCATGACCATGATGCGGCTCACCTCTGCCAATGACAGACCGCCCTCTGCCGGGCCGAGTTCCCCTCTGTGGTAGCGGGACAGCACCTCGACCATGTCGGTGGCCTGCAGGCTGACATCCTGCGGTCGGCGTGCGGCAATGGTGTCGTCAGCGGCCGTGGCCCAGATGATCTGGTCCGCGCCGGCCTCCAGCTCATCCTGATGATCCACGTCCGACGCCTTGCCGAATGCTGCGAGGTAGAGCACGCGGTTGCCGGCCGCGCGCAGCTCGGTGCCGATATCATGCATGACCGCGGCGCCCCAGCGCCCGGCCACGACCAGTACCGTTTCCCCGCTGGGGATATGCGCGGGTTCGCCGGTGGGGCCCATCAGCACGACGGGATCACCCGGTTGCAGACGGCCGGCAATCCTCGGGGCGGCCCCCCACTGCAACACCATCAGACGGATCTGGTCGTCACGCAGGCCGGTGCCGCTGACGGTCATCAGCGGCACCTGCAGTCGCGTGCCCTCCACCACCGGCGAGAGAGCCTCATAGGTCTGGAAGCGGAAAAACTGACCGGGCCGGAACTTGCGCGCGGCCATGGGTGCCCGGACCCAGATCTCCACGACCGCGGGATTGTCACGGTTCACTTCCACCACGCGGGCGTCGAACAGCGTGTCCATCCGCTCCCTGAACGCGGTGTAATTCTCCTGTTGCTCAGTCCGCTTGGGCAGATGCCGCAGCGCTTTCAACACCCCCGGGTAACTGCGCTTGCTGGAGGCAATGGCCTTGACCACGCTGCCATTGAACACCGGGTGGGTATCGCCCAGGAACGTGACCGTCCTGCCCTCATGCTGATAGGACGTGAATGGCCCCACCTCGGAAGCTTTCACATGTTCCGCCACCTGCACCGGCTGCAAGCCGTTCTCATGCTCCACGTGCGGCAGATAATGGTCGCGTTCCATCTCGAACCCGGCCGGATGCTCGTGCTGGTAGATGGTATTCGGGACGGTTCCCGCGGCGACGAAGATGGACCGGGCCGGCAGGCGCACCTCCTGGTTAGTGGCAAACCATCGCCCCTCACGTGATTCCATACGACGCAGAATCAACGCCTCGACGTGATCGTTGGCATCCAGCACGGCATGGATTGGATCCAGCCCTTCAGCGTAGAACAGCCCTTCCTCGGTGGCCTTGATCAATTCCTCGTGGTTGCGGATATAGGCAGGGGAAGCATTCATGCCCTTGCGATAAGCAATCGTCACTCCGCCCCACGCGTGCAACAGCGGGATGAAGTCAACGTCGCGGCCTTCGGTGACGGCCTGTTCGCGCTCCTCCTCCACCGCTCGCCCGTGGTCGAGGAATTCGTCCAGCGTTTCCAGATCTTCCGGACTCAGCCCGGCGCGCACCGACTGCTCGCCCTGATGCTCACACAAGCGCCGGTAACGCTTCAGGGTCTTTTCCACCTGCTTGATGTAGTAGGCCTGCACCTCGGTAGCGGTATCCACGCCGGTGAGCCCGCCGCCGATCACCACCGCCGGCAGGCGCACCTGCAGATTGGCAATCGAGGTTTCCTTGCCGGCGCCGGTTAGCTGCAGCGCCATCAGGAAATCATTCGCCTGGCGCATGCCGCGGGCCAGGCTGTTGCCGATGGGAATCACGCGCGGATAACCAGCTCCGGTCGCCAGGCAGGCGTGATCGAACCCCAGTTCCCAGGCGTCTTCCAGCGTGAGCGTACCGCCCAGGCGGACGCCACCTTTGATCTGGAAAGTGGGCCGCCGCAACAGCGACAGATAGATCAATTTCAGGAAATTCTTGTCCCAGCGAACGGTGATGCCGTACTCGGCGACACCGCCGAAGCCAAGCAGAACACGTTCGTCCAGTGGTTCCTCCAGCTCGCTCCAGTCCCGGATCGGCCGCCGCAGCAGATGCACCGGCAACGGCTCGACCTTCAGCCCCTCGATGCCGAGCACACCGCAGCCAGCCATGGTGAGGTAGTGCGCCATGGTGAAGCCGGCCGGTCCCATGCCGGCCACCAGGACGTTGCGCCCGTTGTACGGCTGCATCAGGTATTGCTCCCGGCGCAACGGGTTCCAGCGGCTGAGCAGATCATAGATCTCCACACCCCAGGGCAGGCCCAGCACTTCCGACAACACGGCGGTCTCGACCTGGGGGATGTTGACCGGATCCTGCTTCTGGTAAATGCAGCTCTTCATGCAATCGTTGCAGATGCGATGTCCGGTGGCCGGTACCATCGGGTTGTCCACCATCGCCATGGCCAGCGCGGCGATGATGCGGCCGTCCCGCTTGAGCACATGCATTTCGGAGATCTTTTCCTCCAGAGGACAGCCAACCAGCGTCACCCCCAGCGGGTCCAGCTTGAACCCCAACTCCGGTTGCTTCTTCTTTTCCGGAAACCCCCGGGAGCAGAAATCACCGTCATGGTCATGGCAGTACACGCAGTAGTCGACCTCCGACTGCACATCGCGCCGGTGCATCCGGTGGTCGGTCAGCGCGAAACCGTCCCGCGACCGCCATCGCGAAGGCTCGGCATGCAGACTCACGTCGCGCGGCCCGGATGCGGGCTGCATCGGGACCAGATTGGCGTGATCCACCTTGGCTGGCAGCCGGAAGCTGCTCCAGCCAGCCACCGCCGAGCGGCCGCCTGGCTCATGCAGGGCCAAACGACACCAGGCCACCAGTCGGACCACCTCCGGATGATCCGCGTCCTGATGCCGCAGCGTCTCGGCGTAGTGGGCGACGGCATATTCGCGGTCGTCGCCGTTCAGACCGGCCTGCTGCAACTGATCGTCCAGCCAGGCATCCAGCTCCGCCCAGCCGTGTTCCACGGGCTCCCGCTGCCTGCGGGCCGCCTTCTGCACCCATTCCCGCTTGAAACGCCAGACGACTTGCTCATCCAGCGCCTGCTGACGGATCGCCGCCAGCTCACCGCCCACCCCGAACAACTCCTCCAGCCAGTGTTCCAGTTGCGGCGCCAGCGCAAGCAGGAATCCGCTCAGTTCCCCGGAGGTGGACGGCAGCGCCTGGCGGCGATACGCCTGCACGCGCTGCGCCAGTTCACCATCCCGCGCATCCAGCCACTGGAGGAAACGACGATCAAGCTGCTCCAGACCCTGATGCTCCAACAGATCAGTGAATGCGAAGCCGGCCAGCGGCGGTTGTGAATTGGCGTTCATGGCACCCCGTTACGGCGTTGAATTGCCGCGCCAGTCGCGGATGACGCGGGAAAATGATGTGTGGACTCACAGTATCACGCCGCCACGCCCGCGTTTCCAAGCGCGGCCGGCTGCGGTACTGTGAAGCGTAGAACACGAAATCCGCGGAAAGGGTGACATATCAGCGTCTTGTAACGTCCGCCTCCCGGCGGACGGCCACTGCGTTGAACGCACTGAGGGAGCATTCGCATGAGCGCTGGCTGGTCACGCTCCGGCCCCATCGCCGTCGGCCTGTCCGTTACCCTGGCGAGCCTGGCCGCCGTATGGCTGCTCTCTGGGAGCCTGGCCGAGCACGAACATCAGCAGCGGCAGTCCCGCGCAGTGCAGGAACTGGCAACCGTACGCGCACAGTTGGAAAGCGAGCTCAACTCCACCATCCACCTGACCTACGGTCTGACCGCACTGGTGGCCAGCGACCCCGAACTGCAGGAAGACCAGTTCAAGCGTATCAGCGCCGAGCTGCTGCATCGCAGCCGCCACACCAGCCATCTGGTGCTTGCCCCCGGCAACACCATTCGTCACATCCATCCGCTGGAGGGCAACGAGACCGCCATGGGCCTGAACCTGGCAACCCAGCCGGAGCAGCGCTACGCGGTCTTTCGCGCCATGGAAAAGCGCGGGTTGGTCGTCACCGGCCCGGTGCAACTGGTCCAGGGCGGTGTCGCCCTGGCCACGCGGGAACCGGTTTTCATCCGCGACAATGACGACGAACGCTACTGGGGCCTGGTCACCGCGGTCATCTTCATGGATAGCCTGTTCGAGGCGGCGGGACTGTATTCGGAGGATCTCGGCCTGCGTCTGGCACTGCGCAATATGGATGACAACACATTGCTGCTCGGGGATGAGGGATTGTTCCACCGGGACAGTCTCCGCCAGGAGATACGTCTAAGCGGCGTGACCTGGGAACTGGCAGCCGAGCCACTGGCATCTGGAGCCGGCATGGTGGCCTACTGGCAGGGCCTGGGGGTCGCCCTTTCGCTGGCCGCGGGACTGGCAGGGTGGAGACTGACGGGTCAGCGAATCGCCCTCGCCAGTTCGGAGCGGAAATACCGGGCGGTGGTTGATCACCTCAACGACGGTGTCTGCATAGCACAGGAGGGCGTTTTCCGCTTCGTCAACCCGCGAATGACGAAGATCAGCGGATACACGGAGGAAGAATTACTGGGCCAGCCGCTGACCAGGATCGTTCCCGGCAGCGACGGCGAGAACCTGCTGGAGCGGCACCGCCAGCGCATGGAGGGTTTCTCGGTGCCCGCCGAATACGAGGTCGGCATCATTCGCAAGGATGGCGAAAAACGGCACGTGCGCCTGAACACCAGCCTGGTGGACTGGCACGGCCGGCCCGCGGCCCTGGGCACGGTGACGGATATCACCGAGCGCAAGCGCCTGGAGAACGCGTTGCGCAGCAACCGCAACCGCTTGCACGCCATGATTCAGGCGATGCCGGACATCGCCCTGATACTCGATGACCGGGGCACGTATCTGGATGTCTTTGGCGGCCAGGGCGGCGACCATGCCCTGCAGCCGGAGACGCTGATCGGCAAGCGCATGGTGGACGTGCTGCCGGAAGCGTTGGCGCAGCAATTCCTCGGCGTCGTCCAGGCAGCCATCACCAGCGGTCGCGTGCAGACTGTCGAATACGCCTTGGGCCGCATTGCACCGACCGACGATTCCCATGACCACCGACAGTGGTACCAGGGCCGCGTCGTGACCCTGCATGCCTACGAACACGACCGCCCGGCGGTACTGTGGCTGGCCTTCAACATCACCGACCACAAGCGTACCGAATCCTCGCTGAAGGAACGCGAAGCGGCCTACCAGGCGCTGGTGGAGAACTCGCCGGACGTGATCGCACGACTGGATCCGGAGCTTCGCATCCTCTACATCAACTCGGCGGTGGAGCACTATGCCGGTGTGCCCGCCGATACGCTGCTGGGCAGGCGACGACCGGAAACGCTGGCGGACCCGGCTCTGGCGCAGTTGCTGGAGGCCAACTACCGGAAGGCGTTTCAGGAACGGACAACGCACATGTTCGAGTTCCGTCTGAGGTCGCCCGACGGCCAGATACTGTTCTTCGAGAGCCGCGTGGTCCCCGAGCGCGGCAGCTCGGAGGAGGTTGCCTCCGTACTGGTGCTGGAGCGCGATATCACCCAGCGGAAGCGCTCAGAGGGTCAGTTGCGGCTTGCCGCCAGCGTGTTCCAGCATTCTTCGGAGGCCATGCTGGTCACCGATGCCCATCGCCGGGTGGTCCGCTGCAACCCTGCCTATTCGCGGCTGACCGGCTACCGGGTCGGAGATATCGTCGGCCGGCCATCGCCGCTGCTCACGACTGCCGAGCAAGGCGGCGTGATGGACGCCCAGGCCTGGGAGGAACTGTTACGCGAAGGTCACTGGGAAGGCGAGATACTGGCCCGGCGGCATAACGGCGAGCCTTTCCCTGCCTGGGTGAATATCAACGGCATTCGCGATGACTCGGATGCCGTCAGTCATTTCCTGCTGGCAATGGAGGATATCTCCAGCCGCAAGCGGCACGAGGAGCAGCTACGCCACGACGCCACCCACGACCCGCTGACCGGGCTCCCCAACCGGACCCTGCTGCTGGATCGGCTACGCGTGGCCATGGCCCAGGCGCGGCGAAACCAGCACGAGCTGGCGCTGCTTTTCATCGACCTGGACGGCTTCAAACCCGTGAACGATGCCCATGGCCACCGCTTTGGCGACGCCATGCTGGGCGTGCTTGCGCAACGCCTGCGCGAGTCGGTCCGGGAAACCGACACCGTTGCCCGGCTGGGCGGCGACGAGTTCATTGTCGTGCTGTCACCGCCCAGCGGGCTGGAGGTGGCCGACGCCATTGCCACCGAGGTGCTCACCCAGCTTTCCAGGTCGGTGACGCTGCAAGGCCACCAGTGCCAGGTGGGTGCGAGCATCGGTATCAGCCGCTATCCACTGGACGGCGTGGAAGCCGAGGCCCTGATCATGGCCGCGGATGAGGCAATGTACCGGGCAAAGACGGAGGGCCGGGGCCGCGCCTGCTACTTCAGCGATTCCATTGCCGCTTCAAGCCGTATCCGGCCCGACTGATCGATGACGCGCACCGGCACTGGCTCGGACCAGCCGCCGGCAAGCTTCAGGCATGGCAGCGTCAGCGCCAGGGTTACGGCTTCTCCCGGCGCGGGTTCGCGCCAGTCCACGACGATTTCCCAGGCGCCGTCCACGAATTCGGCCCCGGTCTCGGCGAGACTGACGCCGAAACCACCGGAAGGCTGCTGCCCCATGGACAGCAACAGCGCCGGTGCCCCGTTGTCCGACACCCAGCGTGCGGACGCCTGCTCGTCCCCGCAGTAGGTGCCTTCGTCCAGCACCCGCAGCTCCATCACATCGGCGGCAGCAAGCGTGCTGGCTCCAAGCAGCGCAACAACTGTCACCAGCTTGAGACAGTTGATTCGAAACCTGCCCTGCTTAGACTTGGCACTGATTCGATTCCGTTCTTTTTGCCACCACTGGTGATCCAAGGCCATGCGACTGATCTCCCGCTCTCTCTTGCTGTCCATCTCCCTCGCCCTGCTGCTGGCCGGGACCGCCGTCGCCGAGCAGAGGGAACTCGCCATCTACGGTTGGCTCGAGGAGGCATCGCTGGGGTCCGGGGAACTCACCATCAGGGCCAAGCTGGACACCGGGGCCGACAACTCCTCGCTGAACGCGCCCGATTTCGAGATATTCGAAAAGGACGACGATGACTGGGTGCGCTTCACCGTCACCAACCAGGACGAGCAAGAGTATACCTTCGAGAAGAAAATTGTTCGTCAGGCGCGTATCCGCAGCGCCTCGGGCACGAGCCGGCGACCCGTGGTCAAGATGGAAGTCTGTGTCGGCGAGGTGCTGCGTCATGTAGAGGTCAACCTCGCGGATCGCAGCGAACTCGGTTTCCAGATGCTGATCGGCCGCAGCTACATGAAGGACCGCATCCTTGTGGATTCCGGCGAGGAATTCACTGCCTCACCCGACTGCGCGAAGTCGGAAGCGGACGATGCCGATCGCCCGGATGAATCCGGCGACTATGACGATGGTGAGGAACAGACGGAGGACGCGTCCGGGAACGATGACGAGGGGGAAGACGACGAATAGCCGACCGGGCCTTTCATGCCGGCTGCCGGATCCTGCCGGTAGAACAGGGCCAGTTGTTCGTAGACGGTGGCCTCTTCCGCCTTCAGCAACCAGGGCAGCTCGAAGAAAGCCTCGCTGAGCACGGAAAAGAACTCCGCGGGTGACTCCGCCGCATAGGGGTCGATCCAAGGTTCGCCACCGGCATCAAGCTCCGCGCACAGCCGCTCGTAGGCCATGAAGAATGCCCGGGTCCAGCGCTGCCGATCCATGCCCCGGTGCAGCGGAGGATGACCATTGGCCTCCCCATTGACCATATCCAGCTTGTGTGCGAACTCGTGCAGCACGACGTTGAAGCCATCAGCGTCGCGCGAGGCCTCCACATTTGCCCAGGACAGCACCACCGGACCGCGCTCCCAGGCCTCGCCCGCCATGACCGATTCCTCGTCGTGCTCTATGCCCGCTTCATCCTGATAGCGATGCCGAGCCACGAAATCCCCAGGGTAAAGCACCAGCGTGCGGACGTCCCGGTACCAGTCCAGCCCCAGGTTCAACACCGGCAGGCAGCCCACCAGCGCCACCTCCACTGCCATCCCGGGTTCAGGCTCCAGCCCGCCGGCACCATAGACATCACGGTCGTGAAGAAAGAGTGTCGCCAGCTCGCGCAGGCGTCTCCGATCGGGACCATCCAGTCGCTGCAACGCCCATTGCGCCGAGAACGCCTGCTCCACCAGCGCATCCGGCAAGGCATGCTGTTCCAGAACCCGCCTGCGGCGCCAGCGCCTGATACTCGGAAACATCGCTATCGATTCTCCCGGGGTCATCGCCCACCGCCACCATGCGCTGGGGTCGGGCTTGAGGAAACACAATCGCATTCCCTGTTTCCCCGATTGTGCCATGTTTCACAACCCGATCATCGGGTTTGGCCCGGCTATCCGGTTCGTGGATAATCAGGCGCTCGGCACAACACCACCAGGAGCTTCATGAACGACTTCTCTACCCAGGGGCCGCGTCAGGTCGTGGAACAGGGCGAAAGCCGCTACACCCTGCTGGGGACGGCTCATGTCTCCAAGGCCAGTGCCGACGAGGTGACGCAGTTGGTCCGCTCCGGTGAGTTCGATGCCGTCGCCGTGGAGCTCTGCCCCACCCGCTACCAGACCATCGTCGATCCCGACGCAATGGCGCGCATGGACCTGTTCCAGGTCGTGCGCAGCGGCAAGGCCGGTATGGTGGCGGCCAGCCTGGCGCTTGGCGCGTTCCAGCAGCGTATCGCCGAACAGTCCAACATCGAGCCCGGCGCCGAAATGCGCGCGGCCATCCAGGAGGCGCGCGCCGCGGGTCTTCCCGTACTGCTGGTGGACCGCGAAGTCGGCATCACCTTGCGCCGCATCTATCGGAATGTCCCCTGGTGGCAGCGCATGGGCCTGATTTCCGGCCTGATGGCAAGCATGGTGTCCCGGCAGACCGTCAGCGCAGAGGAAATCGAGAAGCTCAAGGACGGCGACATCCTCGAGGCCACGTTCACCGAATTCGCGGAAAGCTCGGAGAAACTCTATCAACCGCTGATCGCCGAACGCGACCGCTATATGGCCCTGCGGCTCCGGGAACAGGCGCCGGAAGGCCGTTTCCGTAACGTGCTTGTCGTGATCGGCGCCGGCCACCTCAAGGGCCTCGCGGGCCACTTGTCGGAAACGGCGAACCAGGATCCGGTGCCGGAGCGTGAGGCACTGGAGAGCGTCCCCCCGGGGAGTCGCTGGGTGGGTTACATCCCCTGGGCGGTGGTCGGCCTGGTCCTGCTGGGGTTCGTGATCGGCTTCAGCCGGAACCCGGAGTTGGGCTTCCAGCTGATGGGCGAATGGTTCCTGATCAACGGTACGCTCTCCGCCCTTGGCGCGCTGCTGGCCTGGGGGCATCCGGTGACCATAGTGGCCACCTTCTTCGCCGCCCCCTTCACTTCGCTGAACCCGACCATTGGTGCCGGCTTCGTGGCCGCCGCCGTGGAGATGACCATGCGCCGCCCCACTGTGGGCCACTTCGCCAGCCTGCGGTCCGACGTGACCTCCCTGCGGGGGTGGTGGCGCAACCGGGTCTCGCGCACACTGCTGGTCTTCCTGTTCGCCACCATTGGCTCGGCGGTGGGCACCTATGTTGCCGGCTTCCGCATTTTCGAGAGACTCATCGGCAGCTAGGAAAGGCTGATTAGTTCTCGCATTCGCGGCAGAGCTTGGCGGAACTTCTCCGACACCGTGTCATCAACCGGGTATCTCTCTGGCGACGCCGGCGCCATATGGCGCAAGGACGTGAACCGGGCAATATTTCCCACATGCATCCGGTGGTAGCCTTTCAGCATGCGTACTCAGCAGCCAGTGTGCCCTTCCTTGCCCAATCTGCTTGTGGCCATGGCCACGATCATTGCCGCTGTGCTGCTGGCCGGCTGCGAGCGCTCTGAATCCACCACCGAGAGCAATGCAGCGAACGAACCCCGGGGCACGCCCGTAACCGCCGTCGAAGTCATGCCGCGCGATCTCTCCCGCATGCTCAGCGCCTCCGGCACCGTGGCCCCACGGGTACGGATCCGCCTTGCCAGCCGGGCCGCCGGGACCGTGGATCAGGTGCATGTGGAAGTGGGCGATGCCGTCGAGGCGGGCGACATCCTCGCCGAACTGGACGTATCCGAGGAACGCGCGGAACTGGAGCGGGCACGCGCCCAGGCGGAGGAAGCCCAGGTGGACTACGACCGCGCCGCCGAGCTGCGTGAACGCGGCGTGGTCAGCCCTGCCGATTACCAGCGCGCCCTGGCGCGCCTGCGGGTGGCTAACAGTGAACAGCTGCTATGGCAGACCCGGGTGGATTTTGGCCGCGTGGCGGCACCGCGCCGCTCCGTTGTCACGGCGCGGTATATCGAACCCGGGGAAGCGGTACAGGCCCAGGACACGCTGTTCCAGCTCTCCGCCATGGACACGCTGGTCATCCGGCTCGGCGTCTCGGAGCTGGATGTGGGTCACCTGCAACCGGGGCAGCCGGTCCCGCTGCAGCTGGACGCGCTGCCGGGCGAGGAGTTCGACGCCCGGATACGACGCATCTACCCGTCCGCCGAGCCCGAAAGCCGCCTCGTGATCGTCGAAATCGCGTTGCCGGAGGATGCAGCAGAGCGCAACGTGCGCCCTGGCTACCTCGGCCGAGTACGCATGGCGATCGATGCGCGCCCGGACACGCTCGCCGTGCCCGCCGCCGCCGTTGGCCAGAATGATGCCAAACGCTACGTCTACGTGATTTCCGGAAACCGCCTGGAGCATCGGGAAGTGGAGATCGGTGTGACCCGGGGAGACTGGACGGAGATCCTCCAGGGCCTGGCGCGGGACGAGGTCGTACTGGCGACCAATCCCATCGACCGCCAGGACGGTGAGGCGGTCCGCATCGTCGGCTGGAGGGGTTAGGGCCTGTTCCCACTCTTGCGCTCGCTGCGCCGGAGGCCGTTGTGGCGCAGGGCAAGGAACGAGTAAGGAGGTGTGCTTGATGTACATGACTGACGAGAGACGCAGCCATGCGCCGCAACGCAGCGAGCGCAAGAGTGGGAACAGGCCCTGATCCATGGCTGGCGGCCTGGAAGAGCAAGCCCACCGCGGCATAACCAGTGCCGCGATACGGCGCCCGGTGGGTACACTGGCGCTGGCTTCGGTGGTTTTCGTGCTGGGACTGTTCTTCTTCGACCGGTTGCCGGTGGACCTGCTCCCCAACGTCGAATACCCGCAGATCCGGGTCACGGTGAACTATCCCGGCACTGCGCCCGAAGTCATGGAGCAGCAGGTCACCCGGGTGCTGGAACGCAACCTGGCAGCGGTGGAGAACCTGGTCACCATCGACAGCCGGGCCTCCGAGGGCCGCACCAACGTCAACCTGCGTTTCGAGTACGGCACCAACCTGGATCTTGCGATCCAGGACACCGCACGCTATCTCGAACTTGCACGCACCCAGCTCCCGCCGGACATCGAACCACCGAGACTGTACAAGTTCGACCCCGCGCAGGATCCGATCTGGCAGGCCGGCTTCAGTTCCACCACCCGCTCCGAGGCCGAAGTCCGCGACTGGGTGGAGAACCAGCTCACACCGCAACTGATCGCCATTCATGGCGTCTCGGGCGTGGAAGCCGCCGGCGGCATGGTGCGGGAAGTGGAAGTCATCGTGGACCAGGACCGGCTGCGATCCTACGGCCTGAGCATGCAGCACGTGAGCAACACACTCGCAGCCGAGAACGTGGACATCGCCGCCGGCTGGATGACCTCCAGCAGCTTCGACGTGATGGCCAAGACCGACGGGCTGTTCACCTCGGTGGAAGACATCCGGGGCGTCCTGCTGGATCTCCCGGGCAGCAGCAATCAACGCATCCCGCTGACCGAGGTGGCCGACATTCGCGACGGCTTCCGCGAGCCGCGCCTGTTCGCCAGGCTCAATGGCACACCCTCGGCGCAGGTTTCCGTGTTCAAGATTCCGCAGGCGAACACGGTCGGCGTGGTGGACGACATCAACAGCACCATGCGGCGCCTGGAGCGCTCGGGCTTCATTCCGGAGGACATCCAGTACCGCACCGTGGCCGATCCGTCCTTTTTCATCCGCGGCTCGATCAACTCGGTGGCCGGGGCCGCCATACTGGGTGGCGTCCTGGCCATGCTGATGGTCTTTCTGTTCCTGGGCAGCCTGCGCAAGAGCTTCGTCATCGGCCTGTCCATCCCGATCGCTATCATGGCCACCTTTTCCATGATGGGCTTGAGCGGGCTGACCCTGAACATCATCAGCCTCGGCGGCCTGGCCCTGGGGGTGGGCCTGCTGCTGGACAATGCCATCGTCATGCTGGAGAACATCTACCGGCATCGCGAACAACTGGGCAAGAGCCCGGAGAACGCGGCCCGCGATGCGGCCAAGGAAGTCGCCTCCGCCATCACCGCGGGCACCGCCACGAACCTGGCCGCCGTGCTCCCCTTCCTGCTGGTCACCGGCATCGCCGCGCTGGTTTTCCGGGATCTGATACTGACCATCTCCTTCGCCATCGTCGCCACCCTGGCCGCCGCGCTGACGCTGGTGCCCATGCTGGCCGCACTGCTCACGGGCATCCGCTTCCATAGCGGCCTGGACCGCAGCCCGCCGCTGCGCGGCTTCAACCGCCTGATCCTCTGGCTGCGCAACCGCTACAGGCGCCTGCTGCCCAGGGTGCTGCGACTGCGCTGGCTGGTCATCGGGCTCGCGACACTGGGTTTCGTCGGTGCCTTGCAGGTGTTCGACGATCTGGGGAACGAGTTCCTGCCAGTGGTGGACGACGGCAACATCCAGATCAACTTCTGGCTGCCCCCGGGAACGCCGCCTCAGGAAACCGACGAGGTTGCCCGCAAGATGGAGGCCGTGATCGCCGGAATGCCTGCCGTGGAGACACAGTTCACGCTGGTCGGCGGTCATCTCTCGGGCGGCGTGATCAACGAACGGCCGGGGACGGTGCGTTCCTCGGTGCAGTTGGTACCGCTGGCGCAACGCGACGGCATCACCGCCGGCCAGTGGGTGGCGGAGGCACAGCAGCGGCTGGAAGCGCTGGATATCCCCGGGGCACGTTTGCGGGTACGGCCGCCACGCATCGAGGGCCTGCGCTTTACCACCAGCGGTGATGACCTCTCCATCGGCATTGTCGGCGAGGATCTGCGACAACTGAACACGCTGGCCGGGGAAGTGGTGCAGCGCCTGCAGGGCATCACCGGCCTGCAGGGGGTAGAAATCGGACGCGAGGACCAGAGCCCCCTGATGCGGGTGACGGTGGACCGAGACCGTGCCGCCGACCTGGGCCTGCGGGTGTCCGACGTAGGCCGCGCCATCCGCGATGCGGTGGACGGCGCCGTGCCCACGCAGTACATGACTGCCAACCGCGAATACGACATACGGGTCCGTCTGCCCACCGCCGAGGTCAGCAATCCCGACCTGCTGGGAAATCTGATGCTGTTCCGTGGCAACGGCCAGCCGATCGCGCTGCGGGATGTCGCCCGCTTCGAGCTGGGGGAAGGGCCTGCACACATCGAACGAGAGAATCAGAGCCGGCTGGTTCGCGTAAATGGCGACATCAATACGGACCTGGCTGACGTGGGCACGGTGATGCAACAGGTGGAAACCCGGCTGGCGGAAATGGAGTTGCCGGACGAGATCAGCATGATCTACGGCGGGCAGTGGGAAACCATCCAGGAAACCAACCGGGAACTGGGCATGGTCATATTGCTCGCCGTGTTCCTGGTCTTCGTCGTGCTGGCCGTGCAGTACGAACGTCTCAGCAACCCGCTGGTGATCATCACAGCAGCGCCATTGTCGCTGCTCGGCGTAGTCGGGGTGCTCTGGGCAACCTCGACACCGGTCTCCGCCCCGGTCCTGATCGGCGTCATCCTGCTGATAGGTATCGTGGTCAACAATGCCATCCTTCTGGTGGAATACATCGAGATCGGCCGCCGTCGCAGAAAACTGTCGCTGGTGCGCTCGGTGGTGGCAGCAGGCACCGTGCGGTTGCGGCCTATCCTGATGACGACTTCCACCACCGTCCTCGGGATGATGCCGCTGGCCATCGGGATGGGCGAAGGCGCGGAGATCATGCGACCGCTGGCCATGTCGGTGGTGGGCGGCCTGGCGGTCTCAATGCTGCTGACCCTGTTCGTGGTACCCTGCCTGTACCTGGTCGTCAGCCAGGCCGCCGAGCGGGCCAAGGGCTGGCTGACCGGCCGGGAGGCCGCCCCGGCGTAGGGCGGACGCGCCGATTTTCACGGGAGTACGGCAATGGACTGGACAGCCTTCCGGCTGTCACTGGAACTGGCTGCCTGGACCACGGCCATTCTGATGCCCCTGGGGCTGCTGGTGGGCCGCTGGCTCGCCTACCGGCGTTTTCGCGGTCGCGGCCTGGTGGAGGCGGCCATCGCGTTGCCGCTGGTACTGCCACCCACCGTGCTGGGTTACTACCTGCTGGTAAGTTTCGGCGGCGACATGCCGATCGGCCAGTTCTGGCAACAGCTCACCGGGCGGGGCCTGAACTTCAGTTTCGCCGGCATCGTGATCGCCTCGATCATCTTCAACCTGCCTTTCGCCATCCAGCCCGTGCAGCGGGCATTCGAGACCGTCCCACCCCATCTGCGGGAAGCCGCCTGGTGCTCCGGGCTGTCGGGCTGGCGCACCTTCACGCATATCGAGCTGCCGCTGGTATGGCCCGGGGTGATCTCCGCCTTTGTGCTGACGTTCATCCATACCATCGGGGAATTCGGCGTGGTGCTGATGGTGGGGGGCTCTATCGAGGGCGAGACGCGGACCATCGCCATCGCCATCTACGACCGCGTTCAGGCTTTCGACGACGAGGCAGCCGGTGCCATGTCCCTGCTGCTGCTGGTGGCGTCATTCATCGCCATCGCGCTGGTCTACGGCCTGGCAGGCAAGGGGAGGGGCGTAGGTGTCCGCTGACGACCTGAGCGTGGAGTTGGTAAACCGCCGCGGAATTCCCCTGGATCTCCGGTTCAACGTGAGGGCCGGGGAACTACTGGCGCTGGTGGGGCCATCCGGCAGCGGCAAGACCACCACACTGCGCGCCATCGCCGGGCTGCTGCGCCCGACCCATGGCCTGATCCTCTGTCAGGGCGCGCCCTGGCTGGACACCCGCCAGGGTATCGCCCTGACACCGCAGCAGCGCCGGGTGGGCATGGTGTTCCAGGACTACGCGCTATTCCCCCACCTGACCGCGCTGGACAATCTGCGGCTGGCGATGGATGACGGAGACACGAACAGCCGGCGCCAGCGGGCGATGGAACTGCTCCGAATGGTGCGTCTGGAAGGCCTGGAAGGACGGTACCCGTCCCAGTTGTCTGGCGGGCAGCAACAGCGCGTGGCCGTGGCCCGTGCCCTCGCCCGGCGGCCCCGGGTGCTGCTGCTGGATGAACCCTTCTCGGCCGTGGATATGATGACCCGCCAGCGACTGCAACGGGAACTGGCACTGCTTCGCCAGTCCATCAACATTCCCATCGTGCTGGTAACGCACGACTTGCAGGAAGCACGGGCCCTGGCAGACCGCATCTGCGTGCTGCACCAGGGAAACAGTCTGCAGACCGATGCGCCGGACACCCTGTTCCGGGAGCCACGATCAGCCCGCGTCGCGCGCCTGCTGGGCCAGCCCAATCTGTTCCAGGGCTTGATCCGCCACAGTCCTGCCGGCCTTCGGCTGAGCTGGAACGGACGGCTGCTGGAATTGCACCAGCCGCCCGAGTTGGCGGATGGCGCGCGCGTGGACTGGTACATACCGGAGTCCGACATCATACTCCACCGCCGCGAACGCCCTTCGCAAGGCGAGCGGGAGAACCCGATCAACGGCATAGTGGAAGAATGCATCACGCTGGGGGTTCAGACTTCAGTCACGCTGCGCTGCGGGGAGAGCGGCGAACGGCTGCGCTTCAACACCTCGACCCATGCCGCCCGCCGCAATGGACTGGTACCCGGCATCACCGCAACGGTATCGCTGCTGTCGCAGGGAATTCACCTGATGGCACCCTCGACCGAAATCAGCACCGCAGAGGAGTGACCCCGAACGGGCCTGCCGGCAGCGCTTCCTTAGTGCTCGCGGGTAGCGTTGAACTGAACGTCCGGCCAGCGCTCCTGGGTCAGGTCCAGGTTGACGCGATTGGGCGCCAGGTAGGTAAGGTTGCCGCCGACATCCATCGCCAGATTGTCCGCCGCCTTGCGCCGGAAATCCTCCAGCATCCGCGCGTCCGGACATGTCACCCAGCGCGCGGTTTTCACGTTCACCTGCTCGAACAGCGCATCCACGCCGTACTCCGCCTTCAGGCGGTAGGCCACCACATCAAACTGCAGTGTGCCGACGGCACCCACGATCAGATCGTTGTTGTTCAGCGGCTTGAACAGCTGGGATGCGCCTTCCTCGCAGAGCTGCTCGATACCCTTCTGCAGTTGCTTGAGCCGCAGCGGATCGCGCAACACCACGCGCCGGAAGAGCTCGGGCGCAAAATTCGGAATGCCGGTGAACTTCAGCTCCTCACCCTGAGTGAAGGTATCACCGATCTGAATCGTACCGTGGTTGTGCAGCCCGATGATGTCACCGGGATACGCATCCTCCGCGGCCTCCCTGTCCGACGCCATGAAGGTGATGGCATTGGCGATCTTGACGTCCTTGCCGATGCGCACCTGGCGCAGCTTCATGCCGCGCTCGAACCGCCCGGAACAGACCCGCATGAACGCTACCCGGTCGCGGTGGTTCGGGTCCATGTTCGCCTGTATCTTGAACACGAATCCGGTCAGCGGCTCCTCGTCCGGCGACACCGTGCGGGTGGCGGTTTCCCGGGGCTGGGGACCAGGCGCATAGTCGATGAAATCGTCCAGCAATTCGCGGATACCGAAATTGTTGATGGCGGAGCCGAAGAATACCGGCGTCAGCTCGCCACGCAAATAGGCGTCCTTGTCGAAACGATGACTTGCGCCCTGGATCAGCTCGATCTCCTCCCGCAATTCGGCGGCCATGCCGGCGCCGAATAGTTCGTCCAGGCGGGGATTGTCCAGCCCCTGCACCACCTCGCCTTCCTGGATGCGGCCGCCGTGGGTGGGGCTGAACAGGTGGATGGCTTCGTCGTACAGGTGGTAGACGCCCTTGAAACGCTTTCCCATGCCGATGGGCCAGGTGATGGGCGCGCACTGGATGCCCAGCACCTCCTCCACCTCATCCAGCACCTCCATCGGGTCACGACCCTCGCGATCCAGCTTGTTGATGAAGGTCATGATCGGCGTATCGCGCAGCCGGCAGACCTCCATCAGCTTGATGGTGCGTTCCTCGACGCCCTTGGCAGCGTCGATCACCATGAGTGCCGAGTCCACGGCAGTCAGCACCCGGTAGGTGTCTTCCGAGAAGTCGGCGTGGCCCGGCGTATCCAGCAGGTTGATGATGCGATCCTTGTAGGGAAACTGCATCACCGAGGAGGTGACCGAGATACCGCGCTCCTTCTCCATGGCCATCCAGTCCGAGGTGGCATGGGCCGCGGCCTTCTTGCCTTTCACGGCGCCGGCCACCTGGATCGCGCCCCCGAACAGCAACAGCTTCTCGGTGACCGTGGTCTTGCCCGCATCCGGATGCGAGATGATCGCAAAGGTGCGTCGCTTGTCGACCTGCTGTTGATGACTGCCCATCTGGCTCAACCTTCCCGAGTGCATGCGTTGCGGAGACCGGAGGCGCGGAATTATACAGAGAAAGCTAGCGCCTTCCGAGTAGGGTGGGATGTTGCGCATAACGGGTTTGGCCCGCACAGTAGCACCTTGGCTGACGGACTACGAAGGGCTTCCATGACATCTCGTTACCGTTCCCTGCCGGCGCTGGCAGGGTGGCTGCTGTTGTGCTTTGCAGTGGCTGCCTTCGGCGCACAGTTTTCGCCCGGGGACTGGTACGCGTCGCTGCAGAAGCCGCCCTGGACTCCGCCGAACTGGGTGTTCGCACCAGCCTGGACCCTGCTCTACGGTCTGATGGCGGTGGCCGCGTGGCTGGTGTGGCGGCGGCGCAGGCAGCATGGGGCCAGGGCCGCGCTTGTGGCGTTCCTGGTCCAACTGCTGTTCAATGCCGCCTGGTCGTGGCTATTCTTCGGTATGAACGCCGTCGGGGTGGCAATGTTGGACATCCTGCTGTTGATCCTGGCCATCACCATGACCATGGGGCTTTTCTTTCACGTCTCCCGCACGGCCGGCTGGCTGATGCTGCCGTACCTGCTATGGGTGCTTTACGCCAGTTCGCTGAACGCTGCCATCTGGGTGATGAACTAGTGTCTCGAAACAGACCTTTCTGGGAAACCAAATCACTGGAGGCGATGAGCCGCACGGAGTGGGAATCGCTGTGCGACGGCTGCGCGCGCTGCTGCGTCCACAAGCTGGAGGATGAGGATACCGGCGAGATCGCCTATACGGACATCGTCTGCTCCCTGCTGGACTGCGACAGTTGCGGCTGCAGCGATTACGCCAACCGCAGCCAACGCGTGCCGGACTGCCTGCAACTGACACCGCGGATGGCGCGGACTCTGCACTGGCTGCCCGGCACCTGCGCCTACCGGCGCCTGGCGGAAGGCCGCGGCCTGGCATGGTGGCATCCTCTGGTTTCCGGTGATCCGGAGACCGTGCATCTGGCCGGTATTTCGGTGCGCGGGCGCGTCATATCGGAGCAACACGTTCATCCCGACATGGTGGAGGAACGGATCGTGGATTGGCCGGACCAGGATCCCACGGAAGACGACGGAGAACCGTTGTGAGCACATCTCCCAAGCGCTGGGCCGAAGCCTGCGAACGCAACAAGGGACCAATCCTGCAGGTGCTCCAACGCCACCTGGTCGCCCCGCTCACCGTGCTGGAGATCGGCAGCGGCACAGGGCAGCATGCCGTGCACTTTTCCCGGCATATGCCGCATCTGGTCTGGCAGCCCAGCGACCAGGTGGAGAACCTGCCGGGTATTGCGCGCTGGGCGGAGGAGGCCAGGCTGCCGAACCTGTTGTCGCCCGTCGTTCTGGACGTCACCGTGCAGCCCTGGCCGATCACCCGGGCCGGTGCAGTCTATTCCGCCAATACCGCGCACATCATGCACTGGGAGGGCGTCGAGGCCATGTTCGCCGGCGCCTCGAGGATACTGCCCGAGGGCGGACATTTCTTCCTCTACGGACCGTTCAGCATGGGCGGCAAACACAACAGCGAGAGCAACGAGCTGTTCGACGCCGCGCTTCAGGCCCAGGATCCGGGAATGGGCATCCGCGACCTGGATGCGCTGGAGGAACTGGGGGAGCACTGCGGCCTACGGCTTGAAACCGCCGAGCCCATGCCGGCGAACAACCTGACGCTGGTGTGGAGAAAGCATTAGGAAAGCACTGAAGTATTCACGCTGCCGCAGGGTGCCCAGAGGGCGGTGATGCGCACGGGGCTTCGTTCCGGCCTCAGGCCAGTGGGCACCGCCGACAGTGCCACTAATCCAGCGACGCCGCGTTGCTCCTAGCCACGAACGAAAACCGGTCACGAGCGCGGCGGCGTGAATACTTCAGTGTTTCCTTAACTCTGGTGGAATGCGCTCGCCTAGGCGGCACCTTCCTCGTCCAGACGGCGGTACAGGGTCCGTCGGCTGACGTCCAACAGGGCCGAGGCACGGCGTTTGTTGCCACCCACCTGGTCCAGCACGTAGTGGATGTAGCGTTGCTCAAGTTCCGCCAGCGTGGGCAGCATCGGACCGTGGGTCATGTCCTTCAGCAAACCATCCACGCTCGCCGCGGCGATCGGCCGCCGGTCGTTGCCGCGCACCCGGGACGGCAGATGTTCAAGCTCGACGGTATCCGACTGGCAAAAGGTCACTGCCCGCTCCACCGCGTTCTGCAGCTCACGAACGTTACCGGGAAAGCTGTACATCTTGAGCGCCGCCAGCGCCTCGCTGGAGAACCCCTTCACGTCGCGACCCATCTGCATGCCGAAACGGGTCAGGAAACGGGCGGCAAGCAGTTCCAGGTCCTCCTCCCGCTCGCGCAGCGGCGGTATGCGCAGAGTGAACGTCTCCAACCGGTAGAACAGGTCTTCCCTGAAACCGCCCGCCTCGATCATCTCTTCCAGATTCCGGTTGGTGGCGGCGACTATGCGCACATCCACCTCATGCTCCTTGCTCGCCCCCACCGGGCGGATCACCCCGTCCTGTAATACGCGCAGCAGCTTCGCCTGCAGCGCCATCGGCATTTCGCCCAGTTCATCCAGGAACAGGGTGCCGCCGTGCGCCTGGTCGAACAGCCCCTTCTTGGCTTTCACCGCACCGGTGAAAGCGCCGGCCTCGTGGCCGAAGAATTCGGATTCCAGCAATTCCGCCGGCACACCGGCGCAGTTCACCGCCTGGAACGGCCCGGCCGCGCGCTGGGATTCCTCATGAATGGCGCGCGCCACCAGTTCCTTGCCGGTGCCGCTCTCGCCGACCACCAGCACGGGCCCCAGCGCCTGGGCCAGTTGCTGGATCTGCTGGAACAGCGTCCGCATGGCCCGGCTCTGGCCGATCAGGCCATGAAAATGGTCCTCCTCCAGCAGGCTGCGGTACTTGCGGACCTCACCGCGCAGTCGCCGTGTTTCCAGCAACCGGTGGATCGCCAACAGGAAATGCTCCAGATCCAGCGGCTTGGTCAGGAACTCGTCCGCACCCGCCTTCAGCGCCTCCACCGCCTGGGAAATCGTGCCGAACCCGGTGATGATCAGGAACGAGGGCGCATCAGGCAGCTGTTTGACCTCGTGCAGCAACTCCATGCCGTCGCGACCGGGCAGGCGCAGGTCACTGACGATGAGATCCGGCTGGATGTCAGAGATCTTCTTTATGGCCGCTTCGGCACTGTCCACGGCGGTCACCGGGATATTGGCGTCCTGGAGTTCCTCGGTCAGCAGCTCGCGCAGGGCGCGATCGTCCTCCACCAGCAGCACATGCTCTCGATCGGATTTGCTAGACGTTCGTGGCATCGGCACCCTCCTCGGCGCTAGGCGCATTCGATTCCTCGGCAGGGTTGACGGGCAGCCGGATGGCAAACCGCGCACCCCCCATGGGACTTTCCTGTACTTCCACCTGGCCGCCATGCTCGGCGATGATGCCGTGCACAACCGCCAGACCAAGCCCGGTGCCCTCGCCCACGGACTTGGTGGTGAAAAACGGCTCGAACAGGCGCTCCCGAATCGAAGCGGGCACCCCCGGGCCGTCGTCGTCCACCACGACCGTGATGCTGTCATCCGCGCTCACGACCCAACTCACCTCCAGTTGGGTGGCACCCGCCTGCATCGCATTCTTCATCAGGTTCACAAGTACCTGCTCAAGGCGGACCGGGTCGGCCAGCAGGTCCGGATCAGGCACCGCCGGCATCACCTGCAATTGAACCCCGCGTTCGTTGAAAGGTTGCTCCAGCGCCGACGAAGCTGCCTCCACCAGGTCGGTCATGCGGGTACGACGATACTGCCGGTTCTGGCCGCGGCCGAATTCCAGCAACTGGCGCACGATATGCTCCATGCGCGCCACCTCGTCCCGGATCTGGCGGAGCGATCTCGCCTCGGGGCTGTCCGGGTTGGTCTTGCGGAGCGCCCGCTGCGCCTTGCCGTCGAGTACGCCCAACGGAGTGCCCAGCTCATGCGCCACGCCGGAGGCGAGCCGACCAATGGCCGCCAGCTTCTCCGCATGCCGGAGTTCCTGCTCCAGGCGAGCCTGAACCTCACGGCGGGAGGCGATTTCCTGCTCTGCCTTGTGGATGGAATCCAGCATGGTGTTCAGCGCGGTGCTCAACGACTTGATCTCCCTGGGCCCCTCCCGTTCAGCCCGGTGGGTACGCTGCCCGGATTCCACCAGCGCCATGCTGTCGATCAGCCGTTCCAGATGGCGCCCGATCGCCCGCCGGTGGCCGAGCAATACCATCAGGGTGATCAAACCGCCCGCCGCGGCGATGACGCCCACCGCCCAGAGACGCAACTGGAAAACGGTGTCCTGGTAGTCGCTGGCGCGCCGTGTGACCTGCAACAGACCGCTGATCCGACCTCCGCTGTCCGACAAGGGCAGGAAATAGGAATACACATCCTGGCCCTGAATCTGGTCGTAACCGCCCCGCTGCTCCCCTTCCGCAGCCAGTTCGGCCACTTCCTGGGTGCGCGGGGAAGGATTGACCGCGCCGACCGCAGCGACCAGCTCACCCTGCACGTCGTAGACGTAGGCGCCATAGACGCGGCCGATACGGAAGACGGACTCCAGCGCCTGGCGAACCTCCTGCTGTCGGCCATGCTCCAGACTGTCGCTGATGGGCAGCCTGACCGCGCGAGCCACCAGTTCCACGTCTTCCTGCATGCGCGTTTCGGCGGATCTTTCCAGAGTGTGCAAGCCGATCGTGGTGAACAAGGCCATCGCAATCAACAGGGGCACCAGCACCTGCAGAATCAGGGCCCAGCGCAGACTGTAGCTTGGTCGCATGGTGAATCTCCGCCAGGTCGGCATGGACCGGGCCTGATTACCGTGTATTTGTGACTCATGTGCCATATTGACACATTCATTATGCCGTTGTTCCTGTTGTCTGCGAAGCGCTGCAAATTGCCGCCAGGCCTTGGCTTGCATCGCTCACTCAAGCGTCTGGGGGTCATTCACCGCAGCGCTGCAGGGATATTCACAGCAAATGGCATGCCTCATGCACCAGACCTGGTGACAGATATTTGTGCAACCCGTGAGGTGAGTTAGATGCGTACTTACAAAAAAGCATCCGTTTTCATGATTCCTCTGCTGTCCGGCCTGCTGTTCAGCTCGCTGGCCGTGGCCCAGGCCCAACAGGATCAGGGCGGACAGGGGCAGCAAGGTGGCGCGATGATGGAGCAGGAAGCGCAGGATTTCGATCGTGAGGAGCTGGAGAAATTTGCTGATGCCTACGTGAAGGTCGGCGAAATCCACACGGAGTACTCCCAGCGCCTTCAGGAAGTGGAATCCACTGACGAAGCGCAGAACCTGCAGCAGGAAGCCAATGACGAAATGGTTCAGGCTATACAGGACGCCGGCCTGGAGGTGCAGGATTACTCGGCCATCGCCGCCGCCCTGGAGCGCGACCCGGAAATGCGCGAAGACGTGGTCGGCATGATCGAGGAACGTCAGTAAACAGGGATTCCGGTCCTGCTGGCCGCGCGCCATGCGGTACCCTCTGGTACCATGGCTCGACGACAGCACAGACGAGAAAAAAGCCCCGCTCCGGCGGGGCTTTGTTTTGCCCGAGTGCGGATCGGCTCGATCCCGGGCCAGCTATCCCTTACACTTAGCACGCGAGCGACCGCTGGCGAGCCCGAGAGGAGACGATGTCAACGACCCCCCACTACAACAAGAACCACAGCAGCTTCGCGTACGACGACCTGATCGCCTGCGCCGAAGGCCGGCTGTTCGGCCCCGGCAATCCGCAGCTTCCGAAGCCGAACATGCTGATGCTCGACCGCATCGTCCGCATCGACGACACCAGCGGCGAGTTCGGCAAAGGGTACATCCACGCCGAACTCGATATCCGTCCGGAGCTGTGGTTCTTCGACTGCCATTTCCAGGATGATCCGGTCATGCCCGGCTGCCTGGGGCTGGATGCGATGTGGCAGCTCGTTGGTTTCTTCCTCGGCTGGAAGGGCGGACAGGGACGCGGTCGGGCTCTGGGTGCTGGCGAAGTGAAGTTCACCGGCCAGGTACTCCCGGATGCAAAGCTCGTCACTTATCATATCCACATGAAACGCGTGATCATGCGGCGCCTGACCATGGGCATTGCCGACGCCGAGATGCAGGTGGACGGAAAAACCATCTACGTCGCCAAAGATCTGCGGGTTGGTTTGTTCCACTCCCCGGAAGCAATGGAAAACTGATCCCAGAGGCGCTGCTGGGCAGTGATTACCGGGACTGAAATGGTACCGAGGAGAAGGTAATGAAACGGGTGGTCGTAACGGGCATGGGCATCGTCTCCTGCCTGGGCAATGATCAGCAGACGGTGCTGGACAGCCTGAAGAATGGACGCTCCGGCATTCGTTTCAAGGAAGAGTACGAGGAATACGGGCTGCGCAGCCGCATCTCCGGCCAGGTCGATATCGACCTGGAGGAGCGGATCGACCGCAAGCCCCGGCGGTTCATGGGCGATGCCGCTGCCTACGCCTATATCGCGATGGGCGACGCCATCGCCGATGCCGGCCTCGAGGAAGACGAGGTCTCCAACCCCAGAACCGGCCTGATCGCCGGCTCCGGCGGCGGCTCCACCGAGCACCTGGTGAAATCGGCAGACATCCTGCGGGAGCGCGGCGTCAAGCGAGTTGGCCCCTATCAGGTACCACGCGTGATGAGCAGCACGGTATCAGCCTGCCTTGCCACCCCCTACCGCATCAAGGGCATCAATTACTCGATCAGCTCCGCCTGCTCCACCAGCGCGCATTGCATCGGCAACGCCATGGAACAGATCCAGTTGGGCAAGCAGGACATCGTCTTCGCCGGCGGCGGCGAGGACGAGCACTGGACCCTGACCATGCTTTTCGATGCCATGGGAGCGCTCTCCTCCAAGTACAACGACACACCGGAGCGGGCCTCCCGCGCCTATGACGCCAACCGGGACGGCTTCGTGATTGCCGGCGGGGGCGGCATCCTCGTGCTGGAGGAGCTGGAGCATGCCCGCGCACGCGGAGCCAGGATCTATGCGGAGTTGACCGGCTACGGCGCCACCTCCGATGGCTACGACATGGTCGCCCCGTCCGGCGAGGGTGCGGTGCGGTGCATGCAGCAGGCGCTGCGGACGGTGGAAGGCCAGGTGGATTACATCAACGCCCACGGCACCAGCACGCCCGCCGGCGACATCACCGAGCTGAAGGCCATCCGCGAGGTCTTCGGCATGGACAAGTTCCCCCCCGTCAGCTCCACCAAGTCATTGACCGGCCACTCGCTGGGGGCTGCCGGCGTCCAGGAAGCAATTTACAGCCTGCTGATGCTGCAACATGATTTTATTGCCGCCTCCGCCAACGTGGAGACACTGGACCCGGATGCCGAAGGTTTGCCGGTGGCCCTGCAACGCAAGGACAGCGCCGGCCTGCGCACCGTCATGTCCAACAGCTTCGGCTTTGGCGGCACCAACGCCACGCTGATCTTCCAACGTTACGACGACTGATATCGGGGATATCTTCATGGAAAAGATGTTTCGGCCTGCGCTGCTGGCGGCAGGCATGGCTTTTGTGCTGGCCGCCTGCACCACAATGGACCCCTATACCGGCGAACAGCGCACTGCCCGTGCCACCACCGGCGCAGCCATCGGCGCTGTCGCCGGCGCCGTGATCGGCGTAGCCACCGGCTCGGATAGCCGGGAGCGCCGCAAACGGGCACTGATCGGCGCCGGCATCGGCGGGCTCTCGGGGGCAGCCGTTGGCGGCTACATGGACCGCCAGGAGGCCAGGCTTCGCGAACAGCTGCAGGGCACGGGGGTCAGCGTCACACGCCAGGGCGACGACATCATCCTCAACATGCCGGGCAATGTGACCTTCGGCTTCGATAGCGCGGACCTGCGCTCGGAGTTCTTCGAGGTGCTGGACTCAGTGGCCCTGGTGGTCAACGAGTTCGACCAGACACTGGTTGAAGTCGCCGGCCACACCGACAGCACCGGCGCAGCGGACTACAATCAGCGCCTGTCGGAGCGCCGTGCGGACACCGTGGCCCGGTACCTCGGCAATCGCGGCGTGGACAACCGTCGCATCGCAACCGCCGGCTTCGGCGAAGACTACCCCATTGCCGACAACAGATCCGAAGCTGGCCGCCAGGCCAACCGCCGGGTGGAACTGACGCTGGTTCCGATCACCCGCTGACCGGAGGCTCCCTGGATAAGAGCGGGGCGCAGCGCCCCGCTCTTTTGCGAGCAATGTCATCAGGCGGGCACTTTCGGGTTCAGGCTGTACGTTCCCGTTATCCGCGCTTCGGCCAGCACGTGGCCCTTGATGGCCTGCAACACGTCCTGACCGCTGAAGCGGCCGTCCACCGGACAACGTTCCAGGTCCGTGGCATACAAGGTGAAATGGTAATGATGGACGATGCTGTCGTTCCACGGCGGGCACGGACCATCGTAGCCGTAGTAGTCTCCCGCCATATCCGGATTCCCGGCAAGAAAGCTGGTGTAATCGTTCAGCCCGTGGCGCAGCCCCATGGGCGCCTCCGGCCCGGACTTGCCCTTCTGTGTCACTTCCCGCGAGAACGCGCCCTCTGCCAGTTCCGAGGGGCTGGTGGGGATATCCACGAGCACCCAGTGAAAGAAGTCCACGCGCGGCAAGTGCGCGGGAATGACCTTGCCTTCCTGGTTCACGTCATCGGCTTTGCTGGGCACATCGGGATCGTGGCAGATCAATACCAGCGAACGTGTTCCCTGGGGCAGGTCGCTCCAGGCCAGATGCGGGCTGCGGTTCCTGCCGAACTGCATATGGGTCTGCGGATCGGGGATACCGAAGGCATACTCGGGCGGTATGGGCTGATCGTGAGTCAGACTCTTGCTGCTGAGTTTCATGCACTCCCCCTCTGGTCGCGACATAGCTGACGGGACACGGTACACCAAAAACCGGGTACCGTGCCCACGTGGATTCCTACAGCATTGTAGACATCCTGGCAGCCCATGACAGGCGGGGTTGGCAGCTAGCCTGCAATGCGCCCCACGAGCGGGAGGTAGTGATCAACCAGCAGCAGCGCGAAAAGCGCCATCAGATAGGTGATGGAGTAGCCGAAAGCTTTCATCGGCAGCCGCTGATCGTCGGAGAACCACATTTTCACGGCGTAGTAGAGGAACCCGGCATTCAGCGCCAGCACACCCACCAGGTACAACGGGCCCGCCATGCGCAGCGCATAGGGTAACAGCGTGACCGCCAGCAGCAGCAAGGTGTAGAGCAGGATCTGGAGCTGGGTGAAACGGACGCCATGGGTGACCGGCAGCATCGGAATATCCACCAGTGCATACTCTTCGCGGCGGTGGATGGCGAGAGCCCAGAAATGCGGCGGGGTCCAGACGAAGATGATCAGGAACAACAGCAATGCATGCGGATCCAGCGTGCCGGTCACCGCAGTCCATCCGAGCACCGGGGGGGCGGCGCCCGCAGCCCCGCCAATCACGATGTTCTGTGGTGTGGCCCGCTTCAGGTAGAGGGTGTAGACGAACGCATAGCCGATCAACGAGAGGAAGGTCAGCAGCGCAGTCAACGGGTTGACCAGCCAGTACAGCAGCCCCAGTCCGGCCACCCCGATCGCCACGGAGAACGCAACGGCGTTCGCCGCCGGTATGGTTCCCTGCGGCAGCGGGCGACCCCGGGTTCGCGCCATTTGCGCGTCCACCCGCCGATCCACCATCTGGTTGATAGCCGCGGCGGCACCAGAGGCGAGCGCGATTCCCAGGCTACCGAACACCAGCGCGTCCCAGGGGACTTCGGCCGGCGGCGCGGCAAGCACCATACCCACGATGGCGGTGAACACCAGCAACGCCACCACCTTGGGCTTGGTGAGCTCGTAATAGTCACGCCAATTGGCTGCCACTGCCCGCATACGGTTACCGCTATCCTGTTCGGCGAATTAGCGCGCGGCCGTTGCGACGGCCGGCGGCAAGGGACGCAGCGTATGATAGAGCGTGATCACACTCAACAGCAGTAGCGCCGCCCCACCATTGTGGGCCACCGCCACCGACAGCGGCAGGCTGAGCAGGACGTTGGCAATACCCAGCATCCATTGCACCACCAGCAGCGCGGCCATGGCCGCAGCCGCTCGGGACGCCAACGAGGACGCCGTCTGTCGCCAGACCGCGATCGCCAGCCCAATCACCCCCAGCGCAACGATCACCGCACCGACGCGATGCACGAAATGAATGGCCACCCGTGCCGGGTGATCCAGCACGCCGAACTCGTAGTCCACACCGAGACCGTGCCAGAGCACAAAGGCGTCCGAGTAATCCGCTTTGTCGGGCATCAACTGGCCATAGCAGGTGGGGAAATCCGTACAGGCGAGCGCCGCGTAGTTGGTGCTCACCCAGCCGCCCAGCGCGATCTGGACGACCACCAGCGCCATCACGAAGAGCGCCCAGGGGCGGAGCCCGTCCGCTGCCGGCCCTGGCGCCGAGGACGGCCTGAGCAGCCTCCCCTGGCGCAGCGTGAGCCACCATAGCAGCGAGATGGTTGTCATCCCGCCCAGCAGATGCATGGTTACCACCAGGGGCTTCAACTGCCAGGTCACAGTCCACATGCCCAGTATCGATTGGGCGACGATCAGCAATCCAAGAAACAGCGGCAGCGCCAGCGGCTGGGCGGGATCGCGCCGGTTGCGCACCGCCATCACCGCTATCGCGAACACGAGCAGGCCAAGGGCTCCCGCAGCATAGCGGTGGATCATTTCCTTCCAGGCCTTGCCGATATGCACTGGCCGTTCGGGGTAGGCCTCGTTGGCGGCCGCAATCGCCTCTTCGGTTTGGGGCACACCCAGAAGCATGCCATAGCAGCCGGGCCAGTCCGGGCATCCGAGGCCCGCATCCTCCAGTCGGACCCAGGCACCCAGCAATATCACCAGGAAGGTCAGTAGAACACTGGCCAGGGACAAACGAAAAAACCGCCGAGTGGTCATGTATCAGCCCTTGATCGCGTAGTTCAGGGAACGGGAGCCGGCCACGGTGCCCACCACGACCGGTGCTGAGCAGATCAGGCGTCGTCCGACAGGCCCTGCAGACGCTCCAGATCGATATTCGACAGTCGGATCAGATGCTTGAGGTCTTCGAGCACGCCACGCGCCTGCATCGGTTCCGGATAATGCATCATGCGATAGCCGCGGGTATCCAGAACCGACACCTGGCGCTCGCCAACCGACCCGGGAGCTCCGTCCGGCAGCAGTTCGCCGGTACGCCAGTAGACGCGCAGGTCGGGATGCTCGCGCAGGAGGGACACGTCCGGCCCGCTACTCCCTTCCGGCAGCACAAGCACGCGCTGGGTACGATCGGTGCGCTGGGCCAGCGCCAGCCGTATCTGGCGGGTCTCCGACAGGCGGGCGCTGCACTCGTCCCCGCAAGCGCCATTCTCCTGGATCAGCAGCGTCCATTTGCCGCGCAGGGCAGACACGGGAACAGGCTCCCCGTTGCCGTCGACCAGGACCGGCTGCAACTGGTGCGGTGGCTGGACGAGATCCCCGTAGTTACCGGTGGAAGTCGGCGTCCAGCCGGTGAAGAACAACGTCCAGGCGATGCTCGCGGGGACGAAGAACACGGCCAGTACCAGGATCAACTGGAGGCGGCCACGGGTACGTTGCTTTGTATCAGTCATGCTGCTCTCTGCGCACGCGCTTGATGTTGACTGCCAGGTAGATGATCAGCAGCGCCGCGGCCAGGGCGAACCACTGGACCGCGTAGCCGCGGTTGCGTTCGGGACCGAAACCGGTGGGATGCTGCGGCCGCCACTCACGGACGTAGCCGCCGGGCAAGGCACTGTCCATGCGGAGGACCACCGGCAACAACTGGTAGCCCAGATGACTTTCCAGGGCGGCATAATCGATGTATTGGATACGCAGCGGCCAACCTTGTTCCCCGTCCGCCATGCCGCCCAGCCGTATGCCGGTGGGCGGCCCCTGGTCAAGATGGCCACGCAGCTCGGTGAGCTGCGCTGCCACTGTCACCGGTGGCAGTCGGTCCCTGGAATCGCCCAGCGGTACCCAGCCACGATCCACCAACACCGCCTCGTCCCGCCCTTCCAGACGCATCGGGGTCAGCACGTGATACCCGACTGTCCGCTGGTGCGTCTGGTTGTCCAGCAAGAACTGCCGGCGGTCATCGAATTCGCCGTGCGCAACCGCCCGCCTGTACCAGTGCTCGTCGGCATCCACCGTATCCCGGTTCAGGTCCAGCGCCGGCGCCTGCTCCATCGCATCGTAGGCCGCCAGAATGCCTTCCTTCTGCTCGGCCCGGTCCAGTTGCCAGAATCCCAGCGACAACAGCACCGGGAACAGCAGCACGGTGGCCAGGGTGGGCACCAGGCCGGCCCGGAAGCGAAAACCGACAACCTGGATCATTCGGCTATCCGCTGTGACATGAGGTTGGGGGGCGTTATACTGCGCAATTCGCCTCCCAGCCAAGCGTGTTCACCCATGACCATTGCCATCAAAGCTGTTGTCGTGCTCGTGCTGTTTGCCATCATTGCCAGCCTGGCTTCGGGGGCTGTGTACCTGATTCGCGACCGGAGCAACTCCCGTCGCGTTGTCCGCGCCCTGACGCTGCGCGTCGCACTCTCCGTCACCCTGTTCCTGGCTTTGGTGGTGCTGGTAGCGACTGGCGTCCTCGAACCCAACACACCGTTCCGCCATTAGAGCCTCAGACGGCGGCACCTGCAGGGATCAGACACGAAGCCGCCGGACGCTGTCGCGGCTGACCGCCACTCACGCCCGGCGTTTCTGGAAGAGGACGGAGGCCGCCAGGGCCCCCACCTCACGCTATCAGATCAGGTAGACGAAGACGAACAGACCCAGCCAGACCACGTCCACGAAGTGCCAGTACCACGCCGCCGCTTCGAAACCGAAATGATCATCAGCCGTGAAATGCCCCTTGATCACGCGGATCAGCATCACCAGCAGGGCAACAGCGCCCAGTGTCACATGCAGGCCGTGGAAGCCGGTCAGCATGAAGAACGTGGAACCGTAGATGCCGGTATCCAGACGCAGGTTCAGATCCTGATAGGCGTGCACGTACTCGTACGACTGCACGCACATGAAGATGAAGCCCAGCAGAACGGTCGCGGCCAGACCTGCGATGACCTTGTTCCGGTGGTTCTCCTTCATTGCGTGATGCGCGTAGGTCAGCGTCACCCCGGAGGTCAGCAGGATAAGCGTGTTGATGGTGGGCAGCCACAACGGCCCCATGGCCTGGTAATCCAGATCCAGGAACCCGGGCCCGGCGGTGGGCCAGGACAGCGCAACCGAATCCCACAGATACCGTGCGGTGGCCGGATCATCGCCCCCAAGCCAGGGAATCGAGAACACGCGGGCGTAGAACAACGCGCCGAAGAAGGCGCCGAAGAACATCACCTCAGAGAAGATGAACCACGCCATGCCCTGACGGAAAGAGGCGTCCACCTGGGTGTTGTACTTGCCGGCGACGCTTTCGTTGACCACGTCACGGAACCACATGACGGTCATGATCAGCGTGATGATGGCCCCCACCACCATCAGCGGCATGCCCCAGGAGCCCCCGTTCAGATAGAGCGAGAATCCCGCGGCCAACAACACCATCCCCGGTATGCCGAACACCGGCCAGCGGCTGTCATGCGGTACGTAGTAGGCGCCTTGTGCTTGACTCATTTGTTGTTCCTCATTTCAGCCTGTCACCGTGCCCCTGCGTGCAGGCCGGCTGCGTCCTCATCAAATTCCGGTTCGTCTCCGGCACCCAGATCGAACAGCGTGTAGGAGAGCGTCAACGTGGTGGTACGCTCCGGCAACGCCGGGTCCACATAGAACGTTACCGGCATCTTGCGCGTCTCGCCGGCAGCGAACGACTGCTCGGTGAAACAGAAGCATTCCGTCTTGTGGAAGTGCCGTCCGGCGGCACCCGGCGCGACACTGGGGATGATCTGCGTCACCGAACTGCTGGACTGCTGGTTCTCGATCTCGAAATACGCCGTATACAGACGCCCCGGCTGGACTTCCATCCGGGATTCGGCGGCACGGAATGACCAGGGGTGGCTCTGGTTCACGGTGGAGACGAATTCCACGGTCACCTTGCGGTCCGTGTTGGCCTCGCCAACGGGGCCCGTGGAGGCTTCCGTGGAAACGAAGCCGTTGAAGCCCGTCACCTCGCAGAACACCTGGTACAACGGCACCATGACGAAACCGAAGGCGAACATCCCCGCCACAAGCAGGACCAGCTTGCTGACGGTCTTCGTATGATTCGGTCGAGCTGGCTGTTCATTCATATCGCTTGCATCACGATAAACGTTGCATAAAGCCCGAAGGCGATCAGACCCAGAACGACGGCGGTAATGATCACCCGCCGTCGCCGGGCACGATGCGCGTCACGCCCGTTGTCTGCCAAGTTGCCTCCTTACTTGACCACAGGCGGTGTTTCGAAGGTGTGGTACGGCGCCGGCGACGGCAGCGTCCACTCCAGCCCCTTGGCACCTTCCCAGACCTGGTCGGATGCTTTCTCGCCACCACGCACGCACTTGATGATCACCCACAGGAAGATCAACTGCGAGAGGCCGAACGCGAAACCGCCGATGGACGAGATCATGTTGAACTCGGCGAATTGCAGGGCATAGTCGGGAATGCGGCGAGGCATGCCGGCCAGCCCCAGGAAGTGCTGCGGGAAGAACAGCACGTTCACGGAAACCATCGACAGCCAGAAATGCCATTTGCCCAGGCGCTCGTCATACATGTGGCCCGTCCACTTGGGCAGCCAGTAGTAGACGCCGGCCATGATCGAGAAGATCGCGCCGGAGACGAGCACATAGTGGAAGTGGGCCACCACGAAGTAGGTGTCATGGTATTGCAGGTCCACCGGAGCCAGCGCCAGCATCACCCCGGACAAGCCGCCGATTGTGAACAGAATGACGAACGCGATAGCGAACAGCATCGGCGTCTCGAAGGTCATCGACCCCTGCCACATCGTGGCCATCCAGTTGAAGATCTTCACGCCCGTGGGCACTGCCACCAGCATCGTGGCGTACATGAAGAACAACTGCCCTGCCAACGGCATGCCCACCGAGAACATGTGGTGGCCCCAGACGATGAAGCTGAGAAAGGCAATCGAGGCCGTGGCATAGACCATGGAGCTGTACCCGAACAGCGGCTTGCGGGCGAAGGTCGGGATAATGGCCGACACGATGCCGAAAGCCGGCAGGATCAGGATGTACACCTCGGGATGCCCGAAGAACCAGAAGATGTGCTGGAACATCACCGGGTCGCCGCCGCCGGCAGCGCTGAAGAAGCTGGTGCCGAAGTACTGGTCGGTGAGCAGCATGGTCACGGCGCCAGCGAGCACCGGCATCACGGCCACGATCAGGAAGGCGGTGATCAGCCAGGCCCAGACGAACAGCGGCATTTTCATCAGGGTCATGCCCGGCGCGCGCATGTTCAGGATGGTGGCAACGATGTTGATCGAGCCCATGATGGAGCTGATACCCAGCACGTGCACCGCAAAGATCAGAAACGGAAACGCGTCGCCCAGCTGCAACACCAGCGGCGGATACATGGTCCAGCCGCCTGCGGGGCCGCCGCCAGGCATGAACAGCGTCAGCAGCAGCAGCACGAAACCGGCGGGCAGCAACCAGAACGCCCAGTTATTGACTCGCGGCAACGCCATGTCGGGAGCGCCGATCTGCACCGGGATCAGCCAGTTGGCAAGACCGGTAAACGCCGGCATCACGGCGCCGAAAATCATCACCAGGGCGTGCATGGTGGTCATCTGGTTGAAGAAGTGCGGATCAACCAGGTTCAGGCCGGGCTGGAACAGCTCGGCGCGGATGACCATGGCCATGGCGCCGCCGACGAAGAACATGATCAGGGCGAAGACCATGTAGAGGACACCCAGGTCCTTGTGGTTGGTCGTGAACAGCCAGCGGGTCATCCCCTTCGGCGGTGCGTGATCGTGATGATCGTGGTGAGCGTCGTGGGTGGTGGAACTCATTGACGTCTACCTCTCGACAGAGATTCTTCTGTAACTGTTAACGCGCAGCCCGGATGTCCGCCGGCTGGACTTCTTCCCCGGAATCATTGCCCCAGGCGTTCATGATGTAGGTCACCACGCCGGCGATCTCTTCATCGTTGAGCCGGTTGCCGAAGGCCTGCATGGCGGTGCCCGAGACGCCGTTGATGATCACGTCCTTGACCCACTCACGATCCTCGATGACCTGGTCGTTGCCGGCCAGTGCCGGGAAGGTGGCCATGCCCTGGCCTTCCGCCTGATGGCAGGCCAGGCACTGGTTGCCGTAAACCCGCTCGCCAACGGACATCAGCTCGTCCATCGACATGTCTTCCTGTTCGGCGACCTCGCCGTTGTCCTCGTCGGCAACTTCGGCGGTCTCTTCCGCCTCGCCGTTACCATTGACCTGCTCGTCCACCCAGGCCTCGTAGTCGTCCTGCTCCAGCGCCACGACCACGATGGGCATGAAGCCATGGTCACGACCGCACAGCTCGGCGCACTGGCCACGGTAGACGCCCGGCTCGCGGATCTCAGCCCAGGCTTCATTGATGAAGCCGGGAATGGCGTCCTTCTTCCAGCCCAGCTCGGGCACCCACCAGGCGTGGATCACGTCGTTGGCGGTCAGCAGGAAGCGAATGCGGGTGTTCACCGGAACAACCAGCGGGTTGTCGACATTGAGCAGGTAGTGCTCCACGTCCTGCGGGCGGATCTCGGGGTTCCGCTGGCGGGCGCGGTCGCTATCCCGGTCCAGACGGCTGAAGAAGCTGATGTCCTCGTCCAGGTACTCGTATTCCCACATCCACTGGTAGCCGGTGACCTTGACCGTCATGTCATAGTCAGAGGTGTCGTCGATCTTGACCATGGTCTGGGTGGCGGGGATGGCAATGAACAGCAGGATCAGGAAGGGGATAACCGTCCAGATGATCTCGACAGTGGTGCTGTGATGCCACTGGGCGGGCACCGCGCCCACCGACTTGCGGAATTTCCAGACCGAATAGAAGACGCCGAAGAAGACGATCAGACCGATGATACAGACGATCCAGAACACGAGCATGTGCAGGTTGTAGACCTGCTCGCTCAGCGAGGTAACCCCCTGGGGCAGGTTGAGCGCCCACGGCCGCCGCCACTCGGATTCCGGCACGGCAAGGGCCGATGCGGCAAATAGTAGCAGGCCCGCTCCGCCCACCGCGGACAGGGCTCTTGTCAGCATCTTCAGGTTCATTCCACGCTCTCTCCCAACTGAGATTGGCGGCTAGTATCAGAATCTTGGTTACTTGTTGCCGTCTACGCCGCCGCGGCCCATGGGCCCAATACAGCGCGTCAGTTCCGCGGCCAGACTGGCCCGCTCCTGGTCGGTCAGAAACGCGCCAAGCTCGATCTCGGCGTTTCCCGAACGGATGGTCAGTTGCGTGGGATACCAGCGATGAACCGGATCCCGCAGACAGACTTCCGACCATGCGCGCTCGAACGTCCATCGCCGCTCGGGCACCTTGAAGCCTTTTTCGATCGTCACCGCGCTGGCGTCGATCCGCACCACCTCGCGGTAACGGCCGCGTCGCGCAGAAACATACAGCGCCGCACCCAGCGCAATCACTTCCAGCCCTGCGAAAGGCAGAATCGGCCAGAAACCGGCCGCCGCAAACACCAGCGCAATACCCAGGCAGGCGACGCTCAGAGCCACGAACACCCAGACCGTGGTGCGCCAGTAGACACCGATATTGGGCTTCAGAACGAAACACCGTCCAGCCTGATCATCGATGGTCGTCGCCATGGCCAAACCTCACACCTCGCCCGCCGGGCCGGGTGGGACAGTCGGGCGGGGCACAGGGCCGGCGGCTAATTCTAGAGGAGAACGGTGCCAGAGAAAACCCTTGCAGAGGGCGACATGGCTTGCGAAACGGCCGATCAGCGACTTAGGGAAGCCGCCTGCCCGGCCGGGCAGGAACGCCCCGGCGTCGGAAAACCGGGAACTATTCCCGATTCAGACCCATTGCCGCAGAGGGCCGATGTCCAGCCGTGCCGCCAACCCGGTCGGGTTCGGTGGCGGCTGCCAGGGCAGAATACCCAGCAGAGGCAGGTCGATCCGGCCCTGAATGCTATCGATCTGGCGCTGGAACAGAGCGTCTTCCGGTTGGGCGGCATTGGCGACCCAACCGGCCAGTCGGCGGCCATCCGCGCGCGCAGCCTCGGCGGTAAGCAGCGCGTGGTTGATGCACCCCAGCCGTATGCCGACCACCAGTACCACGGGGTAGTCCAGTTCGCGCGCCAGATCGGGGAAGCCCTCCCGCGGCCCCAGCGGCACCCGCCAGCCACCCGCACCCTCCACCAGCAGCACGTCCACCTGGCGTTCGAGATCACGGGCAGCAGCAGCCAGCGCCAGCGGATCTATCACAACGCCGGCATCCTCGGCGGCCAGGTGCGGCGCAACCGCCGGCTCCAGGGCAACAGGATTGATCCGCTCGTATGGGAGGGCGGCATGGCTGCTGGCCTGCAGCGCCAAGGCATCCTCGTTGCGGAGGCCCTGGGCGGTCCGGCGGCAACCGGACGCGACCGGCTTCATCCCTGCGACACGCAGGCCGGCGCGCTTCAGCGCATGCAACAGGGCACAGCTGACCACGGTCTTGCCCACCTCGGTGTCGGTCCCGGTAACAAACAGACCTGCCATGATCAACTAGCCCTTCACCCGTCGACGGAAATCATCCAGCGACACGCTCACCGCGCCAGTGGGGTCCCGGCGCTGCGGCAAGCGATCGCTGGCCCAGGCATGGCCATACAACACCTCCCAGGTGGCGGGAAGCCGGCCGTCCCTCTGCCGGTAGGCCTGATAGTGCTCGGACAGACCGGGCCAGGGCTCCAGCAGTACAGCACCCTGGCCGTACAGCAAGCCGCCGGAGGTTGCCCACAGGTCGGCCAGGAGGTCGCCAATACTGCCGTAGGTAAGCGTGAACAATTCCATGTCCATCACCGGATCGGCGAACCCCGCCCCGACCATCGCATCACCGATGTCATGCATGTCGGTGAAGCTGCGCAGCGACCGCGCTGCCCCCTCGTGCCAGCAGGCGCGAAGCTCCCGCAGGGTATCCGGCCCCAGCGTGGAGAACAGCAGCAGCCCGCCCGGACGCAGCACGCGGTGAAATTCGTCCAACAAGCGTGGCAGATCGTCGGACCATTGCAGTGTGGCGCTGGAGAACAGCAGGTCCACGCTGTCATCCGGCACCGGCAGTTGCCCCGCATCGGCCAGCACCGCGGGGATCGGCCGACGCCAGCTACCTCGCGTGCGCGTGCGCTCCAGCATGCGCGACGAGAGGTCCACCGCCACGACCCGCGCCTTGCGATAGTGCCCCCGTAGCGCGATTGTGGAGGCGCCCGTTCCGGCGCCGACATCCAGAACCAGTTCAGGCTGCAGACGCATCAGCTCCAGCCGTTCCAGCAGCCGTACGCCCACTTCGCGGTCCAGCACGGCAGCGACTTCGTAATCATCGACCACCTGGTCGAATGCCAGGGCAATGGCCGCTCGCTCTCGGTCACGCATGGCGCTGCCCACACTCCTCTCTCAACACAGCACATCCTCCAGGGCGGACAGCAGGCGATCCACCTGGGTTTCATCGTGCTCCGCGCACAGCGTCACGCGGAGCCTGGCGCTCCCCTGCGGTACCGTGGGCGGGCGGATCGCAGTCACGAGAAAACCCCGGCGCTCCAGCGCCTGACTGGCATCCACCGCCCGTGCGGCGTCGCCGAGGATGATGGGCTGTATCGGGGTCTGCGACGGCATCAGCTGCAGCCCCAGGCTCAAGGCGCCGTGCCGGAATTGCGCCACAAGCGCCTCGAGATGGCGTCGGCGCCAGTCCTCGGCCTGCACCAGGCGCAGGCTTGCCAGGGTCGCGCTGGCAACCGCGGGCGGGGGGGCGGTAGTGAAGACAAAGGTCCGCGCGCGCTGCAGCAGCCATTCAATCCATGCCTCCGGGCCCGCAACGAAAGCACCGAAGGTGCCGAACGCCTTGCCGAGCGTTCCCACCAGCAGCGGCACCTGCTCCTGGCTCAGGCCGGCAGCTGCGACGGACCCGCGACCGCCAGGCCCCATCACCCCGATACCGTGGGCGTCGTCCACCATCAGCGCCGCGCCATGCCCCGCGCACAGCGCGGCCAGCTCCGGCAGTGGCGCGATATCGCCATCCATGCTGAACAATCCGTCGGTAACTACCAGCTTGCGTCGCGCGGGCCGCTGGAGTTGCTCGCCCAGCGTTTCCAGATCGCCGTGCGGATAGCGCTCGAAGGGCGCACGACACAGCCAGCCGCCGTCCAGCAGCGACGCATGGTTGAGCCTGTCCTGCAGCACCAGATCCTCGGGCATCATCAGGCTGGCGATGGTACCGACATTGGCCATGTAACCGGTGGAGAACAGCAGCGACCGATCCCGCCCCAGCCACGTCGCCAGCTCCTGCTCCAGCACGTCATGAACCGGGCGGTGACCGGTAATCAGGTGCGCCGCACCGCTGCCCACGCCGTACGTGTCAACGCCCTGCCGGAACGCCTCGCGGATGGCGGGATGGCCGGACAGACCCAGGTAGTCGTTGCTGCAGAAGACCAGCAATTCGCGGCCCCGGCATGTGGCGGTCACCGGGCCGGTCGGCTCCAGTGGTCGCGTCTGCCGCCAGAGACCGGCGTCGCGCAAGGCCTCCAGTTCCGAAGCAATATCCCACATGACTCAGGCCTGGGCCGCCTGCTGCGGCTCCGCCGGTGCGGCGGCGCACTTCTCGCCCTCGAAGCTGAGCCCCAGGCGGCGGAACAGCGCGCGGTCGTTGTCGACGTCGGGGTTTCCGGTGGTGAGCAGTTTCTCTCCGTAGAAGATGCTGTTGGCGCCTGCCAGGAAACACAAAGCCTGGGTCTCATCGGCCATTTCGGTACGGCCGGCGGACAGGCGCACATGAGACCGCGGCATGAGTATGCGGGCTACCGCGATCGTGCGTACGAAATCGATCGGATCCACCTGCTCCACGCCAGCCAGCGGCGTACCAGCCACCTGTACCAACTGATTGATGGGCACGCTCTGAGGATGCTCAGGCAGGTTGGCCAGGGTGCGCAGCATGGAGGCCCGGTCCTCGGTGCTCTCCCCCATCCCCACGATGCCCCCGCAACAGACATTCATGCCGGCGTCGCGCACACGCTCCAGCGTGTCCAGGCGGTCCTGGTAGCTTCGCGTGGTGATGATCTCGCCGTAGAACTCCTCGGAGGTGTCCAGGTTGTGGTTGTAGTAATCCAGGCCAGCCTCTTTCAGGGTGCGGGTCTGCTCATCGTCCAGCATGCCCAGCGTGGCACAGGTTTCCAGCCCCATGGCCTTGACCTGACTGATCATTTCCGCCACGCGCACCAGATCCTTGCCCTTCGGGCTGCGCCAGGCGGCGCCCATGCAGAAGCGGGTCGCTCCAGCGTCCTTCGCCTTGCCGGCCGCATCGAGCACACGCTCCAGCTCCATCAGTGCCTCTCGCTCGACGCCGGTGTCATAGCGGACACTCTGCGGACAGTACTTGCAGTCCTCCGGGCAGGCGCCGGTCTTGATGGACAGCAGCGTACTCACCTGCACGGCGTTGGGATCGTGATAGCGGCGATGAACGGTCTGCGCCCGGAACATCAGGTCGTTGAAGGGCAAATCGAACAAGGCCTGGACTTCCTCCAGGCGCCAGTCGTGGCGAATGGCCTGATCGTGCTGCGACATAATCGACTCCAATGCGATAAGCTGGACGTTCCACGGATGGTATATGGCAGAGGGACGCTGTCAACTTTCAATGAAGATTTCAGTTTACAACCCCCCGCCGAAAGGAGCCCTCCGGCACCTGCTCGGCCAGTATCTGCGCCCGATTCCGGCCATCTGCCGCGCCTGTGGCGATCCGGGCATCGGGGGACTGGATATCTGTGCCAGTTGCTACCGCCACCTTCCGCGCAACCGTCGCGGCTGTGTCCGCTGCGCGGAACCGTTGCCCGCGGCGGGGGCACTGTGCGCACGGTGCCAGCAACACCTGCCGGCCTTCGACCAGGTGCTTGCGCCGTGGCACTACCAGCCACCGATGGACTGGCTGGCCCAGGAACTCAAGTTCAGGCACCGCCTTGCCTCGGGACGACTGCTCGGGGAACTGCTGGGACGCTGGCTGCAGCGAGAAGGGGCGGTCGCCGACGTGATCATACCCATGCCGCTGCACGGATCCCGTCTTCGCGAACGTGGCTTCAATCAGGCCACCGAGCTGGCAACGCCGATTGCAGCCCGGCTCGGCATCCCCCTGGATCGCGCCGCCCTGCAACGCGTCCGTGCTACCGCCGCGCAGACCTCCCTGCCGCTGAGGGAGCGCAAGCGCAACCTGCGGCGAGCCTTTCGCTGCGAGTGCCGGTTGGACGGTCTGCGGATCGCACTGGTGGACGATGTCGTAACCACGGGCAGCACCGCCGACGCTGCGGCAGCCACTCTGAAACGCGCCGGGGCCACGGAGGTGCACCTCTGGGCCGTCTGCCGGGCAGCGCGGGGCGGCGGCTCCCATACGTGAGCGCATGGCGGCGGGAACCTGAAATCGCTACTATGAGTCTCCGGTAGACTGACGAGGCAGGGCCGGCGTGTTCGTGCCGGCGCTTCCCGTCGAGCGTTATCCATAACAGGCAGGAGGAGCCCAATGCGCGGACTGATGATGGACCGGCCGCTGATGATCTCCCAGATCATCGAATTCGCGGCCATGAATTTCCCCGACCAGGAGATCGTTTCCCGGACGGCGGAAGGTGAGCTGCATCGCTATACCTACCCCGAGGCGGCCAAACGGTCCCGGCAGCTTGCGAAGGCGTTGCAGGCCCTGGGCGTCCAGCCGGAAGACCGCATCGGTACGATTGCCTGGAACACCTACCGACACCTGGAGATCTATTACGCCAGCTCGGGCATGGGCGCCATCTGCCACACGATGAATCCGCGCCTGCCGGCCGACCAGTTGATCTACATCGTCAACCACGCCAAGGACCGTTTCATCTTCGTCGACACCACATTCCTGCCGCTGCTGGAGAAGCTGCACCAGCACTTCCCGGACGTGGAAGGCTTCGTCGTGATGACCGACGAAGCCCACATGCCGGAAACGACCCTGCCGCGTGTGCACTGCTACGAGACGCTGCTGAAGGCCCAGGACGACGACTACCGATGGCCGGAGTTCGACGAGCATACCGCCTCCTCCATGTGTTACACCTCGGGCACCACCGGCAACCCCAAGGGAGTGGTCTACAGTCATCGCTCAACGGTGCTGCATGCGATGATGGTACTCAGCATCTCCGGTGTGCCGATCAACGAGGACTCCTCCATTCTTCCGGTTGTGCCGATGTTTCACGTCAACGCCTGGGGCGTACCCTATTTCGGCCTGATCGCCGGCGCCAAGCTGGTGTTCCCCGGCCCCAAGCTGGACGGCCCCAGCCTGGCCGAGCTGATCGAAGGCGAGGGCGTGACCGACGCCTGGGGCGTGCCCACGGTCTGGCTCGGCCTGCTGGGCCATATGCGCCAGACCGGCAGCAAATTCACCACGCTGAAGCGAACACTGATTGGCGGTTCCGCCGCACCGCGCGCCATGATTGCCGAGTTCCGCGAGAAGCATGGTGTGGAGGCGATCCAGGGCTGGGGCATGACCGAGATGAGCCCCCTGGGCACCGTCTCCATCCCGCGGCCCTCCATGCGTGGCAACTGGGACAAGGAGCTGGAAATCCGGGGCAAGCAGGGTCGCCTGGTGTTCGGCGTGGAAATGAAGATTGTCGACTCCAACGGCCAGCCGCTGCCGCACGACGGCAGGTCCCAGGGTGAGCTGCTGGTGCGCGGCAACGCCGTGGTCAGCGGCTACTATGACAACCCGGAAGCGAACGCCAAGGCCTTCGACAGCGAAGGCTGGTTCCGTACCGGCGACGTTTCCACCATCGATCCCGATGGTTTCATGGAAATCGTCGACCGGGTCAAGGACGTGATCAAGTCCGGCGGCGAGTGGATCAGCTCCATCGACCTCGAGAACGAGGCGGTGGCCCACCCGGAGCTTGCGGAGTGTGCGGTGATCGGGGTCAGTCACAAGAAGTGGGCTGAACGGCCGCTGCTGATCGCGGTTCGCGAGCAGGGCTCGAACGTCACCCGTGAAGACGTGCTGAAATTCCTGGAGGGACGCATCGCCAAGTGGTGGCTGCCCGACGACGTCGTGTTCGTCGACGAACTGCCGCATGGCGCAACCGGCAAATTGCAGAAAGCCAAGCTGCGGGATCAGTTCAAGGACTACAGCCTGCCCACGGAGTAACCAGCCGTATCCCGCCCGGTGCGCGCCGCTGCACCGGGCGGGCCGTTTCGCGCAAGGCGTGCACTGTTCGAGTGCACCGCCCATTCCCCGCGCACCAGTGAGATCCATCTGGTAACGTGCCGCACCGTATCGACCCCGGAGTCTTTACACACCGCCTGGCCTGGCACCGAACATGCACGGTGGCCGACGCCACAACATCTACAATACCTTGCGCGCCCGGCCGCCGGCGCGCGCCGTACAAAAGGGTGAATGCATGGATCGTTTCTTTGGGCTGACCGAAATGGGGACCAACTGGCGGCGGGAAGTCGTCGCCGGCCTGACCACGTTCCTGGCGATGGCATATATCCTGTTCGTCAACGCCTCCATACTGGCCGACGCCGGCATGGATGCCGATGCGGTGTTCGTCGCTACCGCACTGGCCTCTGCCCTCGCCTGCCTGATCATGGGCCTGTGGGCCAACTACCCGATAGCGCTGGCACCCGGCATGGGGCTGAACGCCTTTTTCGCCTATACCGTGGTCATCGGACTGGGCATCCCCTGGGAGACCGCTCTGGCCGGCGTGCTGGTTTCCGGCCTGCTTTTCCTGCTGCTGACCGTGGTGAAGGTGCGCGAGAAGATCATCAACGCCATTCCACTGCAGCTGAAAATGGCGGCCGGGGCCGGCATCGGCCTGTTCATCGCCTTCATCGGCCTGAAGAATGCCGGGCTCGTGGTCGGTTACGAGCCGACCTTGGTCACCCTGGGCGAGCTGGGCACTGCCGGACCGATGCTGGCCATCTTCGGCATCGTACTGACCGCGTTCTTCCTGGTTCGCGGGTTCAACGGCGCCATCTTCTACGGCATGGTGGGCACCGCGGTCGCCGGCATGCTGGTAGGCATCGTCGCGGTACCGGGCGCCGTCGTCGCCGCCATCCCCAGCCTGGCTCCCACCTTCGGGCAAGCCATCATCAACCTGCCCGAGGTGCTGACCTCGCCTTCGCTGTGGGTGGTGGTGCTGACCTTCCTGTTCGTCGACATTTTCGACACTGCGGGCACGCTGATGGCAGTGGCGCACCAGGGCGGCTTCCTGAAGGACAACAAGCTGCCGCGCGCCAGTCGCGCGCTGGGCGCGGACTCCTCGGCGACCGTCATCGGGGCGGTGCTGGGCACATCCACCACCACTTCCTATATCGAATCGGCCTCCGGGGTCGCCGCCGGCGGACGCACCGGCCTGACGGCGGTCGTGGTGGCAGGGCTGTTCCTGGTCTCGCTGTTCTTCTCTCCGCTGCTGGTGATGTTCCTGGACCACCCGGAGCTCACCGCGCCGGCGCTGATCATCGTCGGCGTACTGATGGCCTCGGCGCTGGGCAATATTGAATGGAAGAAACCGGAGTACGCCATACCCGCCTTCGTCACAGTCATCGCCATGCCGCTGACCTTCAGCATCGCCCACGGCATCGCCCTGGGCTTCCTGCTCTACCCGCTGACCAAGGTGTTCAAGGGTGAGTGGCGCGACGTCCATCCGTTGATGTACGTGCTGTTCGTGGTATTCCTGCTGTATTTCATGTGGGGGCTATAGCTGCCTGGACCGACGTCCTGCGGCGGCATTCCCGCTCCAGGACGTCGGCGAGTTCCCGCACCGCCGGCCCGGCGCCGTCCCTGTCGGCCAGTATCAGATAAAGCTGATGCGACCGGCTCGAACCACCGTCGCGGATGGGCAACGGCTTCAGCAAGCCCGAATCCAGTTCCTCGCGGATGTGCGGCACTGGCAACCAGGCGAACCCAAGGCCCCGGCGAATCGCCTCGATCGACGTTTTCAGGTGAGAGACGGTCCAGCGCTGCTCGGCCCCCAGCCAGCCGGCATCCTGCCGGCGACTCAGGCCGGAATCCCGCACCACCAGTTGGCGGGAGGTTTTGAGATCCTGGACCGTGACCTCGCGGCCCAGCCGGTGCAAGGGATGATCATGATGGGCAACCGCCAGAAATTCCACCATCATCAGCGGCTTGCCGAGGAAACCGGGCGGCACCCGACCGCTGACCACCAGGTCCACCTGCCCTCCGAACAGGGCCTCGTCCGTTCCTGACAGCACCGACTCGATCAGTTCCAGCCGGACTTCCCGGCCATCTCCGCTGCAACTGTCGGTGAATTGCTGCATGGCGGCGAACAGCACATCGGTGGGAAAAATGATCTCCACCGCCAGCCGCAATTCGGAATCCCAGCCTTGGGCCAGGCTGGCCGCCAGCTTCTCCACCGCCAGGGCCTCATCCACCAGCGCCCGCGATCGGCGCAGCAGCACCGCGCCCGCTTCCGTCAGCTCCGCCTTGCGCCCGACCAGGCGCAACAGCTTCACCGGCAGTTGCTCCTGCAGCCTGGCCACGCTGTAGCTCACGGAGGACTGGCTGCGGTTGAGCTGCTCGGCGGCCCGGGAGAAGCTGCCGGCCTCCACCACAGCCTGCAACACGCGCCATTGCTCCAGGGTAACGCGGGGCATGTGGGTGGTCATCAATCAGATTCCTCGATCATGAAAACCATAAATTTAAACCCATTCATCGCCAATAGCGATGTAACGTACATCCCATCGTTCACTTCAAGTCGGGAGAACAGACCATGACCAAACTACTCCAGATCAACAGCAGCGTATTTTCCGACCAGGGCGTCTCCAGCCAGCTTGCGGATGCGTTCGTGGCTGAGTTCCGGCGCCAGGACCCGCAAACCCAGGTCATCCGGCGCGACCTGGCCAGCGAACCGGTACCGCATCTGGACGGCGAGCGACTGAACGCACTGATGACGCCGGAAAGCGACCGCTCCGCAACCCAGCAGAACCTCGTACGCCAAGCCGACGATCTGATTCGGGAGATCCAGGATGCGGACGTACTGGTGCTGGGAGCACCGATGTACAACTTCGCCGTGCCTTCGCAGCTCAAGAGCTGGTTCGACATGATCGCACGGGCCGGCACCACATTCCGCTACACCGAAGAAGGCTCAGAGGGCTTGCTCCAGGGAAAGCGCGCCTATGTCTTCACCAGCCGGGGCGGCGTGCACCGCGAGCAGCCCAGCGACACCATCGTTCCCTTCCTGCGCCAGATGCTGTCACTGGTGGGCATTGACCAGGTGGAATTCGTCTATGCGGAGGGCTTGAATATGGGGCAGGAACCACGCGAGCAGGGCATGAACGAGGCGCGACGCCAGATCGACCAATTGCTGGTCGCCTGAGGCCATCCCTGCCATCCCACAGCATTCCGGCCGGCTATGGCGGACCGGCCCCTGCCAGGAGGCAATCATGGGCGAACGACGCATACGTCAGATGATCGAAGGACAGCCGGCCTCGGACGGGGCCGGCGTGAAGCTCAACCGGGTGATCAGCTTCCAGCGGGAACTGGACCCCTTCCTGATGCTGGACGAGTTCAACACGGAACAGGCCAGTGACTATATCGCCGGCTTTCCGTCCCATCCGCATCGTGGCTTCGAGACCGTGACCTACATGATCGACGGCCGCATGCTGCACCAGGACCACCTGGGCAACCAGGGCCTGCTGGTCAGCGGCGGCGTGCAGTGGATGACCGCGGGGCGCGGCATCATTCATTCCGAGATGCCGCAGCAGGAGGAAGGTCGCATGCGTGGCTTCCAACTGTGGATCAACCTGCCGGCAGCGGAAAAGATGAAACCGGCGGGTTATCGGGACATCGGGCCCGAGGAGATCCCGGTGATCCACGCCGACGGCGCCACGATCAAGGTGGTCGCCGGTGAATTCCGCCACGGCGATACCGTAACCCGCGGAGCGGTGTCCGGCGTGAGTACCGACCCGCTGTTCGTCGATGTCGCGCTGGCAGGAGACTCCCGGCTGGAGATTCCGGTCAGCAACGGCTATTCGGCGGTGGTCTACGTTTTCGAGGGCGAACTCGGGATCGGCGGCACCACGGTTCGCAAGGGTCGGCTTGCGGTCCTCGGGGACGGCGACAGCATCACGCTGGAGGCCGGCACCCTGGCCGGCAGGGCGCTGGTGCTCACCGCACGGCCACTGCGGGAGCCGGTGGCGCATTATGGACCCTTCGTGATGAATACCGTGGATGAGATCCAGCAGGCCATCCGGGATTACCAGAACGGTCGTCTGACCGCTGCCTGACCCCGGCGCTGTGCGGCAACGAGCTACCGCGTTACCGGCTGGTGACGCGGTAGCCGCGCGACCGCAGCAGTTCCACCAACCCGTCTTCGCCGGTCAGATGCAAGGCGCCGATGGCCACGAAGGCTGTTTCGCCGTCTTCCAGTATCCGTTCCAGCTTCGGCACCCAGCGCGCATGCCGGTCCACGATTATGGCCTGGTAGATGGCCTCGTCCGCCCTGATCCATTGTTCGGCCATGCCCTCCACTCGCGCCAGTTCGCCGGACTGCCAGGCGGCCAGCAGATCGTCGAATTCGGCTTCCAGCCGCTGCATTTCCGCCAGGCTTTCCTCCAGCATGCGGATCTGCGAGCGTTCCGGCAGATCCGCCAGCGCGGAAAGCTGGGCGTCCGCGGTTTCCAGCGCCCGGAAGCGGACGCCCAGCTTGCGCGCCTCCTCCGCCAGATACAGGTCCACCCCCTGATCGGGGGTGACACCCAAGCTGGCCAGTTCCGCCATGGTCAGCGTCAACCCCGCCAGCCATGGACGCATCCGGTCCAGCATGGCCGTTGGCAGGCCGTGTCGCCGGGCCAGTTGCTGAATCTGATCCCAGACCTCCGGCGAGACCCGGCTGCGCAGCCCCTCGCCGGAGAGATACATGCCCCGCTGCATGGTCAGCGCCCCCAGCGACGCCGGATCCAGCTCCTGCAGATCCAGCTCCAGCACCAGTGCGTCACTGGCGGCCAGCGCATTCATGATGCGGTCCGGCAACGGCAGTACATCCGGTGGCAGCGCATGCACAGTGCCGAACAGGTACAAGCGGCCGTGCTCGCCGTCCACCTGGTAGAGCGCCGGTTCGGCAAAAGCCGGCTTCAGCAGCACCAGCACCGTCAGGCAGAGGGCGGCCAGCAGCGGCTGCCGGGCAAAGCGATGTCTCATCCCCTAACCCTCCACCAGCAATCGCTGGAGGGCGGCGCGGACGCCCTCCGGGATCGGCACCGAGGCGTTCTGCCTGCGGTCGACGAACACATGAATGAACTGGCCAAAGGCGCAGATTTCCGCATCCCCTTCCAGAAAGATCCCGACGCCGTACTGCACCGAGCTGGTGCCCAGCCGGTCGACACGCAGCCCGGCTTCAATGCGATCCGGAAAGGCAAGCCCCCGGCGGTAGGTGCAGCTGGAGCTGACCACATAGCCCACGATGCTCCCTTCATGGATATCCAGCCCGCCCTGTTCGATCAGGTAGGTGTTCACCACCGTGTCGAAATAGGAGTAGTAAGTGACGTTATTGACGTGCCCGTAGAGGTCGTTGTCCATCCACCGGGTGGTGATGGGCTGGAAGATGCGGTAATCCTCTCGCTGCGGGGTCTGCTGCTCGGTCATGGTGCGGCGGTTCTCCGTGTCAATGGCTGGCTTCCGCTGGAGGCGGCTGAAGCGTTGCAGCCCCCCCGGAAAGCGCCAGGCTTTCGGCCAGCACTTCCCTAGTCGTAATCCGGCGGCGGTACGAAGCCACCGGCAAGTCGTTCCACCTCGCGTGCGAAAGCCAGCGTGGTGCGATCCTCCAGGTAAGGTCCGATGATCTGTACGCCGATCGGCAGACCGTCGGCATTGCGCGCCACCGGCACCACCGTGGAGGGAAGGTACACCACTCCGGCCAGTCCGGCCCAGACCAGAATATTCATGTAGGGGCCGGATTCACCATTGACGGTCAGTTGCCGGTGATACTGCGGGCTGGAATGATCATGGGGGAAAGCCGGCACATGCGTAACCGGCGCCAACACCACATCGACATCCTGGAAGAACGCGGCCCAGGCCCGCCCCAACTGCAGCCTTCGCTCGTGGGTACGCAGCCATTGGGCGTGGCTCTGGGTGCCGCCGCGGGCAAAGCGGGCTTCGTAGCTCAAGTCCTCTGTCGGCAGATTGCGTGCCTTCTCCGCCATCTTGTCGAACATGGGCCCCGGCAATCCGGCACCCATGGTAGCGGTGAGCAGCGAATAGTAGATGTCATGCGATTCCTCCAGGCTGACACCCGTCGGCCGCGCCTGCATATCCACCCTGGCGCCCTCCCGCTGCAAGCGCCCGCACAAGTCCGTCAGCAGACTCACCGTTTCCGCGTCCACCGGGCAGGCGGGGTCGTCCAGCCATGCGGCCACCCGGAAGTCCGCCAGGTCGCGATGCCGGGGCGGCGGCAACTCCAACCGCCAGGCCAGCCCCTGGTCCGGTTCGGGCCCCACCAGCAGATCCAGGGCCAGTTCCAGATCGTCCACCGTTCGCGCCATGGGACCGGCCACGGAGATGTCGCTCTGGCTGAGGCTACCGGGAGCCCCCGGCACGTGACCGCGTTTGGAGATAAGGCCGTAGCTGGGCTTGTGGCCGGCAACTCCGCAGAAGGCGGCCGGCGTCCTTATGGAGCCGCCGATGTCGCTGCCCAGCTCCAGCGGCGTGATGCCCGTGGCCAGGGCTGCGGCCGCACCGCCGGAGGAGCCACCACAGGTGCGTTCCGTGTTCCACGGGTTGCTGGTCTGGCCGTAGATGCTGTTGTAGGACTGCAGGTCGCCTGCGAACAAGGGCACATTGGTCTTGCCGAAGATCACAGCACCGGCATCCAGCAGCCGTTGGACGGCGGAGGCATTGTTCGTTGAGACGTGTTCACGGTACACGGGCGCACCCGCGGTGGTGGGGAGACCGGCCAGTTCGAACGTCTCCTTCACCGTCATCGGCAGCCCGTGCAGCGGCCCCCAGATCTCCCCGCGCGCCAGCGCAGCGTCAGCCTCCGCGGCGCGGCGGCGCGCGCGCTCCTCATCGGTCACCACAACCGCGTTGATAGCCGGATTGAAGCGCTGCATGCGCTGGATGCAGGCCTCGAGCAGTTCGCTGGAGGACACCTTGCCCTGGCGCAGCGCATCGGTCAGCACCGCGGCGGATTGATAGTGCCATGTCATGGCTCATCTCCTGTTGTTGCTCCGTCAATGCGCATAGAGGCGTCCACGCGACCGAGCTTGCGGTCCAGCCAGTCCCGCAGCGCGGGGCCGGTGCCGCGGGGCCAGGTACGGACGTCTTCGTGGGCGAAAAGCCGATACTCCGCCAGTTCCTCGTTCAGCACCACCTCGCCGGCGGCCTCCACATGGTAGACGCAGATGATCTGGTTCTGCTCCGGAAACGTGTAGTGGCCAACGAACTCGCGAATCCGTCCGTCCAGACCCAGTTCCTCCTGTACCTCCCGCAGCACACCCTGCTCCGGCGTTTCCTCACGCTCCAGAAAGCCGGTGATCAGGGCATACCACTTCTCCGGCCAGGCCACGTTGCGAGCCAGCAGGACCTTGCCTTCGTATTCGACAATGGCCGCCACCACCGGCGTCGGGTTTCCCCAGTGGACAAAGCCGCACTGGGCTTCGCAACGCAATCGCGGATAACCGCCCAGTTCCACCGGTTCCAATGCGGCACTGCACATGGGACAAAAACGCATGACTCCTCCGTTTGGAACGCACCTCCCCATGCCCGCCGCCTTGGTGTAGACCGCTTCGATGCTCCCCCGGGACTGGTCAGTGCTTCCCTTGATGTCGCGAAGCCATCAAGGTAGCAGAATGCGGTAACGTAGGAAGCAAAATGCTAACGTGTAATGCAACCATCGGCGCCGCCGGCACCGATTCAAGCCACACCCGGAGGAGTCGCCACATGCTGAAACTGCATGGTTTTTCGGTCAGCAATTATTACAACGTGGTCAAGGCAGCGCTGCTGGAAAAAGGCCTGGCGTTCGAGGAAGTGCTGGTGTATCCGTCATCGGACGAGCGCTACCTGTCCAACAGCCCGATGGGCAAGGTGCCCTGCCTGGAAACCGAAGAAGGCAGTTTCAGCGAGTCGCAGGTCATGCTGGATTACCTGGAGGAGGCCTATCCGGAACCGGCGCTGATTCCGGGTTCACCGTTTCAACGCGCCAAGACACGGGAAATCAATCGGGTACTGGAGCTGTACCTGGAACTGCAGGCACGGCGCGTTTACCCGGAAGCCTTCTTCGGCGGCCAGGTCAGCGAGCAGACCAAGCAGGAAGTCCGGGAGGCTCTGAAAAAAGGGGCGGCGGCGCTGCGGCGCCTGACCGGCTTCCAGCCCTGGATACTGGGCCAGGACTTCACCTCATCGGATCTGGTGGCGGGCATCCATTTGCCGCTGGTCCGGGATGCCGGCCGCAAGGTGCTGGATATGGACATCTTCGAACAGCTTCCCGGGGTGAAGGAGTATCTGGGCCGGGTCCGGGAACGGCCTTCCATGCAGCGTGTGATGGATGACTACAAGGCCGGACTGGAAGCCTTCATGAAGAAGCGCAAGGGCGCCTGACCATGAATGAACAGAACAAGGCGATCGCGGATGATCGACGCCGGCAATGGGAACAGGAGGAGCAGGCAATCCGGGCCAGGCTGAAAGCCGCCGGCACGCACCAGGTGGAGACCCTGGCGGCACGTTCCGGCCTGGAATTTCTACAGGCCATCTTCAGCGGCGAGTTGCCGCACCCCCCGATCGGGGAGACATTGAACTTCATCCCGGTGCTGGCGGAACCCGGCCGCGTCATCTTCCAGGGCACGCCCACCGCCGCGCATTACAACCCCATCGGCTCGGTGCACGGGGGCTGGGCGGCGACACTGCTGGATTCCTGTGTGGGTTGCGCGGTGCAGTCCATGCTGCCTCGCGGGAAGGGTTACACCACCCTGGAGCTGAAGGTCAACTATGTACGCGCGCTGACACCTGAAACAGGACCGGTGCGGGCGGAAGGCAAGGTCATCCACGTCGGGGGGCGGACGGCCACCGCCGAAGGGCGGCTGGTGGACGCTGCGGGCAAGCTGTACGCCCATGCGTCCACCACCTGCATGGTGATGACGCTCTGACCCCGTATCAGCGTTGCACCAGCGGGCATGCCGGGTCGGGGTCGCCGAAGGCTTCCTCACCCGGCACCTGCCGTAGGATGCGGTAATAGGCCATCGGCTCCCGCACCTCGGAAGGCGACTTGACCTCGACCAGGTTCAGATCGTGCACCATGCGGCCATCCACCCGCACCCGGCCATTGCGGGTGATGCCATCGTCCACCGGCATGGCTTTCATCGCATCCACCACCACCGCGCCGCGTGAATGTCCGGTTTCCGCCACCGCCTTCAGGTAGTGCAGCGTGGCCGTATGAACGGCTATGTGGTTCGAGGCGGGCCGCGCCCCGTAGCGCGCCTGGAAGACATCGGCGAATTCCCGGCTGCCTTCGTTCTGCTCCCAATAGTAGGGCGCTACGAAACGCAGGCCCGACGCGGCATAAAGGCCGACCGCCCTGACGTCCTCCAGCAACGTCAGCACTCCCACCAGTCGCACGCCCAGCCCGTCAACACCGAGTTCCTTAGCCTGGCGGATGGCCGCGGCCAGGCCCCGGCCGGCATTGCCCAGCGCGATCACGTCCGCGCCGCTGGCGATGGCTTCCTCCAGCAGCGGGAAAAAATCCTGCTCGTCAAAAGGGTGGAAGCGGGCACCGAGGATATGGTCCCCGCTGCGGGCCACTGCAGCCTCCAGGCCCTGGTGCACACCGTAGCCGAACGGATGATCCAGGGCGATCACGTACCAGCCCTGCCCACCGCCGGGCTCCGCCACCGCCTCGCCCAGGCCCGCAGTGAGCGCGCCGGTGTTGTACTGCCAGTGGACGCTGTTCGGGCTGCAGTGCTCGCCGGTCAGGAGCTCCGTGCCGCTGCCGGTGTGAATGATGACCACATCGTTCCCCGCGGCGTAGCGTTGCGCACCCAGCGCGGCTGCCGAGCTGGGCATATCGATGATCAGGTCGGCACCGAACCCCTGGTGCAGCTCCCTTGCCTGCTGCTCCGCCACACCGGGGTCATTGCGGTGATCCGCCACACGGAATTCCACGCGCACGCCCTTGAGGGCGCTCCCCAACCGTTGGGCAGCCAGTTCCGCCGCGGTCAGGGACCCATCGCCGGCCGCCGCGGAATATGCCCCGGTGAGATCTGTCAGCACACCGATACGAATCACGCCGTCGGTCACCTCCGCTCGCACCGGCAACATGGACATCACGAAAACTACGGCCAATAGCCCATAGCCGGCCGAAAGATTCCTCAAGAGCATGGCAGACCCCGCTTGGTTATTGTTATGGATCCTGAAGAGACAAGTGATTCACCTGTCACATCAACTATATCGCCGGCTGTGGTGTACACGGCGAGATCTGCATCACAAAACAGAGGAGGAAAAACGCCAGGGCTTGCTCAGTCAGCGGAAGGCCGGTATACGGCCCGGCAGTTCGGCGTTTCCCAGACGGTCAGTTCAACCAGGCGGGCACGACCTTCGCTGCGCTGGACCACGCCCGGACTCAGACGGAAGAACCAGTGCTCCGCCAGGACCTCGGCGGTGGGCGGCGCAGGTAGCAGGTACAGGCGGGTATCCAGAGCATTGTGGCGCGTCTCGCAATAACCGCGTGCCTGCACCGTCTGCCGGAGTTCCCCCAACCATTCATCCAAGGCGGCGCCGGGCGCGAGGCGGGAAAGCATTTCGCTGTCGTCCACGCTCAGCATCAGCCCATGATCGCAGGGGCCGTCGATTTCACGGATCATCAACTCCTTGAGGAAGGAGAAATCCAGCACCATGCCGCGTTGCTCTCCCGATTCCGCCAGGGTCACGGATTCCACGGTGGCCTCCACCACATAGCGGTGCCCGTGCAGGTGGCGGCAACGGGAACGATGATCCGGAATGCGGTGGGCCGCGTCGATCTCGATACGTCGGGTGATTCGGTGGCTCATTCGATCCCCAGGAACTTGTGGGTTTGCAGACTCAATCGCCATTGCGGATGCGCCAGGCAGTAGGCAAGTGCTGCGCGGGTATTGGCTTCGCGGGCGGGCCCGTCCATTGGCTGCAGCAGGAAGTGATCGAACGCAAGGCGGGAGAAACGCTCCGGCGGGGCGGTCTGCTGGGGATAGACCAGCTTCAGCTCGTTGCCGCTGTCCAGCGCCAAGGCGTTGTCCCCCTTGGGGCTCACGCAGATCCAGTCCAGTCCGGCCGGCGCGGCCAATGTCCCGTTGGTTTCCACCGCTACTTCGAAGCCCCGCTCATGCAGTGCGCCGATCAGCGCTTCGTCCACCTGCAGCAGGGGCTCCCCTCCGGTGCAGACCACGTAGGGGCGCCCACCGCCCGGCCAGAGCCCCGCAACCGCCTCCGCCAGCGCACCGGCACTGGCGTAGCGACCGCCGCCCGGGCCGTCCATGCCGACGAAATCGGTATCGCAGAACGTGCATTGGGCGGTGGCGCGATCGCGCTCCAGGCCGGACCAGAGGTTGCAGCCGGAGAAGCGGCAGAACACGGCTGGCCGTCCCGCCTGCGCACCCTCGCCCTGCAGCGTGTAGAACAGATGCTTGACCGCGTAGCTCATCGCACCGCCCGGTACCGGCGCCAGCCCTCTGCCCGCAGCAGGCAGGCCGGGCAGTGGCCGCAGCCGTACCCCCAGTCATGCCGGACCCCGCGCTCGCCCAGGTAACAGGTATGGCTGTGCTCGATGATGAGGTCCAGCAGCGGCTCGCCGCCAAGCTTCTCCGCCAGTTGCCATGTTCCCGCCTTGTCCAGCCACATCAGCGGCGTTTCAAGCACGAAACGCTGCTCCATGCCGAGGTTCAGCGTCACCTGCATGGCCTTGACGGTATCATCGCGGCAGTCGGGATAGCCGGAATAATCCGTCTCGCAGACACCGGCGACCAGCCGCCGCACGCCACGCCGCCAGCCCAGGGCGGCCGCGTAGGTGAAAAACAGCAGGTTGCGGCCGGGCACAAACGTGTTCGGCAGGCCCCGGGCGTCATTCTCGATAGTCACGTCCCGGGTCATCGCGGTCTCGCTGATCTGACCCAGGGCACTGAGGTCCAGGACATGGTCATCGCCCAGGCGTTCTCCCCAGCGGGGAAACGCCTCCACCAGCGCCTCTCGGAACCGTCGCCTGCAGACCAGCTCAACCCCGTGGCGCTGGCCGTAGTCGAACCCCACGGTCTCCACGCGAGCATAGCGCTCCAGTGCCCAGGCCAGGCATGTGGCGGAATCCTGGCCGCCGGAGAGCAGAACCATGGCGGCATTGGCATGCGACATCGCGAACAGATCCGAAAATCAGCTAGGTGCGGCTATTCTCCCCGCCTTCAGCGGCGCCGGCAAGTCGCCCGCACGGATACCCCCGGGCAATCATGATGTGACGACATCTGTAGCCTCCCGGCAACAGATTCACATTGGGATGTGTCTTCTATACTTTTGGCTTTCGGGCCGCAGCATTGCGGTTACAGCCGTACAAGGAGGAGACAGCAATGGCGATGTTCGATCTCGGAAAGCGCAGCACCAGCCAGGAGCCTGCGCGCTCGGAAGAACCCATGGACGGGCTGGACAGTGTGTTCAATGCCCAGTCAACCCCGCAACAGCAGCCCTCCCCGGCCGTGCGACGCCGCGATGCGGCAGTGGTTGGCCCGTCCATCCACATAGAGGGAACCCTGCGCGGCGAAGAGGACCTTATCATTGAAGGCCACGTCAGCGGCACCGTCCAGCTTCAGGGAAATACGCTCACCATCGGCTCGCAGGGCAAGGTGGAAGCCGACCTGCATGCACAGACCGTGTTCGTCGACGGAAGCGTCGAGGGCGACATCTACGGTTCCGATCTGGTGGCCATCCGCAAGAACGCACGGGTGATTGGTAACGTTTCCGCGCCCCGCGTAAGCCTGGAGGACGGGGCACGGTTCAAGGGCAGCATCGAAATGGATGTCCGCAAGGAGTCGACCGGCAAGCCGGCATCCACATCAACGCCGGCTACGGCGCCCCGGGCAGAAGCCGCCAAGCCAGGGGCCGGGGCGAGCGGCGTTACCAGCAAGGACGATGCCGACAAGAAAGACAATCTGTCCGCCAAGGGAGAGGCGTCCAAGGGTGGCGCAACGGGTTGAACCATGCAGTGCCTTCCGTGAGCAATCTGGCGCACTCCCACACGCCGCGGGCCGGCCAGACCGACGTCATCGAGGCTCCGATGCTGGAGACGACGCTGGCTCGGCTGGAACCCGACCAGCGCAGCGTGGTGTTCGACCTGGGCGCCGCCAGCGCGAGCACCCTCTCATGCTTTGCCAACGGCCGCTGCCGCATCACGTTTGCCGACGCCGTGGAATCGCTGCTTGCGCTGGATGACACCGTCGGGCGGGACGCGCTGGCCTCGCGCATCGACAGCCTGCTGCCACGCGCCCCTGAAGCACCGGCCACACTGATCCTTTGCTGGGATCTGCCCAACTTCCTCAGCCGGCCGGTGCTACGCGCGCTGATGGAAGGCCTGACCGAACGCAGCGCCGGCGGCGCCCTGTTCCATCAATTCATCGCTTACCCCTCACGGGCAGTACCCACGCGACCAGGCCGCTACAGCCTGCGCAAGGACGGCAAGGTGCTGCGCCAGATTTCCGCTACCGAGACCGGCGTGTTGCCGGTTCTGCCCATGCGGGACCTGGAACACATCATGCCGGGCTGCCACCTGGTGCGTTCCGTGCTGCTGGGCAGCGGGATGCAGGACTGTCTGTTCCGCTACGGCGGCCCGGACTAGCCGGCTGCCGCTCAGCTTCCTTCCGTAATGCCCAGCGCTTCGGGCTTCAGCCCCATGAACACGCCGCCCCAGCGCTTGCCCTTGACCGTCACCGGGACGGTCAGATTGAACATGACCTCGCCGGTGTCACGCAGGTAACTCTGCAGACGGAAACGTGTCGTGAAATTGATATCGCGCTGATCGAAGAAGCGCATGTTGCGGCTCTTGAGCAGGTCCACCTTCGGATCGCCCGTGGGCGGCTGGGAGACCTCCCGGTAGTGGATGACCACGAAGCCCTTGCTGTCCAGCGGCAGACAGAAGGGTGAATCCGGAATCTCGCCGCGCCAACCCTCCACCAGGTCCTGGCAGGCTTGCTGGAACGGTTTGGCGTAGCTGACCTCGTATTTCTGCGGCTCGGTGCCCGGCACCGGCTTGTAGTTGCGATCGAACATGTCGACGCCTTCATCCACCAACCGTTCGATGGCGCGCTGTAGCTGATCTCGGCGCCCCTCGACGATTTCCAGCAGACCCTCCAGCCGCCCCTGGCCGATGCGGAACTGGCAGATCTTCTCCAGCGAGAGGTCCGCCGAGGCGCGAAGCTTTTCCGACTGCTGATCGGATGCTTCCATGTCGCTGCAGATCTGCAGACCCAGATCGCGGATCTCGGTGCTGCGTCCGTGCACCTCCCGGTTCGTCACCGACAGCTGCTCAATCGCCGAACTCACCAGCAGCAGGTCGTCGTGGGTGGCAGCGAAATCAGTCACCATGCCATCGAATCGGCCGGCCGTGGTTTCCACCGCGGCGCGCGCCTGCTCGGCCCGCCCGATCATGCCTTCCGTGCCCTCGGCGGTGCGGCTCACCGCGTCCCCCATGTCCTCCACCAGGCTGCTGATCTGCTCGGCCGCGCTGTGTACCTTCTCGGCCAGGCCGCGTACTTCATCGGCCACCACCGCGAACCCCCGCCCCTGTTCACCCGCTCGCGCCGCCTCTATTGCGGCGTTCAGCGCCAGCATGTTGGTCTGGGCTGCAAACCCCTGCACCGTACTCAGGATGCTTGCGATGTTCTCGGACGTGGTCTCCAGCCGACCTACCGTGCCATGGAAGGATTGCAGCATGCCGGTGACGGCTTCGACGTGCCCGGTCACTTCCTGCAATTCGGCCAGGGAACTGCGTGCCACCTCCAGGTTTCGCGAATTGGTTTCCGCAATGTTGTTGGTCCGCTGCGAGAGTTCTCCCACGGCGGTGGCCGTTTCGTCACTGGAGCGGAAGATCAGCTCGGAGTACTCGGCCTGCCGGGTGGCGTTGCGGCTGGCGTCAGTGGTGATCTTGCGGCCGTGGGACGATGTCAGGGAGACCCGGATGCTCTGCTGCTGCAACTCTTCCAGCGCCGCACGGAGGCGGGCCAGGAAGGCGTTGAACAGGCGGGCGGTTTCCCTGCTCTCCCTGTCTCCGGCCTCGGGCAGTTCCACCGACAGATCGGCCTGCTCGGCATTCATGGTCTGTAGCAACTCGGCGAAGTGCTGGCGGCGTCCACCTCCCGGCCGGCGCGCGAGAGACAGCCAGGCGAACGTCACCAGGCCCGCCAGGAGCATGACAACGGCAGACCACCGCATCGCCCCCTCGCCCTGCCAGGCCAGCATGCCGGCTGCGGCAACATGCAGCACCGCCAGCACCAGCACCGGCGGTGACGGCAGTCGGAATACAGGTGTGGAGGCGGCTGCTCCGCCTTGGGAGTGCAATGACATGACCGGACCCTTTGAGTTTATTGGCTGCTCGCCTGTTATCGTAGGGGCAGTGCCCCGCTCTCTACCCCGCTTATCGGCATCGGCGGGAATCGCTTTAGAAAACGCGGAATTGGACTGTAATCGTTGTGATGCTACGCAGCCATCGGCCGCGTTTCCGTGAACAGTGCACCATTAGGGAAGCCCTGACGTCTTCACGCTGCCGCGTTCCGGTCAGATTTCTCCCGTGGCGGTGTCGCAAGCCACCCCAGGTAGAACCACTACCTGCGGCGTCTTGCTCCTGGCCACGAACGAAAACCGGTCTCGAGCGCAACAACGTGAAGACGTCAGGGCTTCCCTAGTGGGCGAGGCTGGTTCAGGCGTCGCAGAACGGTCCCACCTGCCAGAAACGTCGGCAGCGCAGATCCCGCTCACAAGCAGGCAACTGCTGGCTGTATCTGCTCGCATGGCTGCTGACCCTGCCCGCGGAACGCTGCAGGACGGCATTGCTGCGCCAGTTTCCGCGGCGGTATCCGGTGTGGCCTTCATGGTAGGCGTAGTAGAGGTGTTCCGGGTTCTGTTTGGAAATGCCCAGACGCTGATGGGTGCGATGGTTGTACCAGCCGATGAAATCCAGCGCGTACTTCATGTGGGTCCGGCGCGCGAACAGCGTGCCTTCGTCGTCCATGTATTCCCCCCACACGGGATTCTGCGCCTGGGCGTAGCCGTACGCCGTGGATGGCCGCCTCCAGGGAATGAAGCCCAGCAGCCGCGTGCGGGGGGGTCGCGCCCGGCGCTGGAATGTGGACTCCTGATGCACGAACGCCATCTGCGTCGCGATGGGCGTCCCCCAGCGCTCTTCCGACTCGCGCGCATAGTCATACCAGCGCGGATTCTGGGAGAAGATCTCGCAGATATTGCCGACTCTGTCAGGAGGCCTGGAGGCACAGCCGGCGAGCAGCGTCACGGCCATCAACAGCAGCAGCACCAGCGCCAGCCGGCGTCGGGCGTCAGCGCTGGCGCGCCCAGGCTCTCTCATTCCGTTCCTTCAGCCTTTCGATCAGCGCATCCAGGCCGTTACGGCGCGCTTCGCTGCCGAATTCGTCCCGATAGTTGGTCACGAAACTGATATTCTCGATGACCACGTCCCAGAGCCGCCAACCGTCGTCAGTGGCAATCATCCGGTAGTGCACAGGAACCGGTGAGTCGGTCACACGCAACTGGGTGCGCACCAGAACGCGGTTGCGTTGATCGGGCTCGGTCACCGACTGCACATCCATGAGCCGACCCGATCGCGACACTTCGCGGGCCACGGTATCGATGTTATCGGACAGCAGCGCGGCATAGGTGCGGATAACGTATTCGCTGAAGGCCTCAACGAACGCCTCACGCTGCTCCGGCGAGGCCTCGCGCCAATGACTCGTCAGGATCAGCTGCCCCATCAGCTCGTAGTGCACCCAGGGCGCCAGGATCTCGTTGATCAGATCGTAGGCGACCCGGGGACTCTCACGAATCTCGTCCTGGTGTTCCAGCAGCGCGTCCACCGATTCATCGAATACCTGCTGGATGACTTCATCGGGCTTCTGCTGATTGTCAGCAGCCACACCGGCCGAAGGCCACGCCAGGGCCAGGGCGACCAGCACGACCATCAGTTTGCCTCGTAGCATCATGTTTCCTTCCTTGACCCGACCCACATGGTCGATAATAAATGTTCTTGCGCTCTGGTCGATAATGATCAGACCACGTTCCACAGAGGAGGCGGCTGCATGATCGACATCAAGCTGCCAATCCAGGTTCCGGACCCGGTTCGCCCGGCCGGCGACGTTCAGGCCGTGCACCCGGTCGTTCCCTATGCCAGAGGCGGTATTGATCCGCGACAGGAGAGGGACCGCAAGGGACCGTCTCGGCCGCCGGCCGCGCCTGCAGGGCATCGATCCGACCAGACCTCCGAAGAGGCAGGCACCGACGTAGATGCCGACGGACACGTGGACACCTGGGCGTAATCGTTATTCGTCCTCTTCCTCCCGCAGTTCCGGCAGCGCCAGCCCACCACCCCTTGGGTCACTGGCGGCGGCCACCCGCTGCTCGGCGCGATGCCAGAGCACCGCCTGCATGTCACCGTACTGCCGCGTCATCGGCACCACGCGATGCCCTTTATCGACGAGTTCCCGCCGCGTCTCCACGGAGATCGCGCCCGGCTCGTGCTGGATGCGATCAGGCAGGTACTGATGGTGATAGCGGGGCAGGCTTACCCACTCATCCGGCTCGAGCCCATCGGCAAACGCCAGTATTCCGAGCAGTACCTGGGTGATGATGCGGCTACCGCCGGGGCTGCCCAGCACCGCGACCCGGTCTTCGGTTTCCAGGAAAACCGGCGTCATGCTGGACAACGGCCGTTTGCCGGGCTCGATCGCGTTGGGTTCGCCGCCCACAAGCCCGTAGGCGTTCGGCTTGCCTGGCTGGCTGGCAAAATCATCCATCTCGTTGTTGAGCAGCACACCCGTACCCGCGGGGATGAAGCCCGAGCCGAACGGGTAGTTGATGGACAGCGTCGCGCCCACACGATTGCCCTCGGCGTCGATGATGGAGAAATGCGTGGTGTCCTCGCCCTCGGATTCAGGCAGCCCCAGATCCTCGCTGGGCGTGGCACGATCCATCTGCAGTGTCTTCCTGAGCCGCTCCGCGTGATCCCGACTGCTCAGCCGCTCGGTGGGCAGGTCGACGAAATCCGGATCCCCCAGGTAGACATGACGGTCGCGGTAGGCGCGGCGCATCGCCTCCGCCGTGAGGTGGATGCGGGTGGCCTCGGTCATTGCCTGCAGATCGTAGGGCTCCAGCAGGTGCAGCATGGTGGCCAGCGCAATGCCACCTGCCGAGGGCGGTGATGCGGAGGTCACGCGGATGTCGTTATAGCGGTGGACCACCGGCTCCCGTTCCACCACGCGGTAGGAGGCCAGATCCTCCAGCGTCCAGATACCACCGGCGTTGCGCGTACCGCCCACAAGACGGCGCGCGACCTCGCCTTCGTAAAACCCGGCAAGGCCCTGCTCCGCCAGCTGCTCCAGCGTCCACGCCAGATCGGGCTGCTTGATGACATGCCCCAATTCCGGCACCTCGCCCTCCCGCAGCAGGATGGCCCGGGCCTGTGGCGAGGCGCGCAAGGCATCCTGGCGGAAACGCACCATGCGTCGGTAGTGCTCCCCCACCTCGAAACCATCGCGGGCATAGCGTATGGCCGGTTCCAGCGCCTCGGCCAGGCTCAGGCGTCCATAGCGCTCGCTGATGTGCACCAGCGCGGCCGGAGTACCGGGAATGGCCGCCGCCAGCGGGCCGTCCAGAGACTCCCTCCCACGGACCTCACCGCTCTCATCCAGATACATGTCGCGGTGGGCTTCCCCGGGTGCCGTCTCGCGGCCATCCACCATGACCTGATGCCCATCTTCCTCACGGTGCAACAGCCAGAAACCGCCGCCGCCGATACCAGACCCATAGGGTTCCACCACCGCCAGCGCAGCGCTCACCGCCACCGCCGCATCGAACGCGTTACCGCCGGCCTGCAGGATCTCCATAGCCGCTTCCGTCGCCAGCGGATGGGCGGTGGCGACGGCGGGTTCGGGCGGTCGGGCCTGCTCCGCCGGCAGTGCGGTGACGACCAGCAGCAGCAACAGGCAGGCGAACAGGCTGTGGGGGCGTCTCATCATGGGAAGCCTCCGAATAGAAGAATCAGGCCCGGCAGACAGCAGCTACTTGTCCTTGTGACGGACGCGCTGCTCCAGCGCCTGCACGACGGAGCTGGTGACGAACTTGCTGACGTCGCCACCCAGGGCCGCCACCTCCCGCACCAGGCTCGACGAAATGTAGGCATACTGTTCGGCCGGGGTCAGGAAAATGGTCTCCACCTCCGGCACGAGCTGGCGATTCATGCTGGCGAGTTGGAACTCGTACTCGAAGTCGGACACCGCCCGCAAGCCGCGAACGATGACATGCGCGCCCTGTTCACGGACGAAACTCGCCAGCAGGGTATCGAAGGAACGAACCTCGACGTTGGGGACATGCGCGAGAGCCTCACGGCACATCGTCAAACGCTCCTCCACCGAAAAGGCGGGACGTTTGCTGGGGCTGGGAAAAGCCGCCACCGACACAATCAGCTTGCCGAACAGTTTGGAACCACGCTCCACCAGATCGATATGGCCATTGGTGATCGGATCGAACGTTCCAGGATAAATGGCTATGACGCTCATGCCGCTGCATTCCCCCAAGATGTCAGCTGAAGAGCTGCCATCAAACCACTAACCGGGGTCGGTTTCAAAGCGATTCTCGCATTCCGAAATGGCAATCAGCGCATAAAGCACCTGCCCCGAGGCTCGCTGGCGCAGCACTTCCCAGCCCGAGCGCAGAGGCGGAAGGCCTTCCTTGCGTCCGACCTCAAGGTAAACCCTGGCTCCGGGCGCCAGCCAGCCTCCTTCCGCCAACAGCCGACAGGCCGGCTCCAACAGTCCGGCGGCAAACGGCGGATCAAGGAACACCACATCGAACCGCGGCCGGCCGCCGCGGCCGGAACGCAGGAAATCGAGAGCGTCGCCAGGCCTGAGTTCCACCTGCTCCGCGGCCTGCAACTGGTCAATACTTTCCCGCAGGGCACGCACCGCGACCCCGGCCTGCTCGACGAGCAGGACATGGGCGGCACCACGGGAAGCCGCCTCAAGCCCCAATGCCCCGCTGCCCGCAAACAGGTCCAGGCAGCGGCTACCGGGGACCACCGACTGCAACCAGTTGAACAGCGTCTCCCTGTTTCGGTCCGCGGTCGGTCGCAGTCCGGCGACATTGGCAAAGCGCAATCGCCGCCCCCGCCAACGCCCCCCGATGATACGCAACTGGTTGCCGGCCCCTGGCCGCCGCGCGCCGGGGGGCCTGACCCTAGTCCTCGTCTTCGGCATCCGGCCCCACGACCACGGTCACGAAACGTTCCGGATGGACGCGCTGCCGCAGCGCCTGGACGATCTCATCCCGGGTGACGCCCTCGATCTGCCGGGGAAACGTGTCCAGGTAGTCCAGCGGCAGGCCGTGGAAGCCCACCGTGGAGACCAGGCCGGCGATCTTGCTGTTGCTGTCCAGACTGAGCGGGAAACTGCCCGTGATATTGCGCACGGCATCCTCGAGCTCGCTGTCCGAGGGCCCTTCGGCGCGGAAATCCGCGATCATGGCCTGCAGGGTTTCCAGTGCTTCGCCGGTGCGGTCGCTGCGCACCTGGGTGCTGATACGGAACGGCCCCGCCGCCCGCATGGGGCTGAAGCGGCTGGAGACACTGTAGGACAAGCCCCGCTCCTCCCGGAACTCATGGGCCAGCCGTGAAACCAGGCCGCTGCCCCCCAGGATATGGTTGCCCACGTAGAGCGCGAAGTGTTCATCCGCACCACGCGGATAGCCGATGTGGCCCACCAGCACATGGGTCTGGCTGGAGGGAAACTCGATGCGGATCTCCCGCGCCTCACCAGGCTCCGGAGCCGGCGGAACGGGCTCGGCGGGCTCGCCGCTGCGCAGGGCGCTGGCCAGATGCGTGGCGATCTGTTCGGCTTCCGGGCGGCTGATATCGCCCACCAGTGTCAACGTGGCGTTGGCGATATTGTAGTAGCGCTGGTGAAAACCCTGCAGGTCGTCGCGAGTGATTGCCTGAAGACTCTCTTCGGTGCCGCCGGGCGGCGAACCATAGGGGTGGTCCGGGTACAGCGCCTCCCAGAAGGCCCGCTGCGCGATCGAAGAGGGATCCCGTTGCTGATTGCGCAGGCTGACCAGCATGCGGCGGCGTTCGCGCTCCAGCGCATCCTCGGGAAAGTCCGGCCTGCCGGTCAGGCGGGCCAGCCCTTCCACGGCCCGGCTAAGGGTGGACGGCGCGTTCAGGCTGCGCAGGGAGACGCTCGCCGTATCGCGCCCGCTATCGGTGGAATAGCGGGCGCCGAGATCCTCGAAACCGCGCGCCAAAGCTGCGGCGTCCAGGCCGGCAGCGCCCTGCGTGAGCATGCGGCTGGTCAGCGCTGCCAGCCCCGGGCTGTCTCCATCGCGGGCGCTGCCGGCATCGAAGGTCAGTTCGAGGTCCACCATCGGCAAGGCCTCGGCACGCACGAAGTACACTTTCAGGCCACGGTCGGTGGTCCAATGCTGAATCTGGGGCCCTCCGACATCGCCGGACCCGACCACGGGCATCAGCAACAGGCCCAGGCTGCACAGTACTGTCATTAAACGCGGGTAACGCATGATCGCTCGCTTCAGTCGTGGGAATGGGGAGCCACATCGCCGCCGGCCCCGGACATGGGCAGCCGCGGCGCGCCATTGTCTTCCGCTGGCAGCAGGTGCAGTACGGTCAGCCTCTCATCACGCAGATACCGCTCCGCCACCTGCTGTATGCGCTCCGGTGTGACCTGCTCAAGGGCCTCCTCGAACTCGTCTATGGCCTCCCAGCCGATGCCCGCACTCTCCAGCAGGCCGATTTCCATGGCCTGGTAGAACAGCGAATCCAGCCGATAGACGTAGTCGGCCCTGGCCTGCACCCGGGCCCGTTCCAGTTCTTCCCGGGTGACACCATGGTCGATCACTGCCTGCACCTCTGCCCGCAACGCCTGCTCCAGCGCGTCCAGATCCTCGTCGCTGGCCGGACGCCCCTGCAGCAGGAACTGGGTGTCGAGGCTGCTGATGGAGGAGTAGCCGGCGGCAGCGGTGGCTGCGATTTCCTGCCCCCGCACCAGCCGGTCCTGCAGTCGGGAGCTGGCGCCGCCGCTGAGTATGCTGCTGAGCAGATTCAATGCATGGGCGTCAAGCGGATCTTCCACCGTCGCCAGCGACGGGGTCTGGTAACCCATCATCACGAACGGCCGTGCCTGCGGCACCCGGATGGTGCTTCTGCGCTCGCCAATGGGGTGGATCTCGGGCCGCTGCTTGAGCTCGGGCACCGGCCTGGATTCCAGCGGCCCGAAGTGAGTCTCCGCAAGGTCCCTCACGGCCTCGGGATCCACGTCCCCGACCACCACCAGCAAGGCATTGTTGACGCCGTACCACTGCTCGAACCAATCCCTGACATCATCCAGCGTGAGCTGCTCCAGATCCTCCTGCCAGCCGATTATCGGCTGGCGGGCCGGGCTGGACGCCCAGGCCAACGCATTGAACCGCTCGCTGGCCACGCCCATCGGGTTGTCATCCACCCGCAGGCGGCGCTCCTCGAACACGACTTCCATCTCCCGGCGGAACTCGTCCTCGTCGAACCGGATGTTCGCCAGCCGATCGGCCTCGAGTTCGAAGGCAACCTCCAGCCGGTCGGCACGAAGTTGCTCGAAATAGGCCGTGAATTCCCGTCCGGTGAACGCATTCAGCCGCCCGCCCTCGCGGGAGATGATACGGGAGAAATCGCCCGTGGGCCGCTGCTCCGTGCCCTTGAACATCATGTGCTCCAGCACATGGGACACACCGGTCGTGCCGGGCGGCTCATGGATGGAACCCACGGGAAACCAGAGCTGGGAGACAGCCACCGGCGCACGGTTGTCCACGCGAACCACCAGCCGCATGCCGTTATCCAGCGTGAACTCCCGGGTTTTGGGTTCGGCGTGCAATTGGGTTGCCGGCAACAGCAAGCCCAGCACGGCAATCAGTGCAGTCAGTCGTCTCATTCTGATCATCAGCCTGTCATGGACTTCCGGGTTTCAGGGAAGACGTCGCTCCGTTGAGCGTGCATCCCTAACGCTTCTCTAACGCGAGGATGGTAGGATACCGGATCCTTGTAGCCACCTGGGAAAGGCTGAATAATCCTTGCCGGATCCACTCAGCTCATTCCTGATGACCACGGTTGCCATGTTAGGTTTCAGAAAACGCAACAACAGCGGCGGCAAGGACACGCCGACCGAGACGCCTCGCAAAGGGCTGTTTGCCCGTCTGCGCGAACGGCTTGGCCGCACCGGCAGCGGGCTCAGCGCCGCGTTGCTGGGCCGCAAGACCATCGATGACGACCTGCTGGAAGAACTGGAAACCCGTCTTCTGATGGCTGACGTCGGCGTCGAGGCCACCACCCGCATCATCGGGAATCTGACCCGGCGTCTGCAGCGCCGGGAACTGGACGATCTCCCGGCGCTGCTGGCGGCCCTGCGCGAAGACATGATCGCCATCCTGGCGCCCTGCGAGCAGCCTCTGGTGCCGACACCCGGGCAACGCCCATTCGTGGTGCTTACGGTCGGCGTGAACGGAGTCGGCAAGACCACCACCATCGGCAAACTTGCCAGTCGCTGGAAGAGCGAGGGCCACAGCGTCTCCCTGGCTGCCGGCGACACGTTCCGCGCCGCCGCCGTCGAGCAGTTGCAGCGCTGGGGCGAACGCACCGGCATTCCCGTAGTCGCCCAGCATACCGGCGCCGACTCCGCCTCGGTCATCTTCGACGCGCTGCAGGGGGCGCGTGCCCGCGGCACGGACATACTGCTGGCGGACACAGCCGGTCGGCTGCACACCCAGAACAACCTGATGGAAGAACTGAAGAAGGTGAAACGGGTGCTGGCGAAACTGGACGACACCGCGCCTCATGAAACGCTGCTGGTGCTGGATGCCAGCACTGGACAGAACGCGCTGTCACAGGCCCGCCACTTCCACGAAGCGGTGGGCGTGACCGGCATCATCCTGACCAAGCTTGACGGCACCGCCAAGGGCGGCGTGATCTTTGCCATCGCCCAGCAATTGGGGGTGCCGATCCGGTATATCGGCGTTGGAGAAAGCGAGGAGGACCTGCGCCCGTTCGCGGCGGAGGAATTCGTGGACGCCCTGCTGGGCGATGCACTGGCCGGGGAGGCTGCCCCCTGAGGCAGGCCAGGGCTTTGCCAGTTCCAGCGACACCAGACGCGCAACCGACCCCTGGCGGGCATGCAGGGAGCAGCAACCCGCGATGATTCGCTTCGAGCAGGTCAGCAAGCGCTACCCCGGCGGCCACCAGGCCCTCAGCGGACTCAGCTTCACCGTAAGCCGCGGGGAGATGGTGTTCCTCACCGGCCATTCCGGCGCGGGGAAGAGCACGCTGCTCAAACTGATTCCGCTGCTGGAACGCCCCACGAATGGCCAGGTGATTGTAGCCGGCATCAACCTCAGCCAGCTGGGGCAGCGACGCATTCCTTTCCTCCGCCGACGCATCGGCATGATTTTCCAGGACCATCGCCTGCTGCATGATCGCACCGTCTTCGACAACGTGGCGCTGCCGCTGGTCATCAGCGGGCTACCTCACCGGGAGATCGGCAAACGCGTGCGAGCGGCGCTGGACAAGGTGGGTCTGCTGGCGAGGGAGCGCGTCTATCCCATCACCCTCTCCGGTGGCGAACAACAGCGGGTGGGCATTGCCAGGGCGGTGGTTACGCGCCCACCGATTCTGCTTGCCGACGAGCCCACCGGGAACCTGGACCCGGCCCTGTCCGAAGAAATCATGCGCCTGTTCGAACAGTTCAATCGTGTCGGCATGACCACCCTGATCGCCAGCCACGACCTGGTGCTGATCAACCGTCTGCAGCAACGGCATCTGGTACTGACCGAGGGTCGGCTTGTCGAGGACCGCCCGGCGGGAGCATCGGCATGAGTTCACCGGCGGCCTGGGTGGCGGATCACCTGCGGGCGGCCATCGGCTCGCTGGGACGGTTGAGCCGGACGCGCGTGGCCAGCGGCATGACGGCGGCGGTGCTGGGCATCTCGCTGGCACTGCCAGCCACCTTCCTGCTGCTGCTGCAGAACATCGAGAGCACCACCGGGGACTGGGACAGTGGCGCCCAGATATCGTTGTTCATCGCCGGCGGCGTGAGTGAGGAGGAATACCGCGCCCTGGCCACGGAACTGGAGCAGCGATCCCAGGTGCAACGCACGGAGGTGGTGACGCCGAAGGCGGCACTTGAGGAGTTCCAGGGGATCTCGGGTATGGAAGGGGCGCTGGAACTGCTGGACGAGAACCCGCTCCCGCCCCTGATCGTCGTGGTACCGTCAGCCGAGCTGGATGCCGGGGCGCTGGACACCCTGACCGGCGAACTGGGACAACTTGAACAGGTCGACCAGGCGCGGCTCGACCTGGAATGGGTGCAACGACTGCACGCCATCATGGAGCTGATACGGCGCGGCGTCTGGCTGGTGGCGGCGCTGCTGGCGATCACCGTGGTCCTGGTGGTGGGCAACACCATTCGGCTTGCCATCGAGAACCGGCGAGAAGAAATCGTTATCACCAAGCTGATCGGCGCCACCAATGCCTTTATCCGGCGTCCGTTCCTGTACGAGGGGGCCTGGTACGGGCTCGGCGGCGGACTGCTGGCGGTCAGTCTCGTGGAACTGGGTCGCGCGCTGCTGTACGGCCCGGCGCGCGCACTCTCGGAACTCTATGGGACCGGCCTGCTGCTGCATGGCCTGGGCGCATCCGGGACTTTCTGGGTGCTGGCCAGCGGTATCGGTCTGGGGCTACTGGGCTCCTGGCTGGCCGTTGGCCGCCATCTCGCCTCGATTGAACCTCGTTGACGAAACGCTGATCCAAGCCCGCAGGATCGGAACTTTGCCATGGATTTAGCACTCTGAGTTGTAGAGTGCTAAAATCAGCACATTGTGATTCCCGGAGGGGGGTTCGTACATGGGTACAGCCTTAGCGAAGGTCAACATGAATCAGTTGCCGCTGAAAGCGGGTAGCGAGGATGCGTACATCCAGGCCGTCAACCAGATTCCGATGCTCAGCGCCGAAGAAGAGCGCGAGCTGGCCATTGCCTATCGTGACAACCAGGACCTGGAAGCCGCCCGGATGATGGTGCTCTCGCATCTGCGGTTCGTGGTTCATGTGGCGCGCGGCTACTCGGGTTACGGCCTACCGCTGTCCGATCTGATCCAGGAAGGCAACATCGGCCTGATGAAGGCAGTCAAGCGCTTCGATCCCGAGGTAAGGGTTCGCTTGGTATCCTTCGCGGTCCACTGGATTCGCGCGGAAATTCATGAGTACATCCTGCGCAACTGGCGCATCGTCAAAGTGGCGACGACCAAGGCGCAACGAAAGCTATTTTTCAACCTGCGCAGTTCCAAGAAGCGGCTCGGCTGGCTGTCTCAGGACGAGGTAGCCAACGTCGCGCGCGATCTCGGTGTGAAGCCGGAAACCGTGCTGGAAATGGAATCGCGACTGAGCGGCCATGACGTGTCCTTCGACCCGCAACCGGACACCGACGACGAAGATACCGTGGCGCGCTCACCCGCTGCCTACCTGCAGGACGGCAAGCTCGACCCCGCAGCGAGCGTGGAGCAGGAGGACTGGGAAGGGCATCAGACACGCTCTCTGCAGACTGCTCTTGCACAGTTGGACGACCGAAGCCGCGACATCGTGCAGCGGCGCTGGCTCGCCGAGGAGAAGACCACGCTGCAGGAGCTGGCGGACTTCTACAGCGTCTCCGCGGAACGGGTAAGGCAGCTGGAAAACAACGCGTTGAAGAAGCTCCGCACCGCAATGGCGGTCTGACACCTCTCAGAGAAAGGCATCCCGCGAAACAGACGAAAGCCCGCGAACACCGCGGGCTTTCGTCATTTTGCCACCGCGCCCCCTCCACAACTCGGGAACGGCGACGGCCACTCAACCCCGGCCTGCATGACCAGCCCTTCCGGCCAGACAAAAAAAACCCCCGGCGAGCGCCGGGGGCAAGGGTTACGCGCCAGGGTGGGCAGACGCGTTAACAAGAAGATGCTGATTAACTATAGCAGCAACCATGCCAATTCACCGTGAGCATTTAAAATCAAATAGTTATCGAAAAACCGAGCGGCTTCGGAACGCCAAAACCGTCTCCATGTGGAGACAATAATTCGTCGATCGTTAATTTTCTGCTAGATAACAACAGGTTAGTCAGTCTCTAAACAGAGACAGGTTACTCTGGACGTGTGTCACGTTCGGCAATCTGTAGTTGGTGAAGGTAGCGCTGCACCTGATTGCTCTGAGATTGCGAGAGCTGCCCGAACGCCATCCCGATACGGCGACCCGGCCGACCGTCCCTTAACAGATAACGCGAGATATTCCGCACTTCCAGCGCGACCTCCATCTCGCCGCCGCCTGGCAATTGCAGGCGGCAGGAAGGAAACCCCTGCCGCAGCTGCAACGGCAGATTCATGTCCGGGTCGATGAGCCCCAGGCCGCCCAGACTGAGGTCCATCACCCGCATGCGGTATGTCCGGCTCTCATCATCAGGATCCGCCAACGTACAGTAGAGCGGATTGCCCACGGGGGCCGGCACCCGGAAGTATTCCCGCCGCTGCAAGCGATAGACCTGTTCAGGAATGGACGTGAAGAACGCAGGCCCGCCCTCATGCTCTCCCGCCGTCAGGCGACCGCAAGGAAACTTGACGCTGATATTGGACTGCTTGGCCACACAAACGAAACGATCCGCCAGCAGGGCGCGGGCGTTCATCTCGCGATCGGGGCCGTAATCGAGAATCAGCCTGTCGTTATCGGCGTCCACGCCGAGAACCGCCGTAACCAGAAACCGCTTTCCGGCATCAAAATGCGCCGTCACGATCTCCGGCTTGCGCTGCAGGCTGCGCATGACCGCAATGACCTGCGGACGGCCGGTTAGCAGGAAACGATCCTGCTCCGCATCGGCCCCGATGTTGGGCCGGTGGTCTGTTGCCATGGTAAACGTACCAGCTAATCGGTTGAGGACGGGTCACTCTTGGGTATTGGTCAGCGTTTCCCTAGCGTACACACGCTGCCCCGGCAGCGCCAGATCAGACCAGCCAGAGCCTCCCCATACGAACGGGAGGGCCGGCATCCAGCAGATCCCGCAGTTGCCAGCCCACTGCGATCATCACCAGCAGCGCTCCCATCAGTACAGCGAACAGGTGTGCCGAGCGCCCGGTGTCAATCCTCAGGGCAAAGCCCAGCAGACCACGCCAGAGCAGCAAAGACCATAGCAACAGCACTGGTGCAAACCAGCCGATGAGCGGCCAGTCCATCACCGCTTTTGCCAACGCCGCCGGTATGCCGCCCAGCGCCGCAGCGGCCATGGCCGCATCCAGATCGATACGGCCGTCGAAGGCCTCGGCCAGCAGGCTGGCAAACCAGCCCAGGGCGGCCATGCCCGCCAGTATTAGCAGCCAGCTGTAGATACCGTAGGCCTGGAGCGCGGGTGTACCTTCCGGAGGCAGTGGCGGGAACCAGGTCAGCGCGAGGAGTTGCAGCAGCGTGCAAGTGGCCAGCAGCGCCCCCAGCAGGATCAGGGTCAGAGGCCAGCGGGGAGGGCGGTCCCGGAAACGGCCGACGGAGGCCGGAGGACTATTGAAGCCAAGCCACCAATAACGCAGGGTCCGTTCTCCTTAAGGAAGCGCTTCCCTAAAATAACCAGTGCAGTCTCGTCTCATGTCTGCAGAAACAAAAGAGGCCCGGCGACATGCCGGGCCTCTCTGCAAGCAGCCTCAAACCCGCTCAGGCGCGATCGCCCCCGCTGGCATCCTGCAACTCGTCGGAAGTGCCGGCGGGCTGGTTCACGGCGTCGCCACCGCTGTAGCTGCCGGTCTGCGCCGCGGGCTGCTGTTCCTGGGTCTGGTAGGCGCCCCAGGCGAAATAGCCGCGGGCGTTCGCCGTTACAGGGTCATTGACCAGCGTGCATTGGGGAACCTGCGGGCGCAGGTAACGCTCCAGCACATGGCCGCCGCCGCCGGTCAACAGCACCGCGTCGTACTCGGCCAGCTGCCACAGCGACTGCACCTCCACCAGCAGTTTGGTGGCCACCTCGCCGAAGATCTGATCACGCAGATCGGTGATGTCGACGCGACGGCCGGACACGTTGATCTGACCGTCGATCACGGCGCGATCCAGCGTGTAGGTTTCCCGCTCCAGGCCATGCTGCGTGGCCAGCGCCCCCGACAGGGTATCGTAGGCGTTGGAGATACCGATGGGTACCGTGCGGCTCCAGGACGGCGCGTACTCGCCATCGACGATGGTGGCGAAATCCGTGGTCCGGAAACCGACGTCGATGATGCCCACCTTGCCGCCCAGCAGGCGCGAGTCCTGACGCAGTTGACCGCGGTTATCCAGCACTTCGGCCCAGAAGGTACCCAGCGGCTGCGGCACCACCTCGATATTCTCCAGGCGGATGCTCAGATCCTGGCGGTTTCGACCCACATGACGGGTCACCGTGTGGTCGCCCCGCAGGCGCGCCACCAGGTCATCGGCCATATGCATGCGCCCCGGCGGCAGGCCGGTGACCACGTAGAAGTCATTCATGGATTCGCGGCAGAACTGGCTCAGCGCGCCGAGGAAGAGAATCTTGATGTCATCCCCTTCTGCCCGGGTCGCGGACAGGCCGCGGTGTGCAATTCGGGAATGCCGAACGGCCAGGTCACCGAGGAAGTACGTCTTGCCCCCCACGGTGATGCGAATATCGTTGGCGGATTCCTGTTTCTGGAAACCGAACGACATGGGATTGCCGGCATTGCCTTCACCGACCACGCTGGGGAAACGGCGACCCTCGCGACCATCGTTGGCCTTGATGAAGCCATAGCCCATATCCAAACCGATCACTCGTTCCACTGCGCTACCCCCTGCCCCTCGGACTGTACTCGGGTTTTGTTTGCATCAACTGCCCCAAGGCTAGCACACCAGCCGTGGGACAACACCAGCACCGGTTCCGCTCAGGACCAGCGCCTCTCCGGGCGCGGCATTTCCTGCTCCACGCCATCCAGTTGGGCCTCTGGCCCGGCGTCCGCGTGAATGGGGACCTCGTCACCCGTTTCCCGCTCTTCGACGGCCACATCCTCGCCGCGGAAAGACTGCGGCACCACATCATCGCCGCCCAGTTCCGGTTCGCTGGCGCCGACATCGGGACGCAGATCCACCACGGACTCGTTGGCGGACGGCTGCTCACGGCGGTAATGGCCCAGCGCTTTGACCGCTTCCTCGTCCGAAGACCGGCTCTCGCCGACAAACTGCCCACCGGGCTCGATGATGAAGGCCCGACTGGAAACTTCGCCGAATACGCGGCCCTTCTCGACAATCTCCAGGCTCTCGCACTCGACACGGCCACGGGTGAAGCCGCTCACCACGATACGGTGGGCACGAACCGTGCCTTCGAAGGAGCCGGCGGCCCCCACCGAGACGTCTCCCTCGGACTCGATGTTCCCCTCAACCTTGCCGTCAATATGCAGATTGCCTTCCAGCATCAGGTCACCCTGCAAGGTGGTGCCTTGCGCGATGATCGTGGTCCCACCGCGGCGCTTGCCGGTGCCTCCACTGCTACGCTTGCCGAACAATCCCATAACGAAGCCCCCTGCAATCCGGCTACCCATCGACGCCATGGATGATGGCGCTCGACCGCGAACGAATGTCCCTTAAAGGGACACCAGCTTAGCGACGTCGGGCCCGGCATTTTGTGGTCCAGTCCGCAGTCCGGGAAAACATTACGGTGCTCGTCAATGCTGGCAGGCCGCACAGTAATAGGTGGATCGCTGGGCCAGGCGCTGGACTCGAACCGGGGCGGCGCAACGGAGGCAGGGCTCTCCAGCGCGCCCGTACACGCGCAGCGCCTGGCTGAAGTAGCCGGGCTGGCCACCCGCCCCGACAAAGTCCCGCAAGGTGGTGCCGCCGGCGGCAATGGCCTGCTCCAGCACGGCGCGGATGGCGACGGCAAGGCGTTGGTAGCGCTCGCGACCGATTCGGCCCGCAGCGCGCGCGGGATGGATGCCGGCCACATGCAGTGCCTCGCAGGCGTAGATATTACCCACGCCGACGACCACGGAGGCGTCCATGATAAAGCTCTTCACGGAACTGCGGCGGCCACGACCCAGCGAATGCAGATAATCGCCCTGGAACTGTTCGGCCAACGGTTCCGGCCCGAGGCGACAAAGCAGGGGATGCGACGCCGACTCGCCCGGGAGCCAATGCAGGCTGCCGAAACGCCTGGGATCGGTGTAACGCAGGGATGCGCCGCTGGAGAGGATCAGCTCCAGGTGATCGTGCAGCCTTGGCGGTGCGGGCTCCAGCAGAACCCGAAGACTTCCGGACATGCCCAGGTGCAGCATCAGGCTGCCCCGCTCCATGCGGAACAGGAGATACTTGGCGCGCCGATCCACGGCCAGCACGGCTTGTCCGCCGACAATATCTTCCAGCCCCTGCTGCACCGGCCAGCGCAACCGCCGGTCCCGGACCACGAGCCGGCTCACCACCTGGCCCACGACGTGCGGTGCCACCCCTCTGCGGGTAGTTTCGACCTCAGGTAGCTCGGGCATGGCAATACACCCTGAAAGGTTTGGGAAACACTAATGGGCTCCCCAGCTACTCCGTATCCGGAAGCCGGCCTGACAGCAGGTAGCCACGCAACCGCTGGTCCAGCGCATAAGCCAGGCCACGCTCGGGATCGGTCAGCCGCGCTTCTCCGCTCTCATCCTCCGGGCGCAGCAGCCGGCCGCCGCCATCCTCCCAATGCAACCGCACCGGCGCATGCTCCACGGCTTCCCGACGGACACTGCGCACGACCAGCGCCGAGGCGGCTTGCCAGGCACCGCCGACCTCATCCGCCGACACCTCCTCCGGCAGCTCCCCTTCGACCAGACGCCATAGGTCGTCCTCGCGTTGCAACGTGAAATCTGGAGTCTCCACGCGATGCAGTGTTCGCCCCGGAAAGACCAAGTGGCGGTCGATGAAATTCCACCACGGCCCCTCCAGCAAGGGCATCACGCCTTCCTGCACCAGATGCACGCGGCCCGCATGCTGCAGGTAGCGTCGGTTCCCCACCGGGTGGCTGCCGCCAAGCAGCAATTCCCGACCCTCCAGGGATAATCGCACCCGGGGGGGATCGAGCCCGAGCTGATCGCGTTGAAGTTCATCCGGATGGTAGCTGGACAGGCTGCGGGATTGCAGCAGCGCCAGCACCTGTTCGAGGTGGAACGTGCTTGCCGGAAGCTCGGAGGGCTCGGTCATGCTCCAGCCTGTTTCGCCACGTCTGAACGCCAGAGTTTCCTCGTTACGGCGCTGGATGCGGATTTCGTTGACCTGTTCCCCGCGCAACTGCGACACACGCCCGTCGGAATCATCGGAACCCGGCTCCAGCCAGGCCACAGCGGCCAGGGCACCGACAAGCAGAAACAGCACCAGCGTCAGCCACCAGCGTCTGGCCATCAGGCGCGCTTCCTCCGCCACCACAGCCAGCCGGCAACCGCGACATAGAGCCCCGGGAGCACCAGCAGGAATCCAAAGCCCATCAGAAGCAGCAAGGCCTGGGACATGTCCAGGCGCTGGTCAAGAGATGCCCGGCCAGCCACCAGGCCAGGGCGCTCGGCGGCGGCCACCCAGTCCACCAGGCCCACACCCAGTTGCAGATTGGCCCCGTTCCCCAGGTAGGCATTGGAGAGGAAGTCCGCATTGCCAACTACCACCACGCGCTGCTCTCCATCGCCTGCCCCCTCGCGTTCCAGCGGGCGGCTCATGCTCACACCCAGCAGCAGCGGCCCCCGCCGCTCACCGGCCGCCGCATCAAAACGGGGCTGATCCACGTCGCCGGTCTCGTTCCAGTGCCTGATCTCGCTCATGATCAGGGGCTGCAGGCTCCAGCCGGCATCCGGCTTCGGAATCTCCAGCGCCTGTGCCCCAACGAACAGGCTGATGCCCTGGACGCGCTGCAGACCGGGGTGGTCGGCATAGTCGTCGGTGACCAGCAGCCTCGGATCGTTGACGCCCAGGAGTTGCTCGGCCTGCGGTTCGACCACCGTGCCTGGAAGGACTTCCAGGCCAAGGTACTCGACCAGGAACGCCATGCGCTCGCGGTCGCCGTGGTCAACCAGCCAGAGCAGGTTACCGCCGGCATCCAGATAATTCCGGATCATCTGCCGCACCCCGGGAAGCCAGTCCGCCCGGGGGCCGGCAATGACGAGCATCTCGGCATCAAGGGGGATGCCGGGGCTGGCTGCCGGGCGTAATGGCTGAAGCTGGTGTCCGCGCTCGGACAGGTAGGTGCCAAAGGCACCGAGATCATGATTGGCCTCCCCTTCCAGGCTGCGTTCCCCGTGCCCGGTCAGGTACAGCAGAGGACGGCCCGGGCCCCGCTGCAAACGCTGGATGGCGGCGCTGACGCGCGGTTCGCTGGGGACGGCAACCCGCTCCTGGCGGCCTCGGTACTCGAGCAGTATCTCGCCGTGGGACTCGATCCCCAGTTCGCGCACCAGATCCGGTCTGGCGTCGGGGTTGATGATTCGGTAGCGGAACTCCGGGGCATAGCGCTGATAGCGCTGCAGCAGTTGCTCCACATGCCCGTGCAGCACATCGTCAGGGGGCACGAAAGCGACCGCCTCCAGCGGTGCGTCCAATGCCTGAAGCAACTCCACGGTATCGGCGGAGACTGCGTGGTGGCGCCCGTCCGACCACTCGGTCGTCCACTGGTAACGCAGGCTGAGCCATGCCAGCAAGGCCAGCAACAGCAGCACACCCAGAGCAAGCAGTACCGACTGCAGCCGCAACCAGGTCCGCGATTTGGAATCCATGAACATGCGTCAGCCTACCCCTGTCACGCCTGAAGCCGGAGGGCATCCAGCCGGCGCACGGCAAAAAACAGGAAGCCGGCACCGAGCAGCAGGAAATAAGCCAGGTTGGCGGTACCGACCAGGCCCTGCACCAGCGGCTGATAATGCGTCAGCGCCGACACGTAGCTCAGTATCGGGTCGCGATGATCGGCCACCACCACTGCCCCCGCGTTGATACCCAGCAGCAGCAGACCGATGGCGACGGTGATCACCGCGGCGAGCGGCGGCTGCCGGGTCATGCAGGATGCGAATATCGCCACTGCCACCAGCAATGCCGCCAGCAGGAACAACCCCAGCCCGGACGAGGCGAGCCGTCCGCGGTCCAGCACGGTGGCGGGCTCCAGCGCCAACGGCATCAGCACCCAGGGAAGCAGCACCAGCACCAGAAAAGCCAGCCCGGCGAGGTATTTCCCCAGCACCAGTTCGGTCATGCCCAGCGGTGCCGCGAACAGCAACTGGATACTGCCGGAGCGGCGCTCCTCCGCGACCAGCCGCATGGCCATCAAGGCGGCCGCCAGCAACAGCATGGCCAGCAGCAGCACGCTGCCGAAATACGGCATCACCACCAGATCGTTGACACCCATGGGACTGTTTACCTGGATGACCAGCGCTTCGTACCGCGTGCGGTACTGCTCCACAAGCAGCAGGAACCACCATCCGACCACGGCCTGGGACACCGCGAGCAGGAGCCATGACAGGGGCGAGGATAGAATCAGGCGGAATTCGCGCCAGGCCAATTGCCAGATCATGCGAGTTCCTCCCCGGTGGTGAGGTCGAGAAAGATCTGTTCCAGCGTTGGACGCTCGGGACGCAGTTCCTCCAGGCCCCAGCCATTGTCCAGCGATTGCCGCAGCAGAACGTCCATGGCGGTATCCAGTGACAGGCTCAACAGCACGCCCTGCTCCTCCAGCGATTCCACATGCTCCACACCCGGAATGCCCGCCAGTGCGTTCAGCGGCGGCGGGGACCGGAAACGCACCCTGACGCGATTGCGATTGGCGTCGCCCTGCGGCTTGCCCTGATAGACCTGCCGGCCCTGGTGAAGGATGGTGACGCGATCACACAGCGACTGCACTTCCGGCAGGATGTGACTGGAGAACAGCACAGCGTGTTCCTGCCGCAGTGCGCGAATCAGATCGCGTATCGCACTCACCTGGCGCGGGTCCAGCCCGGCCGTCGGTTCGTCGAGAATAATCAGTGCCGGCTGGTGGACAATGGCCTGGGCAATGCCGACACGCTGCTGGAAGCCCTTGGAGAGATTGCGGATCAACCGCCGCCGAACCGCTCCCAGATCGCAGAGTTGTAACGCACGGTCCACCGCCGCGGACCGCTGCCCCCTGGGCAGACGCCGGACCAGTGTGGCATAGCGCAGATACTCATCCACGCAGGTGTCGGGATGCAGCGGCGGGATTTCCGGCAGGTAGCCCAGTTGGCGTTTGGCCTCGATGGGGTGTTCCAGCAGGTCCAGGCCGGCCAGCCGGATCTGCCCGCGGGTTGGCGCCAGCGTGCCGCAGAGCATCCGCAGCGTGGTGCTCTTGCCGGCGCCGTTGAGCCCGAGCAGACCGTGAATTTCCCCGCGGCGCACCCGCAGATTCACGGCCTCGACGGCCTGACGCTGGCCATAGCGCCGCCCCACTCCTGCCGCATCCAGCAGCGCCTGATCGCTCATATCGGACTATCGTCTCCTACCCTCAGCCAATGCCCGCTACCAATGCATTGCGATTTCCCTGGCCCAGTCAATCGCTTCCAGATAGGCATCGATCACCATGCGGGGCGAGTAGCCGGACGCATCCAGCCAGTCCCAGTCACCCTGTTCGTAGTGCAGAACGCATTCCAGCAGTTCGCCGGCGGCCCCTTCGCGGGCCAGCAACGCCCTCTCCACCTCGCTACTCAAGGGAAGTGACCGTATCACTTCCTCCATGCTGGAATCCATCAGTGCATCCAGGCCGGAAAACAGCCCAACGGTGAAATAGGTATTCTGGGACGGGTATTTCAGCTCCCGGGCCAGTTGCTGGCACATGCGTGCCCGCACCATCAGCGTGACCATCAACTCAGAAGGCTTGTCGGAAACGGCAGCCATGGCGATCAGCGAAGCCCAGGACTGCAATTCGCGCACACCCAGGTAGATCACCGCCTGGTGGATGGAATCAATGCGACGCTGGATGGGGAAGAACGCGGAGTTCATGTAGCGCAGAAGCTTGTAGCTCAACGACACATCGCTGCTGATGATGCGCTCCAGTTCCCGCAGATCCACATCCGGCTGATACAACTGTCCCAGCAGGCTCATGGTGGGAAGACGACTGGTGGGTATGGAACTACCGCGCACGGTCTTCGGCTTGCTGAGAAAATAACCCTGGAACAGCTGGAAACCGAGTTCCCTGCAGAGTTCGTAGCGCTCCTGGCTTTCCACCTTCTCGGCCAGCAACTGCAGACCGAATGGGGCGAGACGGGCAACCGCCTGCCTCAGCTCCAGTTCGGTACTCCTGTGAACTTCCAGCTTCACGATGTGCACACGCTCCAGCATGGGCTGCATCTGCTCCTGGTGCTCGTAGTCATCCAGAGAAAGCGTGAAGCCGGCCTGACCCAGGTCTTCCAGGGCCTGCAGCACTTCAGGATCGGCAGCGGTGCCTTCCAGCAGTTCAAGCACCACGCGATCGGCTGGAAAGGGCAGGCGATGGGCGCCCAATAGAAAATCCCGGCTGACGTTGATGAACGCCCGCCGCTTGCCCACGAGTTGATCGAGCCCGACTACGGTAAAGGCGTTGAGAATCACCTGGGAGGTGGCCTGATCACCGCTGATGAACTCGGCGCTCTGGCTGTGATCGGCCGCGCGGAACAACAACTCGTATCCGTAGACGCTGAGATCCCTGGAAAATATCGGTTGCCGCGCTACGAATACATCATCCATTGAATGTCCTTCGGGCTTGAGGAAGCGCCATCGTGGCTCCGCTCCGGACTTCCGAACCGGGAACCGACTGGCCGTACTCGTAACAAGAATAAAGGAACGCGTCTTCCAATCCCACGTATCGGCAGAAACCCGGATAACAAGAGCACGCGACCCAGGGAGGCTTCCCTGGGTCGCGAATTGGCAAAATCCGACGTGCACTCCGGCACTACTGGTGCCAATATGGAGTCAACAAGAACAGGAATCATCGCGCAGGGTGAGCGCTCAGCAGGAAGGTTCACCGCCTCCCTGATTTCCGGGGTGGGGTCGCGTCAAAGTGCGGGCCTCCAATCGATCTTTCCACGCGCACAGAGTAACACGACATCATGTGGTACGGTTTGCTTGAACTTCCCTGGTGGGGCCTGGTTGCGGTGACGCTGCTGATGACCCACATCACCATCATCGGCGTCACTGTATATCTTCATCGTCACCAGGCGCACCGCGCGATGGACATGCATCCGGCGCTGGCGCACTTCTTCCGCGCCTGGCTCTGGCTCACCACCAACATGTCCACCCGCGCCTGGGTGGCCGTCCACCGGAAGCACCACGCCAAGTGCGAAACGCCGGAAGATCCGCACAGTCCGCAGATCTACGGCCTGAGGAAGGTGCTTCTGGAAGGAGCGGAACTCTATCAGGCATCAGCCAATGATCCGGAAACGCTTCAGCGCTATGCGCATGGCACGCCGGACGACTGGCTGGAGCGCAATATCTACCAACGCCTGGCCTGGCAGGGTATCGCTCTGATGGCAGTGATCGATCTGCTGCTATTCGGCGTCTACGGCATCATCATCTGGGCGGTACAGATGCTCTGGATTCCACTGCTGGCTGCAGGCGTCATCAATGGCCTCGGGCACTTCTGGGGTTACCGCAACTACGAGCCCCAGGACGCCTCGCGCAACATCCTGCCATGGGGGCTGCTGATCGGCGGCGAGGAGTTGCACAACAATCACCACGCCTACCCCAGTTCCGCGAAGCTTTCCAGCAAGCGCTGGGAGTTCGATATCGGCTGGCTCTACATACGGCTGTTCCAGGGACTGGGCCTGGTCGTCGTGAAGCGCACCGCGCCTCAACCGGTTTCTCTTCCGGTTGCCAAACCAGAGGTGGATCGTGAGACAGCCGACGCGGTGGCCCGCAGCCGGCTGCATGTGATGGCCAGCTACGGCCGCAGGGTGCTGATCCCCACCCTGCGGCGTGAGGCTCTGGTTTCCGATGCCGCCTGCAGACGGTTGTACCGGCGGGCGAGAAAAGCCGTGATCAGGGAAGCCAGCCTGACGGACCAGCGCGCCCGAGAGCGCTTGCAGTCCGCGCTGGAGACCAGCGCAGAACTCCGTGTGGTTTACGAGTTCAAGCAACGCCTGCAGCAGCTCTGGGATCGGTCCATCACCAGTCATGACGCACTGGTGCGTCAATTGCAAGGTTGGTGCAACGAGGCCGAGGCCACTGGTATCCGCGCCCTCGGCGAGTTTGCCCGGCACTTGCGCGCCTACGCGCTTGCGAGGCCGGCCGCCCAGTAGCGGTGGGCGAACGTAAAAAAGCCCCGGCCGCTCTCACGGCCGGGGCTTTTTGTGACCCGTAGGGAAGCGCGATCTACTTGATCTTGGCTTCCTTGTACATCACGTGCTTGCGCACGACCGGATCGTATTTCTTGAATTCCAGCTTGTTCGGCGTATTCCGCTTGTTCTTGTCGGTCGTGTAGAAATGACCGGTACCAGCGGAGGACACCATACGAATCTTGTCACGCATGCGCTGAGCCCCTTAAACCTTTTCGCCGCGGGCGCGGAGATCGGACAGCACCTGGTCGATGCCGTTCTTGTCGATGATGCGCAGGCCCTTGGTGGAAACCCGCAGCCGCACCCAGCGGTTCTCGCTTTCGACCCAGAACCGATGATGGTGCAGGTTCGGCAGGAACCGGCGCCGCGTCTTGTTGTTGGCGTGGGAAACGTTATTCCCGACAGTGGGGCGCTTGCCCGTCACCTGACACACCTTGGACATGATCGTCCGCCTCCCGAATTTAGCGGTTGTCTGTGCCCGACCCCGGGCGTAGGAAGGCGGCTTTTATACCAGCTTGCCGCGCAGGGTTCAACTGAAAACAGGATGACCACAGCCATTGAAAACCCGCCGAATGCCACCATTTTAAGCTTCATGAGCCAGCAATGGCTTTTTAAATCAGGAGGTTAGAAATGAATATCCGACGCTACGAACCCTGGAGCCTGATCAACCAGCTCAGCAACGAAATGAATGCCCTCATGGAGTCCCGTTCCAGCGGCCTGGGGGATGGCAGCACAGCGGCCACCAGCGACTGGATTCCGGCGGTGGACATCCGCGAGGAAACCGACCGCTACCTGATTCACGCCGATCTGCCGGGTGTGAAGGCAGAAGACATCGACATCAACCTGGAGAACGGTGTGCTGACGCTACGCGGCAGCCGCAGCTCGGAGCAGACAGAGGAGGATAACGGCTACAAACGGATCGAACGCGTCCGCGGCAGCTTCTATCGCCGCTTCTCGCTGCCGGATACCGCCGATGCCGAGAAGGTCACGGCAAGCAGCCGGGACGGCGTGCTGGAGATCGTGATCCCGAAGCAGGAGAAAATGCAGCCGCGTCGCATTACTGTGACAGGCTAGAGGCACAGGGCATTCCCTACCGCCGACCGGCGAACCGCGCCGGTCGGTCCCGATCATCTCGTGACTGGTGCAGACAGGCATGGAATACAAGGACTACTACAAGCTGCTTGGCGTTGACCGCAACGCGACTCAGGCCGACATCAAGAAGGCTTACCGCCGTCTCGCCAGGAAGTATCACCCGGACGTCAGCAAGGAGAGCGATGCCGAGGCCCGCTTCAAGGAGGTCAGCGAAGCCTACGAAGTGCTGCACGACCCCGACAAACGGGCGGCCTACGACCAGCTGGGCGCCAGCTGGAAACAGGGTCAGGACTTCCGTCCCCCGCCCGGATGGCAATGGAGCGGCGACTTTGACGGCGCCGGCGGACAGTCCGATTTCAGCGACTTCTTCGAGAGCCTGTTCGGCGGCATGGGCAGCCCCTTCGAGCGCCGGGGCGGGTTCGGCTCGTCCCGCGGCTTCCGCCGACGAGGCGAAGACCAGGTCGTGACCACCACGATCACGCTGGAGGATGCCTACAATGGCGCCTCCCGGACACTCAACCTGCAGACCCGGATCACCGGCGCGGACGGGCGACAGCACCTGGAACCGAGAAAGCTGCGGGTAAAGATCCCCGCCGGCGTGACCCAGGACCAGCAGATCCGACTCTCCGGTCAGGGTCAGCCGGGCCAGGGCGGCGGCGACCGCGGTGACCTCTACCTGAAAATCAACATCGCGCCGCACCGCCAGTATCGGCTGGAGGGGCGGGATGTACACCTGGACCTCCCGGTCACGCCGTGGGAAGCCGCTCTCGGATGCAGCCTGAAAGTCCCCACACTGGGTGGCTGGATCGACATGAAGATTCCCGCCGGGTCGCAGAACGGCAAGCGTCTTCGGCTCAAGGGTCGCGGCCTGCCCGGCAAGCCGGCGGGCGATCAATATGTGCACCTGAAGCTTGTCACGCCACCGGCGGACACCGAGGCTGCGCGTGCCCTGTACCGTAAAATGCGCGATGAAATGCCGATGGATCCCAGGGAGAGTCTGACGGTCTAACAGCGGGCTGATGATGCCCCCGGCCAACAATACCAGGGGGTCAGACACACAAGAATCTTGAGGAAACTGCCGGCGATGCCGGCATTGTGGAGGGTGGAAATGCATGAACACGGCAACACGGCTGCTGTCTTCTGATTGGTCCCGCACCGACCGGCCCGCACTACCGGGCATGGTCCTCCTGGCAACCATGGCCTTGCTGCTGGCCCTGCTGGCGCCTTCCGGCGCGTACGCCCTGCTGCCGGCGGAAGTGGACGACATGCCGCTGCCCTCGCTGGCACCGATGCTGGAGCGCACCACGCCAGCCGTAGTCAATATCGCCACCCGGGGCCGGGCGCCGGTCAGGCAAAGCCCGCTGATGGACGACCCGTTCTTCCGGCGCTTCTTCGACCTGCCGGACCAGCCACGGGAGCGCCAGACGCACAGCCTGGGCTCTGGTGTGATCGTGGATGCCGAACGAGGGCTGGTCATCACCAATCATCACGTCGTCCACCGGGCGGACCAGATCACGGTCACGCTGGCCGATGGCCGGGAGTTCTCCGCAACGCTGGTGGGCAGCGATGCGGAGACCGACGTGGCGGCAATCCGCATTGAGGCGGATGACCTGGTGGCCCTGCCGCTGGCGGATTCCGACCGATTGCGCGTGGGCGACTTCGTGGTCGCCATCGGTAATCCGTTCGGCCTGGGACAGACGGTGACGTCGGGCATCGTCAGCGCACTGGGGCGCTCCGGCCTGAAGGTGGGCAGCTACGAGGATTTCATCCAGACCGACGCATCCATCAACCCCGGTAACTCCGGCGGTGCCCTGGTCAACCTGCGCGGCGAGCTGGTGGGAATCAACACCGCCATCCTGGCCCCGGCTGGCGGCAATATCGGCATCGGCTTCGCCATCCCGACCAACATGGCGATGGCGATTACCCACCAGTTGGTGGAACACGGCGAGGTCAGCCGCGGGCAACTGGGTATCAGCGTGCAGGATCTGACGCCGGCACTGGCGGAGGCCTTCGGCCTGGATACGCGAACCGGCATCGTGGTTACCCAAGTGGCGCCGGACTCCCCTGCCGAGCATGCCGGATTGCAGGCCGGCGATGTGCTGCTGGAATTGAATGGGCGCCCTGTTCGCCAGGCCAGCGAACTGCGAAACAGTATCGCGCTGCTGCGCGTCGGCGACAGCGTGGAGCTGCGGATTCGACGCAACGGCAGCACGCAATCCATCACTGCCACCGTGGACAGTCCGGAATCCGCCGTGGTCGATGGCCGCTCGCTCTCGCCAAGACTGGAGGGAGCCAGCTTCGGCCGCACCGAAGTGCAGACGGGCCGGGAACGGCAGTCACGCCTGCGCGTGGAATCCATCGAGGCTGGTAGTGCAGCCCATCGCGCGGGGCTGCGGCCCGGCGATATCGTCCTGTCGGTGAACCGGCAGACGGTTCAGGATGCGGACGCCTTCCGGCGCGCCGCCGCCGGACAGCGGGAACTGCTGCTGCACGTCCAGCGCGGCAGCGGCGCGATGTTCATCCTCCTGCGGTGAGAAGCCGAGGGCCGGCGGCGGCTTGCACAGCGACCTTCGCCGGCCCCTCAGCGCAGGCGGTATTCCACCGGCAACCGTCGGTCTTCAAGCCTGGTCTCCGGCGCCTTCTGCAGCGGGGAGAGCCGTTCCAGCAACCGAAGCACCGCATCATCCAGCAGGGTGTGGCCGGAGGAACTGGCGATGCGCGCATTGGTGATCCGACCGTCGGTCTCGATGGTAAACACGACTTCCACCGTGCCCTCCATCCGCCGCATCTGCGCCTGCCGGGGATACTCCCGATAGCGCTGCAGTTGTTCGTTCAGCCAGCTCAGGTAGTTCTGTTCCGCCTCCGGATCTCCAGCCACCTGCTCGTCTGCGCTGGGCTCCTCATCTTCGCGCTCCGGCACGTCCTCCAGGCCCAGTTGCTGCTCCACTTCTGCAGGAGTGGGAACAGGCTCGGGCTCGGGCTCGGGATCGGGCTCGGGATCGGGATCGGGATCGTGAACGGCCGGGGGGGCCGGCG
>JAFIFV010000136.1 GCA_020831845.1 Ectothiorhodospiraceae bacterium
ACCCCCCTACGGTTGGGCGAGCCCTGAGGCCTGGGAAGGAACGCGTAGGGGAGTAACCGCGCAGCGGTTGCTACCATCGGGCGCAGCCCGAACCGGAGCAGTATGCTTCGCTCGTCCGGCCATTCGGCCGGAACGGTGGCAATCGCCGGTGGCGATTACCCCCTACGGTTGTGCGAGCCGCAGGACTGAACCGCACCCATTGAATTCGACAAGGCAAACAACACCGATGACTGAACAGGCAACACCCCCCACCCAGGTCGCCCGCGTGCTGACCGAGGCGCTGCCCTACATCAAGCGTTTCCATGGCAAGACCATCGTCGTGAAGTTCGGCGGCAACGCCATGGTGGACGAGGAGCTCAAGCGCAGTTTCGCCCGCGACATCGTGCTGATGAAGCTGGTGGGCTTCAATCCGGTAGTGGTTCACGGTGGCGGACCGCAGATCGGCAAGCTGCTGGAGCGCATCGGCAAGGAGTCGCGCTTTGTGGAAGGCATGCGTGTGACCGATGCCGAGACCATGGACGTGGTGGAAATGGTGCTGGGCGGGCTGGTGAACAAGGAGATCGTCCAGCTCATCAACAGCCAGGGCGGCCGGGCCGTGGGGCTGTCCGGCAAGGACGGTGGCCTGATTCGCGCGCGCAAGCTGCAACTGCGGCGCGGCGACAACATGGACGCGCCGGAGCTGGTGGATATGGGTCATGTCGGCGAGGTTGCCCATGTGGACGCCTCGGTGGTGAACATGCTGGATCAGGGTGAGTTCATTCCGGTGATCGCGCCTATCGGCGTGGGCGACGACGGCCGCTCCTACAACATCAACGCCGACCTGGTGGCCGGCAAGCTTGCCGAGGTGCTGAAGGCCGAGAAGCTGATCCTGCTCACCAACACTACCGGTCTGCTGGACAAGGAAGGCCGGCTGCTGACCGGGCTGGATGCCAGGCGGGTGCAGGAGTTGATCGCCGACGGCACGATTCACGGCGGCATGCTGCCGAAAATCGGCTGTGCCCTGGAAGCCGTGGAGAACGGCGTGCGCGCTGCCCACATCATCGATGGCCGCGTCACCCACGCAGTGCTGCTGGAACTGTTCACCGACTCGGGCGTGGGGACGCTGATCCGCGGCGCCGACTAAGGGCAGCGGGAATACGTCAGCGTTTCCCGGGGGCGCTTACTGGCGCTCTTCCTGCAGTTCGCGGAAGCGCGCCAGGTGGTTGTCGTATTCCTGGTCCAGGGCGTTCATGGCCTGGTCCAGCTCCGCGGCCCGCGCATCACGGCTGGCGAGACGCTCTTCGACGCGGCGAATACGCTGGTAGATGGCGTCCGGGTCGCCCCGGCCCGTCCGCTCTGCCTGCGCCGCGCGGGCGCGCAATTCCTCAAGCTCTTCCTCATCGCGTTCACTCCGCGCCATCAACTGGCGCTGGCTGGCGTTGAGGGCTTCCAGGCGTTCCACGCGGCTGCGTTCGATGTGCGCCTCATTATTGAAGGTGCGCAGCAGCATGCGGTCGTATTCCAGTTGGCGGGTGCGCGCTTCCTGTTCGCGGGCCTGACGCTCTTTCTCGCGCAGCCGCTCCGCCTCCTGCTCCGCCAACTCCTCGGGCGTGGGCGCACGCTCCACTTCGCCGACCCGGGAGCCGTCTCGCGAGAACACACTGCGGCCGTCCCGGGCGCGGTCGGGGGGCAGTGTGTCCGTGTAGTGGACGTTGCCGTCGTCATCGACCCAGCGGTACAGCTGTGCCTGCGAGGGGAATGCAATAGTCATTGCCAGCAGCAGAGTGCCGGCGCCGAGCAGCAAAGAGCGCGCATGAATCATTGTAGTTAGCAGTGTTATTGGTTGCCCCGCCATCCGGAAACACCGTGCCATTACGCCCACCGCGGAACGATGATTCCTGTCTCAACGATACGGGCTGGGAGCCCGTCAGGTCCAGTGATTTCCGTGTCAAAAACGCCAAGCCGTTCACATGCTTGGAATTATCAGCTCTCTCGGCGAGATGGAGGCGGCGAGAGCGCGAGTCAGCCCAGCAGCGGGACGAAGCGGGCCTGACAGAGTTCGGCCAGTGCCACCGGAGACAGGGCCAGTTCCAGCCCGCGCCGACCGGCGCTGACATGGATCCACGTCAGTTCCTGCCCGGAGATGTCGATCCAGGTGGGGAGGCGGCGCTTCTGCGCCAGCGGGCTGATGCCGCCGACCACGTAGCCCGTGAGCCGCTGCGCCTGGTCCGGTTTTGCCATCTCCGCCTTCTTGCCGCCGGCCGCCCGCGCCAGTGCCTTGAGGCTCAGCTGCGCTGTCACCGGCACCAGGGCCACCTGCGGTTTGCCGTCGACGGTCGCAAGCAGTGTCTTGAACACCGTCTCGGGAGCCAGGCCCAAAGCCTCCGCGGCCTCCAGACCGTAGGCCTCGGCTGCGGGGTCATGACGGTACTCGAGCACCTGGTGCGGGACCCCCGCTTGCACGACGGCACGAACTGCGGGCGTCGACATCAGTGGGCCAGCACCTGGGCCAGTTCCATGATGCCTACCGGCAGCGCTTTCCTGTTGCTCACCACATCGTGCAGCGGCACGGCACAGATCCGGCCCTGCTGCACGCCGAGCATGACGTCGGAATGGCCCGCGCAGAGATGGTCCACGGCGCTGGCGCCCAGGCAGGTGGCCAGCACCCGATCATGTCCCGTCGGGCTGCCTCCGCGCTGAATGTGGCCGAGGATGCAGGCCCTGGCCTGGTGGCCGTGCTCCGACAGTTGCGCGGCCAGCCCCTGGGTGAGTTGCGGGTCGTGTCCTTCCGCCACCACGATCAGGCTACTGTTCTTGCCGCGCTTCTTGCTCTGGTTGAGCCGCTCCACCAGGTCCGGCAGATCCACCGGCGCGTCCGGCAGCAGGATGGACTCGGCGCCGCCGGCGATCCCCACTGCCAGCGCGATGAATCCGGAACTGCGGCCCATCACCTCCACCAGGAACACCCGCTCATGGGAATGGGCCGTGTCGCGGATCCGGTCGATGGCGTCCAGGCCGGTGTTCACCGCGGTGTCGAAACCGATGGTGTCGTCCGTGCCGTAGATGTCGTTGTCGATTGTCCCTGGCAGTCCCACCACAGGAATGCCCGTCTCCGCGGCCAGCAGGTGGGCGCCGGTCAGCGAGCCGTCGCCGCCGATCACCACCAGGCCATCCACGCCGCGCTGGCGCAGCAGCCGTCCGGCCTCTGCGCGCACCTCCGGGCGCTTGAAATCCTCGCAGCGGTCGCTCTTCAGCACCGTGCCGCCGCGGTGCAGAATGTTCCCCACCGAGGACGTGCCCATGGGCTGCAGGTCATCCTCCACCAGCCCGGTATAGCCCTTGTCCGACCCAAGAACGCGAATCCCGCGGTGAATCGCGGAACGCACCACGGCGCGGATGGCGGCATTCATCCCGGGGGAATCCCCCCCGCTGGTCACGATCACCAGTTTTCGGGGCTGACGCAGTACGGGCAAGACCGGCAGGTCCCACATCTCGGCTCTCCAGGGAAACAGGAACGACAACAGGAAGGATGCAAGTTAGCGCGCTCCTCCGTACTTTCCAAGCAGCCGCGGGTACAGCGTATTCCCAGGAAGGCCGTAGGCGGGCGACACTATTCCGGCCTGTCGGCGAGAGGGACCTCGCCGACAGG
>JAFIFV010000148.1 GCA_020831845.1 Ectothiorhodospiraceae bacterium
GGTCCACACTGTGGGCCGGGCGGCCGAGGACACCGTCTGCTTCCTGCTGGATCTGGAAGACTTCACCCAGTTGTTCGAGCTGTCCGACGTATTCAACGATTTCTGCACGCGTCGGCTATCGAGCCTGCTCGGCCAGGTGCAGAAGGAAGTACGCGCCAGCGCGCTGGAAGGCCTGGGCGGTGACACCTCTTTGAATTTCACGCTGGGCGAACGACTTCGCCGGGAGCCGGTAACCTGCGCGCCGGATGCCTCCGTCCGCGAGGCGCTGGAGGCGATGAACCGCGAACACGTGGGCAGCATCGTGGTCACGGACCAGGCGCTGAAGCCCTTGGGCGTATTCACGCTGCCCGACCTGCTGACCCGTGTCTCCCTCCCCGGGGTGTCGCTGGAACAGCCCGTGAAGACGGTGATGACGCCGAACCCGATCAGCCTGCCCCGCACCGCGTTCGCCTTCGAAGCCGCCATGATCATGGCGGACCGCGGCATCCGCCATGTGTGTGTGGTCCATCGCGGCCGGCTGCAGGGGGTGGTGTCCGAACGTGACCTATTCTCGATCCAGCGTGTCGGGCTGGTCAATCTCAGCCGCACCATCACGCGTGCGCCGTCCGTGGAGGCACTGTCCCGGCTGGGTGCGGACATCCACCAGTTGGTGGAACAGATGATCGCCCAGGGCGTGCGAGTCGGCCAGATCACCCAGATCATCACGCTGCTGAACGACCAGATCGCCCGGCGCATTATCGACCTGCATATACGGGAAGCCGAAGGCCTGCCCGATATCCGTTTCTCCTGGATGGCCTTCGGCAGCGAGGGTCGGCAGGAGCAGACCCTGAAAACGGACCAGGACAACGGGATCATCTTCAGCCTGCCCGACGACGGCAGCACCGCCGAGCAGGTGCGCGAAGCGCTCCTTCCGGTCTGCCGACGCATCAACGAGGCACTGGACCAGTGCGGGTATCCGCTGTGCGAAGGCAACATCATGGCGAGCAACCCCGATTGTTGCCTGAGCCTGGATGAATGGCGCGAGCGCTTCCGCCGCTGGGTGGACCAGGGCACGCCGGAGCATCTGCTGCAGGCGTCCATCTATTTCGATTTCCGGGTCATCCACGGTCCCGGCGAACTGGCAGACGAACTGCGGCAGTGGCTGCTGGAACGCACGGCCGGCAACAGCCGTTTCCGCAAGCAGATGGCGGTGAACGCGCTCAACCTGCGGCCGCCCCTGGGCCTGATCCGCGACTTCAAGCTGAGCTCCGGCGGCAAGCATCCGAACACACTGAACCTGAAGCTGCACGGTGTCGCCCCGTTCGTGGACGCCGCCCGCATCATCGCGCTGGCCAACCGAATACCGGACACCAACACCGTGCAGCGCCTGAAACAGGCCGCGGCGGCGGATGTCGTCAAGCATCGGGACGTGGACGCCTGGACCAACGCCTACGACTACATCCAGATGCTGCGCATGCGCAAGAACCAGGAGCAGGCCGCCGCCGGCGAGCCGCTCAGCAACCATATCGCGCCGGACAGCCTGAACGCGCTGGACCGGCGCATTCTGAAGGAAGCCTTTCGCGAAGCGCGAAAACTGCAATCGAAACTGGAGGTTGATTACCAACTTTAACTGAAGCGATTCATTCGTTCATTGGAGGAGAAATGCAATGACCCAAGAAGAAAGACGTTCGGAATACTGGAAGATAAACCTCAAGGTTATCGGCGGCTGCATGTTCATCTGGGCCCTGGTTTCCCTTGGCTTCGGCATCATCCTGGCCGAACCGCTGAATGCCATTCAGATCGGCGGTTACAAACTGGGCTTCTGGTTTGCCCAGCAAGGCTCGATCTACACGTTCATCGCGCTGATCTTCTTCTACGCCTGGCGCATGAACAAGCTGGATCGCGAATTCGACGTTTACGAAGACTAAGGGGCCCTGATCATGAGCTTGCAAGTACTCAGTCTTATCGTGGTCGGCATGACCTTCGCGATCTACATCGGGATCGCGGTCTGGGCCCGTGCCGGTTCCACCAGTGAATTCTACGTGGCCGGCAAGGGTGTCCACCCGGTGGCCAACGGCATGGCCACGGCGGCCGACTGGATGTCGGCAGCCAGCTTCATCTCCATGGCCGGCCTGATCGCCTTCCTGGGCTACAGTGGCGGCGCCTACCTGATGGGCTGGACCGGCGGTTACGTGCTGATGGCACTGCTGCTGGCGCCCTACCTGCGCAAATTCGGCAAGTTCACCGTGCCGGAGTTCATCGGCGACCGCTTCTATTCGAAGACGGCCCGCGTGGTGGCGGTGATCTCGCTGCTCGCCATGTCGATCACCTACGTAATCGGGCAGATGCGTGGCGTCGGTATCGCCTTCTCCAACATCCTGCAGGTAGATCTCACCGTGGGTCTGATCTCGGGCATGGTGATCGTGTTCATCTACGCCGTGTTCGGCGGCATGAAGGGCATCACCTACACCCAGATCGCCCAGTACGTGATCATGATCTTCGCCTACACGGTGCCGGCTATCTTCATCGCCTTGCAGCTCACCGGCAACCCGCTGCCGCAGCTGGGCCTGGGCGCCACCGTGGAAGACGGCCGCTACCTGCTGGACGCGTTGGACCAGACGCTGGTTGATCTCGGCTTCGCCGCCTATACGGCAACCGGGGCCGGGATGACGCAGATGAACATGTTCCTGCTCACCATCTCGCTGATGATCGGTACCGCCGGCCTGCCCCACGTGATCGTGCGTTTCTTCACCGTGCCGCGTATCCGCGACGCGCGGAAGTCCGCCGGTTGGGCGCTGGTGTTCATCGCCATCCTCTACACCACGGCACCGGCAGTGGGCGCCATGGCCATGTGGAACCTGCTGAACACCGTGCAACCGGGTGAGGTGGGCGCCGAAGATGGCAATATTGCCTTCGACGACAAGCCGGACTGGATGCTGCGCTGGGAGCAGACCGGTCTGCTGACCTTCGACGACAAGAATAACGACGGCCGCCTGCAGTACTACAATGATCGCAATCCGGAATTCGCTGCCATGGCCGAGGAGGAATTCGGCTGGGAAGGCAACGAGATCGTACGGCTGGACCGGGACATCATGGTGCTGGCCAACCCGGAAATCGCCGGCCTGCCGAACTGGGTGATCGCGCTCGTCGCGGCGGGGGGTATCGCAGCGGCGCTGTCCACTGCGGCGGGTTTGCTATTGGCCATATCTTCCGCGATATCGCATGACCTGCTGAAAGGCACATTCACGCCAAACATCTCGCAGAAGAGCGAGCTACTTGCGGCGCGCATCAGTATGGGCGGCGCCATCATCCTGGCCGGGTACCTGGGGTTGAATCCACCAGGCTTCGCGGCGGAAGTGGTGGCACTGGCGTTCGGTCTTGCGGCAGCCAGTCTGTTCCCGACCCTGATGATGGGCATCTTCTTCAAGAAGATGAACAAGGAAGGGGCCATTGCGGGCATGCTGGCCGGCCTGATCAGCACGCTGGTCTACATCTTCATCTACAAGGGCTGGTTCTTCTTCCCTGGCACCAATATGTTCCCGGACAACGCCGACTACTGGCTGTTCGGCATCAACCCCACCGGCTTCGGTGTGATTGGTGCGCTGCTGAACTTCGCGGTGGCCTACGGCGTTTCCAAGGTGACGGCACCGCCGCCGGATCACATCCAGCATCTGGTGGAGAGCGTCCGCGTGCCCAAGGCAGACTAGGCGCAGAGCCGGGCCGGCCGGGACCGGGGATGATACGATGGGTGCATCGACCTCTCCTGCGGTCCCGGGCCTCGGCCCGAATAGCAAAGCCCGGGGCCTGCCATCTGGCAGGCCCTTTTTTTGTGGTAGCCCATGAACAAGCCAAACACGCACCACGAATCCGGCAGGGAGGCCGCGGACGAACTGGCGGAAAGTGCAAGCCTGCAGCTGCAGCGGCCCGACGCCCGGCTTCGTCTGGACGAACAACTGCGGGCCATCGATACCGCCGACTCGGTGGAAACCTTGAGCACATGGTCGACCCGCCTTCGCCTGCTACAGCTCCAGTGGAGTCGGGGTGGGCTTGATGCCGAATACCAGGCGCGCGCCGTCACGGCCCTCGTCGACGCCTTGACCACCCGACTGATCCAGCTCGCCGAGGCCATCATGACCCCGCCACCCGGACCCTACGCCTGGCTGGCTTGCGGCTCGCAGGGGCGCTTCGAGCAGACCACGCACACCGACCAGGACAATGCACTGATCTACGCCGACGGCCTGGCGCCGGAGGCGGACGCATGGTTTCAGAGACTGGGGGAATTCGTCACCGACGGCCTGGCGGCCTGCGGCATCCCCCACTGTCCGGGCGGCGTCAGCCCGCGTGCGGCCGACTGGCGCCATCCCGTAGCCAGGTGGCGCAAACGACTGGAGGACACGATCGAGTATCCAGAACGCAAGGCGGTGATGCTGGCGTCCCACTACTTCGATTTGCGCGTCATCCACGGCGACGCTGAACTGTTCACCCCCATTCAGGAAAACGCTCTGAAGGCAGCGGCATCCAACCAGCGCTTCCTGCTGCGCGCGGCGGAGAACACCCTGCGCAGCCATGCCGGGCTGGACCTTTTGCGCCGGCTCCAGCGCATGGGGAGCGGCGCCCATGCCGGCCATATCAGCCTGAAACACGGCGGCCTGCTGCCGATCAGCCAGCTCGCGCTCTGCTACGCATTGCAGGGGGCGCTGCCGCAGAAACACACGCTGGATCGCCTGGAAGCGGCAGCCGAGGCCGGCATCGTGGCGGCCGACGGTATCGCCGATCTGATCCAGGCCTACCGCACAATTTCCGACCAGCGGGCGCGACACCTGGCCCGCTGCACGGCCCAACACCGGGCACAGGACAACTACCTGCGCCCAGCCGAGTCGTCCGAACTGGCGCTGCGCCAGTTGCGCGACGCCTATGCGATCATTCCGGTCATGCAGAAATCGCTGCGCCTGGGAGTGACGCCATGAACACCCCGTTCAGCCTGCAGACAACGGTAGCCGACGTGATGCGCCCACCGCAGATCACCTGCCGCCCGGGAACGGGTCTCCGCCAGTTACTGCTGCTACTGGCTGACAACAACGGGGATTGCGCGCTGGTCCTCCGCGAGGACGGGCGACTGCAGGGCATGGTGCTGCAGCGCGACCTTCACGCCAGCCTGGCGGAAAGAGATGTCGACTCGGCCACCGTCCAGCGCTGCATGATCATGCCGGCACGGCTGGCCAGCCCGCAGGAGCCGCTGTACCGGGCGCTGGCCTGGATGCGCTCGGCACGACTACCCTGCGTGCCGGTGGTGGATGGTGGCGGTCGGACTGTGGGGCTGCTGCACCGGGAAGACGCCCAGGATCGCTTCACACCCGCGCCTCTGGACCGGTTGCTTCAGGTGGCGCTGGGAACCGGCCCGCGGGAGCTGTATCGCCTGCGCATGGAACAGACCACCATCGCTGCGGCGCTGCTGGAGGACTGCCATCGGGCCGCACCGGCACAGGCACTGATTTCCCAGCTGAACGACGACTGCTACCGCGCTCTGACAGACCACGCTGTGCGCTCCATGGAGGAAGACGGCTGGGGAGCACCGCCGGCCGGGTTTTCCGTCATCGTGATGGGCTCGGGGGGTCGTCGCGAAAGCCTGCTGGCGCCGGATCAGGACAACGGGCTGATCATCTCCGACTACCCCGACCGGGAGCACGGACGCATCGACCGCTACTTCACCGAAATGGCGCTGCGCCTGACGCACGGCCTGGACGCCATCGGCATACCGTACTGCCCGGGGCATGTCATGGCCAGCAACCCGCTGTGGCGAAAATCACTGTCGCAGTGGATCGATCAGGGCCGGTCCTGGGTACGCCGCCGTACCGAGCAGGGCTTTCTCAACACCACCATCATGCTGGACTTCCGCCATGTCGCCGGCGACCCGTCGCTGCCCGGAGCGCTGCGGCAAGCCATGACCGAGCAAGTGACCGGATCCAGGGGGTTCCTGCAAGCGCTCACGTTGACCGATTCGACCAAACAGGTGGGGCTGAGCTGGTTCAACCGGCTGATGACCGAATCAGCAGACAGCGTGCACGAGGGGGAGATCAACCTGAAGCGCAACGCCATCATGCCGCTGGTGGAGGCGGTGCGCCTGCACGCCCTCAGCCACGAACTGCCGGACACATCCACCCAGGGCCGTCTGGCCGGGCTGGCCGAGCAGGGGGTGATCTCCGACGACGAGTTGGACAGCCTCCGGCACGCCCACGAGTTCACGTGCTTCCTGCTGCTGCGCCAGCAGATAAGGGACAGTGCCCAGGGTCGGCCACCGGGCCGGCACATGCCGCCGACAGCATTGACCAGCCGGGAGCACGGCACGCTGATCCAGAGCATGAAGGCCACGCAGGCGTTCCTCAAACATGTTCACCAGGAACTGTTCGGATCCGCTGCAAACCTGTAGCCAAACGCCTGTCGGCGCGCCCAATGCGGGCGAGTGTGTGATAATTGAGGAAACCAGCGCCGGTGCGCTGTCCCGCTGAGAACGCAACGTGCTTCGCGAGACCGCATACTGGTCGCCAAACACAACACCCGGCTCGCACCGGGGTACCCAATAGGTCCAGGAGGAGACATGGCCCCCCAATCCGTGCTGGTCGTGGATGACGAACCGAATATCGTTCTTTCACTCCAGTTTTTGATGAAGGAAGCCGGATTCGACGTCCGGGTGGCCAGGGACGGTGATGAGGCGCTGGAGGCGATTCAGGAGGCACCGCCTGATGTCATCCTGCTGGACGTGATGCTGCCACGGCGAGACGGCTACGAACTGTGCCAGACGATCCGGGCCAATCCGGAATGGAATGGCATCCGTATCATCATGCTCACCGCAAAGGGCCGGGAGATCGAGCAGGAGAAGGGTTTGGCGCTGGGTGCTGACGACTACATCACCAAGCCCTTCTCCACCCGCGAGGTGGTCGAACGCGTCAAGCAGTACATGGGCGGAGGATAGACTGCCCCATGCAACCGCGGTCCTGGATGCTTCTGGCTTTCGCCGTGCTGGCCGCGGCCCTGTTCCTGGTCGTGTTGCTGTCGGTTCGGGCCGTGACCACCGGACTGGCTGGAAGCATCGCCAGCCCGGGCGGGGTGCTGCTAGGGGCGGGGGTGGCAGTGGTGCTGCTGGTTGCGGCCGCCTGGTGGTTGGTGGACCGCTGGCTGCTGCGCCCCTCCCGCAAACTGACGCGTGGCATCCGCGCGCTGCTGGAGTCCCGTTCCGCCAATCAGTCGCTGCCGCTGCCCCGGAAGCACGCCCTGGGACAACTACCCGCCTCGGTTGAAGCTTTGGCCGACATGTTGCGTACCACCCGCCGGGAGATTCGCAAGGCCATGCAATCGGCCACGGCGCAGGTCGACGAGCAGAAAACCTGGCTGGAGGTCATCCTCCAGGGGCTGTCCGAGGGTGTACTGGTCTGTAACCGCCAGCATCAGATCATGCTCTACAACCAGGCAGCGGTTTCGATACTGGGGCTGCCGGAAGCGCTGGGACTTGGTCGCCCGCTGTTCAACGTGCTCTCCAGGGCACCGCTCCAGCATACGCTGGAGCGGCTGGAGCGGCGTCGCCACTCCGATACCGGCGCTCCCAACGAACTTACTGCACCGTTCGTATGCACCAGTGCCGATGCCCTCCACATGCTGCACGGACGCATGGCCCTGATACTCGACACGGACGGTGCCGTGACCGGATACCTGATCACGCTGGTCGACATCTCATCGGATGTGGAACTGCTGGCCAAGGGGGACGCCGTCAGGCGCGCGCTCACGCGCGATCTGCGGGGCGTGGTCGGCAACCTGCGTGCGGCGGCGGAAACCGTCACCATGCATCCCGACATGCCGGCGGAGGAGCGACGCTCCTTCGACCGGGTCATTCTCGCCGAGAGCGAGACGCTGAGTGATCAGCTCAACGCCCTGGCGCGGGAGATTCGCGGCCAGCTCCTGGGGCGATGGCCGATGGCGGACATCCTGGTATCCGACCTGGTGAACTGCCTGCAGACACACCTGCGGGAGCGCCCGGATATCCACCCCACCCTGGTCGGCCAGCCGCTCTGGGTGCACGGCGACAGCCTGTCACTGATGCTGGCGCTGGACTGCCTGCTGCGGCACCTGCAGGAAGAGACCGGGGCGGGCGAGTTCGACATCGAATCCATGCTCGGCGATCGGCATGTCTATCTGGATATCCTCTGGCAGGGTCAGCCGGTGAGTGCCAGCAGGCTTGAGGAATGGCTGGATTCCCCATGCAGCGGGGACGGCGGAGACCAGCGCCTGCGCGAGGTGCTCGAGCGGCACGACTGCGAACCCTGGAGCCAACCCGGCCGTCGCGAGGGGCAGGCGCTGCTGCGGCTGCCCTTGCTGGCGCCATCACGCCCGCAGTTCCTGCCGGAGCAGGAACGGCTGCCGGCCCGCCCGGAGTTCTACGATTTCGGGCTGATGCGCGAACATGAGGGTAGCGAAGAGCTGGCCTCCGTGCCGCTGAACGATCTCAACTTCGTGGTGTTCGACTGCGAGATGACCGGGCTGGACCCGTCCGGGGGCGACGAGATCATTTCCCTGGCCGGCGTCAGGGTGGTGAAGCGCCGTGTACTGACCGGCGAGACCTTCGAGCGGTTGGTCAACCCCGGCCGCGACATCCCGGAATCGTCCATCCGCTTCCATGGCATTCACGGCGACATGGTCCGCGACAAGCCGTCCATTCAGGTGGTCCTTCCCCAGTTCAAGGCCTTTGTCGGCGATGCTGTCATGGTGGCCCACAACGCCGCGTTCGACATGAAATTCATCAGCCTGAAGGAGGGGGAATGCGGCGTGCGCTTCGACAATCCGCTGCTGGACACGCTGCTGCTTTCGTCGATGCTGGACGAAGACGAGGACGACCATTCCCTGGACGCCCTCTGCGACCGCTATGGCATCGCGATCACCGGCCGCCACACGGCCATGGGCGATACCATGGCGACGGCGGAGTTGCTGGTACGTCTGATGGACCGCCTCGAGGCCCAGGGCCTGACAACACTGGGTGAGGTGATGAAGGCATCCAACATGGCGGCACAACTTCGACATCGCTCCGCCATGCTGAGCCACGCCAACAACAGCGGCTGAGATGCCCTCAGCCGGCGCGACGTGCCAGGGATCTGATCAGCGTTTCCCCAGGGAGCCCAACAAGCGGAGCATCGCCCACATGGGGCCGCCATGGCGCTGCTGGCGTATCGGGCGCAACTGTGGCTCGGCGCGCAATACGCGGATAGAGCCCACCTGCGCCCAGGCAAGGTGGTTCTGGAAGGTATCGTGGGTTTCCCTGTGAGGCATTATCTGCTCCCGGCGAATTGTTGCGGTGCACTATAGCAAGTCCCCATGATGCATCGCAACAATTCGCCGGGCAGCAAATCAGCTGTCCTCTTCCACCTCATCGCGCACAGTGAACGACACTTCCCGGGAAAGGGTGCTGCTGATGCCGTTCACATCGGTTGCCTTCACCGCCACGTAGTAGGTGCCCTCGGAAAGCCTGCCGAACTCATAACAGTTGCAGCTGTTGGCGTTCATGCTCACCGATTCCGAGTAATCGCCGCTGCTCGTGCCATAGAGGATCTCGTAGCGTTCGATGTCGCTCAGCGAGATCGGCGACCCGTCGGTTCTCGACTCCGGCGGCGTCCAGGAGAGCGTCACATCCTCATTGGCCGGAACCACACCCTGATCCACCGTGCCATTGTCACTGCTCCCGCCGCCGCCACTGCGATTGTTGTCGATGATGCCGGAGTCACTGATACATCCGCTCAAGGCCACCGCGGCGGCAAACCCCATTCCCCATTTTGCAAAGGCTTTGAAAAAGGACAGACCCAACACGCTTCTCGTCATCATACAGGCGTATCTCTTGTTTCTTGCGATCAGACGAAACCTGGCGATCGGCATGAAGCGCCGACCACAGACCGAACGGTTACGTCTACAATGAATCCCCCGGGCGAAACGGCTGTCGCGCGGCCCGAAAGTGCGTCGATGCGCCAAGAGAAGCTCTTCACCGGCTCCCCATGTGCCCTGGCGCACCCTGGGACAGCATGATCCGTGCCACAGCGCCGTAAACGGCCTGGTTCAACGCCGCGGCGGCGAATTTGGTAACGTGTCATGCAGCGCAACTGTACGGTGCAGGTGACACTTCACCGGCGCTCCATGGAGAATGGCCAAACGACGCGCCCCGAATGGCGTCTCACAATGGAGACATATCAATTTCGAAATCCGTGAAACAGCTCACAAAAAATGGGCTTGATAATCTTCAATTGTTTGTTTTAATTGGTTTTTTATAGCCTCTAAAAGCGTAGCTTCCTGGCGACGCGCCATGAAACAACCCCGATTGCGATCGGCCCGCCGCCCCATTCCCATGGAATGGAAACGCTATGCTTGTGACTGCTTTCACTCTCCGGCAAGCGTCGGTTCGTTCCAGCCTTGCTGCGACGAATCCGCACGACCGGGCAAACGGCAGCAGGAGCCACACACAATGATCCGAGCACGCTATGAACGTCGCGGTCCGGTACCGCAGGATGTCATCGAGACCGTGGAGATGGATGAGCCGGCCCTGACCGGCGAAGAGGTTCTGCTGGAAGTGCTCTCCGCCCCTATCAACCCTTCCGACCTGCTCACCCTCACCGGCGATTACGGCGTACTTCCGCCGCTACCCTCCTTTGCCGGCAATGAAGGCGTGGGTCGCGTTGCCAAACTCGGCCCGGAGGCGGGAAACGCGGTACGACAGGGGCAGACGGTCTTGCTGCCGGTTGGCATCGGCACCTGGTCGTCGCACGTTGTGGCCAGGGCATCGCGACTGGTACCGCTGCCCGAGAACGCCGACCCCATGCAGTTGTCCATGATCACGGTCAACCCACCCACCGCTTCGCTGTTGCTCAGCGAGTTCGTCCACCTGGAACCCGGCGACTGGGTCATTCAGAACGCCGCCAACTCCGGCGTCGGCGGCTACCTGGTCCAACTGGCCCGCAAGCGCGGCCTGAGAACGGTCAACGTGGTACGCCGCCAGGAGGTAGCCGAGGAACTGAAGGACATGGGCGCCGACTGCGTGATAGTGGACGGAGACGCGCTTGCGGACCATGTCCGGGAAGCCACGGGCGGGGCGGATATCCGCCTTGCGATCGACGCCGTGGGCGGCCAGGCGACGGATCATCTGGCGGACTGTCTCGCCGAAGGCGGCACGCTGGTCAATTACGGGCTGATGAGCGGGGAGGCCTGCCACATATCGCCGAAATCCCTGGTGTTCCGCGACATAACCGTCAAGGGCTTCTGGCTGGCCCGCTGGTTCCGGGCCGCTGATCGCGAACGCCAGCGCGCGCTCTACGGCGACCTGACGCGCATGATAGCCGGAGGGGAACTGAGAGCCCGCGTGGACAGCAGCTATGACGTCAACCAGATCAAGCAAGCAGTGGCGGCCGCCGCCGCCGGTGGGCGCAACGGCAAGGTGCTGATCGTGCCCCACCACGGCTGACCGACCAAAAAAAAGGCGCCCCGAAGGGCGCCTTTTCGATCTCGCGACAGTCGCTGCCTACTTGCTGCTCTTGCCGTCGAACTCGGGGTAGGCTTCCATGCCACATTCGGTGATATCCAGGCCTTCGGCTTCCTCTTCCTCGGTCACGCGAATGCCCATGACCGCCTTCAGGATCGCCCAGACAATCAGGCTGGCGCCGAACACCCACACGAAGATGGCGATCAGGCCCACGATCTGGGCACCGAAGCTGGCATCGCCGTTCCACAGCAGCACCGCCAGCACGCCCCAGATACCGCAGGTACCGTGCACGGAGATGGCACCCACCGGATCATCGATCTTCAGCTTGTCCAGACCCAGGATGGAGAACACCACGATCACGCCGCCGAGCGCGCCGATGACGCAGGCAAGCAGGTGGGAGGGCACATCGGGGCCGGCGGTAATGGACACCAGGCCAGCCAGGGCACCGTTCAGGATCATGGTCAGGTCGGCCTTGCCGAACATGGCACGGGAGACCAGCATGGCGGCAACCAGACCGCTGGCGGCGGCCATGTTGGTGTTGGTGAACACCAGCGCCACGGCGTTGGCGGATTCCACGTCGGAGACCTTCAGCTCGGAACCACCGTTGAAGCCGAACCAGCCCAGCCACAGGATGAAGGTACCCAGCGTGGCCAGCGGCAGGTTGGCACCGGGGATGGCCCGCACCTCACCGTTGGGGCCGTACTTGCCCTTGCGCGCACCCAGCAGGATCACCCCGGCCAAGGCCGCGGCAGCGCCAGACATGTGGACGATGCCCGAGCCGGCGTAGTCGGAGTAGCCCATGGCGTCCAGCCAGCCTTCGCCCCAGCTCCAGTAACCCTGCACCGGGTAGATGACGCCGGTCATGACCACGGCGAAGACCAGGAAGCTCCAGAGCTTCATGCGCTCCGCGACTGCACCGGAAACGATGGACATGGCGGTGGCGACGAACACCACCTGGAAGAAGAAGTCGGACGTGTTGGAATAGTAGATATCGCCGCCGCTGCCCACCACATCGGCAACCGAGTTTTCCGTGTCCAGGCCGAACCCGAGTCCCGGGAAAACACCGCTTGCGCTGCCGCCGTACATGATCTGGTACCCGATGAACAGGTACATGATGCAGGCGATGGAGTACAGGGCCACGTTCTTGGTGAGGATTTCGGTGGTGTTCTTGGAGCGCACCAGGCCGGATTCCAGCATGGTGAAGCCAGCCGCCATCCACATGACCAGGGCGCCGGATATCAGGAAGTAGAATGTATCCAGCGCGTACGCGAGTTCAATGACTTCGTTCATGATTATATTTCCTCTCAGAGAGCTCTGGAGACGCGGTTACAGGGCGTCCTTGTCGGTTTCGCCGGTTCTGATTCGAATCGCCTTCTCCAGCTCGAAGACGAAGATCTTGCCGTCGCCGATCTTCCCGGTGTTGGCCGCCTTGGTGATGGCCTCGATGGTGCGATCCATCAGATCTTCGGTAATGGCAACTTCGATCTTCACTTTTGGCAGAAAATCAACAACGTACTCCGCCCCACGGTAGAGTTCCGTATGACCTTTCTGCCGCCCGAAGCCCTTCACCTCCGTCACGGTGATGCCCTGCACACCGATCTCGGAGAGGGCTTCACGCACGTCGTCCAGCTTGAACGGCTTGATGATCGCGCTGATCAGTTTCATAGCCCAGTTACTCCCTGATACGCTGGCCCTTGGTAGGGCCTCGATTCTAAGGATCGTCACGCGCAGGCATTCGCCCTTGCGCCCGTCGACAGTCGTTGTGTGATGCGGATACCGCGGCCCGCAACCGACTCAGGGCTCCAAGAGCATTTCCCGTGCCATGTGTTGTTAAGCGCCGTAAAAGCTGGTGTTATTGCCTGCGGAGCCCATAATTAGGTGTTTTCCGGCGCTCACGCTGCACCAACAATATGCGATACGCACCATTCTGGTGCCGTCGTCGGGATTGAAAGACAGAGGAGTGCACCATGCTGGACCCGAAATCCCTGGATGAATTGGCAAGAAGGTTCAGCGAGAGCCTTCCGGGCGGCGTTCGCGAGTTCCAGCAGGAGGTGGAACGCAATATGCGCACCGCCTTGCAGTCCACGTTCAACCGGCTGGATCTTGTGACCCGGGAGGAATTCGATGCCCAGACCAAGGTGCTGGCGCGGACGCGGGCCCAGCTGGAAGCAATGGAAGAACGCGTGGCCGCACTGGAGGCGGAACTGCGCAACCAGAACTGACGTCCCGCGCCTGAAGCGCGCGGCGTTATCGGACACGATGAGTACCCCGTTGCAGGGCATGGTCCGGCAGACGGGGCAAAAGGAAACTGTCCAGGGAAGGGCATATGACACTTGCTGTTGCTTACGGCCGTTCCGGCCTCGGGGTCGACGCCCCGCTGATCAGTGTGGAAATCCATCTCGGCAATGGTCTGCCGGCCTTCAATATGGTGGGCTTGCCGGAGACGGCTGTGCGCGAGAGCCGGGACCGCGTCCGCAGCGCCATCCAGAACAGCGGCTTCGAGTTCCCGGCCCGGCGCATCACGGTGAACCTGGCGCCGGCCGACCTCCCGAAAGACGGCGCACGATTCGACCTGCCCATCGCCGTTGGCATCCTGGCAGCCTCTGGCCAGCTTCCGCTCTCGGCGCTGGAGCGCTATGAATTCGCGGGCGAGCTGGCGCTGACCGGCGCCCTGCGCCCAGTACCGGGGTTGCTGCCCTTTGCCCTGCAGACACGCCGTGCCGGTCGTGAACTCGTCTGCCCTGTCGCCAATGCTGCCGAAGCAAGCCTGGTGCATCCCATGGGCTGTTTTGGTGCAGAGCACCTGCTTGCGGTATGCGGCCACCTGAGCGACCGGGAACCGCTCGACCCGTTGGCGGCGCAACCACCGGTCGATGCCCCCTTTCCCGGGCCCGATCTGAGTGATGTAAAAGGCCAGGCGACGGCCCGGCGCGCCCTGGAGATCGCCGCCGCCGGAGGGCTTTCGCTGCTCCTGGTCGGTCCTCCCGGTACCGGCAAGAGCATGTTGGCCTCGCGACTGCCCGGCATACTGCCGCCAATGAGCGAGGACGAGTGCCTGGAGTCGGCTGCCATCCGGTCGCTGGCCAGCCAGGGTTTCGACCCGGCCGACTGGGGGAGGCGGCCGTTTCGCGCCCCGCACCACTCCGCCTCTCATGTGGCATTGGCCGGCGGGGGCAGCCGACCCAGGCCAGGGGAGATATCCCTTGCCCATTGCGGGGTGCTATTCCTGGACGAATTGCCGGAGTTCAGCAGACAAAGCCTGGAAATACTTCGGGAACCGCTGGAAACCGGCGCCATCACCATTTCCCGTGCTGCCGCGCAGGTGGAGTACCCGGCGCGGTTCCAGTTGGTCGCCGCCATGAATCCATGCCCCTGTGGCCACCTCGGCGACCCGCACACGCCCTGCGTCTGCAGCCCGGACCAGATCAGCCGCTACCGCTCCAAGCTCTCCGGCCCCCTGCTGGACCGTATAGACCTGAAAGTCGAAGTCCCGCGCATCAGCGCGGAGGAACTGCAGGGGAGCACTGCCGGGGAAGGCTCCGCCTGTGTCAGGGAGCGGGTGGCCGGGGCGAGGCAGCACCGGCTAAGCCGCTCGGGAGTGCCGGCAGCGGGCCTGGGCTCACGGGATCTGGAGGCTTGCTGCGCGCTCGGGGAGGCGGAGCAACGTTTCCTCGCCGGCGCGCTGGAACAACTGGGCCTGTCTGCGCGCGCCTACCACCGTACCCTGCGCGTCGCCCTGACCATTGCCGACCTGGCAGGCGAAAACCGGGTAACGGTCGCCCACCTGTCGGAGGCCCTGGGGCTGAGGCGAGCACTTGATCACTGATCAGGCGTCGATGGCGCGATCCAGCACCCGCGCGATATGCAGCCCGTCGTAATCTTCCAGCACGGCGCTCATCACGTAGGCCAGTTGCTGAAGGCAGGAGTTATCCGGCGTCGCCGCAAGACCCGCCAGGTAGCGCGCCACTGTCAGGCAGGCATCGCCACAGGGATCATCGGCGGGCTCCCTGTGCTGCTCCGGACCCAGAAGTTCCAGCACCAGTTGCTGTTCCATCCTCTCCGCCTCAAGCTCGTTCTCGAGCAGCGCAGCTCGCAGCGCAAGCCCCGCCTCGCCCAGCGCGGCGTCCCATTCCTTCACGCCCCGGCGCGCGCGGCGCATCGGCCTCAGCACCGTCTCCTGGTAATGCTCGGTACGCCGGGCCAGATGCCGTGCGGCGCGGTCGGTGAGCGCCCCGCTGTCCTGGCGAGCCGCCCATAGCAGGGTAAGCAGTGTGGTGACGCTCAGCCCCAGGTTCTCCTGAAGCGCGAGGCAGGCCTGCTGCACACCAGGCAGGGCATAGAGGGAGCCAATCGATTCCCAGGCGGAACGCTGATCCAGCATGACACATCCTCACCGGCGCGCGGATAACACCATCATCGCCTCGTTGATACGCTGCAATACCACAGTATCCCCGCCCCGGTCCGGATGATGGCGTTGCGCCAGGCGGCGGTACTGCTTCCGGATTCGCTGCTGGTCGACCGGGTCTTCCAGCCCCAGCACCTCCAGCGCCTGCCGGCGCCGGTCGTCGGGTTCGACGAAGCGGCGCCAGAAATCGGAAAGCAGCGCCTCGACCTGCACCGCGTCCATTTCGTCCAGGTTGGCCAGGCCCAGGTAATAGCTGCGCATGGGAGCGGCCTGCTCCAGGCCGCCGCCATTACCCGGCCGCGTTTCCGCGGGCGAGAGCGCGATACGCAGGCAATGGATCGACAGGCACTCCCCGGCGTCGCGCGCCAGCCGCTGCTGCAGGCGGTACAGGCAATGGAAAAGAATGAAATGGGCCTGATACAGCCCCATCGGGTCACGCAGGTTCACCACGCTGAAGCCTGGCGCCTGCCGCTCCTCCAGCGTCCGCAGCAGTTCATATTCCCCCAGCCCTTCCGGGTGCTCGCGGAGCACCCTTAGAATGCCCTCAAGACAATGATCGAACCGACCCGCTTCCCCATGCATGCCTCCAGTATAACGAACCTCGCACCGCCGACGCTCCAGGCACAGGCTTTCCACGACCCATACCGGCTTATCCACAGACTTGTCCACATCTGCGCCGGCATGGGGCTGATAGACTGCTCCACCACAGACACCCGAGGCATCGCGTGAACACTCCGACCGCCATTCTCCACGTCGCCGTTCCCTGCCCGCTACCGGGAACGTTCGACTACCTGCCGCCATCCGCCGGCGCGCTGCCGCAACCCGGCATGCGCGTGCTGGTGCCGTTCGGACGGCGGAAGCAGGTGGCGGTGGTGCATTCGGTTTCGGCCCATACCACCATGGATCCTGCTCGGCTGAAGGCCGCGGAGCAGGTCCTGGACGACACACCGCTGCTGTCCGATGACATCCTGCGGCTGGCGGAATGGGCGGCACACTATTACCACCATCCGCTCGGAGAAGTGCTGGCTGCGGCACTGCCGGTGGCGTTACGCCAGGGCAAGCCCGCCGAGATGCCCCCACCGGACTGGTGGCAACCCACCGAGGCGGCACAGAAGGAAGGCGCCGTGGCCGCGCTGAAGCGTGCGCCGGCTCAGCGGGCGGCACTGCAACGCCTGCTGGAACAGCCGCAAGGCCAGGAAGCCATCGGCCTGGCCGAACTCGGCGGCAACTGGCGGCATGCGCTGGCTGCACTGGCGGACAAGGGGCTGGCCCGACGTTGCGCCCCCGTGCTGCCCGAACCGGAACCGCCACCGCCGCTGAACGACGCACAGCGGGAAGCGGCCGCTGCCATGACCGGCGCACTCGGCGGCTACCAGACGCTGCTGCTGGACGGTGTGACCGGCAGCGGCAAGACCGAGGTCTACCTGGCGGTGATCCGGGATGTGCTGAGCCGGGGACTGCAGGCCCTGGTGCTGGTGCCCGAGATAGGCCTCACACCGCAGCTGATCCGGCGCTTCCGCCGCCGGCTGCCGGGACGGCTGGCCGTCATGCATTCCGCCCTGGCCGACGGTGAGCGGCTGCAGGCCTGGATGGCCGCCCGTTCAGGCGAGGCGGATGTCATCATCGGGACCCGCAGCGCACTGTTCACGCCACTACCCCGGCCGGGATTGATCGTGGTGGACGAGGAGCACGATCTGGCGCTGAAGCAGCAGGACGGCTTTCGCTATCATGCCCGTGATCTGGCCGCGGTTCGTGCCCGGCAGCTGGACGTCCCGCTGGTGCTTGGCAGCGCCACACCCTCTCTGGAAAGTCTCCATAACTGCCAGCAGGGCCGCTACCGGCACCTGCGGCTCGGCCGCCGCGCCGGCGAAGCCCGGCCGCCGGCCATCCACCTGCTGGACATTCGGGGTCAGCCACTGGAAGGCGGCGTATCCCGGGAGCTGTTCCTGCGCATGCGGCAGCACCTGGATGCCGATGGCCAGGTCCTCCTGTTCCTGAACCGGCGCGGCTACGCACCGGTCCTGCTCTGTCACGACTGCGGCTGGGTTGCCCACTGTCCGCGCTGCGACGCCCGTGTTACCTGGCACCACCGGGCGGCGCGGTTGCGATGCCACCATTGCGGCCATGAACGACGCGTTCCGGAACGCTGCGAGGACTGCGGCAACGCCGACCTGCGACCCGTGGGCCAGGGCACCGAGCAACTGGAGCAGATACTGCAAGCCCGCTTTCCGGACATCGGGCTGGCGCGCATCGACCGCGACAGCACACGCCGCAAGGGCGCGATGGACGAACTGCTGGACCGCGCCCGCAGCGGCGAAGCGCGCATCCTGCTGGGCACACAGATGCTGGCCAAGGGCCACCACCTGCCGTCGGTCACGCTGGTGGGTATCCTGGATTGCGACCAGGGCCTGTTCGGCGCCGACTTCCGAGCCCCGGAACGCATGGCGCAACTGATCACCCAGGTGGCAGGTCGGGCCGGCCGCGCCGAACGCGCCGGCGAGGTGCTGATCCAGACCCATCATCCGGAGCACCCGCTGCTGCAGCAGCTGCTGCGCGACGGCTACCCGGCGTTTGCCAGCGCCAGCCTGGCGGAACGGGCGGCGGCAGCGCTGCCTCCCTACAGCCACCTGGCCCTGCTGCGGGCGGAAGCGGTGAACGCCGACGCGCCCAGGGAATTCCTGCAGCAGGCCCGCCAGCACGGTCTGGCGGCAGGTGCCGGGGAGGTCATGCTGATGGGGCCCGTGCCTGCGCCCATGGAGCGCCGCGCCGGCCGCTATCGGGCACAGTTGCTGCTGCAAAGCCCCAGCCGGTCGGCCCTGCACGCGCTGCTGAACCGGATGCTGCCGGAACTTGCCCGTCTGCCCACGGCCCGGAAGGTTCGCTGGTCGCTGGACGTCGACCCGCAGGAGATGCTGTAGACAGCACGGAAGATCAACGCGCCGCGAATCGGCGGGAATACTTAATCCCTTGAAACCGGTACCCTACACGGGATAATACGCAGCCTGTCCATAACACAAAGCTGATCCCGCGCCATGAAAGAACAGATTCGTTCCCTGCTGGAAGCCGCCGTTACCAAGCTGAAGGCGGACGGTGTGCTGCCGGACGACGTTCAGATTCCCATTCAGGTGGAACGGGCTCGTGACAGGAATCACGGGGATTACGCGGCCAACACCGCGATGATGCTGGCCAAGCCGGCGCGCCGGAACCCGCGGGAACTGGCTCAGGCCCTGGTGGACGCCATGCCGGCCCACACCGGTGTCAGCAAGGTGGAAATCGCCGGGCCGGGCTTTATCAACCTCTTTATTACACCGGAAGCGGCCTACCAGTCCGTGTGCGACGCGCTGGAACAAGGCGACGCCTATGGCCGCAGCGCGCTCGGGGCAGGCAAACGCGTCATGGTGGAATTCGTCTCCGCCAACCCCACCGGCCCCCTGCATGTGGGTCATGGCCGCGGCGCGGCCTTCGGCGGCGCGCTGTGCAACCTGCTCAGCGAGGCCGGCTATGACGTGCACCGCGAATACTACGTGAACGACGCCGGCCGCCAGATGGACATCCTGGCCACCAGCGTCTGGCTACGCTATCTGGAATTGGAGGGAGAGACCTTCCGCCTGCCGGACAACATGTACCGCGGGGATTACGTCAGGGACATCGCACGCCGACTGGAGCGCCGCGAGGAAGACCACCTGCTGCACCCGGCCGCCACGGTATTCGCCGAAATGCCGCTGGACGCGCATGAGGGCGGGGACAAGGAGAACTACATCGACACGCTGGTGGAGCGCGCGAAGACGCTGCTCGGCCCGGAGGATTACCTCCGGGTGTTCGATCTGGCACTGAACACGGTACTGGACGACATCCGCGACGACCTCGCCGGCTTCCGCGTGGAGTACGATGCCTGGTTCTCTGAGCGGTCCCTGACGGAATCCGGCGCCGTGGACCGCGCGCTGGAAAAGCTGGGGCAGGCAGGCTATCTGTATCAGCAGGACGGCGCCACCTGGTTCCGCTCCAGCGAATTCGGCGACGAGAAGGACCGTGTCGTCCGTCGCGAGAACGGAGCCATCACCTATTTCGCCTCGGATATCGCCTATCACCTGAACAAGCTCGAGCGGGGCTTCGACAGCTGCATTGATATCTGGGGTGCCGACCATCATGGTTACGTCCCCCGTGTCAAAGCCTCCCTGCAGGCCTTCGGCGAGGACGCCGAACGTCTGGACGTCCGGCTGGTACAGTTCGCCATTCTCTACCGGGGCAGCGAGCGGGTGCAGATGTCCACCCGTTCCGGGCAGTTCGTGACGCTGCGGGAACTCCGCGACGAGGTGGGCACCGACGCCGCCCGCTTCTTCTACGTGATGCGCAAACCCGAGCAGCACATGGACTTCGATCTGGAACTGGCGAAGTCCCAGTCGGCCGACAACCCGGTGTATTACATCCAGTACGCGCATGCGCGCATCTGCAGCGTGCTGCGGCAACTGGAGGAGCGCGGCCTGCGCCATGACGCCGCCAACGGGACCGCCAGCCTGACACGCCTGGACGAAGAGCACGAGCAGGCGCTGGTCACGGCCATCGGCCAGTACCCGGAAGTGCTGGAACTCGCCGCCGCCGGCCGGGAACCGCATCAGCTTGCGCACTACTTGCGCGATCTGGCCAACGCGGTGCACACGTATTACAACGCCCACCAGTTCCTGGTGGATGACGCCGCCCTGCGGGACGCCCGCCTTTGCCTGGTGCTGGCGGCACGACAGGTGATTCGGAACGGACTGCGGATTCTGGGCGTGAGCGCCCCCGAGGCGATGTAACGACCTTCTCGCACATGTTGCCATGTCCCCCGCGGCAGCCTGCGCCGTTGGGGCAAGATGCGAGGAAGGAGAGGAGCGGGCTTCATCACCGAGGACCAACGCCGTCCACAGCGGCGCAGGTTGCCTACCGCACATTCGAGAAGACTAGTCATGGCGAAAGCGACACGGAAGCGCGGCGCGCAGCCGCAACGCAAGAAGAGCAATGGCAGCGCCCCCGGCTGGCTCTGGATGCTCGGCGGCTTTCTTCCGGGGATGTTCCTGGCGGTGCTGGTGCACCTGCATCACCAGCAGCAGGACGGCATCAGCATCACCGATCGCGCCGCCTCCTCCAGTGCCCGGGAGGAAAGCAACGGCGGCGCGGACCACCGCCCCAGATTCGAGTTCTACAAGCTGCTGTCGGAGATGGAAGTGGTGGTGCCCGACGAGCCACCAGAGCCCCGGCGCCGGCCGCAGCAGGAGACCGCGGCCATCGATCCCACGGAACCGTCGCCACCGATTCGCCCGGAGGCGCCGCCAGTGCCGGAAGCTCCCGGCAGCCAGGCGGATGAAGACATCGTGCAGTACGTGGTCCAGGCAGGCTCGTTCCGCAGCCACGGCGACGCCGACCGGCTGAAAGCCCGGTTGGCGTTGATGGGCGTGGAAGCGGAAATCCAGAGCGTGACCATCGAGGGTGGCGGCACCTGGCACCGTGTACGCATCGGTCCCATTGCCGACCGCAGCCGGGTTGACCGGGTCCGCCAGCGGCTGGAGGCCGAACAGGTGGATAGTATCCTGTTACGGGTTCAGGGCTGAACCGGGCGGGCAGGCGTCAGCCGATGCCCCGGATCAGCGTTTCATTGCGGAGATGGCCTCGGGCGGTATGGTCACGCCGGTGTCCCAGCCAGGATTGATGACCAACCCCATGCCCTCGTCGGTGCTTCCCACCGCCCAGGCGAAGCTCACTTCCACCGAAAACGGAAACTCCGGGTTGTCCTGGGTCATGGGCATGCCGCGGGCGGCGGCGGTAAACAGCGCCAGGAGCGGCTCACCGCTGCCGCCCTCCAGAATCAGCGGCTTGACGCCGGCAGGGTCACGGCTGTCGGCAAATTCCTGATTCACCAGAATGTGCACATGGCTCGCCACCAGCCTTTCCATGAAGGCAACGCTGTCCATCTCCCCCGCCTGGGCGGCGACCAGCGCCTCCTCAAGCGGATTCATGGGCCGAAACTCGTCAAACCCAGCCATGCCCCACCTTTGCCTGCAGTGCTTCCCTAGAGGCTCTTCAGGTTGCCCTTCTCGAACAGTTCCTGCTTGCTGCGGAACAGCGTGGAGATATCCTCGTCCCCGTGGCCCTGTTCCATCAGCCGTTCGTAGTGCTTCAATGTCATTTCGACCACCGGCAACGCCACGCCTTTGTCAGCGGCCATCTGCTTGCAAATGCTGAGATCCTTGTGGTGCAGGGCCATCTTGAAGCCGGGGTCGAACACATTCTTCACCATCGTGGGACCGCGCTTCTCCAGGAACCAGTTGCCGGCCGCACCGCCGGACACCACCTGAATGACGTCATCCATGTCCAGCCCCGACGCCTGGCCGAACGCCAGTGCCTCGGTCACGGCCTGGTTGATGCCGGCCACCATGATCTGGTTCACCGCCTTGGTGGCCTGACCAGCCCCCACAGGCCCCATGTGGCTGGCCGCCTTGCCCATGGCATCGAACGCCGGCTTCAGCTTGTCGAACAACGCCTTGTCACCACCCACCATGAACACGAGCTGGCCGTTGTCCGCACCTTCCTTGCCGCCGGAGACCGGCGCATCCAGGAACCCGGCGCCGGCCTGGGCGACCAGGTCGGCGGCTTCCCGGGCGGTGTCCACGGCGATGGTGGAACAGTCCATGACCACCTTGCCCGCAGCCAGCCCCGGCGCCATGGCGCGGATAACCTCCAGCACGTCGGCGTCCCGGGACACGCAGGTGACGATCACATCGCATTCGCGCGCCACCTGCGCCGGATCCGCCGCCGCGGCAACGCCCAGTTCCGCCGCCAGCTCTTCGGCCCGTGCGGCCGTCCTGTTCCAGACCGCCCCCAGCAGGCCGTGCTTGTGCAGGTTGTGTGACATGCCAACGCCCATGGCGCCCAGGCCAACGAATCCGATACGCATCAGCTCACTCCTCCAGATAGGTATAGCCGTCCAGTCCCGCTTCCAGCTCACGCATGAACCGGTCGCTTTCCCCAGGACCGAGATCGGCACGCTCGACTTTGTTCCGATAGCCTTGCAGCAGGGTCTCCCGGTCGAACTGCACATAGCGCAGTACGGAATCCACGGTATCGCCGCGCCGGGCGCCCGTGAGCCGGTAACCTTCGCCCGCGAGTTCGACGTTCACGGAATCGGTATCGCCGAACAGGTTGTGCATGTCACCGAGGATCTCCTGGTATGCACCCACCAGGAAGATCCCAAGCAAGTATGGCTCACCAGGCCGGTAGGGCGGCAGCGGCAAGGTACTTTCCACGCCTTCACCATCCACGTAGTGATGAATGCAGCCGTCGGAATCACAGGTCAGGTCCTGCAGTACCGCGCGGGCGGTGGGTTGTTCATCCAGGCGCGCCAGCGGCAGGATGGGGAAGACCTGGTCGATAGCCCAGACGTCGGGCATGGACTGGAAAATGGACAGGTTGCAGAAGATCTTGTCGGCCAGCTTCTCGTTCAGATCGTCCGCCACCTCGCGGTGGTTGCGGGCGGCCAGATTCAGCTGCGGCAGCACCCGCCGGCAGGTGGCCTGGTAGTACTGCTCGGCGCGCGCGCGCTGGCGTAGGTCCAGCACGCCGTGGATGTACATGGTCTGCGCCTCCTGCAGGCCGTGCATGGCATCGTGGTAGCGCTCCAGTGCTGAATCGTCGCCTTCGTTCAGACCGCGCCAGAGGTCGTGCAGGATCAGCGGGTCCTCTGCGGCCGGCGGTTCGGGCTCGGCCTGCCCGTTGAGGCCGTCATGGTCGATGACGTTGGTCAGCAGCACTGCGTGGTGGGCGGTGAGCGCACGGCCGGATTCGGAAATGATGTCCGGGTGGGGCAGATCATGCTCCTGGCAGATCTCCCAAAGGCTGTGCACGACGTTGTGCGCGTATTCGTTCACGCTGTAGTTCATGGAGCAGTAGTTGCGAGAGCGCGTGCCCTCGTAATCCACGCCCAGGCCGCCCCCCACATCCACGCAGCGGATCGGCGCGCCCAGCGCGCGCAGCTCGGCATAATACCGGGCCGCCTCGCGCATGCCGCGGCGGATGTCGCGCACATTGGGGATCTGCGACCCCAGGTGGAAGTGCACCAGCTCCAGGCAATCCAGCATGTCCACCGCACGCAGCCGTTCCACCACCGCCAGTGTCTGGCTGGCGGTCAGGCCGAACTTCGACTTCTCGCCCCCGGTATTCTGCCACTTGCCGGCCCCCAGGGAAGCCAGCCGCACGCGCAGTCCCAGCCGCGGGCGCACGCCCATATCCCGCGCTTCGCGTATAACCAGCTCGGCCTCGGAGCGTTTCTCCATGACGATGTGCACACGCAAACCCAGCCGCTCGCCCAGCAATGCCAGACGGATGTACTCGCGGTCCTTGTAGCCGTTGCAGATTACCACTGAATTGGCCGGCGCCAGCGCGAGCACCGCCATCAGCTCCGGCTTGCTGCCGGCCTCAAGGCCCACACGATCACCGCCGCGTGCCAGGATTTCCTCCACCACGCTGCGCTGCTGGTTCACCTTGATGGGATAGACGGCGGTATAGCGCCCTTCGTACCCGTCGCTCTCCATGGCGCCGGCAAAAGCGTCGCACAGGGTGTCCACGCGGTCATGCAGGATGTCAATAAACCGCACCAGCACCGGCAGGGAGAGCCCGGCGGCCTTGAGTTCCTGCGCCAGCCGGTAGAGATCGATGCCACTGCGAGCGGCGTTCCGATCCGGCCGTACCACCACGTGGCCGTGTTCGCCGATATCGAAATATCCACCGCCCCAGTGGGTCGTGTTGTAGACGTCGCGCGCCTGCTGGATCGTCCAACCGCTCATCGTGCCGCATCCAACCTGGAAAAGTGCTCTATCGTACCATCAGGTTTCGACGAACGGGGTGGCACCGAGGGAACTGTTCTCGCATAATCCGGGCCCACGGCACACCGGCGCAGGAGCAGACCCATGGCCTTGGACGAAAAGCACTGGTTCAGCGAGCCTTTCGGCGAGGAAGGCACCGCCTTTTCGCTGAGGATCACCGAGAAGCTGCACGAGGAGCAGACCGCGTTCCAGAAGATCGAGGTCTACCAGACCGAGCGCTGGGGACGGCTGCTGGTCATCGACGGCTGCACCATGCTCACCAGCCGCGACAATTTCACCTACCACGAGATGATGGCCCACCCCGTCCTCTACACACACCCGGCCCCGAAGCAGGTGCTGATCATCGGCGGCGGCGACTGCGGGATGCTGCGCGAGGTGCTGAAGCACCCGGGCGTGGAACGCTGCGTGCAGGTGGATATCGACGAGGGCGTGACGCGGGCGGCACTGAAGTATTTCCCGGAACTGTGCAGCGCCAATGACGATCCGCGCGCAGAACTGCGCTTCGAGGACGGCATCCAGTACATCAAGGACCAGCCGGACGGATCAGTGGACGTAGTGATCGTGGACAGCACCGACCCCGTCGGCCCCGCAGAGGGACTGTTTGGCGAATCCTTCTTCCGCGACGTGCACCGCGTGCTGGGCAAGGAAGGCTTGCTGGTACAGCAGAGCGAATCCCCCATCCTGCATATCGATACGCTGTTGAAGGACCTGTACCACGCCATGCGTGGCGCGGGCTTTACCAGGGTGGCCACACTGCAGTTCCCGGTGGTCTGCTACCCCACCGGCTGGTGGTCCGCCACCATGGCCAGCAAGGGCACCGACCTCACGCGCTTCCGCGAGCAGGATGCGCAAAACAAGCCCTTCGACACCGAGTACTACAACGCCGCCATGCACCGCGGTGCGCTGGCGGTTCCGGAATTCTGCAAGAAGCTGTTTACCGACCAGTGACGACCCTAATAATGGTGCACTGGCCGTGGTGGGGTTGTCTCGCTGGACACGCCGTGAACCCATCCCTGGGGGCTTGACGGCCGCATCCGTGCGGCCGA
>JAFIFV010000001.1 GCA_020831845.1 Ectothiorhodospiraceae bacterium
AAGCTGATGGCTTCCTCGGCTCCTTCCAGGGCGCGCATGGTCAGTTCCAGCGGCCGGACGGTGGGGTTCTTGTTGCGCGAATAGATATAGCCCGGCTTCTGGTCCAGCGCGACGTCGAACCATTCGTCCATATCCTCGTAGGCGAAGTTGACGCTGTGGTGGATGGGCACGGCCACGTCCTTCCGGTGGTGATCCTCCAGGTCGGCGGCCCAAAGGGCGCGGGTGCCGAAACGGCGGCTGGTGTCCGTCATGGTCTGACTCCTCCGGCGTTGTGTTCTTGTTCGGTGTATGTGGCCCCAGTGAATCAGACAGCGTTTCCCGAGGGTAGCCCGCCCACACTGATCGGAGAGAACAAGGATGCTGCAGGGGGGCGGTGAGGGCCCTGAGTGGCGCGTGTGAGCGCCCCCGGGGGTCAGTGCATCGGGAGAGACGACGGGCTTCCGGGGGCATCGCCGAGCTGATCCCGCCAGTACCGCTCGAACGTTGCCGCCGGCAGCGGGCGGGCGAACAGGTAGCCCTGGTGGTGCCTGCAACCGCCGGACAGCAGGAACTCGAGCTGTTCAACGCTCTCCACGCCCTCGGCGACCACGCCCAGGTTCATGTTCTGAGCCAGTCCGATGATGGTGGTGATGATGGCTGCATCATCCGGATCGACCACCACATCCCGTACAAAGGTCTGATCTATTTTCAGCTTGTCGATGGGCAGCCGCTTGAGGTAGGCCAGCGAGGAGTAGCCGGTGCCGAAGTCGTCGATGGATATCCTGACTCCGAGCTCACGCAGGCCCTGGAGTGTTTCGACGTTCCGCTCCGGTCCGTGCATCATCATGCTCTCCGTCAGTTCCAGTTCAAGGCAGCCCGGATGCAGGCCGCTTTCCTCCAGCACGGCGGCGACAGTGTCTCCGAATCCGCTCTGACGCAACTGGGACGGGGAGATGTTCACCGATACCGGGAGTGGGGGCAGGCCGGCCGCCTGCCAGGCCTTGTTCTGGCGGCAGGCCTCCCGGAGTACCCATTCGCCCAGAGGAACGATGAGACCGGTTTCCTCGGCGAGGGGGATGAATCTGGCCGGGGAAATCAGCCCTTGTTGCGGGTGATGCCAGCGGACCAGTGCCTCGAATCCGATCACGGTTCGGCTCGGGCCATCCACCTGTGGTTGGTAATGGAGCTCGAATTCGCCGTTCTTCAGCGCACTGCGCATGGCGGTTTCCATCTGAATGCGTTCCAGTACCCGCGCGTTCATCTCGCCGCGGAAAAAGTGGTAGGCATTCCGCCCGGCATCCTTGCTGAAGTACATGGCGGCGTCGGCGTTGGCCGCCAGTGTGATGAGATCGGTTCCGTCGTCGGGAAACAATGCGATACCGATGCTGGCGGTGACCACCAACTGATGCCCCTTCAGTGCATAGGGGTGGGCAAGGCGTTCCAGCAGTTTTTCCGCCACCCGGGCGGCCGCACGGGCGTCCGGCAGATCGGGTAGCAATAGCGCGAACTCGTCGCCCCCGGGGCGTCCCACGGTGTCACTGTCTCGCAGGCTTTCCCGGATCCGCTCTGCCATCTGCACCAGCAATTGATCGCCCACCTGGTGACCAAGCGAGTCATTAATGTTCTTGAAACGGTCGACATCGACAAACATCAGCGCCACCAGGCCACCCTGGCGCCGGGCGCGGCTGATCGCCTGCTCCAGCCGGTCGTTGAACAGGACGCGGTTGGGCAGTCCGGTCAGTGAATCGTGCTCGGCGAGGTAGCGGATGCGTTCCTCGTTCTGTTTCCGTTCATTGATGTCCTCGATGACGATGACGAGACCCTTGTCCGTGTCCAGCGGATCCAGCGGGCGGACATAAACCCGCCCCCAGAAAGGCTCGCCGTCGTCCTTCACGAGTTGCCTTTCGATGACCAGGGTGTTTCTCCCCCGGGACTCTGCGTCGACCCGCTCCTGGGTGGAGCGGAACTCGTCGGCTATGGCGTGGAATGCGTAGGCGGCATGACCGGCGACGCCCCCGGCACCAGTTGCCAGGATGCGCTCGAAAGCGGGATTGTGGCTGGTGATGCTTGTGCCCTGCATGATCGCGATGCCCACAGGGCAGGCATCAAGAATCGACTTCACCTCGCTGGCCAGCGCCCGGCTCTCGTTCTGGGAATGGAGCAACTCGTCGAAGACCTGGTCGAAACCCCGGGCGATCTCGCTGATCTCGTCCTTGCCGTGGTCCGGCTGGTGAGCCCAAGTGGTGCCGGCATGTTTTGCCACGATGTCGTCGCGCAGAGCGAACAATGGGCGCAGGGAGCGGCGAATCGTGGCCCACACGATAAACCCCACCAGTGCGGCCGAGCCCAGCAGCATGATGACAGCGGTGCGCCGGGATTCCACCACCGCCGCGAAGGCCTCGTCGGTGGGCATGATGGCACCGACGATCCAGTCGGTGGAGGGCACCGGGCGGAAATGCATGAGTTTCCGATGATCCCCGTTGACATTCCCGATGCCGGCGCTGACCTCGCCGAGAAGCGCGCGGTCGTATAACGGGTTCTCTCCTTGCGGCAGATAGATGTCCAGGGGCGCGCGATCCGTGCCCCCCACCAGCGTCAGGCGGTCCCGCGTAGTGAGAACGAAGTAGCCCCGCTGCCCGTAGGCACGCGCGCTCAGTGCCCCGAGGAGATCCTCGGACAGCAGATCGATGGTGCCGGAAACCGCGGCGATGATCTCGCCTTCGGCATCAATGACGGGCACGGACATCGCCACCAGA
>JAFIFV010000003.1 GCA_020831845.1 Ectothiorhodospiraceae bacterium
GCGTTCCGCGACGGCGTGGCGTACGTGTACTAATCCTATCGCTCTGCTATGGTATCGTACATCCTGGATTATGCCCTGGAGCTGGTTCAATAACCAAGCATGCGGGTGGTGGCGCGCCGCAGCGCGCCGTCGCCGGCCAAGGGAACGAGGAAATCCCGCATGCGTCTGATTGCGTTGTTCGCCAGCGCCTTGAGCCTCTGGCTTTCACGGCTCACCAAGCTGGTTCTCGCCCTGGCCGCACTGGTGATGGTGGGCAGCCTGCTACTTGGCGTCTTCTACCGCTACGTGATGCAGGACGCCGTAAGCTGGTCGGAGGAAGTCGCCCTACTGGGTTTCACCTGGACCATCTTTCTGGCAGCGGCACTGGCAGTGCGTGAAGACGCGCACGTGCGCGTGTCACTGATCGATTCAGTTCTACCGGGCACCGGCAACTGGTTACTGCGGCAACTCATCTGGGTCGCCATCGCCCTGACCGGAGCCTTCATGGTCTGGAGCGGGCTGGAGTTCATCGAGCTTACTATTCGCCAGGTATCCGCTGCCATGCGATATCCCCTGTGGTTTCGCAACGCGGCAATGCCCGTCGCCGGCGCGCTCATAACCGTCTACGCCCTCTGCAATCTCGAGAGGCGTAAGACCTTCCAGGAGCGCCTGGCATGAGCGGGCTCGCCATTTATCTCAGCGTCGGCCTGATCGTGCTGTTGCTGCTCGGGGTTCCGGTGGCATTCACTCTGGCGATTCTCGCCATCACGGGCCTGTACATCGCGGACATCAATCCAATCATTTTCGCGCAGCGCGCGCTGGCAGGCACCAACGTCACCAGTCTGCTGGCCATCCCCGGCTTCATTCTGGCTGGAGATTTGATGAGCTCCGGCGGCCTGTCGCGGAGGCTGGTTCGATTCGCATCAGCAGTATTCGGTCATCTTACCGGCGGGCTCAGCATGGCCACGGTGGTAGCCGGGACCTTTTTCGGCGCAATCTCCGGTTCCGCGCCGGCAACAACCGCGGCAGTGGGCTCGGTGATGATCGACGAGCTTGAAAAGCGTGGCTACCAGAGAGGCTATGCTGCGGCACTGGCGACTTCGGTCGGACCGATAGGACAGATGATTCCTCCATCCATACCAATGGTTATCTGGGGAGTGCTGGCAGAGCAATCCATTACCCGCCTTTTCCTGGCGGGCGTGTTTCCGGGGCTGATCGCGGCAACCGGGTTCATTGTGGTGAGCTACTTCTACGCCAGGCATCACAAGCTGGCGAAAGACAGACAAACAACCTGGGCGGAATTGAGGTTCGCGTTCCGGGATGGCATATGGGCCCTTCTGGCACCGGTGGTCATTCTCGGGGGCATATACGGAGGAATCTTCACCCCCACGGAAGCCTCAATGGTGGGCGTGTTCTACGGCTTGATCATCGGGCTGTTTGTCTATCGCGAGCTCAAATGGACCGAGCTGGCTGGCGTCCTTCTGCACAGCATGCGGACCAGCGGGATCATCATGTTCATCATTTCCATGGCCTACGCATTCGCCTATCTGATGGCCAACGAACAGATCCCCGCGCAAGCCGCGCAATACCTGCTCTCGCTGACGGATAATCCCTTGCTGATACTGTTGATGCTGAACCTGCTCCTGCTTGGGTTGGGCGCAGTCATGGATAACGTCTCGGGGATGGTCATCCTGAGCGGTGTGCTCACCGCGATCGGAGCCCAGATAGGCATGGACCCGATCCAGCTGGGCGCCATGGTGGTCATCAACCTCGCGGTGGGAATGGTGACGCCGCCGGTGGGATATTCCATCTTCGTCGGCTCGAGTATCAGCGGGCTGCGGGTGGAAACGGTCTCCGTATTCCTGTGGCCCTTCCTTCTCGTTCTGTTAGGCGTGATCGGACTGGTCGCTTATGTGCCCGCGGTCACCACCTGGCTACCCGGCCTCCTGGGGTGAACATGAACAATGACAGCGAGAGCGTTTCTTATCCGGGAGAACCCGGCAGGGCTGAATTGCGCAGCGGAAACACGCCGCTGCCCAACGAGCTGGCCGGGCTCATAGAGCGGGACATACTGACCGGAAAGCTGGCTCCGGCCACCAAGCTCCCTACCGAAGGCAGACTTGCCCAGCAGTTCGGAATCAGCCGAAATGCGGTCCGCGAGGCCATAGCGCAGCTGCGCTCGGCCGAACTCGTGGAAACCCGGCACGGGCTGGGGACTTTCGTGGTGGACAAGCCGCTGGATCGCCACGTTTTCTCCATCCCACGTTCCGGTATAGACCAGACCGAGCTGTGCCAGTTATTCGAGCTCCGGGCAGAAGTGGAGAGCGGTGCGGCTGCTCTTGCCGCCCGCTTCCGGACCAATGGAGACATCGCCGCCATGCGGGATGCGCTGGACCGGCTGTCCCGTTCGATCGCCCAAGGCGCTTCCGGTATTGACGACGATATTGCATTCCACAATTGCATTGCCGCCGCCTCGGGCAACCGCTTCTTTGGTGAATTCCTGGACTTCTATGCCAGGCGTGTGGCCGACGCAGTCGCTATTGCCAGATCCAATTCGGCACGTATCGAGGGGTGGTCAAGAATGGTTCATTTCGAGCACGAGGCTATCCACGAAGCCATTGCCGCCGGCTCTCCCGAAGAGGCCCGTGCTGCCATGTGGATGCACCTTCATAACGCCCGGCGGAGGCTGGGGCTGAGACGGCCGGCAGAGCTGGCACACAGTGAGGCACAGAATGAACGCAAGAGCTGATATCCCCGGGCCTGTTTCCAGTCCCCGTCGGCCGACCAATGCCCTGCCGGCCCGCAGTTGCGACACCCACGCTCACGTCTTCGGTCCATCGGACGTCTACCCGTTTCATCCAGACCGCAGCTACACGCCCCCCGATGCGCTGAAGAGCACTTACATAGCCCTGCTGAAGCAACTCGGGTTCGAACGGGCAGTGCTGGTACAACCCAGCGTTTACGGTACCGACAACCGGCTGCTCCACGATGCCCTGGAGAGCGGACAGCGGGAAGATGACGGGATCGAATGGCGCGGCATCGCCGTTCTGGATAGCGAGGTGGATGACAGCACCCTGGAGCAGCTGCATGCAGTGGGCGTCCGCGGCGCCCGCATCAATCTCCTTTTCCGGGGAGGCGTCAATTTCGACGTGGCGGACGAACTGGCCCGTCGGATCGAGCCCCTCGGCTGGCATATCCAGTTCCTGGTGGACATCACCACGATTCCCGATTTCGCCAAACGGCTTTCCACCCTGCCGGTGCCCAGCGTGATCGACCACATGGGGCACTTCCCGGCGCCGCGAGGCGCAGACGAGCCGGCCCTGCGGGAACTGCTTGCCGTCATGCGGGAGAACCGTACCTGGGTCAAGCTATCCGGCCCCAACCGTATCAGCTCCCACGACTTCGCACCGTTCCACGACGCCGGCCAGATCGCGCGTACGTTTGCCGAGACGCACCCTGACAAGCTCGTGTTCGGGACAGACTGGCCGCACGTGCAGATTCCAACATCAATGCCGGACGACGGGGACCTGGTGGATGAACTGTTCAGATGGCTGGACCACGACAACACTCTGCTGAACCGCGTTCTGGTTGCCAACCCCGCCCGGCTCTACGGATTCTAGCGCCCCCGAAATGAGACCAGGGCAAGAAACAGCAGGGAAGGCAGGGATCACGCAGGGGGCGGCCTACCCTCCAGTACTGCTTGCCTGGTGCCTTTGGGGCCTTGGAGCGGCCCTCTATCTCGCTGGCTTCTTCCACAGAGTGGCGCCGGGCGTCATCACCGACGAGCTCATGCTCGATTTCGACATCGGCGCGGCCGCGCTCGGCAACCTTTCCGCATTCTACTTCTACACCTATGTCGCAATGCAGGTGCCAACCGGAGTGCTGGCTGATCGCCTTGGAGCAAAGCCCCTGCTGGCTGGAGGGGCCCTGCTCGCATCCGCAGGGGCGTTGCTGTTCGCCTTCGCGCCGAGCCTGTTCTGGGCTGCGGCAGGCAGAGCGCTGATAGGGGCCTCGGTCGCTGTCGCCTTTGTCTGCATGCTAAAGCTCGCCACCCACTGGATGGACGCACGGCGATACGCCCTCGCGAGCGGTGTGGCTCTTTGTGTGGGCATGGTGGGAGCTATTGCTGCCGGCGTACCCTTACGCCTGGCGGTGGATGCGTTTGGATGGCGGCTCGTCATGGCCGCCATTGGGATCTTCACTCTCTTGCTGGCAGCACTGATCATCTGGCTGGTCCGTGACAACCCCAGCAGCTACGGGTATCGAAGCCACACAAGCGCCACCGTCGCGAGCAACGCTGGTGAAGGCATATGGTCTTCGGTGCTGCGTGTATTCCGGTACCGCAACGGCTGGATGCTGATTCTCATACCGGGGGGCGTGGTGGGCCCCCTACTCGCCTTTGCCGGGTTGTGGGGAGTGCCATTCCTGGCCACCCACCACGCCATGTCCACTAATGAAGCCGCGATCTATACCTCGGCGCTCTTGCTTGCCTGGGCGGTGGGCGGCCCGGCATTCGGCGCCCTGTCCGACTTCCTGCGGGTACGCAAAGCCCTCTATCTGGGAGGCGTGGCCACGGCCCTGGCCGGCTGGATCGTCATCTTCTACGCACCGGGCCTGCCAAAGGTCATGCTGATATCCGTGCTGATGATCATCGGCCTGTCATCCGGAGCAATGATTCTATCGTTTGCCATCGGCAAGGAATCCGTTCCACCTCGTCTCGCGGGGACCGGAGCGGGGCTTATCAACATGGGGGTGATGATCGGCCCGATGACGCTTCAACCTTGGGTGGGTTGGCTACTCGAAAGGCTATGGGACGGTACAAGGGTCGCTGGTACGCCCGTCTACAGCCTGGCCAGCTATCAATGGGCGTTCTCCTCGATGCTCCTGTGGACCTTGCTCTCCGTCGTGCTGCTCTGCTTCACGCGGGAGACGGGCGCTACCCAGCAGGCGCATGATTGATTCTTCGTTATAGCCGACCCAACTCTGGACGCGAACGGGCGTCTGACAGGATCATGACAAGAATGGCGACAAAAGCGCCAAAGCGAGGCGCCTGTCGGAATATGAGCACCGGAGCACCTGGACGCGGATCATCTTACTTCAATGGGAGAAACGATGAGCAACCCAACACCGTCGATACTGGTCTTCGCCGGCAGCGCGCGCGCCGATTCGCTGAACAAGAGGCTGGCCCGACTGGCAGCGGACAGCGTCGGGCAGCAGGGCGGCAACGCCACCTTCATCGACCTGCGCGACTACCCGATCCCGTTGTACGACGGCGACCTGGAACGCGAGACCGGCATTCCGGAGCACGCCAGGACGCTGCGGAAATTGCTGGAACAACACAACGGGCTGGTCGTGGTCTCCCCGGAATACAACGGGTTCATCACACCGTTGCTGAAGAACACGCTGGACTGGCTGTCCCGCCCGGATCAGGAGCACGAAGGGCTGGTACTGTTCCGCAACAGGGTCGCCGCGGTGATGTCTGCCTCACCAGGCGGCTTCGGCGGCATGCGCAGCCTGACGCTGGCCAGGCAGTTGCTGAACAACCTGGGCGTCACCGTACTGCCCGATCAGCTCGCCATTCCCCGGGCACCGCAGGCATTCGACGAGGAGGGCCGGCTGAAGGACTCCGCCCTGCAGGAGCGCCTGGACAGGATCTGCGCCAGGCTGGTGAACACGCTGGCCCGGCTGGGCGCCGAGTAGGCGGGCGTTGCGGTAGATGGCGCACCTCGCCGGGGTGGGCTCGAAAACCTGTCAGGCTCAAGAAACAGGTGTTTTCATGCACGCCTTTCGAGTGAGGCTTGCAGCAGATCTACCAAAGCCGTGCGCTGCTTGGGGCTCAGCTTATCGAGATTGCGTTCCCGCCAGCGTATTGCAGGAAGGTCGGCAACGTGGGCAATCTTCAGCAAGGACCAGTCCGGCTCGCCGCGTTCAAAGCCGATCAGGAATTTACGGTGATGGTCCGGCATTCCGCCAATCAGTGTCGCGACCATCGAATGTTGCGTATCGATCAGTTCCTCAATGGGAACGGCTTCTTCCGTCATCCCTTCGAAACCGTTGCGATACTCGTTCGAGAGGTCCTTGAGGCGCCCGGAGAGCACTTCACCCATAGGACGATTATGGCTAAGCAGGTAGACGATGAAAGCGTCGCGCAATTCGTCCGTCACCCCCTCATTCGCAAACAAGTCGCGGACATCAAAGAGATCGCGCGGATGCTGACGATCCAAGGCCGCAACCAGCTTACCTGCGTAGAGGTCTTCGAAGGACACCACCGTCGTTTCCGCGTAGCCAAATGCCTCTTCAACCGCTTCGGTGACCGGGATCACGGATGGCTCGTGGACCACGCCCCGCAGCACGGGCGAGACTTCAATCTTTACCGGGGTGCCGCCTGCCATCACCAGAAGGCGCAGAATCGTACCCTCATTGACTGTTTCGGTTAGACGAGCACCGGGAAGCTCCGCCAGCACCGCTTCCTTGATCCGCTTCATGGCCGCATCAATCCCGGCCAGAGCCTTTGGCCTCTCATGCATCGGTAGATACATGAGATCGATATCGACAGAAATACGCGGCAGGTTGCGGACAAAGAGATTGATGGCCGTACCGCCTTTAAGCGCGAAGCAGCTCTCGCGCGCCACGATTGGGAGAAGGCGCACAAGAAGTCGGACCTGGCTCTGATACCGGTCACGAAACGGCATCAAGGTCCCCCGGCACGGTTATCAAATAGACCGGATCAAGCTTTCCGCCGGGCACAAGCATTCGCTTGCCATTTCCAAGATCGACTGCCTTCTTGTCCAGTCGCTTGAGCCACGCATGGTGGTGCCGATCCGCAAAGAAGAAGAACAGGCGCTTCACCTTCACGCTGTCACAGTCAACCAGCAGCGTTTGCAACCGCCTCGGGCTGAAATTCGCTGCGCTCTGCATGATCATGTCGGCCTGATGGAAACTCTCATGGCGCGGCAGTTCATCGAGCATTTCGAGATAGGCCCGTTCGGGTTGCGAAAGCGTCAGGGGCCAATCCCAATGGCCCCAAGTGATTGTCGCCAGACTACTGCCTTGCAGGCGGCTCAGGGCGCGTCCGCCTCCATCCGCTATATCCCATGCAGGACTTCCCAGGCCAAACGTGACGGGATCGTTGCGGAACAGTCGCGCGCTGTTGTGATAGACAAAACGCTGGGGAAGGGTCAGCTTTTTTAGCCAGCCCGGTGGTCTCTTCGGCCCATAGAGATGGACGGTCTTGGCCTCATGCGAGAGGTAGTGCTCAAAGCCCTGTAGCTCCAACGCGGTCCGTCCGCCGACGATGAACGGTGTTCTCAGCAGCAGGGTCTGGAGCGATATCACGACTTGCTGCCAACTCAGCGTGCCGCGCGGGCGCCTGTAGACGCTGCGTACCGGTTGCTCCAGCCAACCGCTCTTAACGTAGTAGGCACGCAGATTGCTGGCTATGCCGCGCTCTTCCAACCAGGCAGCATCGACGACCAGTCCTTCGGGCAGGTCATTCTCGAGCTGGTTTATAAGTGAGGTTTTTTGCTCAGCCATGCTGAGTATATTGTGACAATAACAAACTCGCAGTCAAGTTTGCATTATTCGGAAAAAACTCAAATAAACTAAGCGTTTCATGACAAGATTAAACTGCATGCCACCATGGGAAAGACGTCCTGAGAACGGTCGGGGGAAGAAAACTCCGCCCTGCAGGAGCGCCTGGACAGGATCTGCGCCAGGCTGGTGGACACACTGGCCCGGCTGGGCGCCGACTAGCGGGCGTTGCTGTTCGGGGAAACGGACGCGGACAAAAAGAAAGGCCCGTGCTTGTAGCACGGGCCTTTCGGAAAGATGGCGCGCCCGGAAGGATTCGAACCTCCGACCGCCTGGTTCGTAGCCAGGTATGCGAATAATACCTATCTTTATGATTTGATGAATATTTTAAACCTGTAAGTGTCCCATAGAATCAGCCAGCCATTGCCCGTAAGGTATTGATGCGCAATGATCAGAAAGTCGCTTTGGGACAGCTTGCGCCGCTGGCTGGCGCCCTTCCCCGCCCTTCCTCCGGTAGCCTGAATGGGATACCGTCGTCAACAGGAAATAGGGGGTTGTTATGCGACACGTCCTGGCTGCGGCCGCTATTATCGCCGTCCTCTCGGGGTGCGCCACGCAGCAGCGCCACGCCGAGATCATGGACTCCTGGGTCGGCGAAGACATCAACGACCTGGTGGCTTCATGGGGCTATCCATCCGGGGACTTCCGGGCGCCCAACGGGAACAAGGTCTACGTGTACGAGAACACCGTCACCGGCCAGGTCCCGACCATCGTTCAGCACGGGCCCACGACCGTCACCGGCTACGGCAACACGGCGACCATTCAGCAGGGCCCGAGCGTCGTCTACGGCGGTGGGACGAGAACAAACTGGTGCAGGATGCACTTCGAGACGAGCGACAGCGGTCGCATTCAGGCCTGGCGCTCGGAAGGAAACTCCTGCAAATCGAGGTGACCGATGGCCTGGGCACTGTTCGCTCTGTGGATTGCGGCTTTCATGCTGAATATCCACTTGCATGAGGGCAGGCCGCGGCGGTTCTTCGCGGGGCTTGTCGCCCTTATCGTGGCCGCGTTCCTGATGGTGGGGATGTGATGGATTGCGTGCTGCCTGACTGGCAAGGATGGCTGGTGATGCTGGTGGCGGTGACCGCCGGCATTGGCGTGGGGTACTGGACTGCGCAGCACATGGAGTCAGTGGGCCAGCGCAAACACGTCGGAAACTTTCATGGCCGCCGGCTCTACAACGCTGCCGGCGTGGCGCTCGGCGTCCTTGCCTTTGCGCTGGTGACGATGATGGCGCTCCACCTTGGCCGCCAGGCGCTTTGCTCCCTCTAGTCCCGCCCGCGCAGCGCGTCGGCCTCTGATCTGAGCCGTTCAATCTTGCGCCTGATCCGCTCCATTTCCCTGTCGTACTGGCTTCGGCTGATCAGGTTTCTCTCCAGATTCCGGGACATCGTGCGCCCGTCGTTCTCCAGCCCGCGACGCGTCCTTTCGATCTCCAGGGCCCTGAACCGGTAGCCAAGGTCAACGTCATGGCCTCGCGCCTTGATCCCGTGAGCGCCAAGCACCGCCTCTGTGACGCTGTACGGCCGGCCGCGAGAGTCCAGCCCACCGGTGGCGGCACGCACGATGCTGTCGTTATGCCAGCCCCCGGGAATCCAGGCCGCCGAAGGCATCCACGCCTTCCAGAACCAGTCTCCGCGCTTGCGGGAGCGGTCCCACCAGTCGTCCGTCAGCGGGTTGACGATTTCGTCACCGGTGAACGCGGTCTTGTTCAGGAACAGCTCCGCGCCGAGCATGAGCGGGCCGCCAACCTGCAGCGGTGCCGGCACGCCAAGCTGGCCCTGGTGCGTATCGAACACGTCGCCGGCGGGAATCCATCGGCGAATGTCGAGAAACACCGGGTTGTCGTAGGCGTCCCGGTAGGGCATGCGGATCGTGCGCGGCGTGCCGATCCATGTGCCGCCCCGCATCTCCTCCCGCATCGTGCGCCGCTCCTCGTCCTCGTCACCGGGCACCAGTTCGTAGGAAAGCCAGTTCATCAAGTAGGCCAGCGTCGCG
>JAFIFV010000015.1 GCA_020831845.1 Ectothiorhodospiraceae bacterium
TGTCAGCGTGAACACGGCGCCGCTGCTCAGGCCCGATGCGAGGCAGGTCCATGCGGCCACTGGCGAACCGGTGAGGGTCTGACGGAGCGCCATCGGCACGTGCGGTGCCGGCTCGGGCGGGTTGCTGGCCCGACTCAGCGCCACTGGCACCAGGCACAGCGCAAACAGCAGGCCGACGATCATAAACAGCTCCGCGCTGGCGGGATCACCCAGATGCAACAGGAACTGTCCGATGCCCAGGGCAACGTAGGCCGTAATCTGGTACAGCGAGAACACCCGCCCGCGGGAGGTGCGGTCCGCCCGTTCGTTGAGCCAGCTCTCGACCACCATGTAAACGCCCGCGATGCTGAAACCGATGATCAGCCGGAGTACGAACCAGGCAGCAGGTAGTACGTAGAGGCCCTTGAGGAGGATGACGGCGGTGCAAACCGCCGCGAAGATGGCGAACGCTCGGATATGCCCGGCTTGCCGGATAACCCGGTCGGCCGATTGGGAGCCTGCCACCAGGCCGATGTAGTAGGCGGACAGAATCAGTCCTTTGACCTGTGGGTCAATGGCCTCGAAGTTCAGCCGGATGCTGAGCAGGCTTCCCATGAGTCCGACACCCAGCAGCAGGATGGCTATGGATGCGAACAGGGCGATAATCGAAGCCAGGAAGCGGCGCATGGGCCTCCTTGCAGCGAAGCCGGGAGTTGCGGGTGGCCTCCGTGATTGTCGGAGAGCATTTCCGTATCCGCAAGCATCATGGCAATGGCCTCGCCCGTGGGAATGTGCGCAGGTCGGATCCGCATTGGCCCGCAGGCAGGTCAGAAGTGCTTGGGGCGCTGCACCTTGGTGGCTCGCCCAATGCCCGGCATCGGCCGGACAGCGCCCGGACCTGCCTGCCCGATAGCACCCGGCTCACTGACGACCCCGGCCAGCACACCCACGATCTGTCCCAAGGCAACCAGGATCAGGCTGACGATCACTGGCGCAGTCAGGGCAAAGGCCGTGGGTCCGATCAGGGTGCCGGCCACGGCCAGGGCTGCCGCCACCAGCCACAGGAGAACAGCGACTACGAAACGGTGTCGCAGCGTGCCGGCAAAACCCAGCCCCAACCCGATCACAATCAAGGCTGTCAGGCCCAGCCAGAACAGCCCCATGGCCAAAGCAAGCATGCCCAGGGCCACGCCGGCGAGGGCAACGCCAACCGACACGTCCCATCGGACTTGCCAATGCTCGGTCATGGGCGCTCACCGTATGCCCGCAGGCCGGGCTCGGCGCCGCCACCAAAACAGCTTTTCAGTGCCGGCTTTCCCGGAAAACGCATCACCCAGGCGCCCCCTTCGATGCGCTCCGGTGCGGAGTGATGAATCACCTCTGCCTGGTAGACCGGAAGCCACCCCGGCTTTCCGACCACGCTGGCGCCCGACGCGCCCAGCGTGGACACGGCCGTCGTGGCCGGTGTGCCCGGCGGGAACAGCACCACCAGACGGTCTCCCGGTGCCGCCGTGAATGCCGCCTGGTGGAGTACCAGCGCGGCCGTGAGACCGTGCGCCAGGAGGAAGCCGGCCATGACCAGGGCGGCCACTCCCAGCCGCCTGACGGATACCGCTGTTCTTCCGGTCTGGCCCCCCGGCTGTCGCCTTAGGCCGCTATGCGCCGGTAACCAGCCGCCCGAGATCATGGACGATCGCCTCCAGGCTGTCTTCGGGCCGGATCAACAGACGGGGGCTGCCATCCCGTCCGAATGCAATGACATTACTGCCGTGCGCCACTGAATAGTAGCCGGTGTCGTTGGCCGGGCCATAGGCAAAGCTCGAGCCGTAACGCCGAGTCAACTGCGCAAGCCCCGGAATGTCCGCGGTGCCAGCCACGAACTGCGGGCCGAAGTGGCGGGCGTAGTCCTTGAGCCGCTGGGGCGTGTCCCGCTCGGGGTCCACACTGACAAACACAACGCGCACCTGCCCCTGCTTGGCGTCCGGCAGGGAATCCAGCGCCGCTTGGAGTTTTGCCATCGTGGCCGGGCACACGTCCGGGCACGACATATAACCAAAGAACAACAATGCGATCTCGCCATGGACATCCTGTTCCGTGATAACAACACCATCATCCACGATCAGCGCAAACTCCAGGTCCGGAAATGCGCCCTTCACCGCGGTTGTACGCCACTCGGGTGAATCCGAGCACGCCGATGCCCCGATGAGAAGCAGTGTCAGCAGGACCGCCGCAAGCCCCTTGCCGGCAAAACCCTCCCCGCCGCCACAGGCTGCCCGGGGTAGACTATGCGCGATTCGGGCTAGCGATCTCATCGGCTTACCGTGATATGGCTGGGGGATGACCGCATTCAGCGCAACAGACAACCGGCCTTTCTCTCAAACACTAGAACCAGGATTCAGGCAGAGCAAGGTGTCGATGGCACCCCGCCCTGTCCGGTCTATTGCGCTTGTCGTCATGGATACGCATACGCGCCCCCAAAGGCGAAACAACGGCCGAAATCGGTTCGCCAATCTGCGGCCGAAGGGGGGGAGTACCCCTGACCATCGGGGCGCTGCCGTCCTCAGTGGCCCCAAGGACTGCAGGGCCGGGGTGAAGACATTCCTTTCCAGCGACCAGATCCCGGTGCTCACCCCACACGACCCGAACGTCTCCATCTCCACCGCGCCGGCACCGTCCCGGTAGCGTTTCATTGCGACTCTCATGCGCCGCGCGTGTGACGCTTTACCTCCTGAACGGATAGTATCTTGCGGGACGGGCATCCTTGCCCCCCGATCAACGAAAACCGACGGCTGAGGTTCTACTGCCGCCAAGGAATCGCGATGTATTTACCCCGGCATTTTGCAGAGACGCGGGTGGAGGAGCTTCACCGCATCATCACCGAGTATCCGCTGGGAACGCTCGTGGTCAACGGGCCCGATGGACTTGATGCCAATCATCTGCCCTTCGAGCTGGATCCGGATGCGGGTGGGCGGGGCCGCCTGTTTGCCCATGTGGCCCGCGCCAATGCGGTCTGGAAAGAAGTCCGGGACGGCGACGAAGGTCTGGTGATCTTCCGTGCCCCGGACGCCTACATCTCGCCGAACTGGTATCCGAGCAAGCATGAATTCCACCGGCAAGTGCCCACCTGGAACTATCAGGCGGTCCATGTTCACGGCAGAATCAGCGTCAGGGATGACGCGCGGTTCGTCCGCGGTGTCGTGGCGCGACTGACGCGGGTGCACGAGAAGCGCACCGATCCAAGTGGCCGCCCCTGGAAAATGACGGATTCCTCGAAGGAGTTCGTCGATCAGATGCTGAAGGCCATCGTCGGGATTCAAATCGATGTCGAGACGATGATCGGCAAATCCAAGCTCAGCCAGAACAAGGAAGTACGGGATCGCATCAACGCGGCTGAGGCCCTGGAGAAGCGCGGTGAGCAGGCGATCTCGGGAGCGATGCGGCGCACGGTGGAAGATACGGGGTGATTCCGCTTCCCAACGGCTCGGGGGAGACCCGGACGGGGAGGGGGAAGCACCGCCATTCGGGAGACCGACCCGGGAGGCTACGGGAACGCCGAGGGCATCCGTGCCGGCACTGAACTCCGCCAGCGGACACCACCATTGGCAACCTTCCGGAGTTGGGGTGTCCGCTGCCGTGAGGCTGGCTCAGGGCGCATCCGCGCGCCCCTGCCGGAGCGCTCAGCCGGCGGTGCTGTAGTATTCCAGCTCGGGCTTGCCGGCCAGCAGACCACGCAGATCCACGCCCATTTCCTTCATGTGCTCCCGGTGCGCATCCAGCGCCGCCTGGTCGTCGTACTGTTCGTAGATCATGACCAGGTCGCCGTCGTCCTGCCCCTGGTGCACGGTATAGGCGTGATTGCCCGGTTCGGTCCGGACTTTTTCGGCGATGCCCTGCATGCGCTCGGCCAGTTCTTCGCCTTTGCCTTCGACCGCCCTGAGTTTGGCAACGATTGCCAGCATAGTGTTCTCCTCGCTTGATGTGAAACCTGTGTTCTGCCCGCCTGGCCTGAAATGCGGAATCCGATCATTAGTAAGCTAATGATTTTGTCCGCAGGCTGCAACAACGCTGCCCCTGGCACACCCCGGGCAGCCGGCGGTATGCGGCTGCGGCTCGCACCGGGCTTGGTAGACTATGCATGGCAATTCAGGATCAGGACGGCAAGCGACCATGGAAAAATTTGCACCGACAAACGTCTGGGGTAAGCCCCTGGCTCCCTGTGGCCTTGATCCGCTCACCGGGTTCTTCCGCGACGGCTGCTGCAACACCGGTTACTCGGATAGCGGCATGCACACCGTCTGTGCCGTGGTCACGGCGGAATTCCTGGCGTACTCACGCAGTCGTGGGAACGATCTCACGCGACCCGTTCCCGAGTCCGGCTTCCCGGGCCTCAAGCCGGGCGATCGCTGGTGTCTCTGCGCTGCACGCTGGGTGGAAGCGTACCGGGCCGGCGTCGCGCCCCCGGTGGATCTGGATGCCACGCATGAGGAAACCCTCGCGGTGGTGGAGCTTTCCATACTGCAGGCACACGGGCTTGCCTCTGAATGAGGCTCGCAGGCCGCGTTCCCCGGTTCCCGGGCGCTGATACCCGCGAACGCTCCAACACGCCGTATTGCCTGCTCCGGCAACCGGAGCAGTTTTCACGGGCAGTTCATCGGCGACCCGGTAATGAGTGGCCGTACCAGCGTCATTGAACATCCTGTCCGCCCGCGCGCAGCCGCTCGGGATTCACTGCGAGAATGAGCAGCACGGCACCCACGAGCACCACCGGCCAGAGCGCTGCGGAGAGACCGATCGCCGTGGTCAGGGCTCCCAGCAGCAACCGCCCCGGCCGTATCCACGGACGCTTCCACAACAGCGCGACCACCGTGGCCGCGACCAGGCCGATAACAATGTC
>JAFIFV010000038.1 GCA_020831845.1 Ectothiorhodospiraceae bacterium
CGGGCTGCCGCCCTGCTGGATATGAGTCGACGCACACTGTACCGCAGGCTGGAGGAGGGGGTCGCCTGAGGTATGGCTCCGATCAGGCAGGGGCTGTCCGCTTCCGCCAGATCAGCGTCAGGTTGTTGGCCGGCATGGAGAGCGCCTGCTCCTGCTGCAGTCCAAGAGCACGGGCCAGCGCTTCCAGGTCATCCAGATCCCGCAGGCCGCTGCCCGTGCCGCGGGCCCGCAGGGCGGCGTCGAAACGGGCGTCGTTGTCTCCACTGTACCGGCCGCTGCGGATGAACGGGCCGTAGAGGAAAAAGCGCGCGCCGGCCGGGAGTAGCTCGCTGACGCCATGGAACATGGCTTCCACCGCTGACCAGTCCATGATGTGCGCCGTGTTGGCAGAGTACACGGCGTCCGCCGTCGCCACTGGCCAGGGTGTTTCCCTGACATCCAGCGCCACAGGCTGCGGCAGGTTCGGGAGCCGGGCCGCTGCCACGTTCGCTGACAGCGGTGCCAGGTGGGCGGGTTGTTCACTGGTCTGCCAGCGGAGATGGGGAAGACATTGCGCGAAATACACCGCGTGTCCGCCGCAGCCGCCACCGATCTCCAGCACGGTCATGGGCCGGGCGAGGCGTGGCTCCAGCACGGCCAGTATGGGGTCGCGATTGCGCAGGCTGGCGTCGCTGAAGGGCGGGTTAGTCATGGGTTTCAGTCGTTGTCCTGATTGGGCCAGAGTACGATGCGTTCCTGGATCAGATCCGGATGCACGTGCTGTTCGTGGGTCACGCGGCCGCGCACCGAGATCCCCGCTTCGTGCACCGTTTCCGGGTTGCCGGAGACCAGCGGGTGCCACCAGGCCAGGCCGCGCCCCTCGGCCAAGCGGCGGTAGGCGCAGCTTGCAGGCAGCCAGGGCAGCGAGTGAACCCGTTCCGGCGTGAGCTGCACGCAGTCCGGAACCCGAAGGCTGCGATTGGGATAATCCGTACAGCGGCAGGTGTCCGCGTCGAACAGGAAACAGACCACGTCGGTGAAGGCGATCTCACCGCTGTCCTCGTCTTCCAGCTTGTGGACGCAGCAGCGTCCGCAGCCATCGCAAAGGGATTCCCATTCCTGGCTGCTCATGGCTTCCAGTGGTTTGGTCTCCCAGAAAGGGCGATCGTCGCTCATGGGGCGGATCCGGTGTGACGGGTTCAAGGGGCGCAGTGCGGTATCACGTGGTGCTCTGCGGAGTCATTCGAGCGCGCTGACAAGGGATGATAGGCCTGAAGGCCCGCCGGGGAAAGGGGGTGGCCCTTCACCCGGATCTCCGCGTTCCGGTTTCCGGTACCCGACGCATCTCGGAAAACCGGGCAAGTCCCGGTATAATCGCGCCTCTGTCAGTTTCACCAGCGCATCGCCTGATGCCGATCACCCCGAACGCGGATACATCATGAGCAGCTTCCTCGAACAGGTAGCGCGCCGTCGCACCTTTGCAATTATCTCGCACCCGGATGCGGGCAAGACCACGGTCACCGAGAAGCTGCTCCTTTACGGGGGCGCCATCCAGGTGGCAGGTACGGTCAAGGGCCGCAAGGCCGCCGCCCACGCCACCTCGGACTGGATGGCCATGGAGAAGGAACGCGGCATCTCGGTGACGTCCTCGGTGATGCAGTTCCCTTACCGGGACTGCATCATCAATCTGCTGGACACCCCCGGCCATGCCGATTTCTCCGAAGACACGTACCGGGTGCTCACGGCCGTGGATTCGGCGCTGATGGTGATCGATGTGGCCAAGGGCGTGGAGGAGCGCACCATCAAGCTGATGGAGGTCTGCCGGCTCCGGGACACGCCGATCATGACCTTCATCAACAAGCTGGACCGGGAAGGCCGGGAGCCGCTGGAACTGCTGGACGAAGTGGAGGATGTGCTGGGTATCCAGTGCGCGCCCATCACCTGGCCCATCGGCATGGGCAAGCGCTTCAAGGGCGTCTACCACCTCTACAACGAGTCGGTGCACCTGTTCAGCCCCACCCATGGCGGACGGGTCCAGGAAGGCGAGGTGATTCAGGGCCTGGATAACCCCCGGCTGGATGCGTTATTCGGCGCCGGGGAAGCTGAGGAGCTGCGGGAAGAAGTGGAGCTGATTCGCGGCGCCAGCCATGCCTTCGACAAGGCGGCGTACCTGAGCGGGGAACTGACACCGGTATTCTTCGGATCGGCCATCAACAACTTCGGCATCCAGGAACTGCTGGACGATTTCGTTGCCTATGCACCCCCGCCGCAGCCGCGGGAGACCGCCACCCGGTTGGTGGAGCCCACCGAGGAGCCGCTCACCGGGTTCGTGTTCAAGATCCAGGCCAACATGGACCCGAATCACCGCGATCGGGTCGCTTTCATGCGGCTTTGCTCCGGGCGTTTCGAACGCGGCATGAAGCTGCGGCAGGTGCGCCTCGGCAAGGATGTGAAGATCGCCAACGCGATCACCTTCATGGCTTCGGACCGGGATACCGCGGAAGATGCCTATCCGGGCGACATTATCGGCTTGCATAATCACGGCACCATCCAGATCGGGGACACGTTCACTCAGGGCGAGGCGCTGAAGTTTACCGGTATTCCGAACTTCGCTCCGGAACTGTTCCGCCGCATCGTGCTGCGGGATCCGCTGCGGTTGAAACAGTTGCAGAAGGGCATCGAGCAGCTTTGCGAGGAGGGCGCCTCGCAGCTTTTCAAGCCCCTGAATACCAACGATCTGATCGTGGGCGCGGTGGGCGTGCTGCAGTTCGACGTGGTGGCCTACCGGCTGAAGGCGGAATACGGAGTGGATGCGATTTTCGAGCCGGTGAACGTGAAAACGGCGCGTTGGGTGAGCTGTGATGACCCGAAAATGCTGGCCGATTTCCAGCGCAAGGCCGCGGATAACCTGGCGATGGACATCGGCGGTAATCTCACCTACCTGGCGCCCAACCGGGTCAATCTGGACCTGACCCGGGAACGCTGGCCGGACGTGGCATTCCACGCGACGCGGGAGCACTGAACTCAATCGGGCGCTTTGATTGAACTGCTGATTCGGTTTGATGGCTTCGAATCGGCAGGCAGCGGGAGGTTTGTCGCCGGACACGCTGTGAATACATCCCTGTACGCTTGACG
>JAFIFV010000049.1 GCA_020831845.1 Ectothiorhodospiraceae bacterium
CCCTACGGCGGGATGGGATCGGGGAGCGGGCGGCATCGCGTAGGGGGGTAATCGCCGCAGGGCGATTGCCACCGATCCGGCCGTGAGGCCGGACATTGCACAGACATTGCTCTGCCGTTCTCTTGTACCTGCTCCTGTCACCGGCCCGCCCAACCCCGGTTTGCCGGAACCCGGGAACGCTTATGGTGGTTCGCGCGTAAGTGGTCATGGGATGCTGCTGCCAGAGCGGCATTTTTTTTCGTATCGTGGCCGCTTGCAGGCAAGGCACTACCGGGGAGCACTCATCGTTAACGACCATTCTTCGGACCGGACGACCAAGGCAGGGGAGGGCTCGCCCGGGCGCGCCAATGCGGCCGACGCCGGCGGCAAACCCGCATTCTCCCTGCGCCGGGGCCACGAGGAGAGCGAACCGCCGCAACGTCCGTTGCACATACTGATCGGCGAGGACAACCCGGTGAACGCGGAGATCGTCACCGGCTTTCTTGAACAGGACGGCCATTCGGTGCAACTGGAGATCGATGGCGAGGCCGTGCTGCTCGCCGCCCGCCAGCGCAGGCCCGACGTGGTACTGCTCGATCTGCGCATGCCGCGTATGGACGGCGCCGAGGTGGCCCGGGCGCTGAGGCGTCACGGCCGATTCCGCGACCTGCCGATTATCGCGGTGACGGCTGCCACCACTGAAGAGGATCGCGAGCGCAGCATGGAGGCAGGCATGGATGCCTATGTCACCAAACCGCTGAGCCGCGGGCAACTGCGCCGTGTCATCTCCGAGCTGGTGGATGCAAAGGCCGGCCGCAACGAAAACGCCACTCCACCGGCCGCGCTGCGGCGCAGTGATCTCCCGCCTGCCGATCTCCATGCGGCGCTTGAGGCGGTGGACAATGATCGCCAGTTGCTGGTGACCATGTTCCGCGCGTTTCGCCGCGATTACGCAAAACGCTGGCGGGCCCTCTGCGAGGCCCTGCGCGATTCGGATCTCGAGGGTGTGCACTTCGAGGCGCATACGCTGAAGGGCTCCATGGCCAGTTTCGGAGCCGATGACGTGGTCGGGCTGGCGGCTGAAATCGCGCACCTGGCCGACCGTGGGGACGTGCAGGGCATCGTGCAGGCGCTGGGCGAACTGCGGGAGGCGTTGCGCGCGTTTGTCGCCTGGGGCACGCAGACGCTGGCCGAGGATCTGCACAGGAGCGAGGCCGTTTCCCATCTGGGGTCGGATGCACTGGTCGGGCGCAAGGTGCTGGTGGTAGAGGACAGCGAGGTCACCGCCGCCATGCTGACGCAGTTCCTCCGCCGGGAAGGCTACGACGTGGCGGAGGCGCATTCCGGTGAGTCGGGTCTGCGCATGGCCCGCCGCTTCATGCCCGACATCGTCCTGCTGGATCGCCTCATGTCAGGCATGGACGGCCTGGAGGTTTGCCGGCGGCTGCGCAGGGAGCCCGCGGTCGAGGACGTGCCGGTGCTGATCATCACCGCGCTCGACGACGAGGCGTCGGCGCAGAACGCCATCGATGCCGGCGCGAGCGATTTCATTACCAAACCGCTGTTCATGCCTGTTCTGCGCCAGCGCCTTCGTCAAATGGTGCTGTCCCAGGAGCGCCACCGGCGGATTCGCCATCTGGCCTACCATGACAGCCTGACCGACCTGCCCAACCGGGCGCTGTTCAACCAACGCCTGGAAAGCCTGCATGCCGCCAGCCGGGAGAATGGCTCCACGCACGTCCTGATGTACCTGGATCTGGATCGCTTCAAACTGGTCAACGATACCTGCGGCCACCAGGCCGGGGACGAGCTGTTGTGCCAGCTTTCCCGTGTGTTGCGCGAGCATGTGCGGGACGAGGACACACTGGCGCGGCTGGGTGGCGACGAGTTCGGGGTGCTGCTGGAGGGTTGCGATACCGAGGACGGCGCCAAGGTCGCGCAGGCGCTGGTGGACGCGGTGCGCAGTTTCGCGTTCTTCTGGGAGAACCAGTCGTTTTTCCTGGGCGTGAGCATCGGCGTGGTGTCCATTGATCCCCGCTGGCGTAAAACCAGCGAGATGCTCAGTGCAGCGGATGCGGCCTGCTATGCGGCCAAGGGCTCCGGACGCGATTGCTACCAGATCTATTCGGAAGAAGACGAGGCCATCCAGCGCCAGACCAAGGACGTGCACCTGCTTCCCATGATCAGCCGGGCGCTGGAACACAACGGCTTCACGCTGTTCCGCCAGCAGATCGTGCCGCTGCACGACGGCGTTGTGGAACCGGACTGGTACGAACTGCTGCTGCGCCTGGTCGCCGATGACGGGTCCATCGTCTCGCCCGCGAACTTCGTGCCCACGGTGGAACGGTACGGCCTGATGGGCAGGGTGGACCGCTGGGTCATCCGCAATGCCTGTGCCTTTATCGCCGAGCGCGAGGCGGGACTGGACAGCTGCTACAGCCTGAACCTCTCCGGCAATTCCATTGTCGACGAAGGCCTGGGTGACTATGTGGACCAGCAGTTCGCCTGGTACGGCATTGCCCCGGAACGGATCAGTTTCGAAATTACCGAGACGGCCACCATCAACAACATGGAACGTGCCCTGCGGTTCATCCACCACGTCCGCGGGCGGGGTTGCCGTTTCGCGCTGGACGATTTCGGCGCGGGCCTGTCCTCGTTCGGCTACCTGAAAGCCATGCCGGTGGACTACATCAAGATCGACGGCGGTTTCGTGCGCGAACTGCTGTCGCACAGTTTCGACCATGCCATGGTGCAGGCCATCCAGATGCTCGGCGACAGCATGGGGATCCGGACGGTGGCCGAGTTCGCAGAGAACCGTGCGCAGCTGGAGGCGCTGAAAGCCATCGGTGTGCATTATGGACAGGGGTTCGGCTTGCATGAACCCGAGCCATGCCGTGAACGGGCAGGGTCGCGCGGCGATGCTTGCTCCCGCCGCGGCCGCGGCTAGTCGCGACCGCCGGTGTGCACCGCGCCGCCACGGGGCGACCGGGCGTTGTTGATCGCCTCGATCAATGCGGTGACGGACAACGGTTTGTCCAGGTGGCTGTCGAAACCGGCGTCACGAATGCGCTGCGTGGTTTCCCCGGCCGCGTCGGCGCTGATCGCGATCACCGGGATGTGCGACGTGCGGCTGTCGCTGCGCAACAGCGAGAACGCCTCGAAGCCGTTCATGCCAGGCAGGTGCAGATCCATCAGCACGATATCCGGTTGCTCGGTCTGGGCCAGGGCCAGGCCGGTTTCGGCGTCCGGGGTTTCCATCAGTTCACAGTGCATGCGTTGCTGTAGTACGTCACGGGCCAGTAGCCGGTTGCTCTCGTTGTCCTCGATGTAGAGAATGCGGCACGGCTGGTCGGTGGTGTCCGGCGGCGCCTCCAGTCGAGCGTCGTGCCGGCCCCGCATTTCGGTCCCCGTATCATGCAGGAACGCGCTACCGGCGTTCATCGGGAACCTTACCGTGAACGTGGAACCACTGCCTTCCGTGCTCCTGACCTGGATTGTGCCGCCCATCAGTTCCACCATGCGCTTGGCCACCACCAGCCCGATACCGCTGCCCTGGATCGCGCCGCCTTCGTGGCCCAGCCGGTTGAACGCCTGGAACAGCTCATCCATGCGGTTCTCCGGAATCCCCAGGCCGTTATCCCGGACACTCAGGGTGCAATACTTCTTGTCCTGGTGCATTGCCAGCGTGACCAGGCCGCCCTCGCGGTTGTACTTGATGGCATTGGTCAGCAGGTTCAGCACCACCTGCCGGACCCGCGTGGGGTCCAGATAGAGCGGCCGTGTCCCCTGAATGTCCGTCTCCAGTCTCACCCCGTGCTCCGCAGCCATCGGGGATACCGTGCTCAGGCAGTCGTCCAGGAATTCCAGCGGCTCGATGGACATATGGCGGATCTGCACTTCCCCCGCTTCCACGCGGGCCAGCTCCAGCACCTCGGAGATCAATTCGAGCAGGTGCCAACCCGCCGTGAGTATGTGATGCACCTGTACCTTGTGCTTGTCGTGCAGTGGGTGCGTGCGGTCGCCATCCAGTAGCTGGGCAAAGCCCAGAACGGCATTGAGTGGCGTGCGCAGCTCGTGGCTCATGTGCGAGAGAAACTCGGATTTCGCCCGGTTCGCCGCTTCCGCCTCCAGCCTGGCGGATACCAGGGCCAGCTCCACCTGCTTTCTTGCCGTGATGTCCTGCACCAGCCCGAGCACGCGGACGGCCGGCGTGCCTCTGCCGTGTATGGCCGCGGCGCGCACCAGCAGCCATCGTTCATTCCCGTTTCTGTCCCGAATCCGGAACTCCAGGTGCAATTCCTTGCTCAGCCGGATACAGCGGGAGAAAGCGCGCAGCAGTGCGCTGCGGTCCAGGCGGCTCAGGTGCCGCAGCAAATGGCGGCTGCGGATGCGATCAGCGCCGTTCAGGCCGAGCAGGGCGCCCAGGGACTCGCCCCCCGCGACATGCCGGGGCTCGGTGGAATTCCATTCGAAGTGCACCACGCCGGCGAAGGTCTGGGCATTGCGCAACCGCTGTTCGTTCGCGCGAAGGGCCCGTTCCACTTCAACGCGTTGCGTGACGTCCTCCTGGATACCCACGAAATGGGTCAACGCGTCGGTGTCGTCGAAGATCGGGAAGATCGACAGCTCGTTCCAGAACGGCTTGCCATCCTTGCGGTAATTGAGCAGCAGTACGCTCACTGCCCGCTGTTCGCGCAGGGCCTGGCGGATGCGCTCCAGGCTTTCCGGGGCGGTTTCCGAGCCCTGCAGGAAACGGCAATTGCGACCCCGCACCTCGTCCGCCCCATGGCCGGAAATGCGTGTGAAGGCCGGGTTGGTATAGACGATGGGCAGGTCTGGCTCTGTGGCGTCGGAGATCAGAATGCCGGTGGTGGCGGCGTCCAGGGCCTTTGACTGCAGTCGGACCTGTTCGTCGGTCCGCTGGCGCTCGGTGATATCCAGCGCCTTGATGCAAAGCCCGTACAGCTGGCCGTCCTCGTCGAACAGCGGAAAGCGCTCCATGATCAGCCGGCGAGGTTCACCGGCCAGGGACACGGTCTCCTCGCTTTCGACGTTGCGCTGCTCCCGGAACGCGCGTTCATCCAGTTGCCGCATCTGTTCGGCTTCATCCCAGGGCAGCAGGTCGGCGTCCAGCCTGCCGACCAGGGAAGCCGCGCCCATCGCTCGCCCCAAGTTGCCGGCGGCTGTGTTGGCGTAGGTATAGCGGCCGTCCCGATCCTTGAGCATGGTCAGTACTGGTGAGCGGGCCAGAATGGCGTGCAGGCGGGCCTCGCTTTCCCGCGCCATGCGTTCCGCGTGCTTGATGCGGGTGGTGTCGTAGAAGCTGATCAGCGCGCCGCGCACGTGGCGCTGCGGATCCAGATAGGGGCGCATGCGCATCAGGTAGTGATGCATCTGCCGGATGGGCGCGGAGGCGGGCTCATCCTCGTCGGAAACGGCAATGCGCTGGGAAATGTGGATTTCCGTGGCAGCGCCCGTCTCGATCACTTTCTTCAGTCGTTGCTGGAAGCGGGGCACCTCGATATGGCGGTCCACATCGGTGATCATGCTGCCGAAGTTCTCGGGGCCGAGCGCGAACACCCGTTCGCAGGCCGGATTGTAGAACTTCACGCGCATCCGCTCGTCCACCACGATCAGCCCGTCCGCCAGGCTGGCCATGACGTTCTCCAGGTCCGAATACGCCTCGTTCAGTTCCCGGGTCTTGCTGTTCAGTTCTTCGTTGACGGTGGTGAGTTCCTCATTGGAGGACTGCATTTCCTCGTTCGTGGTCTCCAGTTCCTCGTTGGAGGATTGCAGCTCTTCGTTGGAGGATTGCAGCTCCTCGTTGGAGGATTGCAATTCCTCGTTCGTGGTCTCCAGTTCCTCGATCACCGTCTGCAGATGCTCGCGCGTGGCCTGCAGCTCGTCCTCGAGTTCGCGAACACGCTCGTTGTATCCACTTTCCTTGTCATGGGTGCCCGCTTCCCGCCAGGCGGAGGTGGTTTCCTGGGAGGCTTCCTCGAAGCTGATCATGAACAGCGGTGCCTCATCCTCCTCGGCGGATACCGGGTGGATATGCACACGGACCGCGCGATGCTCGGCACTAAGGCCGATCAGTCTGCTGGAAACACTGCCGGCCTGCTTCCTGGCGCGGGCCAGCAGTGCGGCGAGATCGATGCGCATCTCGCGGCGCACCAGATTGCGCAAGCTGAAGTCCGGCCTGCCGTCCGGGAACGTCAGGAAACGCCCCAGGTCGCCCGTCATATGCTGTATGTTCAGGCTTTCGTCCACCAGCAGGCTCGGTGGCGTGAATTGCCGCATCGCCGTCTGCACCATACGTTCATAGGGCGTACGGCGGGGCTTGATGTCCACGGCGGGGGTCGCGGTCTTCGGCTCGCCTGTCACTGTCCGACGATGCCGTGCGGGGCGCAGATCCTTTCCCTGGTTGCTGCGGCGCCGGAAGATCTTCCAGTGGCTGTCAACGGTGGCGAACAGGTGCTCGTGCCGCGACACGGCCTCGGATTTGCCCAAGAACAGCAGCCCGTTGGGCCTGAGCGCGTAGTGGAAAAGTTCGAACAGACGCCGCTGGGTATCGTTGCTGAAATAGATCAGCAGGTTGCGGCAGCTCACCATGTCCAGGCGCAGGAAGGGCGGATCCTTCAGCAGGTTCTGCCGCGCGAACACCAGCATGTCGCGCAACTGCTTGCTGACCCGGAACTGCGCACCCTGTCTTACGAAATAGCGGTCGCGCAGTTCCGGCGCCATGTCGCTGAGCGAGACCTCGTCGTAGATGCCGCGCCGAGCCACGCCCAATGCCCGACTGTCCAGGTCGGTTGCGAACAACTGGATGTGGACGTCCTTGTGTCCCTGGCGTGCCAACTCCAGCATCTGCACCGCCAGGCTGTACGCTTCCTCACCGGTTGCGCAGCCCGGAATCCAGATACGCACATGGTCGCCGTCGGACTTCCGGTCCAGCAGCTTCTGCAGTGGGGCATCCAGGGCCTTGAAGGCGTCGCGGTCACGGAAGAACGAGGTAACGGAGATCAGGATTTCCCGTGCGAGGCTGTCCACTTCCTCCTGGTTCCGGGTGAGGTGCTCGGCGTAGTCCTCCAGACTATTGATGTCGTTCGCCGCCATCCGTCGCCGCAGTCGCCGGCGGACCGTGCTTGGCTTGTAGGCATCGAGATCCAGCCCATTGTGGTGGAGGACCTGCGAGGCAATTCGCTGGTAGACGGGGGTGTCCGGCGTCTCTTCGGCGTTACGCTGCAATTCCTGGAACAGCGCTGTGAAGCGGGACAACTCCCTGCCGATGTCTGCGGGCGGCAGCATGAAATCCACGCAACCGGTGGCGATGGCGGACTGGGGCATGCCGTCGTATTTCGCCGTGGGCGGCTTCTGCGCGAAAGTGATGCCGCCAGCCACCTTGACGCGGCGCAGCCCCTGGGAGCCGTCGCTGCCGGTGCCGGAGAGCACGACGGCAATGGTCCGTTCGCCCAGTTCCTCCGCCAGCGAGCAGAACAGCAGGTCCACGGATGGTTTGGGCACGGTGCGTTCCGGCGGGTCGCTGAGCGCCAGCCGCCCCTCCCGGAACTCGATATCCTTGTTCGCCGGCGTGATGTAGATGGCGCCCGGTTTCGGTTTCACGCCGTGTGTCACTTCGCTTACCGGCATGGTCGTTCCCCGCGCCAGCAATTCGGTCAGCATGCTGTTGTGCTTCGGCGAGAGATGCTGGGCAACCACGAAGGCCAGCCGCGTTTTCGGCTCCAGCGAACCGATCAGCTCACGCAAGGCCTCCAGCCCACCGGCAGAGGCGCCGATGGCTACCAGGGTCAGTTCGTCGTCATGGGCGCCCTTTCCGTGGTCGTTTTCGTCCTCATTCTCACAACGTATATTCATTACAGAAACGGCGCGTTTGGCATCCTGGTGGCTTGTCAGTGCTGGCTGATCCGGGGGCGGGCTTTGGGGCGGAGACGTCTTCCTCGCCCTCACGGCCCGAAATCAGGGCAGCCGACCCCAAGGCAGAATTACGCGCCAGGGTGGGTGTTGGTTCCGTGCGAGGGCAATGTAGGCGGCGGACACCCGCCCACGTTCCGCCGCGTACCCTGGTTCTCGGCCTTGCGGCCGACGGTAGCAACCGCTGCGCGGTTACTCCCCTACGGCGGGGTGTGATCCGGGAGTGGGCGGTGGCGCGTAGGGGGGTAATCGCCGCAGGCGATTGCCACCGATCCGGCCGCGGGCCGGAAACCTATTCCAGTTCCATTCCCCTGGTGGTCAGGGGCTCACTCGAACCCCAGCTCCTGGGGTAGTAACCCAGGCTCACCAGGCGCCGAAAACTGCCGTGCGGCCAATACCACGGAACCGAAACCAACCCATGTTTGACCGGGTTATAGGCGATGTAATCCATGTGTCGACGGAAATCATTTCCGTCACGAACGTAGTGTTCCCAGTAGCGCCTTTGCCAGACCGCATCCCGTACCCCCACGCAGCGCAATTCCCGGGTGGCTCGGGATTTGAGCAATTGCAGGCGTAGAGGGTAATCGGCATCGCCATCCGGCAGTGTCCACAAGACGTGCAAATGGTCAGGAAGGATGACGATGGCCTCGGTGGTGAAGGGGTATTGGCGGGCGATGTGGCGGTAAGCACGGCGCAGGCAATCCACTGCCACGGGGGATCGGAACACGGGTCGACGTTGTGCGGTGACCAGGGTAAAGAAATAGGTGCCTCCCGTGGCACGGGTACGGATGTAGTTGGGCATCGTTGCTTCCCTGCATGCGATGTGTTGCTCCGATAGGGATTTTCGGCCTTGCGCCCGACGGTAGCAACCGCTGGCGCGGTTACTCCCCTACGGCGGGGTGTGATCCGAGAGCGGGCGGTGTGGCGTAGGGGGGTAATCGCCGCAGGCGATTGCCACCGATGCGGCCGCAGGCCGGACAGGGCGGTGGAAAGGCATTCCCCTTCCGCATTCGGGCTTTCGCCCGACGGTAGCAACCGCTGGCGCGGTTACTCCCCTACGGCGGGGTGTGATCCGAGAGCGGGCGGTGTGGCGTAGGGGGGTAATCGCCGCAGGCGATTGCCACCGAT
>JAFIFV010000057.1 GCA_020831845.1 Ectothiorhodospiraceae bacterium
GTCGGCGAGAGGGACCTCGCCGACAGGCCCCCAGGGATGGGTTCACGGCGTGTCCGGAATGGTGTCGCCCGCCTACGGCCGGATCGGAGCCCGCGGAAAGCCTACTCGCGCTCACCTAGTGCGAGCACGTGTGACGTCGCACGCCAGAGCCCCCAGCCGTCACGCAAGCCCGGTGACACATCCACATGCCCCAGCCCGCCGGCCTCGAACAAGCGCACCTGATCCTCCGGCAGCGCATCCCGCAAGCGGCGGCTATGGCTCACCGGGATCACCCGGTCGTCCGGGCCGTGAATCAGCACGAGCTGGCCCCGGAACCGGCTCAGATCCCGCTCCGACAAGTCCAGTGCCCGGAACTCCTCCAGCAGCCGCTGCGGCATGTCCGCCAACAGATCATCCATGCGGTCGGGGTCCTCGTTGGTGACCAGATCGTAAACGGCACGGCCCTGCGCCCCCAACTGGCGCACCTCCCGTTCCACCGAGGCGTGGCGGTTATCCAGCTTGCGGTGGGCGATGGTGTCCAGCAGCTCGCGGTCATCCTCGTCATCCAGCCAGTGCAACTGGCTCAGCAGTACCGCCCAGCGTCCCTCCCGCTGCGGCGGCGGCGCGTCCAGCCCGGCGCCGCCACGGTCCTCGCCGGTGGTGACGTAGCGCAGCATATCTGTGAGATCGTAGTAGCCGCCCACCGAGATCAGGAACCGTACGCGATCCGCCGTGTCCTCCTGCATCGATGCGATCAGGGCGGGACCCACCGCGAAACTGATGGCGGCCAGCCCGGTGTCCGAACCCGCCGCCGGGCCCTCATCCGTGGCGTAACGGATGGCGTCGGCGATCGCCTCCGCCTCGCGCGTGCTGATGGACAGATCCCTGAGACCGTCCAGCTCCGGGACAAGCACCGTGAAGCCCACGCGCCCCATCGTCTTCGCGAATTCCGTCAGTCGCGGATCCCGGCGGCCCTCATCAGTAAACCCGTGCACCAGGATCAGCGTGCCGCGGCGTTGCTCTTCCGGGTGGTAGATATCCGCGACGTAATCCCGCCCGTTGACGGAATAGCGCAGATCCTCGCGCTGCGGCTCCGCCGTGCGGCGCTTCAGCCGGCTGTCCTCGCTGCCGGCGGACACGTCCCCCAGGGCTAGCGCGGCCTCATGGCCCCGCTGGATGCTGGTGCAGCCGACCAGCATCGTCGGCAGTACGCCCAGTGTCAGCATGATTGCGGCCAGTCGCATTCGTCCCGTCGTCGTTGCCATGTGTATCAACCTTCCCGACCATATTTCCAACGGGAAGGTTGGGGAACCGTTGGACCTCGTTACCTGCCAACAGTTTGGTACAGTTGACGGGGATATTCCGCAACCCGGGTCGGCATTCATGGCCTTGGCACTTCGTATCGCGGGGATACTCGCCGTGCTCTACGTTCTGGTGGGGGCGGCGCTGTACCTGTTCCAGTCGCGCCTCATCCACCTGCCCAGCGTGCCGGGCAGGGAGCTTGCCAGCACGCCGGAGCGCATCGGTCTGGCCTATCAGGACGTGTGGCTGGAAACCGAAGACGGGCTTGCCATTCATGGCTGGTTCGTCCCCGCCACCGAGGCGCGCGGCACGCTGCTGTTCTTCCACGGCAACGCCGGCAACATCTCCCATCGGCTGGATTCCCTCCGCATCTTCAACGAGCTGGACCTGAACGTCCTGATCATCGACTACCGCGGCTATGGCCAGAGCGAGGGCTCGCCATCGGAAACCGGGCTGTACCGCGATGCCGAGGCGGCGTTGGGCTATCTGCGCGCGGAACGCGAGGTGCCGGCCGGCGAGATCGTTCTGTTCGGCCGTTCACTGGGCGCCTCGGTGGCTGCCCATCTCGCCGAGCAGCACGAGGGCCTGGGAGGGCTGATCCTCGAGTCCGCCTTCACCTCCGTGGCGGACATGGCCGCCGAACTCTACCCGATCTTCCCGGCGCAGTTGCTGGTGCGGCATCGCTACGATGCGCTGGAGTCCCTGCAGGGTGTGACCTCGCCGGTGCTGGTGGTGCATGGCCCGGATGACGAAATCGTGCCCTACGCCCATGGGCGCCGCCTGTACGAGGCTGCACCGGAGCCGAAATGGTTCCTGGAACTGCGGGGTGGGCACAACGAGGGCTTCCTGCGCACCGGGGAGGATTACGCCTCGGGGCTGGACGCTTTCCTGAGTGAAGCGCTGCGCTGAACGCGGCAATACTTTCCGCTGTCTTCCTGTTGTGCTGTGATACGCAGCAGGCAGGTGCCACCAAGCCGGTGTCACCCGGACTAACTCAGGGATCGTGAGGTCAATCGTCGTGATCATGCTCCGCACCGCACCGCTGTTTCTCCTCGCACTGGCTCTGACGGCCTGTGTCACCATCAACGTCTATTTCCCCGCCGTGGCCGCGGAGCAGGCGGCGGACCGGATCATCCAGGATGTCTGGGGCCGGGAACAGTCACCGCCGCCGGAAGCCGGTGAACCGCAGAGCCGGCTGACGGATGACCACGCGACGCCGCTGGCGGTCCGGGTACTGAACGCGCTGGTCCCCACCGCCGCCGCGGCCAGCCCCGACCTGGACATCAGCTCGCCGGCCATCCGCCAGCTCACCGCCTCCATGGAAGCGCGGCACAGCCAGTTGCAGCCGCACTACCAGTCCGGCGCCATCGGCCTGACCCGCGACGGCCAGATCACCGTGCGCGACCAGTCCGCCGTCCCGCTGGCGGATCGCAACCGCCTGCGTCAGCTGGTGTCGGACGAGAACGCAGACCGCCAGAACCTGTACCGCCAGATCGCCGTGGCCAACGGACACCCCGAGTGGGAGTCCGACATCCGCCAGACCTTCGCCGAACGCTGGGTCGCCAACGCCCGCTCCGGCTGGTACTACCAGGACCGGCAGGGCAACTGGCAGCAGAAATAGCGCGGGGAGGGCCGTTACCGGGTGACGGCTTGCAGCTGGCGTAGATACTCCGTTCCCCGTCAAGCCTCTTGAGGGTGTGGCGGGAAGAGTTTGTCGGCATCAAAGGGGGTCTGGTGCTTCAGGCAGGCCCAGATGCCGGTGAGGTACTTTCGCATGACGGCGCACAGCGCCTGAATTTTTTTCTTTCCGCGGGCAAGTAGGCGCTCGTAGAAGGCTTTGGCCCGGGGCTCGTAGCGCACGGCGGCCATGGCGGGCATGTAGAGCGCGGCGCGCAGATAGGCGTTGCCGGCCTTGCTCAGCCGCCCGGGGCGCTGGATGCTGGTGCCGGATTGAATGAGCCGGACATCGAGTCCGGCATGGCGACTGAGCTGCGCGGCCTTGAGATCGGTGGGCAGCACGCTGAGCTCGGCGAGGATGGCCAGGGCGCTGATCTCCCCGAGCCCCTTGGCGGCGCTGATGTGGTCGAACTGGGCGCTCAGATGCGGGCTGTGGGCGATGAGCTCCCGGGCGGCGGCGCGCAAGCGTTCGATACGCTCTTGAAGCTGGGCGATGCCCTGGAGTTCGTCATCGATGAGCAATGGCGGCGTGGCGCCTTTGGCCTGCAAGGCATGCAGGCGGTTCTTTGCCTGCGTGCAGGCGTGGCTCAGGCGATTGATCTGCCGGCCGATATCACGCAGCGCCAGCGCCCCTTCCGCGGGCGGCGTCCACAGCGGCGGGCTGAGGCGCTCGGCGTACTCGGCGAGCAGCGCACTGTCGAGCGCATCGGTCTTGCTGGTGCGCAGCTTGAGCTCGGCAAAGTGCTTGAAGCTGCGCGGGTTGATGACGCACACCGGGAGCTCGGCGGCGTGCAGGGCGAGCGCGGCATCGAGATAATAGACACCGGTGGCCTCCATGACCACGCGCTCGGGCCGCAGAGCGCGCAGGTGGCGTACCAGCGCCGCGTGCCCCGTCGCGGTCTGCGCGAAGGTCTTCACCGGCGTGTGGTGGCCGGCTTCACGGCTGACCACGTCGAGGGTTTTTGCGGCGATGTCGATGCCAACGGTACCCATGGGTTTTGCTCCTGCGGGAAGGGTGCGAGACACTGATCACCGGTCCCCCGACCTCGCACTTCTTGCCGGCTCGACCTTGTGATGCGAAGTCCAGCCACCGGCTGGCTTCCGGATACTCCTCGGGTTCGGCAATGAGGCGGGGGGCCGCTCTACGCACGAGGTCAGACGGACGCTGCCTCCAGGTTGGGACGGCCTCCCGGTAACCGGTTTCAACACTAACAAACCGGTCGCCGGCAACATACAAGGTTGGGGTGAGCTTGCGAACCCCAACATCGAACCGGGCGCCATATAACGCGGGTTACACGGATTACCTTGGGGTTATGGCGATGTTGGGGTTCGCTCCGCTTACCCCAACCTACAAAATAATTGGTAACCAGGGATGGATGATGTTTTATCGACGTGCCAGGTGCCGGGGAGGCACTTATTTCTTTACGGTGAATCTTGCGGATCGCTCCTCGGGGTTGCTGGTGGGGCACATCAACCCGCTTCGGGACGCTATGCGTCGGGTGAAGCAACGCCATCCATTCCGGATTGATGCCATGGTGGTATTGCCAGACCACCTGCATGCGATCTGGACATTGCCAGCTGGGGATGCGGATTTCTCCACGCGGTGGGCGCTGATCAAAGCCGGGTTTTCCCGGCAACTGCCTCCTTCCGAGTCACGTCGCCTGGTAATCCCCCCGGATAGTAACAGCAGCCAGAAGTAGAATTTTCTCGTACCCTGAGCCGAGGAGGTTCTACATGAAGAAGTCCCGTTACAGCGACAGCCAGATCCTGGCGATTTTGAAACAGGCCGAGAGCGGCACGC
>JAFIFV010000066.1 GCA_020831845.1 Ectothiorhodospiraceae bacterium
GGCCTGGTCACCAGCGAGGACCCTGCCGCCGGACCGGCGGCGGGGGCGGGGGGGGTAGAGCCCCCCCCGGCCGCCCAGCATAGCGCCCCGGGCCACGGGGGGCGCGGGGGGGCCTCCCACCCCCCCGCCCCGGCCGCGGCCCCGGCGGGGGGGTCCTCGCTGGTGACCAGGCCCTCACGCAGGAAGCCGCGCAATGTAGCTGGCATGAACGGCTTGGCCAGCACGCCGACGATGGACAGGCGATGCTCCGCGGCGGAGCGGCGGGCCGCATCCAGCACGCGGCTGCCGACACCGCTGGAGATGATGATGTCGGCGCGACAGCCACGCTGCGCCAGGTGCCGCATGACCTCCACGCCGTCCATCTGCGGCATGACCAGATCCAGCACGATATGCGTGGGCACCCAGTCATCCAGCAGCCGGAAGAACTCCTCCGGCCCCGTGGTACAATGGGCTTCCATGCCGATACTTTCGGCCACCAGCGCCACAGTCTGCGCCACGCTCAGGTCGTCATCCAGTACGAGCACCCGTCCCGCTGGCATTGAACTACCCCTCCTCGGGCGGCGAGGCCAGGGCCTCCCGTACCTTGCGCGCCAGGTCCAACCGGCGATAAGGCTTCTGTAGCAGCTGCACGCCGGCATCCAGCCGGCCGTGATGGACAATCGCGTTTTCCGTATAGCCTGAGGTATAAAGCACGCGCAGCCCGGGCCGCAACCTCCGTGCCTCGGCGACGAGCTCCGGCCCTCCCATCGCCCCGGGCATGACCACGTCGGTGAACAGCAGATCGATGTCCTCCCGGTACCGGATCACCTCCAGCGCCTGTTCGCCACCGTCGGCGGTCAGCACCCTGTAGCCGAGGCCCAGCAGCAGCGTTTCCGCGTGGACGCGCACCAGGTCGTCATCCTCCACCAGCAGCACCAACTCGGATCCGGTGGGCACATCGGAGGGACCGGCTTCCTGTTGGTGCAGCGGCGCATCATGGCCGGCGCGCGGCAGATACAGCTTGACCGTGGTGCCCACCCCCGGTTCCGAGTAGATCTTCACATGCCCCCGGGACTGCTTCACGAAGCCGTACACCATGCTGAGCCCGAGGCCTGACCCCCTGCCCTTGTCCTTGGTGGTGAAAAAGGGGTCGAATGCCCTGGCCAGCAGGTCCGGCTGCATGCCGATGCCGGTGTCCGATACCGCGACCAGCACATAGCGGCCCGGACTGACATCCGCGTGCTGGCTGGTGTAGTCCTGCGCCAGCTCCACCTCGTCGGTTTCGATGGTGAGCCGTCCCCCTCCGGGCATGGCGTCCCGGGCGTTGAGCGCCAGGTTCAGCAGCGCCGCCTCCAACTGGGCCGGGTCGACGAACGCCTTGCTCAGCTCCGGAGCACAGACGGTCTCCATCCGAATGCTCTCATCGAGCGTTCTGCGCAGCAATCCGTCCAGATCGGTCAGCAGCGAATTCACGTTCACCGCCCGCGGTTCCAGCGCCTGCCGGCGCGCAAAGGCCAGCAGCCGATTGGTAAGCTCGGCACCCCGCTGGGCGGCGTCGCGCATCAGGCCGGCAAGCCGTTGTTGAAGACTCCCTTCCGGCAACTCCTCCACCAGCATGTCTGCATTGCCCAGAATGACGGTCAGCAGGTTGTTGAAATCGTGCGCCACGCCGCCGGTGAGCTGGCCCACCGATTCCAGCCGCTGGGACTGCCGCAACTGCGATTCCAGGGCAAGGCGTCGGGAGATATCGGTGTTGATGACCAGCACGGCATCCGGTTCGCCGGCGGCGTCGGTGACCAGCGTCCAGTGCCCCTCCACCATTACCGTATTGCCTTCGCGCGTGCGCTGGGCGATTTCGCCATACCACTCGCCCTGTTCCAGCACTTCGCTGAAGGCGGTGACGAAGCCGGTGGAACGTTCATGCAGCAGATCGCGCAGTGGCCGCCCGACGGCTTCCTGCCGGCTCCAGCCGTAGAGCCGTTCCGCGCCGGTGTTCCAGTAATGAATGCGCTGATCAACGCCCAGAACGATGATTGCGTCCCGCGCCTTGTCCAGCAATGCCGCCTGCTGGGCCAGACGGGACTCGTACTGCTTGCGTTCCGTGATATCGGCCATGCCGCCCACCATGCGGATGGTACGGCCATCGGGCCCGCGGACGATCTGCCCCTTGTCGACGACATGCGCGTAGCTGCCGTCCTTGCGGCGGAACCGGTATTCCTCGACCCATTCGTCGGTGCCGCCCTTGATCGCGGAGAGCACGCTGGCCACCGCCCGGTCGCGGTCTTCCGGATGAAGTCGGTTGGCCCAGGATGTGGAGTCCGGCTCCAGTTCGTCGGGGCCGTAGCCGAACAGGATCTGGATGCCTTCGTTCCACCAGAGGGTGTCGTTATCCGGGTTCCAGTCCCAGATGGCGTCGGTGGTGGCCCGTGCGGCAAGCTTCATGCGCTCCTCGCTGATCTGCAGCGCCTCCCTGGCCCGGCGACGCTCCGTTATGTCTCGGAAATAGATGGCGAGTCCCTCGTCAGAGGGGTAGGCACTGACGGACAACCAGCGCTCAATCGGCCCGTAGTAGGCCTCGAACGCCACCGTGACGTTTTCGGTCAATGCGCGCCGGTAGCTGCGCCCGAAGATGCTGTCCTCGGCATCCGGATACTCCTCCCACATCACTCGACCCAGCAGATTCCGCCTGGAACATCCCAGCAGGCGCTCGGCCTCGCCGTTCATGAAAGTGACCCGCCAGTCGCGGTCCAGGGTGAAGAAGGCATCGGTGATGCTTTCCAGAGTCGTGGTCAAACGCTCTGCCAGGCGGGATGCCTCCCGCTCGGTCTGACGCTGCCGGGTGATATCCTGGATGGCGCCCTCGACCCGCTGCACCCTGCCACTGGCGTCCACGTCGGGCTGGCCTATGATGCGGACATCCAGGCACACTCCGTTCGCGTCATACCGCTGCAGCTCCAGGTCGAACATCTGTTGGCGGGTTATGCACGCCCTGACGGCCTGGTCCAGGCGCTGGGCGGATGCCGCGGTGTAGGGTGCAAGAACATCGTCCTGCTGGGGCTCGGTACCCCGAGGATAGCCCAGCATGTCGCAGACCCCGTCCGACCAGGTAAGACGCCGCGGGTCCAGCTCCAGCGCCCAGCCTCCGAGCCGGCCCAGGCCGGTCGCCATGCGCAACAGTCCCTCGCTGCGGCGGAGTTGCTCCTGCATGGACTTGCGGCGACTGATGTCCTGGAATGTGCCGTAAACCTGGACGATTCGGCCTTGCTCGTCACGCAGCGCGCTGCCCAACGCCCGAACCCAGCGCCGCAGCCCGTGGACGTCGATGATCTGCAGATCCTCATCGTAGGCAATACCGTTATGCAGACAGTCGTTGAACAGCGCGGCGATCCGCTCGCGGTACTCCGGTGCGTAGAAAACGACGGCTTCGTCCAGACTCGGCGCGCTGCCGGCAGGGATTCCGTGAATGGCACAGACCTCGTCTGACCAGTACAGACGAAGGCCGGACGGGGTCGGCGTGGCCAACCATGCCCCCATGTTCACCAGTTTCCCGGCGAGCTGCATCAGGTGGTCACGATGCTCCAGGCTGTTTGGGTCCAACACGGCCCGTTCCCGATGGCTGAAATGGTCGTCCAAGGCAAGGCTCCCTCCACGGCAGCAAGATCAGTTCGGCTGGTAGCTCCCTTGCCAGAGGCGGATGCCTGCCTGCTCCGCCAGCTCCAGGTCGTCGGCGCTGTGGATCTGGTCGGCAACGACCGTCGCACCGTGTGCCTCACCGAGCAATCGCAGGGACTGCAGCACGGTAACGGCATTGGCTCGGTCCTGCATCTGTGCCAGCACCCGGAACGGCGACACCTTGATCACATCCGGCCCGACAGCCTGGAGATGCTCAAGGGAGAGCGAGGCGCGATCCAGCGCCTTCACCGCCAGCGCTATCCCGGGGTTGCGCTGGCGGAGCCGCAGCGCGGTGCTGCGAATGCTATCCAGGGGATCACCCAGCAATTCGGTCAGATCCAGCTCCATTTGCGCCGACGGCGATGACTTGTCGATCAGGCACTGCTGCAGAAATCCGGGATAGTCCGGATCCAGCAGCGCAGAGCGGGGCGGCTGCGTGGCAACCACCTGCCCGTCGCGGAACCAGGCCGGATCCAGCCGGTCCCTGACCACCTGGCGGATCGTGAGCTGCAGTCGGTGGCGCACTTCGGCCATGTTGATGTTCCGCACGAGTCGATGCATGGGTATCCGACCCTTGTCCTGGTCAAACCAGCTCAGCACCAGTTGCCGGCCGATAAGGTTGTCGCCTCGCCACCGTCTCCAGCTGTCCAGTAGCAGCCGCTGATTCAGCAGTTCCTCGTTTTCGAAGGCCTCCACCAGTCGGGCGTCAAGGCCACTGTGGCTGCCGGTCGATTCGCCGGCCATCCGCAAACCGTCTTTGCCCTGCTGCTTGGTGGAATACATGGCGGCATCGGCCGCGTCCAGCAACGCTTCGGCGGAGGCTTCCGGAAAATCGGCGGCCAGCGCCAGCCCCTGGCTGGGCGTCAACCGGATCACGTCGCGGTCCAGGGTCACAGGTTCCCGCAGCACGCTGGCCACCCGCTGCGCGGTCTCCCTGGCCTCGTCCTCACGCACACCTCGCATCAGCACAACGAATTCATCCCCGCCAAGACGGGCGACTGTATCGGATCCACGAACGGCTGCGCGCAGGCGCTCGGCAAAGATACCCAGCAGCACGTCACCCGCGGCGTGGCCATGGAGATCGTTGACGCGCTTGAAATCGTCCAGATCAAGCAGCAGAACCGCCACACCGTCGCCGCGCGCCGCTCGGGACAGTTCCTCGCGCAGTTGCTCCAGCAACTGGCGCCTGTTCGCGAGGCCGGTCAGGCTGTCGTGGCGCGCGTCGTACTGGGCTGCATTGATGACCTCATGAAACTCCAGCGCGACGCCGGCCAGGGCAGCGTACTCCGCTATGACTTCCCCATAGGCCGCAGCGGGATCGCATTCGACCCGGAACACCGCGCAAACGGTTCCGACCGGACGTCTTTGATGGTCCACGACCGGCCAGACGGCTGCCGCACGCAGATCGTTCTTCCTGGCCCATTGGTGTACCCGGGGCCAGCGTCCATCAACGCCCAGATCGGTCGAATGGGCCGGGCCGCCTTGCTGGATGACAACCGAGCACATCGAGTCGCCGCCGGTGATGTGGACCGGAGGCAGGGCCCGGGTCAGCGCGTGAGCGGAAGGGGTGCCACTGATGATACGAAGGAGATCGTCGTCCCGGCGGGTGAGGAAAACGACGGAGCCGGGAATGGCATGCTCAAGCCCCAGTGCGAGATCCTCGAAGATGGCGTCCAGCGGTTGCCCGGCAAGCAGCCGCTCCAGCATATGAATGCGTTCCCTCGACAGGTCAACGGCCGGTTGCCGCGCCGCGCCCGGTGATTTCATGAACAGCCTCCGATCACGGGCGGCAGGCTTCCGGGATCCGGAAACCCACGGTCCCCCCCCCGGAGCGCGGAATGCACCGGGCATCCGTGCCAAGCACCCTGCCGCAGCCGTCTAACAGCAACGCCCCACCCGAGGGTGTCTGGGACAAAAAATGCACTATTATGCAGCACCTACCTTCTCCCAGTGTCTCGCCGAAGCGCGTACGTGGCAAGACATACATTCCGGAAACGTGACGGCTTTCGCTGATGCTCCGGGAAGTGCTGATGCGTTCACACCGCGAATCGTGACGCTGCCAGGGTGGATGCGGAGCGGGAACGGTTGCGGGCAGGCCCTGGCCTGTGGTGAAGTTAGCGCCCCCGGAAACATTTTTCATCTTCCTGGCGTGTTTCCGGGGTTATCCTGCAGGATCCGCTTTGGAGGGAGCGGCCCCATAGACCATTCGCGAGGAGCAGCACGTATGAAGGCGATTGAACGGATTTACATCGACGGCCAGTGGCATGCGGTCGACGGACCACGACTGGAAGTGCACGACTCCGCCACCGGCCAGGTCATGGCCAGCATTCCCGGCGCCGGCGCCGCGGAGGTCGACCAGGCGGTAAAGGCTGCACGGCGTGCCTTCGCTTCCTGGTCGCGCACCCCGGTGCAGGAACGCAAGGCCTATCTGGCCGCCATGCTGGAGCAGTTGAAGAATCGCAGTGGAGAAATCGCGGAAACCGTTTCACGGGAAGTCGGCATGCCGATCAAGCTATCCGGAATGATCCAGGCCGGCATGCCCCAGGTCACCACAGGCAACTACGTGAAACTGCTGGACGAATTCCCCTTTACCGAAGAGGTGGGTAATTCGGTGATCCAGCACGCGCCGGTGGGCGTGGTAGGGGCAATCACGCCGTGGAATTATCCGCTGCACCAGATCATGCTGAAGGTTGCCCCGGCCCTCGCCGCCGGCTGTACCGTGGTGCTGAAGCCCAGCGAGATCGCACCGCTCACGGCGTTCATCCTGGCGGAGATCTGTGAGGCCATCGAATTGCCGCCGGGAGTCGTGAACGTGGTCAGCGGCGTGGGCCAGGACGTAGGCGAAGCCCTGATCAACCACCCGCAGGTGAACATGATTTCCTTCACCGGCTCCACCCGCACGGGCCATCGCATTGCGCATGCCGCGGCCGAGGACTTCAAGCGCCTGGCGCTGGAGATGGGAGGCAAATCCGCTTCCATCATCCTGTCCGACGCGGACCTGGAAGCTGCCGTGAAGGGCACCATCAACAACTGCTACCTGAACTCCGGCCAGACCTGCACCGCCCTCACCCGCATGCTGGTCCCGGCCGAGCTCCACGACCAGGCTTGTGAAATCGCGGCAGCCGTGGCGGCCAAGTTCGCGCCCGGCAATCCGCTGGAAGAAACCACCCGACTGGGCCCGCTGGCTTCCTCCATGCAACGGGACAAGGTGCGGGAGTATATTCGCATCGGCCAGGAGGAAGGGGCGAAGCTGGTAGCTGGCGGCGCGGAGGCACCGGAAGGTCTGGACCAGGGCTATTTCGTCAAGGCCACTGTCTTCGGCAACGTGGATCCCGCCTCACGCATCGGGCAGGAGGAAATCTTCGGCCCGGTGCTCAGCATCATGTCCTACCGGGACGAGGATGATGCGGTGGAGATTGCCAACGGGACGCCGTACGGCCTGTCCGGCGCTGTCTGGTCCGATGACCGGGACCGCGCACTGGACGTCGCCGGCCGCATGCGCACCGGACAGGTGTTCGTCAACAACGGCAAGTTCAATCCCTGGGCGCCGTTCGGTGGCTTCGGCCACTCCGGTCTGGGGCGCGAGGCCGGGAAGTTCGGCCTGGAGGAGTTCCTGGAACCAAGAGCCATTCAACTCTGATCCAACGCACGACGGGTCCGGTGTAGGGTGCGCACCATTCCTCGCCATGAGCCGGTGCGCAAGCCTCGAGGGCTTGCGCACCCTACATCTACTCTGATCGTGCTCGCCTGCTGTCGGACCACGCCCGACAGCAGGCTAGTGGCTATGGTGGCCGCCGTGATGGCCGCCATGGCCTGCTTCCGCCTTGCGGACCGGCACCCGCAGCATCTTGCGTGCACCGTTATCGAACTCGAGTTCCAGATCCACGTAGTCACCATCCCTGAGTGCATCGACTTCCCGGCGCATCAGCATCACGTGATAGCCGCCCGGCTCCAGCACCACCTTCTCTCCAGCGGGGATGCGTAGCGATTCCTGCTTGACCATGCGGGCCACACCGTCCTCTTCCACGGATTCATGGATCTCGACCCGCCCGAACTGCGGTGAAGACCCGCCCACCAGTTCTCTGGTTTCCTCGCCATTGTTCTCCAGCACCATGTAGGCGGCGGAATGCTGGGCAACCGCAGGCATCTCGCGCACCCAGGCGTCGTGCACGTCGATGGTGTCCGCCATCGCGGACCACGGCAACAGGCAGGCCGACAGAGCGACCAACGACAAACATTTGCGGAGCATGGCACCACCTCGTCAATGAGTTCGGAAGCAAGCCTAAGTGATACGGTCCCGGCCGACAAGGCATTGACGTCGCCCCGCTTAATAACAGTGTTACTATAATAATAACGATGTTATATATTCATGACCCGACGAATTCCGGATGGAGGAGATTCACATCATGACAAGAGTGCTCTACGAGAAGGACGGCCGCATTGGCCGGATCACGCTGAACCGCCCGGAGGTGCTGAACGCCATCGACGACGAGCTGCCGGTGGAACTGGCGGATTGTGTAGCCAGGGCCAATGGCGACCAGGGCGTGCATGTGATCGTGTTGTCCGGCGCCGGCCGCGCGTTCTGCTCGGGCTACGACCTGGCCTACTACGCGGAGGCCTCCGGTGGAGCCGGCGACAGCGTGACCCAGGAAATGCCCTGGGATCCGATGAAGGACTATGCCTTCATGAAGCGCAACACCGATCTTTTCATGAGCCTGTGGCGCTCCTACCGGCCGGTGCTGTGCAAGGTGCACGGGCCCGCGGTCGCCGGCGGCTCGGACATCGCCTTGTGTTCGGATATCATCCTGATGGCCGAATCGGCCGAGATCGGCTACATGCCGACCCGGGTCTGGGGCTGCCCGACCACGGCGATGTGGGTGTATCGCCTCGGCGCGGAACGCGCCAAGCGCATGCTGTTCACCGGGGACAAGATCGGCGGCCGTGAGGCGGAGCGCCTGGGCCTGATCTACCGGGCCGTGCCCGATTCCGACCTGGATGCCGAAGTGGAAGCGCTGGCGGATCGCATGGCCTCGGTGCCGGTTAACCAGTTGATGATGCAGAAGCTGGTGGTGAACCAGGCCTACGAGAACATGGGGCTGCAGGTGACGCAGATGATGGCAACGGTGTTCGATGGCATCACCCGACACTCTCCGGAAGGGCTGAATTTCAAACACCGCGCGGAGCAGGTGGGCTGGAAGCAGGCCGTCAAGGAACGCGACGAGGGCAGTTTCGACTGGACCGCCAACCAGCCCTATCGGAAATAGGACGGAAACACATGCCGAGTACGGCCGATATTGAACGGCACAGCCGGGCACTGTCGGATGCGCGCCGCCGTCACATTCTCGAGGCGGCGCGGGAGGTGTTCCAGCAACGCGGGCTGGAGGGCGCCTCCATGCGGCTGATCGCGCGTGCGGCCGGCTGCACCACAGGTGCCGTCTACGCCCGCTTCGAGGGCAAGGAAGCCCTCTACGCGGAAGTGCTGATGGGCTCGCTGGCGACGCTGCGCGAAGCCCTGGCCACGGCGCTGGAAGGCACAAGCGAGCGGCGCGGCGCCACCGCGCTGTACACCTTCTTCCACTATTACCTGCGCCATCCCGCAGAACTCGCGCTGGGGCTTTATCTCTACCAGGGGCTGGAGCCCGGAGGGCTGACTCCCCCGCTGGACCGGGAGCTGAACGCCGCACTGCTTGAGATCTACCAGACCACAGCCAAAGCCATTGCCGACGATGGCTATGACAATGCCCCTGAACAGGCCACCTCGGGAATCGCCCATGCGGTGGGCCTGCTGGTGTTGCACCGGACCCGGCGACTTGCACTGATCGGCGGCGACGCTGAACGGCAGATGCAATTCTACCTCGAGCAGGTTCTGCCTTGAGACGAGGCGACGTTTGACCTGCATCAAATTGCCGCTGCCCGTACCCACTACACTGGGGGGAAATCCGACTGTAACGCGAGCGCGAGAATCAATCAGCGTTTCTCTGAGGGGCAACGACCAATCGGAACGGAGACGCAAGAGCTGATGGCGGCAACGAACGCCCGCACCGTGATTTTCTCCACCCGGGGGCTGACCAAGGTCTACCGCATGGGGGAAACGGAGATCCATGCGCTTCGCGGCGTGGATATGGAACTGTACGCCGGCGAGCTGACCGTGATGCTGGGCGCCTCCGGCTCCGGCAAATCCACGCTGCTGAACATCCTCGGCGGCCTGGACAGCGCCACCGCCGGCCAGGTGCGCTACCGCGACCAGGACCTGGTGCGCGCCAGCGAGCGCGTACTGACGGCTTATCGCCGTGATCACGTCGGCTTCGTGTTCCAGTTCTACAATCTGATCTCCAGCCTGACCGCCCGCGAGAACGTCGCCATCGTCACCGAGATCAGCCGCACCCCAATGAAGCCGGAGGACGCCCTGGCGCTGGTGGGCCTGGAGAACCGCCTGGACCATTTTCCCTCCCAGCTCTCCGGCGGCGAGCAGCAGCGGGTGGCAATCGCCCGGGCCATTGCCAAACGGCCGGCCGTGCTGCTCTGCGACGAGCCCACCGGCGCGCTGGACTCGAAAACCGGTATCCAGGTGCTTGAGGCCCTGGCACATGTGAACCGGGAGATGCACACCACCACCGCCGTGATCACCCATAACGTGGTCATCGGCGACATGGCCAACCGCATCATCCGGCTCAGCGATGGCCGCGTGTCGGAGATTCGGGAAAACCCCGACCCCCGCCCACCTTCGGAACTGCACTGGTAGCCGGATGAGCACACTGCGCCGCAAGCTGTTGCGGGACCTGGCCAGCATGCGCGGCCAAGTGGCCGCCATTGCGGTGGTGATCGCCGCCGGGGTGATGACCCTGATCATCTCCGTGACCACGCTGGATGCGCTGAGCCTCACCAAGGACCGCTTCTACCGCGACCACCAGTTCGCCCACGTCTTCGCCGACCTCAAGCGGGCCCCGGAAGGTCTGGCAGAGCGGCTGGCGCAGATCCCCGGGGTCAATCATCTGGAGACGCGGGTCAAGGCGCCCGTCAGGCTGGAAGTGGCCGGCTTCGCCGATCCGGTGCGGGGACAGTTGGTGTCCATCCCGGACGGCAGGCAACCGGACGTCAACCGGCTTTACATTCGCCAGGGCAGCCTGCCAGCGGCCGAGCGGTCCGACCAGGTCATGATCAGCGAACCCTTCGCCGAAGCCCACGGGCTGCAGCCGGGGGATCGGCTCACGGCGATCATCCGCGGCCGGCAGGAAACACTGACCATCAGCGGTATCGTGCTGTCGCCCGAATTCGTCTACCAGATCGGCCCCGCCGATCTGCTCCCCGATTACGCCCGCTACACCATCGTCTGGATGAACCGCCGGGCCCTGGCGCATGCCTACGGCATGGATGGTGCCTTCAACAACGTGGTGCTGACCCTCCAGGCGCGGGCAACCGAAGAGCCGGTGATCGATAGCCTGGACGCCCTGCTGGCGCCGTATGGCGGCATCGGTGCCCACGGCCGCGACGAACTCCCCTCGCACGACATCCTGTCCCAGGAGCTGGGCCAGTTGCGGGTCATGGCCATCATCCTGCCCACTCTGTTCCTCGGTGTCTCGGCGTTCCTGCTGAACGTGCTGATGGGCCGCATCATCCGCACCCAGCGTCAGGAAGTGGCGGTGCTGAAGGCGTTCGGTTACGCCAACCGCGACATCGCCGTGCACTACGGGCTGCTGACCGGCCTTATCGTGCTGATCGGCAGCGCGCTCGGCACCGGGCTGGGGGCCTGGGCGGCGGATGGCCTGGCCGCGGTGTACACCGAGTACTTCCGCTTTCCGGAGATCCGCTTCCGGCTTCAGCCCCGGATCATCCTGCTGGCCGTGGCGGTTGCCGGCACCGCCGCCGCACTCGGCACCTGGCGTGCCGTGCACAGTGCCGTAAGCCTGCCACCGGCGGAAGCCATGCGGCCCCCGGCGCCGGAACGCTTCCACCAGGGCTGGCTGGAACGCTCGCGTCTGGGCGGCTGGCTGGATCAGCCCACCCGCATCATCCTGCGCAACCTGGCCCGGCATCGTCTCAAGGCCGGCCTGTCGGTGCTGGGTATCGGTTTGTCCGCCGCTCTCCTGCTGGTGGGCAGTTTCCAGTTCAGCGCGGTGGACCACATGATCGATGTCCAGTACCGCCTGGTGCAGCAATCCGATGTGCATCTGACCTTCACCGATCCCACGCCCGAACGTGCCATCGGGGAGCTGCGCCACAAACCCGGTGTACTGCATGTGGAAGGCTACCGCAGCGTGCCTGTCCGGCTGCGCAACGGCCGCACAGAATACCGCACCGCCATCCTGGGTATGGAAAGCGAACCGCGGCTGCGCGTCCTGATCGACGCTGCCCACCAGCCCGTCCGGCTGCCGCCGGAGGGTCTGCTACTCACCGATTACCTGGCCGACCATCTTGGCGTGCGGCCGGGAGATGCATTGCAAGTGGACATCCTGGAAGGCCACCGGCGCACCGTGGAAGTGCCGCTCGCCGCCGTGGTGTCCGAGCCCATCGGCGTCAGCGCCTACATGGACCGCCGGGCGCTGAACCGCCTGATGAGTGAGGGCCCCGCCATCTCCGGAACCTGGCTGCTCACCGATCGCAGCCAGGAACAGACGTTGTTCGAAAGCCTGTGGGAACTGCCGCGCGTGGCCGGCATCGGCCTGACCGGCCAGTCCGAATCCGCGATCCGGGACTATATCGAGGACACCGTGCTGATCATGATGGGCATTCTGCTGTTGCTGGCCGGCTGCATTGCCTTCGCGGTGGTCTACAACAACGCCCGTATCGCCTTCGCAGAGCGCGCCCGCGAACTGGCCACGCTGCGGGTGCTGGGGTTCACCCGCGCCGAGGTGGCCTGGATCCTGATCGGCGAGATCGCGCTGCTGACCCTGGTGGCAATCCCGCTGGGCTGGCTGATCGGGACAGGGTTCGCCTGGCTGCTGAACCAGGCACTCAGCATGGACATGCTGCGTATCCCCTTCATCATCACCCCCGGCACCTACGCCTTCGCCGCGGCCGGTGTACTGCTGGCCTCCGCCCTGTCGGTACTGCTGATTGCGCACCGGCTGCACAAGCTGGACATGGTCTCCGCCCTGAAAACCGTCGAGTAACTGCAATGAGCACACGCAAGAAGATCCTCACCGCTTTGATCGCCCTGGTCCTGGTGGGCCTGCTGGTGATGGCGCTGCTACCCTCGCCGATTCCGGTCAGCGTCAGCGCAGTGGAGCGCGGCTACTTCGCCGAGTACGTGGAAGAGGAGGGCCGCGCAAGGCTTCGCGACCCCCACACCGTGTCGGCGCCCATCGGCGGCTTCCTGCGGCGGGTGACACTGGAGCCTGGCGACGAGGTGGAAACGGGGCAGATGGTGTTCGAAATGGAGGCCCTGCCGTCACCGGCGCTCGATCCCCGCACGCGGGAACAGGCGCGGGAGGCCGCCTCCGCCGCCGGGGCCCGGCTGGAACTTGCCGAGGCGGAGCTGGAGATCAAGCAGACGCAGCGGAATATTGCCGAGGTCGAGTTCCAGCGCAATATCGAACTGCACGAACAGCAGTTCATCTCCACCGAGATGATGGAGCGCAGCCGCGCCCAGCGGGACGCCAGCCGGGCAGCCGAACGCGGCGCCCGCCACGCGGTGGAAGTGGCCCGCTTCGAACTGGAATCCGCCCGCGCCACGCTGGCTGTGACCGATGGGGAACGCGCACCCGAGGCACAACCCACGCTGGGCGTGCGGGCACCGATCACGGGAACCGTGCTGAACCGCTACCGCTGCTGCGAGGGCCCGATCGGAGCAGGCGAACGCGTGCTTGAAATCGGCGATCTGGGGACGCTGGAAGTCCAGATCGACCTGTTGTCCATGGACGCCGTGCGCGTGCGCCCGGGCATGTCGGTCATCCTGGAACGCTGGGGGGGAGGCGAGGCGCTGGAGGGCCAGGTGCGCCGTGTGGAGCCGCGGGGCTTCCAGCGAGTGTCGGCGCTGGGCGTGGAGGAGCAGCGCGTGCCGGTGCTGGTGGAGATCCTCTCGCCCCGGGAGGCCTGGCAGGCACTGGGGGACGGCTACCGGGTTGAAGGCCGCTTCATCCTCTGGGAAGGTGACAACGTGATTCAGGTGCCCACCAGTGCCCTGTTCCGGGAAGACGATCACTGGAACGTGTTCGTGCTCAGCGACGGCCGCGCTACCCTGCGCCCGGTGGAGATCGGCCGCCGCAGCGGCCTGCGAACCCAGATCCGCAACGGCCTCGAGCCCGGCGAGCAGGTCATCACCCATCCGGGTGACCGCATCCAGGAGGGCACGCGGGTGCGGGCGGATTAGCGGGACGGGCGCGCCCTACCGCGGACCACGCTGCCGCCGGGCGCGGTTGATGCAGGCCAGCAGCACAAGCAACAGAAATACCGCGCAGACCGCATTCAGGAACAGCCGCGGATGGCGCGTGTAGAAGCTGCCGCCACTGGTCGGGTCATACGGCACCCGCACCAGGGTTTCGCTGCGCTGGAACGCATCGGTGCTGTGGATGACGCGGCCGCTGGGCGCGAACACGGCGGAAGGGCCATTGTTGATGGAATGGATCATCGGCACGCGGTTTTCCACCGCGCGCAACGATGAGGTACGCAGATGCTGGAACGGCTGGTGCGTCTCGCCGAACCAGCCGTTCTGTGACAGCACGACAAGCACGGCCCCGGCCGGCTTCTCCCCGATGGAAGCGGCGATAAAGGCCGGATAGGTGCTTTCGTAGCAGATGCGCGGCACCAGCCGCATGCCGGCGGCATCGGCGCTGACCATGACCTCGCCCGGCGTCAGCTCGGTGGTGAAGTCACCGAAGAAACCGGACACCAGCTCCCGCAGCAGCGGCACCTGGCTGAACACGGGTGTGTATTCACCGAAGGCCATGCGCTTGATCTTGCGGTAATGGGCCGTCAGTTCACCCTCACCGGAGAGCAGTGCGGCGGCGTTATAGTACAGCCGGGCACCATCCACGTCCTCCAGCTCCAGGTCATGGAACAGCAGCTCGACGCCGAGCTCGGCCACCCGCTTCCGATAGGCGGCGGCAACGTGCGGCTCGTGGAAATAGCCCTTGTAGCGTGCCTCGGGCCAGATCACCAGTTCGGCGCCGGCCTCTGCCAGACGTTCCGTCATCTCCATCTCCCGCGGCGCTGCACGTGTATAGCCCGGCGGCGGGAGCGGAATCTCGATGCTGACGGCGTCATCCGGCTGCACCAGTCCTATGGGCCGGGCTTCCCACTCGGCGATGCGTTCATCCCACTGATGCAAGGCGTGAAGGCCATAGGCGAACCAGCCGGCCAGCGGGAGTACCGCCGCCGCGAGCCCCCAGCGCCGGGCGCCCGCCCAGTCCCGGCGCAGCAGGGAGTAGACCAGCACATTGCAGAGGGCGATCATGAGATCGATGCCGTAGGCTCCCGTGATGTCGGCCCCCTGCAAGGCGAGAGGGAAGCCCACCTGCCATTCCCCCAAGCGGGCGTTGAACAGCATGGGATAGAGCGCGAACACCACCACGACCACCGGCGGGAAAACGAGCAGCTCGCCCACCCCGGACCACCGGCGCAACCACTGGTACAGCACCGCTATCACTGCAAACAACTGTGCCGCGTAAAACCAGAACAGCATGCCCGCGAGCCCGCTCCAGGGCTGCGCCCAGCCCTTGAACAGCGTCACGAACTCCACGGTCCAGTAGGTGGACAGCGTCCAGACCACCAGTCCCATCACCGCGCCGAGCAGATAGCTCGTCCGCAGTCGGCTGGACTCCAGCGCCGACAGCAGCGGCACGAAAGCGACCCACGCCAGCGGAAACAGGGCGGGGAAAAGGGTGGGCAATGCGAGCAGCAGCCCAGCCAGCACCGCGAGCAGCAATTTGAGGGGCAGGGAGGGTCGCACGGAATCGAAACCTGTTTATTCTTGTGACAACATGCGAAAAAGTATCAATACGTGGCGGTCTTGCCGCTGTCAACAAACGCCATGGCAGCCGAACGGCCAAGTGTTGCTATGCTCATGCTCGGGGAGCCACGCTGCGAAGCCCACCGAGGCACCCGCGGCAAACACATAAAAGAAAAACGGCCGGCAGGGCCGCATGACAATGACGCGAACTATTCAGGGCCTGCTCGACAGACTGGCAAGACCCCGCTTCTCGCTGGTGGGGCGCTATACGCTGCTGTCACTCAGCCTGATACTGGCCTCGCTGCTGTTCCTGGGCGTACTCTACGACCGCTTCGCGGAAACGCTGATGGACCGGCTCACCGGCGAACGCCTGCAGGCGCAGATGGCCGCCACCGGCAGCCGCCTGGGCGCCTTCTTTGACAACCGCTCCTACCAGCTGGAAACCCTGTCCACCCACCCCGCGCTGTCGGTCTATCTGCAGGAACCGCACAGCCTGGCTGCCGACAAGCTGGAGGGTCTGCTGCGTATCGAAGCCGATGTGCCGGACCTCTACGGCATCCTGTTCCTGGATGCAGCCGACAGACTTACCCACGTGGTGGCAGGCCAGGCCGCCTCCGGGCCGCCCTATTGGGACCGCAGGAACTGGCGTGTCGATCACCTCCCGCGGGTGAGCAACGGCAGCATGGAGCTGATCGGCCCGGCACTGCCGGAAAGCAGCCGTCCGGGCTGGCTGCTGATGCGCCAGCCGATCCGCGGCGCGGCACCGGACGGAACAGAGACCGTGGCCTTGCACGTGCGGCTGGCTTCCATCACCGAGTTGCTGGGCGCGGAGGCAGTGCCAGGCGTGGTCCGGCCGCTGCTGCGCGTCCCCGGCGGCGCGCTGCTGGACGCCACCGGCCGGCCGGTCAATGAACCAGCGGAGCTGATACGTGGGCCGGAGGTATTGCCCGGCTGGGTGGTGGAATACGCGGTGCAGCCGGAGCCGCTGCTGGGACCGCTGCAACAGACGCGCATCGGCATCTACGCGCTGGCGCTGGCCACGGGCATCGGCATCATGATCGTGTTCGGCCGCCTCGCCTACACGCTGCGTCGCCGCGTGAATCATCTGGTGGAAGGTGCTGATGCGCTGGCGGCCGGCGATCTTCAGTACCGCCTCGGCTCCGCCGATCGCAAGGGCGACGAGATCGATACCGTCGCCCAGGCCTTCAACGCCATGGCCGCGCGGCTGCGGGGCATGATCGACCGCACCGTGCAGGTGGAAAAAATGGCTGTGCTGGGTGAGTTTGCGACCGGCGTCGCGCACGAGGTGCGCAATCCGCTGGCCACCATGAAGGTCACCGTGCAGGCGCTTGAGCGCCGTGAAGCCGATGCTGAACGCCGCGAACTGCTGCAGAGTGTCGCGTCCGAGATCGACCGGCTCAATCGCGTGGTGGGTGACCTGCTGGCCTATGGCCGCCCGCATCCGGCCGAGCCCGGCACGGTACCGATGCGCAGCCTGTTCCGGCGGGCGCTGGCCCTGACCTCGTCCCAGGCAGCGGAGCAATCCGTGTCGGTCAGCACCCAGGGCGATTCCCGGCTGGCCGTCCATGCCGACCCCGACCAGGTACTGCAGGCGCTGGTGAATCTCGTGGCCAACGGCATTCAGGCCTGTGAGCCCGGCGGCAACGTGCGATTGCGGGCGCAACGGGAGGGCCACACCATTCGGATCGAGATCAGCGATGACGGCCGGGGCATACCGTCTGGCCTGATTGCCAGAGTGACCGACCCATTCTTCACCACACGCCCACGCGGCACCGGACTTGGACTGAGTATCAGCCGGCAGTTGATCGGCCTGAACCAGGGCCGCCTGTCCCTGCAGAGCGTGGAAGGCCAGGGCACCACCGTCACCCTGCGCCTGCCAACGGCACAGGACCTGTCGGCCAGCATTCCCGAACCTTCCAATACCGTGGACGAGACATCGAGGTTGTGAGCACCGTGCCTGCTAGCGATACCCGCGTACTGATCATTGACGACGAAGCGAGCTTCGTGCGCTCGCTGGTCTTTGCGCTGCGCGAGGAGGGCATCCAGGCAAGAGGTGTCCACACCGGCGAGGACGGCCTGCGCCAGGCACGCGAGGAGCCGCCGGACCTGGTGCTGCTGGATCTGCGCCTGCCGGGCATGGATGGCATGCAGGTGCTGGAGGCGCTGTCCGGTGAACTGCCGGAGATTCCCGTGGTGATGATCTCCGCCCACGGCGACACCCGCGCCGCCGTTCAGGCCGTGAAGGGCGGCGCGGCCGACTACCTGACCAAGCCCTTTGCGCTGGACGAACTGTTTCATCTGATTTCATCCACCCGCGACCGGCAGCGGATGCGGAGCGAGCTGAGCTATCTGCGGGACCGCTCCGCCCCCAGTGCCGGGCTGATCGGCTCCGGCCCCGCCATGCGCGCCCTGTGGTCTACGCTGCATCGGGTGGCTGCCAGCAGCACCGGCCGCATTCTGCTTCAGGGTGAATCCGGCACCGGGAAAGCGTTGGTGGCACGTGCCATTCATGCCGAGAGTGCGCGCCGCGACGGCCCGTTTCTGGAAATCAACTGCGCCGCGCTGCCCGAGCAACTGATCGAGACCGAGCTGTTCGGCGCCGAGAAAGGGGCCTACACCGGTGCGCATCGGCGACGAAACGGTCTCGTGGCGCTGGCGGACGGAGGCACGCTGTTCCTGGACGAAATCGGCGAACTCCCCATCACGCTGCAGGCCAAATTGCTGCACTTCCTGGAAAACGGGGATTACCGGCCGGTTGGCGCCGGCGCCAACCGCATGGCGGACGTGCGCGTGGTGGCGGCCACCAACCGCTCGCTGGAAACCGAGGTGCGCGAAGGGCGGTTCCGCGAAGACCTGTACTACCGTTTGAACGTCATCGAGATCACGCTGCCGCCGCTGCGCGAGCGCGGCGAGGATATCCTGGAACTGGCGAACCGCTTTGCCGAAAGCCAGGCCGTGGAGGAGAACTGCCGGCCGATCCGGTTCAGTACCGGGACGCAGGAGCGATTGCTGCATTACGGCTGGCCGGGCAACGTCCGGGAACTCAAGAACCTGGTGGAGAGGCTGACCATCCTGTACCCGGGGCATGTGGTGGAGCCCTCGCTGCTACCCCAGGAGTTCCACGGCAGCAGCTCACCCGGGGAGCAGCAGCTGGAGGGCAGGCTGGCCGAGACCGAGCGCGAGCTGTTGATGGACGCGCTGCAACGTACCGACGGCCACAAGGGCCAGGCGGCCGAGCTGCTCGGCATTTCCCGACATGCCCTGAAACGACGACTGGCCCGCCTGGGCCTGCGTTGAGCGGTATCCGCTCAACGCAGGCTTATCACCGGGCGCCATCCGCTCATTCACGCCCCCGCCTGTCGCTGCGAATCTGCCTCAAACGCCCGGGGACAGCACATATTCCCTGACCTGGCACCTTACTTGCCCTGTTAACCAGCAAACACAGACCGGTGCACACACCGGCTGATGGGGGAGAACATGAGAGGCTTCGCATACCCGGCCCTGCGTCTGGTCCTGCTGCTGACACTGTGTACCGGGCCACTACTGGCCGCAGCCACCGACATGGCGGGACGCACCGAACTGGGCGCCTCTGCTGACGAGGCGGACGCCGTCGTCGGCTGCATGTACCCGATGACCGGCAGGCCCGCCAGCTACGGCAAGGACAGCATCGCCGCCATTCGTATCGCCCTGGACGACGTCGCAAACCAGGCCGGCTCACCGCGGCTTCGCGTGATCGTCGACGACACCCGTTCCAAAGCCTCGTTCGCCGTTCGCATGGCCAACGACTTCATCGACCGCGACAACGCCGACTTCCTCTGCGGCATGGTCAGCTCCGGCGTCGCAATGGCGGTGAGCGAGGTTGCACGCGAGCGGCGGACCATCATGATCGGCACCGACCACGCCACCTCGCGCCTCACCATGGAGGCCGGCCACCGTTACTACTTCCGCGTCTCCAGCGACACCTGGTATTCCCATGCCGCGGGCGCGCGCTACCTGCAGGACCTGCAACGGGAAACGAACTGGCACCGCATCGCCTTCCTGGGGCCGGACTACGAGTACGGGCATGTGGCCTGGCAGGACATGCGGGAGATGCTGGACAAGCTTGCGGTGGACTACGACGTGGTCGGCGAGCTGTGGCCTCGGCTGTACGAACCGGACTACACCCTCTACGTACAGGCGCTGCTGGACACCAAGCCGGACATCCTCGTGACCGCGCTCTGGGGCGGCGACCTGATTGCCTTCATCGAACAGGCGCAGAACGCCCGGCTGTTCGAGCACATGCGCATGGCGAATTTCGACACCGGCGGCAACTACGACGTGCTGGTGGCGCTGGGGGACGACCCGCCGCCGGGTCTGATCCTGTCCGCCCGGCACCATGTGAACTGGCCGGACACCGAGCTCAACCGGCATTTCGTCAACCAGTTCCACGCCCGGGAGGGTCGCTACCCCACCTACGCCGCCCAGGGTGCTTACGCCGGCATACTGGCCATCGCCAAGGCCATGCGCGAGGCCGGCAGCGCCCGCAATACCGACGCCATTATCGAGGCACTGCGGGGCATGCGCCTGCCGCTCCCGAAGGATCCCGTTGACCACGTCTCCTATATCGACCCGGACACCCACCAGATCGTGCAGGCCCAGGCCATCGGAACACCCGTGCGGAACACCGACTATCCCCCCGCCCGGGTGATGCTGGGCAACTGGGTGGTGTACGACGCCGAACTCCTGAAACCGTCGCCGGAACTGGTGGAGCGCCGCCGGCGGCAGACCCTCCAGACGTCTCCCGACGCCTGGCATTCCAGCGCTCCCGATACCAATAATCCGGAGGAGTCACCATGACAGCACTTACCCACACCTCGCAGCGCCTGCGGCGCGGCCTGGTCTCGGCAGCGGGCGCCATCGCACTGACCGGGGCCGGCCTGATGGGCGGCCTGTCCACCGCCACCGCCGAGGAAACCTACCGCATCGGCATTGTCACCTTCCTGTCCGGCCCGGCCTCGGGCCCGTTCGGCGTGCCGGCCGCCAACGCCGCGCGGCTGCTGGTGGACGAACTGAACGCCGGCAACGTGCCCGCCCCCTACGACACCGTGGGCATGAACGGGGTGCGCATCCAGGCCGTTCTCATCGACGAGGCCGGCGGCCCCTCGCAGCAGGTGGAGGAATACCGCAACCTGGTCCAGCGTCAGAACGTCGATGCCGTGATCGGCTACATCTCCAGCGGTGACTGCCTGGCCATCGCACCGGTGGCGGAGGACCTGGAAACCATCACCGTGATGTTCGACTGCGGCACCTCACGGCTGTTCCTGGAGAACCCGGATTCCAGATACGTATTCCGAACCGGGCTGGATGCGGCGGCCGACAACATCGCCGCGGTCCACTACATGAAGGAGCGGCATCCCGACGCCCGCCGGATTGCCGGCATCCAGCAGAACTATGCCTGGGGCACCGATTCCTGGAACGATTTCACGGCCGCGCTTGAACAGATCATGCCAGAAACGGAGATCGTGGAATCCCAGATGCCGCGCCTGTTCCAGGGCAGCTACGGCACCGAGATCTCGGTGCTGCAGACCCGCAGACCGGACATCATTCATTCCAGCTTCTGGGGCGGTGACATGGAAGCCTTCGTGCTGCAGGCCAACGCCCGCGGCCTGCTTCAGAACGCCACCGCGCTGCTGACCACCGGCGAATCCGGGCTCGACCGTTTCAATGGCCAGGCGCCCAACGGGACGATCCTGGGCGGGCGCGGGCCGTTCGGGGCGTTCGCACCGGAGAACGAGCTCAACAACTGGTTCACGGAGGCTTACCGGGAACGCTTCGAGATGAACCCGACCTACCCCTCCACCAAGATGGCGCAGGCCATCTTCGGCCTCAAGCATGCGATCGAGAAAGCCGCCAACGGCGCCTCCGGCAAGCCGGACAAGGACGCCGTGGCAGACGCCTTCCGCGGCGCCACCTTCGAGTCGCCCAGCGGCACCGTGGAAATGTCCCGCGCCGGCGGTCACCAGGCCATGCAGTCCGTGGCCTACGGCGAGTATCACTACGAAAACGGCGAGGCGCGGCTGGAGAACGTGATCTCCTATCGTGGCGAATGCATCACGCCGCCGGACGGCGTGGCTGCGCTGGACTGGATTGCCGACGGCATGCCCGACGCCGAGTGCGACTGAACCGGCAGGCGCGGGCACTCCCCGAGTGCCCGCGCATTGTTTCCCGTCTCGCCCGCACCCGAGGTGAATCGCCATGCCCAATTTCGACGCCATCCTGATCGATGGTCTGATCTATGCCTCCTGGCTATTCCTGGTGGCAGCCGGTCTGACCGTGATCTACGGGGTGATGCGCATACTCAACATGGCCCACGGCAGCTTCTATGCGCTGGGGGCCTATACCGCGGCATCCATGCTCGGCTGGTACTACGCCGGCGGCAGCGACAGCAGCGTACTGCTGGCCTTCCTGTTGCTGATCGGCTGCGCCGTGCTGGTGGGCCTGGTCGCCGGCCTGCTGATAGAACGCGGTCTGCTGCGTTTCATGTATGGCCGCGACGAGATCCTGATGCTGATCGTCACCTACGCCACGCTGCTGATCCTGGAGGACGTGATCAAGCTGGTCTGGGGCGTCAACCCGTATTTCGCCTTCCAGCCCTACGTCGCGCTCGGGCGGATGGACCTGGGCGTGCTCACGGTAGCGCGCTACGACCTGATGCTGGTGGGGCTGGCGGCCCTGGTCGGCGGGGGCCTGTGGTACTGGCTGGAACGCACGAAGACCGGAAAGATCCTGCGCTCCATCATCCATGACCGCGAAGTGTCCGCCGCCATGGGCGTGAACGTGAAACTGATGTTCACCATCACCTTCATCGTCGGCGCCAGCCTCGGCGCGCTGGCCGGCGCCTTTACCGCACCGGCCATTTCCGTGGTTCCCGGCATCGGCATCGAGGTCATCATCATCGCCTTCGCCGTGGTGGTGATCGGCGGGCTGGGCAGCATCAGCGGCGCGCTGGTAGGCGCATTGATCGTGGGCCTGACCCGCGCCGCCGCCGTGCACACCGTTCCGCACCTGGAGCTGTTCATCATCTATGCGGTGATGGCGGCCGTGCTGCTGGTTCGTCCCCACGGCCTGTTCGGCCAACCCGTGGCGAGGAAGATCTGATGCGAGTGGACAAGTCCGAATACCTGATCATGGGCGCCTTCCTGCTGCTGGCGGGCAGCGCCTTCTTCCTGCCCAACTGGCTGGTCTACCTGCTGGCGCTGGCACTGGCCAAGGCGCTGGTGGTGCAGGGCGTGGTGATGCTCATGCGCGCCGGCCTGGTGTCCTTCGGCCAGGGGCTGTATTTCTGCATCGGCGGCTACGCCGTGGGCATGGGCGGCGTGTTTCTGGGCATCTCCGACGCTCTGCTGCTGATCCTGATGGGTCTGGGCTGTAGCGTGATCCTGGCGATGGTCCTGGGACTGCTGCTGACCCGGTACCGGGAGATCTTCTTCGCCATGCTGACACTGGCGTTCTCCATGATCCTCTACGGCCTGCTGGTGCGCAGCCACGGCCTGGGCAGTACCGACGGCTTCAACGTGATCCGCTGGTCCATCCTGGGCTGGACGCCGGCCCGGGGCCAGGTGGGCATCACGATCCTGTGGATGACGCTGGCCTTCGGCCTGGTCATCGCCCTGTTCCTGAACCGCTATTTCCGCTCCGGCATCGGCCTGGCCTGCGAAGCCATCCGGGAGAACGAAGTACGGGTGGAATACATGGGCGTTTCCCGGCAACGGGTGTTGTACATCAACTACGTGATTGCCTGCTCCATCGGCGCCATCGGCGGTTCGCTGAGCGCGCTGGTGGCGGGTCACGTGGATCCGGAGATGGCCTACTGGGCCATGTCCGGCGAGTTCGTGTTCATCGCGCTGCTGGGCGGAACCGGCCACGTCGCGGCCCCGTTCATCGCCGCGGTGATCTTCGCACTGGTCCGCACCTACGCGGTGGAGCACGTGCCCAATGCCTGGCAGATGATCCTTGGCATCACGCTGCTGCTGATCATCCTGTTCCTGCCCAAGGGCATCTGGAGCCTGTTCACCCGCAAACGGAGGACCGTCTGATGGCAGAGATACTGAAAACCGAAGGCCTCTGCCGCTACTTCGGCGCGGTGACCGCGGCAGAGAACATTTCGGTTTCCATCGCCGCTGGCGAGGTGGTGGGCGTGATCGGCGCCAACGGCGCCGGCAAGACCACGTTCATCAACATGGTCACCGGATACCTGCCGCCCAGCGCCGGCAACATCTGGTTCAACGGCGAGACGATCCGGGGCCTGGGTCCGCGCAAACTGACCCGCCAGGGCCTGGCGCGTTCGTTCCAGATTCCTCAGCTGTTTCTGGAACTGACCGTGATGGAGAACCTGCTGATCGCGCTGAATGCGGCGGAGAACCCGGCGCTGAGCCTGATCCAGCCGTTCCGAACCAGCGGTCGCGAATCCCAGGCGGAGCGGATTCTGGAGCAGATGGGCCTGGGCCGTTATCGGGACGAAAACGTGACCGCCATGCCCCAGGGCGCCCGCAAGTTGCTGGATATCGCCATGGCGATGATCGGCAAGCCCCGCATGCTGCTGCTGGATGAACCCACCAGCGGCGTCAGCGTGGACGAAAAGTACCCGCTGATGGACACGGTCATGGATGTGGTGCAACAGCAGAATCTCACCGTGCTGTTCGTCGAGCACGATATGGAAATCGTCCGCCGCTACGTCTCCCGCATCCTGGCCTTTGCCCACGGCGAGATCATCGGGGACGGCACGCCCGACGAAGTCATGAACGACGAGCGGGTACAGGAACAGATCACCGGCCGGCACCAGGGTGCGGCCGCCGCGGGAGGAGCCTGAGATGAGCCTGGAAATCCAGCAGATGGACGTTTCCATCGACCGCATCCCGATCCTGCGGCAGGTCAGTCTCACCGTTCCGGACCGTGCGATGGTGGGCCTCATCGGCCACAACGGTGCCGGCAAGACCACGCTGATGCGAACCATCATGGGATTGCTCCGACCCACCAGTGGCAGCATGCGGTTTCACGGTGAGAATCTGGCCGCTTTACCGGCACATCGCCGGGGTCGCATGGCCATCAGCTACATGCCGGAGGACCGACGCCTGATCCCGGAACTGACGGTGGAGGAGAACATCCTGTTGCCCGCCTGGGCCAACGGCATCCGTGATGCCGACAGCCGCCTGCAGTGGATCTATTCCTTGATGCCGGAGATCGCCGGTTTCGGCAGGCGCAAGGCACTGCAGCTCTCCGGCGGGCAGCAGAAGCTGGTGGCGCTGGCGCGCGCACTGATGCCGGGGCGGCGCCTGGTGCTGCTGGACGAACCCTTCGAGGGGGTGGCGCCGGTGCTGGCAAGGCGACTCGCGGAGGTCATGGCCGATCTGCGCAGCGAGGGCCTCACCGTGCTGATTTCCGAATCCGACGACACGCACTCGGCCGATATGGTCGACCGGGTCTACCGCATCGAACGCGGTGCGGTGGCGGAGGGGCGAGGCGTCGAGCAAGCCCAGGCCTGAGGGCCTTGTTAATGGCCGAAACGTACGGAACTGCCGCCGGCAGGAATCCGGATAACGCAGAGTAAGGGGGAGAAATCGCATGTCGGAGCAGCAGATCGTGCATACACATCGTCGCCTGCGTCATCACGCCGCCGCAGGGCTGGCGTGCTTGGCACTGGCTTTTGCCGGCGGTGCCGGGGCGGAATCCTTGATGGAGCGATTGCAGAAGGATGCGCCCAGCAACTGGAACAAATGGGGCGAAGGCGACCAGATCGGCGCGCTGAACTATCTGGATGAGGAGCAGGTCTTGCGTGGGGCCGCGGAAATACGCAGCGGACGCACCTTCACGCTGCAGATTCCGATGACGCACGGCCACGGCCCGGTGTTTCCGGGTCGCACGCCCACCCTGCATTTCATGGCCACCGACGAGGGCATGTACAGCAGCGGCAAGCAGGAGCCGCTGGCTGGCGGCGTGAAGTATTCCGACGATGTTGCCTTCATCTACCTCCAGGGCACCACGCATGTGGACGCCCTGGCCCACGCCTGGTACGGCGACTATGTCTATGGCGGAAAATCGGCAGACAGTACGGTGCACGGACATGCCCACGGTGATGTCTCCGCCATCGGTGAACACGGCATCGTCGGACGGGGTGTGCTGCTGGACCTGGGACGCCACATGGGCCAGGCGAACGGGCGCCTGGCACCAGACACCTGCGTGGGGCTGGACGACCTCAAGTCCACCGCCGAGGCGCAGGGTGTCGAACTCCAGAAGCGGGATATCCTGGTGCTGCGTACCGGCTCCATTCCGCGCTATTACGACGAAGAGCCGGACGCGGCCTGGGACGCGATGACCGAACCCGGTCTCTGCTACAGCCGGGAGCTGGTGGACTGGCTCCACGAAATGGAAACGCCGGCCATTGCCGCAGACAACCTGGCGGTGGAAAAGGTGGTACAGGAGATCGAGGGTGAAACCGCGATCATTCCCCTGCACGGCGCACTGATGCGCGATCTGGGCATCGTGCTGACGGAGATCTACTGGCTGGAAGAGCTGGCGGACGACAGTGCCGAAGACGGCCAGTACACGTTCCTGTTCGCCGCAGCGCCGCTGAAGATGGTCGAAGGCTCCGGCTCGCCGGTGAACCCGATTGCCATCAAGTAGGCTGCGCCAACCGCACCGCCCGCTCCACGGCGCGCTTTCCCAGATCGCGGATGGCGCTGCCGTCCGGGCGGCGACGGTTCCAGGCCAGTGGCGAGGTATGCGGCATGGGCACCACCGGAATGCCCTGATAGCGCGGCATGGGGATCTGCCCGGCCAGCAGCTGCTCGACGTGGTCCAGGTAACTGCCCGACCAGGGGGGCGTTAGCCGTTCCGCGGCCGACTGACCCACCGCGAGGATCACCCGTGGCTGCCAGTCCCGCAGCACCTGGTCCAGCCAGTGCGCGCACGCCGCCACCTCGTCGGACCGCGGCTTGCGGTTGTCCGGCGGCCTGCAACGAACGATGTTGGTCCGCGCATAGCCGTCCCGCTGGACACCGCAGGCGGCCATGACGCGATCCAGGTTGCGCCCGGCGATGCCGACGAAACCGACCCCTTGTGCATCCTCCTGGCGACCCGGGGCTTCACCAACGGCCAGCAGCCCCGAGATGGGTCCATCCGGCAGCACAACCTGCTGGCGGTTCGCGGAGAGCCGGCATGCCGTGCATTTCGCGGGGTCAACGGACATCGTGACGCACTCCTTGTGGGCAGGTGTTTTGTCGTCGATAGGAAACAGATTAGTCATTTGCAACGTCTGTGGTAGGCTGCTTTCAGCCGAGGCAATATGAAAACCGCCTTTTCCGGTTTGCGGCATAACCATAAACAAAATAACGGTGGGACAGGAAGGGCACCGGGGCATGCAGGCGCGGGAACGCGCCGAGAACGGAGCACTGCGCTCATGATCGACAGCTGGCGGTTTGCTGGGGCAGACCGTTCTGCAGACACCACCGGTGAAGCATCCACCGGTGTTTCCGCCTTTTCGACCCTGGAACTCAGGGCTCTGCTGCGCACGACCAGCGAATCCGTGCTGGTGGTGGACGACACGGGCCTGGTGGTCAAGGCGGCGGCCAGCGAAGCCACCCAGTGGGTGGCCAATGCACTGCTGGGCAAGCGCCTGGACGAGGCGCTGGACGAAACCTCCTCCCGTGCCTTCTATGAAGCCCTGCTGGTCAGCCGTCGCTACCAGCGCACCGAAACCGTGACCTTCACCCTGAGCCGGGACGGCCAGCAGCACAGTTTCGTGGCCACGGCCTACCCCCTGGAACAGGGTGCCGTGCTCTGCTCGGTCCGGGACATAACCCGCCAGCATGCAGTGGACACCGCCCTGGCCACCCGTTTCGAGATCGAGCGCCTGCTGGGCCGTTGCTCCTACCGTTTCATCAACATCCACCCCGACCGCATCGACCTCGCCATCGACCAGACCCTTGGTGATCTCGGCATCTACTGCGGCGTGGACCGCGCCTACATCTATCAGCAGGCCGAACAGACCCTGACCAACAGCCATGGCTGGCGCCGTTCCGGGCTGAGCAGCGAACAGCCCGCCCACGGGCAGCGGCTGCATGCAGGCCAGCTTCCCTGGCTTGCCCGGCAACTCTACAGCCAGGAACTGGTGACCGTGGATTCGCTGGACCAGCTGCCGCAGGAAGCCCTGCTGGAACGCACCCGCCTGCAGCAGGCCGGGGTGAGCTCTTTGGTGGTGGTACCCATTATCTATTCCGGCGATGTCCGGGGCTTTCTGGGCGTGGACCGCGGGCCCGGTCACGACCGCTGGACGCGGGAGCAACTACATCTGCTGCGCTCCGCCGGCGAGATCTTCGCCAGCGCGCTGCAACGCAAGCAGTCCGAGCGCCGCATTTTCCGGCTCGCCTATTACGATCGTTTGACCGGGCTGCCCAACCGGCAGCTGCTGCGCCGCCGCGTCGGTCAGCTCTGCCAGTCCATGAACCAGCCGTTCGCCTTGCTGCTGCTGGATCTCAATGACGCCGGCATGATCAACGACCTGCTGGGGCACGACGTCGGCGACCTGCTGCTGAAAACCGTCAGCGCCCGGCTCGAGGCGTTCCTGCCGCACGGCCATCCGCTGGCCCGCTGGGGAGGTGACGAGTTCATCTTCACCATCCCGCTGAACGCGGGCGACATCGACGAACAGGTGCACCGCCAGGTCGATCGGCTACGGGATCTGCTGGGCAAGCCGGTTCGCGTTGCGGGACACGAACTGAGGGTGTCGGCCTGCATCGGCGTCGCCTGCCACCCGGAGCACGGGGGTGACGTGGACAGCCTGGTGCGTTTCGCTGAAATGGCATTGCGCCAGGCCAAGCATCAGAACCGGGACGGCCTGGTGATCTACGACCAGGGTCTGCAACAACGGGCGGCCAGCCGCAGCAGGCTGGAGAACCGGCTTCGCCAGGCTGTGGAGCGCAAGGCGTTCCGGCTGAATTACCAGCCCATGGTCTGCTTGCAGGACGGCGCCCTGGTGGCGGCCGAGGCGCTGGTGCGCTGGAACGATGAGGAACTGGGCCGCATCCCGCCGGACGATTTCATCGGCCTGGCGGAGGAAACCGGGCTGATCGTACCCCTGGGGGAATGGGTGCTGGAGCAGGTCTGCTGGGACCTCGGAGCCTGGCAACGGGAAGGCCTGATGCTGCCCCGGGTCTCGGTGAACGTGTCCGGCCATCAGCTGCTGGACGATCGCTTCCCGAAAACGCTGGAAAGCCTGCTGAAGCGCTATCGCCTTCCCGGCCATGCCCTGGAACTGGAAATCACCGAAAGCACGCTGATGGAACGCGAGAAAGGCAGTCTGCCACTGTTGCAGCGCCTCCGCGAACTGGGTATCAGCATTGCCGTGGACGACTTCGGCACAGGCTACTCCAGCCTCAGCAAGATCAAGCATATGCCAGTGAACATCCTGAAAGTCGACCGCTCGTTCATTCAGGACATCTTCACCGACGACAACGACAAGGCGATTGTCATCGCCATCGTGGCCATGGCGCACCAGTTGAACCTGCGTGTGGTGGCGGAAGGTGTCGAGAACGAGGAACAACTGGCGTTTCTGCGCGAAACCGGCTGCGACCTGGTACAGGGCTTCCTGATCAGCCGGCCATGCTCCACCCAACGACTGCGGGATCTTCTCATCCGCGGGCAAACGCTGATTTCCGACCGCGTCGGCCCGCCGGGCATGCCGTTCGACCAGAAGCCGCTGTTCTGACGTCAGTCAGACGCCTCGCTACGGGACCAGGATAACGGATTCCGGCAACGACACTTCCATCATGATCGGCAAGTGGTCGGACAGAGGGTAGTCCACCACCTCGGCGCGCTCCACCCGCAGGGAATCGGATACCAGGATATGGTCGATGTTGCGGTGCGGCCGCCAGCTCGGATAGGTGTGGAGATGCGCCAGCGGCTCGCGCAGCGAAGTCCGGTTGAGCAGGTGGCGGAGTTCGGGGCTGTCGCCACGGCAGTTGAGATCCCCCATGACCACCACGTTCTTCAGGTCCCGCATCAACTCCGCGATATAGGCCAGCTGGTTCAGTCGGGTACGCTGGCCCAGGGACAGATGCATCAGCAACACATCCAGATCCTCGGACGGTCCGCCGAACCGCAGGTGCAGCGCGCCGCGGCCGGGAATCATGCCCGGCAGCCGGTGTTCCTTCACCTCCAGCGGCCGGAAACGGCTGAGTATGCCGTTGCTATGCCGGGCCAGCCGGCCGATACGCCGGTTGGTCTGGTCGTGCCAGTAGGGAAAACCGGCGCGCTGGCTCATGAACTCGGTCTGGTTGACGAAGCCGGTGCGCAGGCTGCCTCCGTCCACTTCCTGCAGCCCGACCAGGTCGAAATCGGACAGCAGATCGGAGATGCGCTCCAGATTCCGGGGCCGTTCCGCGTGCGGCAGCAGATGCTGCCAGCTCCGCGTCAGGTAGTCGCGGAAATGGCGGGTCTGCATACCAGTCTGGATGTTGTAGCTCATCAGGCGGAGGAGTCCACCCGCCTGGCGCCGGGGTTGCTCGAGGCTGGAAGGTGTTTCTGCCTCGGCCTCGGCAGAGGATACGGATTGCATCAGTTGATCCTGTCCCGTTCCTTCTGCACCAGGTAGTCGACAATCTGCAGCAGCTGATCCTGGCTGCGAGCCATGTTCATGTCGATGTAGTAACGCCCGTTCACTGCCATGGAGGGGGTGCTGGTGGCCATGTAGTTGCGCAGATTCTGCCGATAGCGGCTTACCTTGGTCTCGACGCCAAAGGATTCCCATTCATCGATCACCGCCTGCCTGTCCACCCCCTGTTCGGCAAAGACCTCGGCCACGCGCTCGGCATTGTCCAGCCGGTTGCCACGCTCGTGGTAGGCCACGAAAAGCGCGCCATGGACGTCATCCACAACGCCCAATTCCTCGGCCACCGCGTAGGCGCGGGCCAGCGGTTCGGAGCGCTGGTCGAACACCACCGGATGTTTCACCACCACAACGTCATCATCCACCTGTTCCGCGTAGCTGTTGATACGCGGCAGGAACTGGTTGCAGAACGGGCAGCCGTAGGAAAAGAATTCGCGGACCTCGATCCGGCCGTCGTCCACGGTGTCGACCTGGCGCGGCAGCTCACGGTAATGCGTCCCGGCCTGGAACGACTGACCCTGCGCGGCCCCGGCCAACAACAACCCCGCCGCGATCACGACCCCAAGCATCACTCGCATCTTCTTACTCCCCTTCACCGCCCGGGCGGGCGGGACACTGTTCTTGTGGCACCGGCATGCCGGCTACATCGATGCTATAGACCGCGACCGCGCCGCGCAGTTTCACCGGCAGCCATGCAGGCGCCTGAAACGGCGCTGCGAGGGAGCAGCGTCAGCCGCCGGACAACTGGATACTACAGCTCCCCGTAGGAATGCAGCCCCGACAGGAAGATGTTCACACCCAGGAAAGCGAAGGTGGTCACCAGCAGGCCGACAATCGCCCACCAGGCCATGGGCGCGCCCCGCCAGCCCTTGGTGAATCGCAGGTGCAACCAGGCCGCGTAGTTCAGCCACACGATCAAGGCCCAGGTTTCTTTCGGGTCCCAGGACCAGTAGCCGCCCCAGGCTTCAGCAGCCCACAGCGCCCCGAGGATAGTGGCGATGGTGAAGAACGCGAAACCGAGCGCGATGGTGCGGTACATGATGTCGTCCATGGCCTCCGCCGAGGGGAAGCCGCGCTGGCGCCAGCGTTCCGGATTACGCGACTGCACCAGGTAGGCGAGGCCCACCATGGCTGCGATGGCGAAGGCGCCGTACCCCACGAAATTGGTGGGCACGTGTATCTTCATCCACCAGCTCTGCAATGCCGGAATCAGCGGGTCGATCTCGTGCGCCTGGCGATCGAAGTGGTACCAGAGCAGGAAGACCACGGAAGCGGTAATGATGAGCCCGACGAAGCCGCCCAGCGCCCTCGTGCGGTAACGCTGTTCGTAGTACAGGTAGATCAGGCCGGTGGTGATCGCGAACAGCACGAACACCTCATACAGATTGGTGACCGGGATGCGGCCGATCTCCGGGCTGATCAGGTAGGACTCCCACCAGCGCACCAGCAGACCGATGAAGCCCGCCGCCGAGGCCGTCCAGGTCAGCGCCGAGCCCACTTTCTGGGTGTATTCCGAGCGGGCGGCGAGGCCGGCGAAGTACACCACCATGGCGGCCGGGAACAGCGCGCACATCCACATGATGGCGGACTGGCTGGACAGCAGGTAGTTGAGGAAGAAATTGCGTTCCGCGGCGGCCAGGTCCGGATATTGCCAGATGGCGAACAGGGTCAGCGCGGCGACCACAACGCTGAACATACGAGCCGGCTTCCACAGCCAACCCACCCAGACCAGCGTCAGGTAGGAGATGTACAGGATGCCCTGCTCGTAGCGGTCCATCCAGGGCGCGAAATAGTAGCTGGCATAAAGCGTACCCAGCAGGAAGGTCCCGGCCCAGAGCCAGTCGAACCAGCTCAGGCGTTGGAAGAAACCGCGCTCATCAAAATGCTCGGTCAACGATTCCGGCGTTGTACTCATGGCCGATTCCTCAATCCTGCTTACGTCTGGCGGATTCCTCCGCCGCTTTCAAACGCGCATCCAGTTCGTCCGTCATCGCCTGGAAACGACGCTGGAAGCCGATGGGATCCCGCGTGTTCGCCCCCGCGACCAGCACCTGGCAACCACCTCCGGCGAGGGGACGCATCCAGCACCAGGCTCGGCGGTGGGACACATAGAACATCAAGAATATACCAATGGTCAGCAGCGCAAAGCCCAGGTAGACGATATTCTGGCCCGGCGCCCGGGCAATCATCAGCCCGGTGGACTGACGGTGCTGGAAATCCCGCAATTGCAGGAACACCGGAGCCGCGTACTGATCCATCGCGGACAGCGCGGCCAGCGCATCGCGGAAGAACTGCTGGCCTTGTTCATCCAGGTCGCTCACGGTCCGCACGTCCGTACCGTCCCGGGCCTCCTGGTAAGCTTCCCACAGTGTACGCTCCAGCGTCAGCCGGGAGAATGTCATCAGAACCTCGCGTCGCTCCGAGGGGACCTGACGCTCATCCATGCTCGCTTCCAGGTAGGCCATGACCGAAGGGAAATCCTCCTCCATCAGCCGCCGCACCAGTTCACGGGCCGTCTGGGCCACCTGCGGGACCAGCTGCGAATCCTCCAGGCCGAAGTCCGACATGGTTTGCTGCGCGCCACGCTCTGAGGCGGCCCGCAGTTCGTCCGGGTTACTGAGCAAGGTATAGAACCGCATGAACGTGTCCGGCCGTCCGCGCTCGTCAGCCGGCAGATGCAGATACCGGAAATCATCGGCCGGTGAACCGCGCACCCCGCTCAGGAAGAACTGCCGGCCTTCGACCTCGACAGGCAGCATATAGTTCTCGTACTCCCGCGCCTCCCCTGTGGGCGAGCGCAGACGATAGGTGAAGCTGGGCCCAACATTGCGGACATCGCGGCGGGTGACGGCTTCGGGTATTGGGCGCACGTTCATGGGCTGGAAGTCCTCCAGCTCGAGCTGGTACTCGCGGCCGTTGATCTCCAGCGGCTGGGACTGCAGCACCTCGCCGTCCAGCTCGAACGGGCGACGATCCTCCCCGGTCAGGGGCCAGGCGGTCAGCGCCAACTGGGAGCCACCGTCACCGAAACTGGCCTGATAGATGGCATAGCCATCGTAGATCAGCGGATGGTTCACCCTGATGGTCTGGTGTATGGGCTCATCCAGCTCCGGCGCGGTCAGCACCACATCGCTCTCGAAGGAGCTGGGCTCGCCGGTGTCGTAATGCTCCACGCGAAACTCTTCCACGTGCAGCCGGAACGGCAGATCCTGGACCACGTAGCCGTCCTTGAGATTCAGGAATACCACCCCGGCACTGCGACCCTCGGGGATGTTCACATTACCCCGGAACGCAGCGCGGGTGACCGGCAGACGGCTGGAAGTGTCGATCTGGGAGACAGGAATATTGCGGGTTTCCACCACCAGGTCCCCGGTCCATTCCCGGAACTTGAGCAACAGATTGCCGTCGATCAGACCACCGACGCAGATCACGACGATGGACAGGTGCGTGAAGATATAGCCCAACCGGTTGCTGCGGCCGGCCATGCCTGCCAGCAGGCGGGCCTCGCCGTGATTCTTGCCGCGGTAGCGATAGCCATGCCGTTGGAACGTCCTGGCCGCCAGTTGCTCCACCTCGGCCATCTGCAGCGCGCTGGTCCATTCCCGCCGATTGCTGAACGCCCGCAGCGAACGTTCCTGCTGGTGTTCGCGGAACTTGTTCATTTCCCGCAACATGCCGGGCGAGTTCCGCGTCAGGCAGACCGACGTGGAAACCACCAGAAACGCCAGGATGAACAGGTACCAGCCGGCGGAATAGACGTCGTAAAGCCCCAGCTGCTCGAACACCTGGAACCAGTAGGGACCGAACTTCAGCAGGTAATCCGGATAGGGTTGGTTCTGCTGCAGCACCGTCCCGATCACGGAGGCGATACACACCACCACCAGCAGCGTGATGGCCAGGTTCATCGAACCGAGGAACTGGACCAGCACCGCAGCGGTGCCTTTACTGCGGCGCCTCGCAACCGACTGGTCTTGGGCGGTGGTATTCATGCTAATCCTGACCGGTTTGGCCGATAGAAAGTTGCAGGCTGTCGGGGTGGGTCACTGACTATCCGCGACCAACGCCGCAGAAACCGTCTTTGGCTGCCCCGTTTACGGCAGGGCGGGAATGGAAACACGTTGCCGGCTGCGCAGCAGCCGCCCGGACTGCCGCCCCGCCGAAGCGGCGGCGGCACCCAGTTGTCTCTACCGGCTCTTGTAGAGCCCCTCGATATACGAGGAAACAGCGCGAATTTCGTCATCCGACATGCGCTCGGCAACGCCGCGCATGATGCGGTTGGCATCGGTGCTGCGTTCGCCGGACCGGTACTTCTGCAACTGCTGCGCGGTGTAGGTTGCATGCTGTCCACCGATACGCGGGAAACCGGCCGCAGCCATGCCTTCCCCGGCCGGACCGTGGCAGGCGATGCACGCAGCCACGTTCTTGTCAGGGATGCCGCCGCGATAGATTTGCTCGCCCTTGTCCGCCAGATCCGGGTCGGCGCTGCCGATATCCGGGGTCTGCGAGGCGTAGTAGGCCGCGAGATCCCGCATATCCTGCTCGTCCAGGTCTGCCACCTGGCCGGCCATGAGCGCGTTCTCCCGCGTACCGTCCTTGTAGGCCACCAACTGCTCGAACAGGTAGCGCTCGCCCTGGCCGGCAATCTTCGGCCACTCGGGGTTGGTGCTGTTACCATCCGCTCCGTGGCAGGCCACGCAGGTTTCGGACAATTCCTGGCCACGGGAGATATCGCCTGCACTCGTGGTACCGGCAACACCCAGGGCAAGCGATGCGATGGCAAGACTCTGCCAGATCTTCATGGACACCTAAGCTCCTGAACAGGTGGGCTGTTGTCAGCGGGCCGATGGCCACGGGCACTGACGCGACGCAGCCATGTAGGCAAAACGACTGGATTTATACCAGTCACAGGGTGTGCGGTCAATTTGCCGGCGGAACAGGTGCCCGGAATTGCGACGGTTTTCCGGTTCTGCGCCGGTCGCGCTTTCAGGGTAGATTAGGAAACCCTTCACTTCAGCAGCAGAACGTCACGGATCAGGATTTCCATGAACCCGCTCTATCAGCAGGCCCGCTTTCTGAAAAGCGTCAATCATCTGGACCAGCTGCCGCCGGACACCGGCCTGGAGGTGGCGTTCGCCGGTCGCTCCAATGCCGGCAAATCCAGCGCACTGAACGCCATCACGGGCCAGAAAAGCCTGGCGCGCACCAGCAAGACACCCGGCCGGACCCAGCTCATCAATCTGTTTCCGGTGAATGACAGCATGGCGCTGGTGGACCTGCCGGGCTACGGCTACGCCAAAGTGCCCGAGAAGATCCGCGCCCACTGGCAACGAACACTCCCGGCCTACCTGGCGGAGCGCAAGGCCCTGCGCGGGGTCATGCTGATCATGGATATCCGCCATCCGCTGAAGGACTTCGACTGCCAGATGCTGGACTGGACCACCAGCGGCGGCCTGCCGATCCATGTCCTGCTGAGCAAGGCGGACAAGCTGAAGCGCGGTGCCGCCCAGCAGACCCTGCTGGGCGTGCGCCGGGAGCTGTCGGAGCGCTTCCCCGGCGCCACGGTGCAGCTGTTTTCCTCACCCGGTCGTGTCGGCATCGACGAGGCGCACGCCGTGCTGGACCACTGGTTCGGGCTGCGGGAAAGTCCCTGACCTGCCATCTGCTCGAGGGCGTCTGCAACCGGCGGCGTCCACCGCGGACGGGTGTCGCTGGCAAGGAACCAATTTCGGATAATACTGTCTCTAACGATGAGCGCCAGTGCCCGGCGCGGTCCGTTCGCTCTTTCCTGTAGTGGACGGACAAAAGTCGGCCTAACCCCAAGGCCGCAGTATTGGCCCTGGTCTTTCCCCCCCGAGAGCCAGGGCCTTTCTTTTGCCCGTCGGCGACGTTCCCTCAGTGAGCTTCGTCCCAGTTGTTGCCGATGCCGGGCTCCACCAGCAACGGCACCTTCAGCTCCGCCGCCTCGCTCATCAGCGATGACACCTCTTTCACCAGCGTGTCCACGTCGTCCCCTGCCACCTCGAACACCAGCTCATCGTGCACCTGCATGATCATCTTCGCGTCCAGCCTGCTGCCGTCCAGCCAGGCATCCACTTTAACCATGGCGCGCTTGATGATGTCGGCGGCTGTGCCCTGCATGGGGGCGTTGATGGCGGTGCGCTCGGCGGCCTGGCGCATGGCGGCATTGCGGCTGCGGATTTCCGGCAGGTACAGGCGGCGGCCGAACAGCGTTTCCACATAGCCCTTCTCCGCGGCCAGCTTGCGGGTGTTTTCCATGTACGCCTTCACCCCGGGATAGCGCTTGAAGTAGAGCTCGATGTAATCCTGCGCCTCGCCGCGCGGAATACCAAGCTGCCGGGCCAGGCCGAAGGCGCTCATGCCGTAGATCAGGCCGAAGTTGATGGCCTTGGCGTTGCGCCGCTCGTTGTCGCTGACATCGTCCAGCGATTTGCCCCACACCTCCGCCGCCGTGGCGCGGTGAATGTCCAGCCCCTCCGAGAATGCGTCCAGCAGGCCCTGGTCTCCGCTCAGGTGCGCCATGATGCGCAGTTCGATCTGCGAATAGTCCGCCGCCACCAGCTTGTAGCCCTCCGGCGCCCGGAACGCCTGGCGGATGCGACGGCCCTCTTCGCTGCGGATGGGGATGTTCTGAAGGTTGGGATCGCTGGAAGAGAGCCGGCCTGTGGCAGCGACCGCCTGGTGGTAGGAGGTGTGCACCCGGCCGGTGCGCCGCCGGACCATCTCCGGCAGGCGGTCCGTATAGGTACTCTTCAGCTTCGACAGCTCACGGAACGCCATGATGATCTGCGGCAGCTTGTGGCCGTCCAGCGCGAGCTCCTGCAACACCGGCTCGGCAGTGGAGGGGGCGCCCTTGGGCGTCTTCTTCTTCACCGGCAGGCCCTGTTCCTCGTACAGGATGGCGCCGAGCTGCTTGGTGGAGCCCAGGTTGAACTTGCGGCCGGCCTCGGCATAGGCCTGCTCTTCCAGTTCCGCCATGCGCTTGGCCATTTCCTGGCTGTGCCTGCGCAGCATCTCGGTATCCACGTAGCAGCCATTGCGCTCCACCCGCGAGAGCACCCCCACCAATGGCATCTCGATGTCCCGGAACACGCTGACCAGTGACGGCTCCGCCTCGAGCCTCGGCCACAGCGCCTGGTGCAGCCGCAGCGTGACATCGGCGTCCTCGGCGGCGTAGGGGGCCGCTTCGTCCAGCGCGATCTGGTTGAAGGTGAGCTGCTTGGCTCCCTTGCCGGCAATTTCCTGGAAGCCGATGGTCTTGTGGCCCAGGTACTTCAACGACAGCGAATCCATGTCGTGCCGGGTCGCCACCGAGTTCAGCACGTAGGATTCCAGCATGGTGTCGTAGGCCACGCCCCCCAGCGGAATGTCGTATTGGGCCAGCACACTCATGTCGTACTTCAGGTTCTGGCCCACCTTCGGATGCTGGTTGCTTTCCAGTAGCGGTTTGAGCTTGTCCAGCACCGCCCCCCGGTCCAGCTGGTCGGGTGCGCCGGGGTAGTCGTGGGCCACCGGCACGTAGGCGGCCTCGCCCGGCGCCACCGCGAATGACAGCCCCACCAGTTCGGCGTCCATGTAATCCAGGCTGGTGGTCTCGGTGTCGAAGGCGAACAGCTCCGCCTGCTCCAGACGCTTGATCCAGGCGTCCAGCACTTCCATCTCGGTGACCGTCTCGTAGCCGTCCCGGCTCACCTCGGGTGCCTCGCCCTCATCGTCCGGCAGGGCGGGCTCGTCACCGTCCAGCAACTCCTCCAGCCAGCTCTTGAACTCCAGCGCCCGATACTGCGCCTTCAACGCCTCGCGGTCGGGCTCACCCAGCCTGAGTTCGTCGATGGTTTCCTTCAGCGCGCAATCCACCTTGATGGTGGCCAGCTGGTAGGACAGGTAGGCCTGGTCCTTGTGCTCCTCAAGCTTCCCGGCCAGGCTCCTGGCTCCGCGAATGGGCAAGTCGGGCACGCGATCCAGGTTCTCGTAGATCTCGTCCAGCGAGCCGATGCCCTGCAGCAACCCCAACGCGGTCTTCTCGCCCACCCCGGGGACACCGGGGATGTTGTCGATCTTGTCGCCCATCAGGGCGAGGAAATCGATGATCAGCTCCGGGCCGATGCCGAACTTCTCCACCACGCCATCTGGGTCCAGCACGGTGCCGCTCATGGTGTTCACCAGCGTGATGTGGCTGTCCACCAACTGGGCCATGTCCTTGTCACCGGTGGAGATCACCACCGGCATGCCGTCCGCGGCCGCCTGCCGAGCCAGCGTGCCGATGACGTCATCGGCCTCCACGCCCTCCTCGACGATCAGCGGTAACCCCATGGCGCGGATCAGCGCGTACAGCGGCTCCACCTGCTCGCGCAGATCATCGGGCATGGGCGGGCGCTGGGCCTTGTATTGCTCGAACAGCTCATCACGGAAGGTCTTTCCCTTGGCGTCGAACACCACCGCCATCCGGTCCGGCTGGTAGTCCGCCAGCAGCTTGCGCAGCATGCTGGCCACGCCCCGTACCGCGCCCGTGGGCTGACCCTTGGATGTCGTCAGCGGAGGCAGGGCGTGGAAAGCCCGGTACAGGTAGGAGGAGCCGTCAACCAGGATCAGGGGTTTGCTGTCGGATTTACTCATCAGGTTGCGCTCGTTGGCACCCGGCCAGAAGGGCATCACCGTCACGGACGCGCTCCGCCGCCAGGCTGTGTTCGCGGTGTCTCTGTTCCGGACTGTCGGCGGCAGGGACGCCACCGTCAAGCCTACAGGGACGCATTTACGGCGTGTCCGGAACAGAGATACCGGACGCCGCCGGATCGAGGCCCGCATCAGGAACGCGATAACGGGCGAAAAAGACCGGATTATCACGACGCCATGCTGTCGTGGTCATGCGATTCTGCCGTAGGATACGCAATGAAGAGCATCTTTGTAATGCGCAGCCGCGCAGGGAGAACGCGAGACGATGCAGGACAAATTCACCGGGCGCGCCCCGGTCAACGACTCACTGATGACCCGAGAGAGCTGGAAGATCTTCCAGATCATGGCGGAATTCGTGGAAGGCTTCGAGCGTCTGGCGCAGATCAAGCCCTCCGTCAGCCTGTTCGGCTCCGCCCGCACGCCGCCCGACCATCCGTATTACAAACTTGCGGAGGAGACGGCTCACCAATTGTCGGAGGCGGGCTTCTCCGTGGTCAGCGGCGGTGGCCCCGGCATCATGGAGGCAGCCAACAAGGGCGCTTTCGCCGGCAAGTCGCTCAGCATCGGTCTGAACATCCAGTTGCCCAAGGAACAGTCCGGCAACCCCTACCAGGACATCAGCCTGCACTTCCGGCATTTCTTCTCGCGCAAGGTGATGTTCGTGAAGTATGCCTCGGCCTACGTGGTGCTGCCCGGCGGCTTCGGCACGCTGGACGAACTGGCCGAGATCCTGACCCTGGTGCAGACCGGGAAAACCCGGCGCATCCCGATCATCCTGGTCCATACGCCTTTCTGGGAAGGTCTTATAAGCTGGTTCCAGGATCATCTGGTGGAAGAGGGCATGATCAGCGCCGCCGACATGAACCTGTTCAAGCTGGTGGACGAACCCGCCGACGTGGTCAACGCCATCTTCGACCACTACGAGGACCGCGGCTTCGAACCCTCCGCCTGGGAACGCGAGATTCTGCTAGACCTTTAAGGAAGCGCTTAAGTATTCACGTTGTCGCGCTCGAAACCGGTTTTCGTTCGTGCCTGGTTGAGGAAGCGCGCATTGATTCCGCGGCGGTGTGAGACTGCCGGACTTGATCCCGCTCAAGATGCTGCCGGGCGCAACGCGGGACACTACGGTTTTCCGGAGGGCAAGCCATGAAACTCGCGCGCGTGCTGATCCTGCTGCTGGCCTTGCTCGCCTTCGCCGGGGCCTGGGCGGACGACGGCGAACGCAAGCCCATCATTACCGCGCCGCCTCCGCCGGAAGAGCTGACGCTGGGCGATGATATCGAACCGCAGGTCACCATCATCGAACGCCAGTGGGCGACCATCGAGGAATACAGCGTTCACGGGCAGGTGTACGCAGTGAAGATCACTCCGGCCGTCGGCCCGCCATACTATCTCTACGACCCCGACGGTTCCGGCCAGCTCACCACCCGTATCGAGGCGTTGGGAGCCACGCCGAACCTGAACCGGTGGAAGATCATCCAGTGGTGAAGAACCCTGATCCAAGGAAGCGCTGATCGATTCCCGCGCCCGCCTCAGCAGGAGGATGTGTCGCGCTGCGCTGTTGCGGTGCTTCGCCGGACGCGGGGCTGTCAGGCCGGCGTAAGGTTCGCGTAGGCGGCCACCAGCCATTTGGTGCCCACCATCGAAAAATTCACCTGCACACGCGCACTCGCTCCCTGGCCTTCATAGCGCACCACCACGCCGTCGCCGAATTTCTCGTGAAATACCCGCTGTCCCAGCCCGAACCCCCCATCCGGTGGTGCCTGCTCCACCAGTCCGCGGCGGATGGCCATCTGCGGCCGGCTCACCGAAACACGGGTACGCACGTGCTGCAGGTGTTCCTCCGGTATCTCCCGGATGAAGCGTGACGGTGCACCCCAGCGCTCTTCGCCGTGAATGCGACGCTTCTCCGCCCAGGTCAGGGTCAGATGCTGCCGCGCCCGCGTGATGCCCACGTAGCAGAGCCGCCGTTCCTCCTCCAGCCGATCGGGATCCTCTGCCGACATGCGATGCGGGAACAGCCCTTCCTCCAGTCCCGCCAGGAACACCCACGGGAACTCCAGGCCCTTGGCAGAGTGGAGCGTCATCAACTGCACGCATTCCTCCCAGTCATCCGCCTGCCCTTCGCCGGCTTCCAGCGCCGCGTGCGCCAGGAAAGCCGTCAGCGTCTCCATTTCCTGCTCGTCGGTCGACCATTCCTGCTCGAAACCGCGCGCCGCGCTCACCAGTTCGTCCAGGTTCTCCAGCCGCGATTCACCACGGTCATCGTTGTCCTTCTGGTACAGCTCCCTCAGGCCGGAATGCTTGATTACCGTGTCGAAGGTGTCCGCCAGCGGCTGCCCCTCCACCTGCTCGGCCACGGTATCGATCAACGCCAGGAAACGCGTGACCGCATTCGCCGCCCGCCCTGGCAGCAGGCGCTGCTCCAGCGCGGAGATCGCCGCCTTCCACAGGCTGAGGCCGGTGGCACGGCCATGCTCTCGCAGCGCGTCCACTGTCTTGCCGCCGATGCCGCGCGCCGGGGTGTTCACCACCCGTTCGAAGGACGGGTCGTCGTCGCGGTTGTTCACCAGGCGGACGTAGGCCAGCGCGTCCTTGATCTCGGCACGCTCGAAGAAACGCAGGCCGCCGTAAACGCGGTACGGGATGCTGTGTGCCAGCAACGCCTCTTCAAATACGCGGGACTGGGCGTTGGACCGGTACAGGATGGCGAACTCGGAACGACTGTGGCCCTGCTGCAGCCCCTGGTTGATGCGGTCAACAACGAAACGGGCCTCGTCCAGTTCATTGAAGGCGGCGTAGAGCGCGATGGGTTCGCCTTCCTTGCCCTCAGTCCACAGGTTCTTCCCCATGCGCCCGGCATTGTGCGCGATCAGAGCATTGGCCGCGTTCAGGATGGTGGCGGTGGAACGGTAGTTCTGCTCCAGCCGCAGCACGCGGGTGTCGGGGTAGTCCTCGGTGAGCTTCCGCAGGTTTTCCACCCGCGCACCGCGCCAGCCGTAGATGGACTGATCGTCGTCGCCCACCACGAACAGATCGGCATCCGGCCCGGCCAGCATGCGCAGCCAGTTGTACTGGATGCCGTTGGTGTCCTGGAATTCGTCCACCAGCACGTGCCTGAACTGCTTGCGGTAGTGCTCGCGGATGTCGGCGTTGTCGCGCAGCAGCTCGAAGCTGCGCAGCAGCAGTTCGGCGAAATCCACCTGCCCGCCACGCTGGCAAGCCTCCTCGTAGGCGGCGTAGATGCGCACCATACGGTCCGTGTAGGGATCGTTGTCGGTGCCGATGTCCCTGGGCCGCAAGCCGTCATCCTTGCGGCTGTTGATGAAGCCCTGCACCTGCTTTACCGGCCAGCGCGCCTCGTCCACCTCGAGCAGCCGCATCACCCGCTTGATCAGCCGCTTCTGGTCGTCGGAATCGAGGATCTGGAACGCTTCGTTCAGGCTGGCTTCCCGCCAGTGCCGGCGCAGCAGCCGATGGGACAGGCCGTGGAACGTACCGGTCCACATGCCGGCGGCCGAGCGTCCCAGCAGGCTCTCGATGCGGCCGCGCATTTCCGAGGCGGCCTTGTTGGTGAAGGTGACTGCAAGCAGGCTGTAGGGCGAGGCGCCCTCCACCCGGTTCAGCCAGGCCGCCCGGTGCACCAGCACGCGGGTCTTGCCGCTGCCGGCCCCGGCCAGCACGAGGTGGCGGCCCAGCGGCGCCGAAACGGCCTGCTGCTGGGCATCGTTCAACGGGTCGAGAATATCCGATACATCCATGAAAAGGGCCAGGCAAGGTTGATATGAATGAGGGCTTGATCAGGCGGCCGCGTGCTGCCGCAGGCCGGTGATGACCTCCAGCTGCCGTATGGTATCCCCAACCGCCTTGACGGTGGCTTCCCGCGCAGAGCCCTTGCGCCAGAGTATGGCGATATGGCGCTGGGGCTGGGGATCCTGGAAGCGATGCAGGCGGATGGCCCCGGCATTGGGCATCGACACCCCCGAATGCGCCGCCAGCTCCGGCAGTAGCGTCATGCCGGCACCGGAGGCTACCATCTGACGCAGGGTTTCCAGGCTGGTGGCGCGGAATTCGCGCTCTTCCCGGGCGCCCACCAGCTTGCAGACATCCAGCGCCTGATCACGCAGACAGTGGCCTTCCTCCAGCAGGAGAATGCGCTCCGTGGCGAGCCGATCCAGGGGTACCGGCTGGCTCTCGGGGAGTGTGTAGTCACTGGGCACGGCGAGCAGGAAAGGCTCATCATACAAGGGTAGCTGGGCGAAGCCCTCCGCCCCCTCCACGGGCACGGCCAGTATCGCCGCGTCCAGCTCACCGCGCCGCAGTTTGTCCAGGCAGGAGGCCGTCTGCTCCTCGTAGAGCAGCGGACGCAAGCGGGAAAACGCCTGGCGCATCGCCGGCACCAGATGCGGGAGCAGGTAGGGAGCGACCGTGGGTATCAGCCCCAGCCGGAAATCGCCGGAAAACGGGTCGGACGCCGCCCGCGCCACCTCGACGATATCGTCGGCGGTATTGAGGATATATCGTGCCCGTTGTGCCACTTCCGTCCCTATTGGGGTGAGCATCACCTGCCGGTTGGTCCTCTCCACCAGCTGCACGCCGAGGAATTCCTCCAGTTTTTTCAGTTGCGCGCTCAGCGTCGGCTGGCTGACGAAACAGGCCTCTGCCGCCCGCCCGAAATGGCGGTGGTCCGCCACGGCCACAAGATAGCGGAGATCCCGCAGATTCATGCCTACAACCTCCTCGTATTCCGGTCACGCTGATCCGGAAATCCTGCCCGTTCGGCGCTCGATTCGCCGCGAGGCTTCCACGGTGGACAACCCTGTAATAGCCTAACAGAATGCCGAGGGATGAGCGGGTCCGGATCTAGGGAACGCTGATCGATTACCGCAACAATGATCGGTGATAACAATGGCTGCAGCATGATGCTCGCTGCGGAACCGGAAAGATGCCACCCGCTTCGTCGCGCCGCTTCGCGGACTTGCGTGCAGAGCGACAGCGGTGCGGGTGCGAGAGAACGGGAAGCACTTACATGAATGGGCCGAGTTCGCCGATGATTGCCGAGCAGATTTCGGTGGTTATCGTCGATGATGCGAAGGTGACCCTGGAGATCCTTCGGCGCGCGCTGCGGCAAACAGGTTACGAGGACATACGAATCGCCAGTAGCGGCGAACAGGCCTTGAGCATGATGCGCGAGCGCCGCGCCAACCTGTTGCTGGCGGACTGGCTGATGCCCGGCATAGACGGCCTGGAGCTGACACGGCAGGTTCGGCAACTGGACGAGGAAACCAACCACTACACCTACGTGCTGCTACTCACCGCGCGCGAGGGGGCCGACTCCCTGGCCATCGCCTTCGCCAATGGCGTGGACGATTTCATCAACAAATCCCCTGACAACACGGAACTGCTGCTGCGTATACACGCCGCGGGCCGCATCTCCACGCTGCAGAACGAATTGTTGAAGGCTAACCAGCGGTTGCACGAACTGAACATGCAGATGAATGCGCAGCACAGTTTCGACGTGCGCACCGGCCTGGGCAACCGACGTTACGTCGAAGACGCCATGGAACGGCTGCTGCGGCATGTCGAGGCACGAGGCGGCATCGCCTGCGTCGCGCTGGTGGGTATCCATGGCCGTGACTCGTTGGCCCGGATCCATGGGGATACCATCGCCAACGAGCTGCTCGGAACCGTGGCCACCCGGCTGAGGCAATCGGTACGACCGCTGGACGTGGTGGGCACGGTGGCCGAAGGGGAGTTCGCGATCCTGCTGCATCACGAGAACCCGGACCAGTTCCATTCCAATGCCTTCCGGCGCATCTTCCAGGCACTGAACCTGCGGGCCTACAAGACGAGCGCGGGGTTCGTGAACGCCCAGTGCGCCATCGCCATGTGCGGCCTGAACCGCGCCGCGGCGGAACAGAAGCCAGCCCCGGGCAAGGTGCTGGAGTTTCTGCAGCAGCCGCTCAAGGACGCCGAGAATGTCGGCCGCGTGCACCTGTGCAAGTGGGCGGACTCCACCGTGGTGGAGGACTGATGGGCGGCCGGCGCATCAGGCACGTACCCGCCCGCTCACCCAATGCGGCCGGCCTTGCGGCCTAGTACTGGTAGCGAACCCCCAGCGCTACCACGTTACGGTAGCGGATCTTGTAGGTGCCCTCGTCGCTGGTGTGATTCCCCAGCGCCAGTGTCAGCGCGGCCGATGGAATCACGGAGTAGGCGGCGCTGAGTTCATAGCCGGTGTACTCCACGTCATAGCTGTCGAAATTCAGATCGCTCCACGGCTTCACGGCAAGCGCCAGTTCCAGAGCGGGGTAAACCAGCGCCCGCACACCGAGATCAACGCCAGGTCCAGTGGCGAGCTCTCCTCCTTCGCTGAGACGCTCATAGTTCAAGGAGGTCCAGACATCGAGCGGCAGAGGAAGGTTGGGGAGGGAGTACCTGGCGCCAACGCCGATTTGCTGGGTACTCATGTCGAAATCGCTGCCGTCCGCCACGTGGTAGCTGTTGACGATTGCACCGACGAAGATGAAATCGGTCAGGCTGGCCGTGCCCGCCAGGCGATACCCCTTCAGATCCCGGCTACTCGACCCGATTTCGAGGTCGCCGGTGGCAATCCAGGCAAGCGACAGGTTGTTCCAGGAGATCTTGTCGGCGGCAAGCAATGGCGAAGCGAAACAGAGCAGAAGAGCAACGACCAGCGCCCGAACGAAACCCTGATCCATGTCATTGTTCCTTCTTCTTCCTGTTGGACGAGGAAAACTATAGCCCGTCTTTGTCGAATGCAGAATCAGACCTTCAGCAGTCTGAGCGACTGGCCTCCCTGTGCCACCCCTGTCCCGGTCCCGCTGTCAATCAGATGCAAGACCGCGTCGCGTACCTGTCGCCTCCGGGCAGGCGCTCAGCATCAGCTCCAGATTGGCCCGCGTGGCTTCCACCTTCGGCGGCAATTCCTGAGCGGTGACCAGGCCCTGAATGGCACCGATGGTAGCTGTCGATACCAGGTAGGACACAGCCGCCAGCTGCTCAGAATGCACGTCGGAGGCGGTCGCCAGCATTTCGCACAGTGCGAGTTGGGCGCACTGCGTGAGGCGAATCACGAGTTCATTGTCCTCCACCTCGGCCGCCAGGGCACGCGATGCCTCAGGGTCACGGAACTTCGCCTCCATGAACGCACCCACCGTAGCCTTGGCCATGACAGAAACGGGCTGTCCTTTCATCTCGGTGCAGGCACGCCCCACTGTTTCCACGACCTGCAGCAGGTGACGTTTGAGCACTGCTGCCGCCTTGAAGCAGGGGTTCCCGGTACGGGCAGGATTCGAGCACGCAGACCTGTTCGTTGTGCGGGTCCGTTACTGGGGAGTAGCGGCCGGCCCCCTCAATTCCCTTGCCATACCCTGGGTTGCCAAGGCTTTTCGGGATGTCCGTTGCGTATCAGGATACCGACCATTCTTCCAATCAAGCCCCAGGCCATTGTGATGGGCACGAGGCGGGCTCATTCAGGCGGTTGGTGCTTCGATGGGATTCGCATTCTTCAGGATCGACGGCAAGAACGGAACAAACTCTCGACCCAGTTCCAAAACCGCGACAATCGCCTTGATGTATTCGAAGTGGCCTGGTCTGGATTCGAATACAACCACCCCCTGACACGGTGTCGGATCACTACTCCACAGTGACCGATTTTGCGAGGTTCCGGGGCTTGTCCACATCGGTGCCCTTGAGTACCGCCACGTGGTAGGCCAGCAACTGTAGCGGGATGGTATAGACCAGCGGAGCAAGCACATCGTCCACCCGGGGAACGCGCACCACACGCACACCGGGCGCATCGGCAATGGCGGTATCGACATCGGCGAAGACGAACAGCTCCCCGCCCCGGGCCTGGACTTCCTGCAGGTTGGATTTGAGTTTTTCCACCAGTTCGTTGTTGGGTGCGACCGCCACCACCGGCATATTGGCGTCCACCAACGCCAGCGGGCCATGCTTGAGTTCACCGGCCGGATACGCTTCGGCATGGATATACGAGATTTCCTTCAGCTTCAGCGCACCTTCCAGCGCGACCGGGAACTGGGCACCTCGGCCGAGGAAAAGACTGTGGTCCTTGTCGGCGAACGCCTGGGACAATTGTTCGATTTCCGGCTCGATCTGCAGCGCACGGTCCACGCACGCGGGCAGATCGTGCAGGGCACGCACCAGCGACCGTTCCGTGTCCTCGGACATGGCGTGCCGCCGACCCAGTGCCATGACCAGCAGCAGCAGGCCCACCAACTGGGTGGTGAACGCCTTGGTGGAGGCGACGCCGATCTCGGGGCCGGCCCTGGTCATCAGCACCAGATCGGATTCCCGCACCAGCGAGCTTTCCGGCACGTTGCAGATGGCCAGGCTCGCCAGGTAGCCGAGCTGTTTCGCTTCACGCAGCGCAGCCAGCGTATCGGCAGTTTCCCCGGACTGGGAGTTGGTCAGGAACAGCGTGCCCTCCATGACGGCCGGCTTCCTGTAGCGGAATTCGCTGGCCACTTCCACCCGGCAGGGGATGCCGGCCAGTGACTCGAACCAGTAGGACGCCACCATGCCGGCGTGGTAACTGGTGCCACAGGCGACGATCTGTACCTGGCGTACGGAGTCGAAGATCGGCGCGGCATCCACTCCGAACACTTCCGGCAGCACGCGATCCCGACCAAGCCGGCCCTCTAGCGTTTCCGCCAGGACCCTGGGCTGCTCGTGGATTTCCTTGAGCATGAAGTGCCGATACAAACCCTTGTCGGCGCTGCTGGCGGTCAGCTCGGAGCGCTTCAGCGGCCGCTCCACGCGCCTGCCGTGGATATCGTAGATGGTCACCGCTTCCCGCGTGAGCAGGGCGACGTCACCTTCCTCCAGGAAGATGAACTGCTGGGTGACAGGGAGCAGGGCGGAGACGTCGGAAGCAATGAAGTGTTCCCCGATGCCCACGCCGATCACCAGGGGGCTGCCGCGACGCGCGGCAACCAGCTCGCCCGGGGCATCCGCACTGATCACGCCGAACGCATACGCCCCTTCAAGCAGCGCAAGCGAACGCCGCACCGCTTCCAGCAGGCTGCCGGCCTCCGCCAGGCAGCTATGGACCTGGTTCACCACCACTTCGGTATCGGTTTCGGAGTGGAACTCGTAACCCTGCTCCTGCAACTGCCGGCGCAGGGTTTCATAGTTCTCGATGATGCCGTTGTGGACCAGGGCAACCGTTTCCCCGGCCATGTGGGGGTGGGCATTGTTGTCGGTGGGACGTCCGTGCGTTGCCCAACGGGTGTGGGCAATGCCGGTACGGCCGTTCAGCGGCTGTTCGGCCAGCATGGCCTCCAGCCGTTCGACCTTGCCCGCCGCGCGGCGGCGCTGGATGGTCGCATCAGCGTCCAGCACGGCGATGCCGGCAGAATCGTAACCCCGGTACTCCAGGCGCCGGAGCCCTTCAAGCAGTATGCGGGCGACATCCCTTTCCGCGACAGCTCCGACAATCCCGCACATGCAATGGCTCCTGTGTTTGGTGGATCAACGCTGGAAGCGTATCAGATCTGGCCCAGGCTGGAAGGGACCACCAGTACCGATTGCGACGCGTTGCGAACCACGGCTTGCGCGGTGCTTCCCAGCATCAGCTCACGCACAGGGCTGTCGCCGCGCTTGCCGATGACCAGCATGGAGCTGTTTTCCTCATCCGCAACGCGCATGATCTGTCGGGACGCAACCCCCCGCTCGACACGTTGGGTGAGCTTGGTGGCCTGTGGTAACCGCTTGGCGATCTCGGCGAGCTTCTCGCGCGCACGTGCTACGGCCCGCTCCTCGCCCAGTTCCTCGGCATCGTCATCCTCCACCACATGTAGCAACACCAGCTCGGCCGCCTTGTCGGCCAGCTCCACTGCCATCTGTTCCGCATCCCTGACACTGGCAGAGAAATCCGTGGCGAGCAGCACACGGCTGAATCCGCGAGCCCTGACCTGGCGGATATCCGCCTCGATGGGTTCCAGCAGCACCGGCGTGGAGGTCTTGCGGACAAGCTGCAGCACGGTGGAGCCACGAAGGAACTCGCGGAAATAATGTTCACCGCGCGATCCGACCAGAATCAGTGAAGCGCCCCGCCCCCGGGCGATGGTGGAAAGCTCATGGGCCGGCTGCCCCATGCGCAGTTCGATATTGACCTTGAACCCGGCACGCTCCAACTCGGTCTTTTCCTCTTCCAGCCGGCGCTGTGCCTCCACCCGATGTTCCTCGGCAAGATCCGCCGTGTTGTGGGACCGCAGTACGTCCACCAGCGTCAGTTCGCGGGTTCCGCGGTCCTGAAGTTCGCGAAGACTGTCAAACAGCGGCGCGGTAGCCGAGGAAAAGTGGGCTGCGACGACGGTGTGTTCAAACATCACGAACTCCTTCTGGTTTGTCGGGCGCTCCGAAGGGGCGGGAGCAATCACATTGGCTCTTTGGAATAATCATTGGGTCGAAACCTCGGCGAGTCAACGCGATCTACGGCGCCAGCCGGGGATGTTCTTCTGCGGCGCACGGCTGACCACCAGCGCGTCCTCGCCCGTGTCTCGGGTCACTGTGGTGCCGGCGCCCACGACGGTATTGCGGCCGACGGTGACCGGCGCCACCAACTGGGTATCGGAACCGATAAAAGCACCGTCCTCGATGACGGTCTTGTGCTTGTTCACGCCGTCGTAGTTGCAGGTGATGGTACCCGCACCCACGTTGACTCCGGCGCCCAGGGTCGCATCGCCGATATAGCTCAGATGGTTGACCTTGCTTCCGGCGCCGATGATGGATTTCTTCACTTCGACAAAATTGCCGATCCTGGCACCATCGGCCAGTTGGCTGCCGGGACGGAGCCGCGCGTAGGGACCAACGCTGCAGCCCGAGGCGATGGTCGAGTCATCGATCAGACAGTGGGATTCGATGACGCTGTGCGGGCCGATCCGGCTGTTCCTCAGCACGCAGTTCGGCCCCACGGTCACGCCTTCCCCCAGTTCCACGTCGCCCTCGAACACACAGTTCACGTCGATGCTGACATCCTGGCCACAGCGCAGCGTTCCCCGGATATCCAGGCGGGACGGGTCGAGCAGGGTCACGCCCGCCAGCATGAGCTGTTCAGCCTGGCGACGCTGGTAGGCGCGCTCCAGTGCCGCCAGTTGCGGGCGGCTGTTGACGCCCGAGACTTCTTCGGCATCCGGCGCGTCGACAGCGCAAACCCGCTGGCCGTCGGCTACCGCAAGGGCCACGATATCGGTCAGGTAGTATTCGCCCTGGGCGTTGTCGTTGCCGCAACGCTGGAGCCAGGACTTGAGCTTGCCGGCGGGCGCCGCCAGCAGCCCGGTGTTGATCTCGGTAATGGCCAGCTGGTCCGGGGAGGCATCCTTCTGTTCGACGATGCCGCTGACCTCACCATCCGGACACCGCACGATCCGCCCGTAGCCGGTGGGGTCGGGAAGCCGCGTGGTGAGAATGGCCGCCCCCTCCCGGGCCAGCTCCAGCAACGGCCGCAGGGTCTCGGAGCGCACCAGCGGAACATCGCCGTACAGCACCAGCACCAGGGCATGGTCAGGAATCTCCGGCAACGCCTGCAGGACCGCATGGCCGGTGCCCAGCTGCTTTTCCTGCCGAACCCAACGCACACCGGCTTCCGCCAACGCTTCCGTCACCCGTTCGCCGCCATGGCCGTACACCAGGTGGACGGCAACACTATCCAGCTCACGTGCAGTCTCGATGACATGGGCCACCATCGGGCGGCCGGCGAGCGGATGCAGCACTTTCGGCAGACGGGAGCGCATGCGCGTCCCCTGCCCAGCAGCGAGAATGACGGTATGCAGTTCCATGAGGGCTTCCCAATCAGTCTAGCGGTTACCAGCTGGCCCGATGATACGACAAAGCCGCCGATCCGTTGTCCGGAGTCGGCGGCTTCCATCGGGTCGGTGCGGGCGATGGCCCGAACGGCCATCATCCGCCACGCGGTTACTTGTTGCCGCGATGCTTGCGCAGGCTCTGGATGGCACGCAACTGCGCCGCCGCGGCAGCCAGTTCCGTCTGCGCTCTGGCGTAGTCCATCTCGCCGCTGCGGTTCCGGATGGCTTCCTCGGCCCGCTTCTTGGCTTCCTCCGCCGCGGCTTCATCCAGGTCCTTCGCTCGGGCCGCCGTGTCCGCGAGGATGGTGACGGCCTTCGGCTGCACTTCGATCATGCCGCCGGAAACGAAGAAATACTGCTCCTCGCCGCCTCCCCTCCGGACGCGCACTTCGCCCGCCTGCAGCCGCGCCAGCAGCGGGGCGTGCCGCGGCATGATGCCCAGCTCGCCCTCGGTTGCCCGCGCCACCACGAACTCCACGTCACCGGAGAAGATTTCCTCCTCCGCGCTGACGATGTCCAGATGCATGGTACTGGCCATAAGGCACCCTATCCGCTGCGATTACAGGTTCTTCGCCTTCTCGACGGCCTCTTCGATGGTACCCACCATGTAGAAGGCCTGCTCGGGCAGGTGATCGTATTCCCCGTCCACGATGCCCTTGAAGGCACGAATGGTGTCCTTCAGGGACACGTACTTGCCGGGCGAACCGGTGAAGACTTCGGCCACGAAGAACGGCTGGGACAGGAAGCGCTGGATCTTGCGCGCACGGGCCACGATCAGCTTGTCCTCCTCGGACAGCTCGTCCATGCCCAGAATGGCGATGATGTCTTTCAGTTCCTTGTAGCGCTGCAGCGTGCCCTGCACGGAGCGGGCGACGTTGTAGTGCTCCTCGCCGATCACCAGCGGGTCCAGCTGGCGGCTGGTGGAGTCCAGGGGGTCCACCGCCGGGTAGATACCCAGGGAGGCGATGTCACGGGACAGCACCACGGTGGCGTCCAGGTGGGCGAAGGTGGTGGCCGGGGAGGGGTCGGTCAGGTCATCCGCGGGCACGTACACGGCCTGGATGGAGGTAATGGACCCGGTCTTGGTGGAGGTGATCCGCTCCTGCAACACGCCCATTTCCTGGGCCAGGGTCGGCTGGTAACCCACCGCGGAGGGCATACGGCCCAGCAACGCGGACACCTCGGTGCCGGCCAGTGTGTAACGGTAGATGTTATCGACGAACAGCAGCACGTCGCGGCCTTCGTCGCGGAAGAATTCGGCCATGGTCAGGCCGGTCAGGGCCACGCGCAGACGGTTGCCGGGGGGCTCGTTCATCTGGCCGTAGACCAGTGCCACCTTGTCCAGCACGTTGGAGTCCTTCATCTCGTGGTAGAAGTCGTTCCCTTCACGGGTCCGCTCACCCACGCCCGCAAACACCGAGTAGCCACTGTGCTCAATGGCGATGTTGCGGATCAGCTCCATCATATTCACGGTCTTGCCCACGCCGGCACCGCCGAACAGGCCGACCTTGCCGCCCTTGGCGAAGGGACAGATAAGGTCGATGACCTTGATGCCGGTTTCCAGCAGTTCCTGGCTGGCCGCCTGCTCCTCATAGGTGGGAGCGGCACGGTGGATCGCCCATTCCTCTTCGTGGCCGATCTCGCCGGCATCGTCGATGGGGCGGCCCAGCACGTCCATGATGCGGCCCAGGGTCTTCTGGCCCACCGGCACGGAAATGGCCTTGCCGCTGTTCGCCACGGCCAGGCCGCGTTTCAGGCCGTCGGTGGTCCCCATGGCGATGCAACGTACGACGCCGTCACCCACCTGCTGCTGCACTTCCAGCACCAGGTCGGCTTCTTCCACGTTCAGCGCATCGTAGACCTTGGGCACGGTGTCGCGGGGGAACTCCACGTCCACCACGGCGCCGATGATCTGGACAATTTTTCCTGAGCTCATACCCCAGTTCCTCTCAAAGCAATGCTTGAAAACGGTTCAGGCGCCCGTGCTGCCGGGCGCGGCAATCGGGTGCGGATCAGACCGCCGCCGCCCCGGAAACGATTTCCGTCAACTCGGTGGTGATCGCCGCCTGCCGTGCCTTGTTGTACACAAGCTGCAGCTCGTCGATCATGGACTCGGCGTTGTCGGAGGCACTCTTCATAGCCACCATCCGGGCCGCCTGCTCGCTGGCAATATTGTCCACCACCGCCTGGTACACCAGGGATTCGACATAACGCTGCAGGAGCTGATCCAGCACCTCCGCCGCGCTCGGCTCGTAGATGTAGTCCCAGCCATGGGAGGGCGCACCGCCGGCATCATCCTCGTCCACCGGTGGCAGGGGCAGCAGGGTGTCAAACCTGGGCTCCTGCGTCATGGTGTTGATGAACCGGTTGTAGACCAGCACCAGCTGGTCCAGCTCGCCTTCCCGGTAGGCATCCAGCATGACCTTGATGGTGCCCAGCAGATCGGCGATGTGCGGCGTGTCCCCGAGATGGGTGGCCTGGGCCACCATGTTTGCCTTGAATCTCGACAGGTACTGCACGCCCTTGTTGCCGATCGGGCAGACATCCACCTCGAGTCCGCGCTCGTCGCATTCCCGCAGACGCGGCAGCAACTGCCGGAACAGGTTGCTGTTCAGGCCGCCGCAAAGACCGCGATCCGAGGTGATCACGATGAAGCCCACGCGCTTGACCTCCCGCTGCACCAGGAAGGGGTGCCGGTATTCCGGATCCGCTTTGGCCAGGTGGCCGATAACGTTGCGGATCTTGTCGGAGTACGGGCGTGCGGATTGCATGCGCGCCTGCGCGGAGCGCATCTTGGAAGCCGCCACCATTTCCATGGCACCGGTGATCTTCTGCGTGTTCTGAACGCTCTTGATCTTGGTGCGTATCTCTTTACCGCCGGCCATCGGACTACCCCTTTCGGTTTACCAGGAGCCCTGGGACTTGAACTCGTCCAGCAGCTTCCGCAGCTGGCCTTCGATCTCGTCGTTGTAGTCGCCAGTCTCGTTGATCTTCTTGGCCAGTTCGGCGTAGTTGCTGTTCAGGTGCTGGTGCGCGCCAGCCTCGAACGATCCCACCTTAGCCTGATCCAGATCGTCCAGGTAACCCTCGTTGGCCGCGAACAGCGACACCGCGGTCTCGGCGATGGAGAGCGGGGAGTACTGCTTCTGCTTCATCAGCTCGGTCACGCGCTGACCGCGTTCCAGCTGCTTCCGCGTGGCCTCGTCCAGGTCGGAGGCGAACTGGGCGAAAGCCGCCAGCTCACGGTACTGGGCCAGGGCCAGGCGGATACCGCCGCCGAGCTTCTTGATGACCTTGGTCTGCGCCGCACCACCGACTCGCGACACCGAGATACCGGCGTTGATGGCCGGGCGGATACCGGAGTTGAACAGGTCGGTTTCCAGGAAGATCTGGCCGTCGGTGATCGAGATCACGTTTGTCGGCACGAAGGCTGACACGTCACCGGCCTGGGTCTCGATGATCGGCAGAGCGGTCAGGGAACCGGTCTTGCCTTTCACCTCGCCGTTGGTGATCTGCTCCACGTAATCGGCGTTGATGCGCGCAGCGCGCTCCAGCAGCCGGGAGTGGAGGTAGAACACGTCACCGGGGTAGGCTTCGCGGCCCGGCGGGCGACGCAGCAGCAGGGAGACCTGGCGATAGGCCCAGGCCTGCTTGGTGAGGTCGTCGTAGATGATCAGGGCGTCTTCACCGCGATCACGGAAATACTCGCCCATGGAGCAGCCGGCGTAGGGAGCGATGAACTGCATGGCGGCGGACTCGGAGGCATTCGCCGCCACGACGATGGTGTGCTCCATCGCGCCGTGCTCTTCCAGCTTGCGCACCACGTTGGCCACCGAGGAGGCCTTCTGGCCCACGGCCACGTAGATACACTTAACGCCGGTACCCTTCTGGTTGATGATCGCGTCCACGGCGACGGCGGTCTTGCCGGTCTGGCGGTCGCCGATGATCAGCTCACGCTGGCCGCGGCCGATCGGCACCATGGAGTCGATGGCCTTGATACCTGTCTGCACCGGCTGGTCAACCGATTGCCGGGCGATAACGCCGGGTGCAACCTTTTCCACCGGTGAACTGCCCTGCGCCTCGATGGCGCCCTTGCCGTCGATCGGGTTGCCCAGGGCATCCACCACGCGACCCAGCAGCGCCTCGCCCACCGGCACTTCCAGGATGCGCCCGGTGCACTTGACCGGATCGCCTTCGGAGATGTGCAGATAGTCACCCAGGACCACCACACCCACCGAATCCCGCTCCAGGTTAAGCGCCATGCCGTAGGTTTCGTTGGGGAACTCAAGCATTTCCCCCTGCATGACGTCTGCAAGCCCGGCGACGCGGACGATACCGTCCTGCACGGAGACGGCCGTCCCCTCGTTGCGGGCTTCGGCCACCGCATCGAACTTCTCGATACGCTGCTTGATGAGATCGCTGATTTCCGAAGCTTTGAGTTGCATAGGAGTCGTCCCCTTAGCGGTTCAGGCCGGAGGCCAGCCGCTGCAGGCGGCCTCGCACCGAACCATCGATAACCAAATCCCCTGCGCGAATCACTGCGCCGCCCAGCAGGCTCTCGTCGATTTCCGGCTCCAGCTCCACCTCTCGGTCGAGCCGCTTGCCGAGAGCCTTGGCGAGATCCGAGCGAACCTTGTCATCCACCGGCTGCGCCGAGATCAGGCGCGCCTTCAGCGTGCCTTCCTCGGTGGCCCGCAGCGCCTCGTACTGCCGCGCCACTTCCGGCAGGGCAATCAGGCGGCGGTTCTCGGCCAGCAGACGCACCAGGTTGTTGCCGTGATCGTCCAGCTGCTTCTCGCCGACGCCCAGGAAGAAGGCTTCCAGTTCCGCCGCCGAGAAGCGCGGGCTTGCCAGAATGGACTGCACGTCGAGGTCCGCGGCCACCTGGCCGAGAAACTGCAGCGTGTCGGACCATTCGGCCAGGCGTTTCTGAGCCCTGGCCATCTGGAACACCGCTTGCGCGTAGGGTCGCGCGATGGTTTCAAAGTGCGCCATCGGTATCTGCCTTTACAGTTGCTTGGCCAGATCGTTCAACAGGTCGTTGTGCGCCTTGGCGTCCACCTCGCGCTCCAGCACCTTGGTGGCGCCGGTGATCGCCAGGGTAACCACCTGCTCGCGCAGTTCCTGCTTCGCCTGGTTCAGCTCCTGCTCGATCTGGGCCTGAGCCTGGGCCAACTGGCGCTCACCTTCCTTGCGTGCGGTTTCCCGTGCCTCTTCCACGAGCTGGTTCGCCCGCTTGTTGGCCTGGTCCAGGATTTCATTGGCCTTCTGCCGGGCTTCCTTCAGCACCTCTGCCTTCTGGGCTTCGGCGTCTTCCAGATCCTTGCGGCC
>JAFIFV010000067.1 GCA_020831845.1 Ectothiorhodospiraceae bacterium
CGAGAACATCCTGCTGCCCGCCGACATTCCGGCGCCGCGGCAGGGCGGCGACCTGCTGGTGCGGCGCTTCGGGGTCCCGGTCAATGACGTGCTGGACCAGATCCAGCGCCGCGGCGCGCGGCTGAGCCTGCTGATCCTGGACGCCTGCCGCGACAACCCCTTCCCGCGGCAAGGGACCCGCAGCCTTGGCGGCACGCGCGGGTTGGCCCGGATGGAGGCCCCCGAGGGTGCCTACATCATGTATTCCGCAGGCGCCGGGCAGGCCGCGCTCGACCGGCTGTCGGACGATGACCCCGACCCCAACTCGGTCTTTACCCGCGCCCTGTTGCCGCGGCTGACCACACCGGGGATGCGCCTGCGCGACATGGTGCTGGAGGTTCGGTCCGAAGTGCGGCAGCTGGCCATGAGCGTCGGTCATGACCAGTTTCCGGCGGTCTATGATCAGTTGGACGGAGAGTTTCTGTTCATCCCCGCGGCCTTGACGCCGGACCCACAACTGCCCGGCGCGCAAGCCTCCTGCGCCGCCGCGCAATCGGTCTGGGCGGCGCTTCAGAACAGCGAGGACGAGACGGCGCTGACCGCCTTTGCCACCGGCTACGCCGCCACCTGCCCGACGCTTGCTGATCGGGCGCGGGAGCAGCTTGCAGCCTTGCAGGACCGTGAGCTGCTGGCGAATTGCGAGAGCCTTGCGGGCGAAGACAGCGTTTCTTGGGAGGCACTGCGCGGCGGCAACACCCGGGCCGCAGCCGAGGCGTGCCGGGCCGCGGTCGAGGTCTTTCCGGACGACCCCGACGCGCTCCATGCGCTCGGTAGAGCGCTTCAGGCTGCTGGGGACCATGCCGAGGCGCTGCGCTGGCATCGCCGCGCGGCCGAGGCGGGGAACAGCAGATCAATGCACCAGATCGGCGTGTTCCATCAGCACGGGCTCGGCGTGGCGCAGGACTATGCGGAGGCGCTGCGCTGGTATCGCCGCGGGGCCGAGGCGGGGCATCTGATGAGCATGAGCAACATCGGCTATCTGCATTATAACGGGCAGGGCGTTCGCCGCGACGATCGCGAGGCTGCGCGCTGGTTCATGCAGTCCCTCCATGGTGCGCCAGGCCGGGTTGAATGGGTCCGCGAGCACGCGCCAACCTGGCGACGCGACACTTTGCGCGAGGTGCAGCGCATCCTGCAGGAGGCCGGGGTCTATGACGGGGCGCTCGACGGCGTCTTCGGCCCTCGCACCCGCGCAGCGCTGGAAGCCTATGCCAATCTCGACTGACCCGCACCCGGGAGGTTCCCCATGCTTCACGCCTGTCGCACCGTCCTGACCGCCGCTCTGCTGGTCATGGTCGCGGCCAGTTCAGCCCAGGCCCAGACCCGCCATGCGCTGGTCATCGGTATCGACGAGAAGACACTGGAGATCCGCGCCGCTGAGTTCACCACCAGCGACGTGGGCGATGCACCCATGCTGCCAGAACTGCTGGACCAGATCCCGCCCGAGCAAGAGATCCTGGTCACAGAGGCCGAGGGATGACTCTGTCCGGAGAAAGGGGAGCCTCGGCCATCAGCTGATTTGTGCAACAGAGCCGAATATCATATACAGAATGCTTCGCTGGGCTTCTGGCGATGCAACCTTTTCTCCCCCATGCCGACAGGCAGAGCGTGTCCGAAGATGCAAACAGCAAGAATATAAATTGGACTAAAAATGGAACAACTCACCCCTGACATGATGGTCGTTTTGGCGGTGCTTGCCGGTGCCATCGCACTCTTTGTGACCGAGGTTGTGCGCATTGACGTAGCCGCTATCATCATCCTCGTCACTGTTGGGATCTTGGGTCTCGTAGATCCCAATGCACTCTTTGCAGGTTTCTCGTCCAACGCCGTGATATCGATTATCGCTGTCATGATACTCGGAGCGGGTCTAGACCGCGTAGGTATCATGAATAGTGTTGCAGCATTTCTCTTGAAGATTGGCGGTCGGACAGAAAGGCGCATTCTGGCTCTGATTAGCGGGACAGTCGCAGTTATAAGCGGTTTTATGCAGAACATCGGCGCAGCGGCGCTCTTTCTACCTGTGACCGAGCGTCTTGCGGAACGCACGTCTATCCCCGTGTCACGCCTCCTGATGCCAATGGGATTTGCCGCCATTCTAGGGGGTACGATGACTCTCGTCGGCTCTGGGCCACTGATCCTGCTTAACGACCTTCTGGCAAATTCCATGCGCAATCTTGGGCTGGAGTATGAGCCGTTCAACCTCTTTGCGCCGACGCCCATCGGGCTTGCACTGGTTGTCTCGAGTATTGCAATGTTTGCGATTTTCGGGCGCTGGCTTTTGCCCAGCGTCGACAAGACCGGTCGGGAACGGCCTTCCATGCCGCAGCTTTCGGAACGCTACGGTCTTCAGAACGAAGTACAGGCCTGGCGAGTGTCGGACGTCAGCCCTCTTCTTGGACAAACCGTCCAGGATATTGAAGCGGACAACCCGGGCCTTCTATTGTCCGCAACTGTCGATCAAGACGGTTTGAACTTAGCGCCTGCACGGGACGTAGTGATCCGGAAGAACATGGTCTTGGGCCTTACGGGACCCGCCTCCGATCGCAAAGCCTTCTTTGCGGAAAACAGTTTAGTTCAAGACGAGACTGATCCTTTTGCCATACTGCGAAACGATGAGTTGGCCGGTCTTGCCGAAATCGTCGTTCGCCCAGGGAGTGATGCCATTGGGAAGCGCGTTCGGGATTTCGAGTTCCGGAAAATCAATGGAATAACCCTACTGGGTATCCATAGAAACGGCGCGATGATTGAAGGGGATCTCCGTTTTCAAACTCTGGCTGCAGGAGACGTGCTTGTCTTCTTTGCACGCTGGCAGCGATTGACGGCACTCCTTGAAAACCCGGCATTCGTAGCGATCAGTGATTACCCACGCGAACAACCTCGTACCGGGAAGAAGTGGTGGGCCATTGGGGCTTTTGCCGTGGCGCTGACACTGGTTCTCTTCTCGAGTTTCAAGCTTTCCCTCGCACTCATGGTCGGAGCGGCAATCCTTTTGGTGAGCCGGGTATTATCGCCCGATGAGGCTTATCGCGCAGTCTCCTGGAAAACCGTTTTCCTACTGGCAGCGTTGATACCATTGGGGCAGGCGGTCGAACAAAGCGGCACTGCGGCTTGGATTGCAAGCCAGGTGATCAGCGCCGTAGAAGGCATGCCAGTCTGGGCGATTCAGTTGGCCATTGCACTCTTGACGACCGCGTTTACGCTGACCGTCTCGAATGTAGGTGCGACGGTGCTTCTCATTCCACTAGCAGTGAACGTTGCCGTTGGTGTAGACGCAGATCCCGCGCAGTTCGCGATGATCGTTGCAATTGCAGCGTCAAACGCTTTCTTCCTGCCGACGCACCAGGTCAATGCGCTGTTGATGGGGCCGGGGGGATACCGCGTGAAAGACTTTCTCAAGGCCGGTCTCGCATCAACAGTTCTTTTCACGATAGTTCTGCTGGTTGGAGTGAACTTGTTCCTATGAAGGGCTCTATTGCACAAATCGCCCGCGGGGATTCATGTCGTGAGTCCAGCATGATAGCTGGGGGACATGAGCAGACCGACACACCCCGCCTACAAGACATGCGACTGGCCAGCTGACAACGAGGCGCTCAAGCGTCGCGGCTCGCTGACGATCTGGTTCGATCCCGCGATGACCTGGGAAGCCGCGCCGACCGGCAAGCGCGGTCGGCAGCCCGACTACAGCGACGCCGCCATCCGGACCTGCCTGACGATGAAAGTGCTGTTCGGGATCGGATCACGAAGAAACTCATGTTTTCCGGAGGGTCCACGTGCATCGGGGATGAACGAGGCGGCAGGGCCGAGCATTGCAGCTGAATGACAGTTATGGGCCGCAAACGACGAGCTCGGCTGCTCCGAGTTCACACCACTCGAGGGCGTCGGTGGAGCAGCGCTGATCTCGCAGGGGCACGAACGCCTTCGCGCCCTCTTGCTTCCACAGTGCTTCCACGGGAACTGTAACGCCAAAAGCCCCGCGCGAAGGCGGGGCATAGAGGACTGATATCACGTAGGAATCTGGTTGCGGGGGTAGGATTTGAACCTACGACCTTCAGGTTATGAGCCTGACGAGCTACCGGGCTGCTCCACCCCGCGCCAGTGTTCTGGGCGTACTTGCATCGAAAAAGAGAGTGTAACTCGTGTTCCTGACCAGGTTTGGCGGTGACCTACTCTCCCACGTCTTGAGACGCAGTACCATCGGCGCTGCGGCACTTAACTGCCGAGTTCGGGATGGGATCGGGTGTTTTGCTCGCGCTATGACCACCAAACCAGGACAGGAACACGTTTTCCAAGTCTGCTTCTGACCAGAAATCTTGCCATTTCTGGATCAGATCAAGCCTATCGGGCAATTAGTACCGGTCAGCTGAACGCATCGCTGCGCTTACACCTCCGGCCTATCGACGTGGTGGTCTACCACGGCCCTCAAGGGAGACCTTGTTTTGAGGGTGGCTTCCCGCTTAGATGCCTTCAGCGGTTATCCTGTCCGATCATAGCTACCCTGCACTGCGGCTGGCGCCACAACAGGTCCACCAGTGGATCGTTCACCCCGGTCCTCTCGTACTAGGGGCAACTCCTCTCAAGTCTCCTACACCCACGGCAGATAGGTACCGAACTGTCTCACGACGTT
>JAFIFV010000070.1 GCA_020831845.1 Ectothiorhodospiraceae bacterium
TGCCTGGGTCTCGGGAATCCGCTCGAAGAGCTGCCGCCCCGCTGGTCCTAGGCCGCCCGCGAAAAGGTGGAACCCGGCCTGCGTGTAGAGGACCGTGTCAAACATCTCCGGATGGCCGTTGACGAAGTCCGCAAAGGCATCATTGGGGCAGTTGGCGTCCGCCTGATGATGGGCGCAGTTGTTCTGGAGCACTCCGAAAAGGAAAGGAGTACTCGAGATTTGATACATACCGTTATAGAGATCGGTCGCGTGGCTATCGCCGATCACCGCGGTCGCAGGGCCGTGACGGGCGTAGCAGTCGGTGAAACGTTCCACCACCTCGGGGGTAATTGCTGCCACGCCGAACCGGCAGGCGCCGTCATCCAGTGTGACACGACGGTCCTGCCATGCCGCTTCGGTGAGATCGAGCGCCTGCGACTGTTGCGGGTTGCCCGCCCGCCAGATTGCCTCGCGCCCGTCGGTAACATGGCCGAATAGCCCGATGGCGACGAACGCCGCGGTGAAGACACCCGAGACTGCGAAGACCGAGCGCTGCGTGGGCAGAACCGGGAGTGGCTTTCTGCGAAACGGCAGTTCGACATAGCGCCAGCTCAGCCAGGCCAGACCAAGTGAGGTCAGCACCAATAGCGCCATCACCTCCTCCGGTGGATAGCCCGGACTGCTCAGCCGGGCGAAGGCGAAGAGCGGCTGATGCCACAGATAGGCGCTGTAGCTGATCAACCCGATCCCCACCATGAGCCGCCCCGACAAGAGCCGCCCCATCAGCGTCCCGGCCCCGCCATACAGGATGATCATCACTGTGCCGCCCACCGGCGCGAGCGCATACAACGAGGGAAACGGCGTCGACGCATCGTAGGCCAGCACCGACATCGCGATCAGCCCGAGCCCGAGCCCCGACAGGAGTGGGCGCGCCTGCACCGCGCGCTCGCGCAGCCACAAAGCGCAGAGCGCCCCCGCGCCTATCTCCCATGCCCGCGTGGGAAGCAGATAGAAATTCGCAGCTGGCGCGTTGCGCCAACCCAACTCCGCCAGCATGAGGCTAAGCAGCGACAGCCCGGCGACAGTCCAGAAGATGGGATTGCGCCCGAATCGCCAGGCGATGAGCATCAGGAGCGGAAACCCGATATAGAACTGCTCCTCGACGGCGAGACTCCAGGTGTGCAAGAGCGGATTTTCTTCGGCGGCAGGGGCGAAATAGCCCGACTTGCGCCAGAACAAGATGTTGGAGGCAAACAACCCCACCGCGACGAGTGCTTGCGAGAATTCCATGAACTGCCGGGGCAGCATCCACACCCAGGCGAAGGGCACGCAGCACAGCAGCACGAAGAAAAGCGCCGGCAGGATCCGCCGGGCGCGGCGCTCGTAGAATCGGCGCAGACTGAAACGGCCGCGCTCCAGATCAGTGATGATGATGGTGGTGATCAGGTATCCGCTGATCACGAAGAATACGTCGACGCCGACATACCCCCCGGAGAACAGGCTGAAGCCAGCGTGAAACAGGATGACAGCAAGCACCGCAATGGCACGAAGGCCGTCAATCTCCGGGCGGTATGTCATACCCACACTCACGAGTGCCGAGAAAGTTGGCCGAGCAACTTCAACCGGTGACCACTTGATCCATCCTGAGTGATCCGTTGCAAGGCGGACCGCATTCGGGTTTAGAGCGCAGTTCCCGGCTGGAGGGAATGCCTTCTGAGCATGGGGATAGGCGAACGCTTTGTCTGTGCGGTTGCACACCGGATCAATAGCCGTTCCAGTTCGCCTTTGGACAGCTCATGCGGGGAAGACGGTGGTATGCCGAGCGGCATCCTCAGATGGCTGAGTGCCCCTGCCAGCATGTCTTGCAGGAATGCGGCTCCCCTCAATGACCTGCATCCAGAATCGGTTTCGTCTCGCGGCAAATTACAGTATCTTGCCTTAAGATGTATTATTTATACATTTTATAATGCTTCTTGCGAAGAAGGTCGTCATGACGAAACTGAAGCGGTTCCGACAAGGCAGCGACAACCCCGAATCGTGCACTGCGCGCTGACATCGCCGGATGAGCAGTCAGCAACCACAAGCGGCCTCGGGTAGTCGCCGGGCCCCAAGCGCCTATCATGCCGCCGAGAAGGTGTTCTTCCCGGCGGCGGCACTCTACGGAGGTGCCGCCGTCCCCCTCAGCGTGCACGGCCTGCTGTCCGGGAACCCGGTGCTGCCGGCATTTGCCACGGTCGCCGGTCATGCCCATGAGTTGCTGTTCGGCTTTGCGCTGGCGGTTGTTGCCGGCTTTCTGGTCAACCGCGCGACCGGCAGCCGCCTGACGGCGCTATTCACACTCTGGCTGCTTGCCCGCGGTTTCTACTTGACGCTGCCCGGGAGCACCGTCGCACTCCTGGTCAACGCAGCTTTCGCCACCGCACTGGCGTGGCTGACAGTGCCGCAGTTCGCCAGAGGAGCCAAAAAGTGGCGCAACAAGGCAATTGTGCCTCTACTCCTCGCGTTATGCGTCATGCTGGTGCTCTTCCACCTTGCTTCGCTGACGCCGGTGACCTGGGTCCGTTTCCTGTTACTGCAGGAAGCCGTTCTGCTGTTTGCGCTCCTCATGCTGTTCATGGGCGGTCGCATCATTGCCCCGGCCGCCGCCGGGGCCATCCAGCGGGCAGGTGGTTGCCTGGAAGCCCGCGTGCAACCTCGGCTCGAGGGGGCGCTGCTCATCATCATGGCGATGGCAATCATGGCGTTGGCCGTTCCCGGCGCGCAGTCCGTTGCCGGAGCGCTTGCCGTGATCGCTGCCGCACTCGCTCTGATCCGGCTACTGCGCTGGCGGCTGTGGGCCGCCGCCGGACGTCCGGACCTGTGGTGCCTGGGTGTTGGCTACGGCTGGCTGGTGGTCGGGCTGGCATTGCTTGGAGTCTCCTGGGCGACCAATCTTCTGCCTCCAAGTACCGCAACCCATGCGATTACCGTTGGCGCCCTGGGCACGCTCACCAGTGGTGTCATGGCCCGCGTCCGGCTGAATCGCGCAAAGCACGACGCCGGCGGTTCGTGGACCATTCCGTTGATGACAGGCCTGATTGCCGCAGCTGCCATCACCCGCCTGGCGCAACCCGCTGACCCAACCGCCCTGACGATAGCCAGTGCCCTGTGGACCTCTGCGTTCCTTCTGCTGCTGTTCCTGCTGGCCCGCATTCCAGCGCGCTGAGCACGCCCCCGGCCAGGGAACGACGGATGCGGGCGAAGCGTGATCGCCCCTGCGAGGTCGCCCGGACCTGACAACTGGCTCTACAGGCGAGGAGCAGGAGCGGGGATACGTCCATCCATGCAGGGCCAGCCGCAGGCCCGACCAGACCGCCTGCTGCGGTTGCCTTCTCAGGCCGCGTCGGAGTCCAGCTGATTCTCAAAGATACGTCCGCCCTTGATAATCAGCTTGAGAGAGGAGCCGGGTGTCTCCAGAAAGGACAACCCGTTCTCGGGCTCGCCCTCCACCAGCAGCAGATCGGCGAAAGCGTTCGGCTCGATGACGCCGAGTTTTCCCGGATACGGCGCGCGATCCCCGGACACGGCCAGCAGTTCCCCATTGCCCGAGGTCGCCATGCGCAGAACGGACAACGGATCCATCCAGCGGGACAGCTTTGCCAGCTGCCGGCCCTGCGCCTCCGTCTTTCCCGGGCTCATCAGGATATCGGTGCCGAATCCGGTGTGGACCTTGTGCTTGTCCGCCCATTCATAGGCGCGTTCCGTTCCCTGCGAGACTTCCGCCTGCATGGCGCGCCGGGCGGCGTCCGGGAAGACGTTCGCGTCCTCGTCCTGCAGGAACGGTTGCAGGCTCCACCAGATGTCGTTGTCAGCCATCATGCGCACGGTATCTTCATCAGCCAGCTGTCCGTGCTCGATACACCGTACGCCCGCCCGGATGGCACGCTGGATGCCTGCGGAGGTATACACGTGGACGGTCACATAGGTGCCCCAGTCGGCGGCGGCATCGACGGCGGCGCGCAGTTCCCGCTCGGTGAACTGGGCGGAATCCAGCGGATCGTAGGGCGACGCCACTCCGCCGCCAGCCATCACCTTGATCTGGCTGGCGCCCCGCATCAGCTGTTCCCGGGTGCGCCGCAGCACGGCATCGGCGCCGTCTGCGATGGCGGCAACACCGACACGTTCGGTATAGGAGAGATCCGCTTCGCCGGCCCTGGGCAATTCGTTCAGCAGGCGGAAGTCCCCGTGACCCGAGGTCTGACTGATCATCGCGCCGGACGGGAAAATGCGCGGCCCCACCATCACATGTTCGTCGATGGCCTGCTTCAGCCCGAACGCCGGCCCACCGGTATCGCGCACGGTGGTAAAGCCCCGCCTCAGCGTGCCCTCCGCCTCCCGCGCAGCGACCAGATGGATGTAGGCGATATCAGCTGTCATGGCAGTGACCTGGGACACCCCGCAAAGGGTGGAATGCCAGTGGGCATCAATCAGGCCAGGCATCAGCACACGACCACCACAATCGATCCGCCGAACGCCCTCCGGGGACGCATCCGAACCCACCAGCTCCTTGATCCGCTCGCCGTCCACCAGCACGCTGACGCCTTGCTGGAGTTCGAGACGCCGGCCATCGAACAGGCGGAGGTTGGTCAGCAGCAGCGGCCGCTCTTCCGACCGTGGTGCTTCAGCCAGCAACGAGGAAGCACCGAATCCGGCGAACAATCCCACCATCCCCGCCATGCCTCCCAGCAGGATTCGGCGGTTGATATCGATTTCCAGTCGCCGGATCGCCAGTTGGACCTGTTGGTGGCCACAGAGGCAAGCCAAGCCGTGTGCGTGGCTGCCACAGGCGTGTGCAGAAGCCTCCATGGTGTCATTCCTTCTCTTGTTGGCCGCAAATTGGCAGTATTGATGCGGTCTGCCCGTCATTCCAGTTTTTGCGGAGGGCGCCTGTCTGCCCTCCCGCCGGAGCGTCGTATACTGTGGCTTTCAAACAAGCCGAATCGACGCGCGCATTTGCCATCGGGGGGTTCGTCATGTGGGCAGCAGCATCCGTCATCGCGCCATTTCCTGCCGGGGAGCGGCGCACGGTGGGCCTTGTATCCACCGCGCACGCCTTCAGCCATTTCTACATGCTGCTGCTGCCGCCGATCTTTCCGTTGCTGCATGCCGACCTGGGCCTGAGCTACGCGGCGCTAGGCTTGCTGCTGTCGGTTTATGCGGTGGTGACCGGCGTGATGCAGGTGCCGATGGGCATGCTGGTTGACCGCGTCGGCGGTCGCACCATACTGACCGTGGGCCTGGCGCTGAACGCACTGGCCCTGCTGCTGGTGGGACTGTTCCCCAGCTACCCCGCCATGCTGCTGTTCATGGCAATGGCGGGTGCGGGCAATGCCGTCTTCCATCCGGCGGACTACGCCATCCTCTCCGCCCGTGTGGGCGAGGAACGCATGGGTCGGGCCTTCAGCATGCACCTGTTCGCCGGCTATATCGGCTGGATGCTGGCCCCTCCGGCCATGCTGGGCCTGACCATGGTCGGCGGCTGGCGGTTCGCGCTGGTGGCGCTGGGCCTGGCGGGTATCGCTTATGCCGGCGTGCTGGTATTGAAACGCCACAGCCTCAGCGACGAGGACGAGCGCCAGGCGGCCAAGGCGGCCGCGGCGGAGACCCGCGCCAACGGCGGCAAGACCGGTTTCTCGCTGCTAATGACGCCGGTGATTGCCTCGCTGTTCCTGTTCTACATGATCGTGGCCATGGCGGGGAACGGCATCCAGAGCTTCTCGGTGGTGGCCAACGTTGACCTGCACGGGATCAGCCTGGGAGACGCCAACCTGGCTTTAACCTGTTATTTCATCGCCGCGGCTACCGGCACGCTGCTGGGTGGCTGGGTGGCGGATCGGGTGGTGCGCCTTGAACTGGCCACCGCGGTGGCTTTTGCCCTGTCCGCGGGGTTTGTGGCACTGCTCGGGTTCGGCGGCCTGTCCCTGCCGGCTGTGATCTCCCTGATGGTGCTGGGCGGTTTCTTTGTCGCGGTGGTGGCTCCGCTGCGGGACATCATGGTGCGCCAGGCGGCGCCGAAAGGGTCGATCGGAACCGCGTTCGGCATCGTCACCACCGGTTTCAGCGCAGGGTTCACCGTGGCACCGGTCGCGCTGGGCTGGATCGTCGACATGGGCTACCCAGCGTTCATCTTCTGGGCAACCGCCGGCATTACCCTGCTGGGCGTACTGACGCTGGGCGGGGTACGCTTCATCCGGGCCTCCCGACCGGCGGAAAGCGATCAGCCGTTACCAACGGGCTGATCGCGGGCGATCACTCGGGCAGCCAGTCGATGAGGGTGACCGAGATCCGGTGATCCGATGATGGCCGGTTCGGCACGCTGACTACCTGCTCGCGACTGCGTAACGGAATCGGGTGTTGGGGTTCGCTGCGCTCACCCCAACCTACTACACCTGCGGTGTCAGGCTGTCCTGCTTTCCGGGAGGTTGGCCGGGTTTACCGATACGGCGCAGAACTTGAAGCCGGGGATCTTGCCGTCGGGGTCGATGCGCGGGTCTGTCAGCAGGTTGGCGCAGGCCTCGCGGAAGTGCATGGGGATGAACACGGTGCCGGGCAACACGGCGTCGGTGATACGGACGCGGATGCGCACATCGCCGCGCCGCGAGCGCACCTGGGCCAGCGCGCCGTCCTCCATTCCCAGCGCGCCGGCGTCGACCGGGTGCATTTCCATCAGGCCTTCCGGGCTAATGGTATCCAGCGCGCGGGAGCGGCGGGTCATGGTACCGGTGTGCCAGTGTTCCAGCACGCGGCCGGTGCTGAGGATCAACGGGTACTCGGCATCCGGCTGTTCCTCGGCCGGCTTGAAACGGGCCGGCACCAGCTTCGCACGGCCGGAGGGGAAGCTGTCCTGGAACACGATGGGGTCGCCGTCGGAGGTTGCCGGGTCGCTGCACGGGTACCAGCGACCACGATCACCCAGGGCGGCGTGACTCAGCGTGGCGTAGGATTGCGTGGCGGCGGCGAATTCGTCGAACACTGCGGCCACATCAGGATATTCCATCGGATAGCCCATGCGACTGCCGATCTCGCAGATCAGTTCCCAGTCCTGCCGTGCCTCGCCGGGCAATGCCAACACAGGCTGCCCCAGTTGGACCCGGCGATCGGTGTTTGTATAACTGCCGTCTTTTTCCATGAAACTGCTCGCCGGCAGGATCACGTCGGCAAACTCGGCGGTTTCTGTCAGGAAGATGTCCTGCACGGCGAGGAAGTCCAGCTTCGCCAGCGCCTGGCGCACCTTGTTAACGTCCGGGTCCGAGACGAACGGGTTCTCGCCCATGATGTACATGCCCTTAAGCTCACCCGCCTTGGCCGCATTCATCATCTCGGTGACGGTCAGGCCCGGCGTGGGTGAGAGTTGCACGCCCCAGGCGTCCTCGAAACGTCGCTGGATCTCGGGATCGTCCACGCGCTGGTAGTCCGGATACACCATGGGAATCAGACCGGCGTCGGAGGCACCCTGCACGTTGTTCTGGCCGCGCAGCGGGTGCAGTCCGGTGCCCGGCCGGCCGACGTTGCCGGTGACCATGGCCAGGCTGATCAGGCCGCGGGCGTTGTCGGTACCGTGGGTGTGCTGACTGATACCCATGCCCCAGAAGAACATCACGGCCTTTGCTTCGCCGATCATGCGGGCGGCACGCTCAATGTCGGCGGCCGGCACGTCGCAGATCCGCGCGGCGGTCTCGGGAGGGTACTCGCGGACCGTCTCGGTCACGGCCTCGAAACCGTCGGTGCGCTCGCGGATGAACGCGTGGTCGACCAGGTCGTCGCGAATCAGCACGTGCAGCATTGCATTATGCAGCGCCACGTCGGTGCCGGGGCGGATGGGCAGATACAGGGCCGCCTGGTCGGCGATGGCCGGACGGCGGCTGTTGACCACAACCAGTTGCGTGCCGGCCTCGGCCGCTTCCTTCATGAACGTCGCGGCTACCGGGTGATTGGCCGTCGGATTGCACCCGGTGAGGAAGGCCACGTCGGCGCGGGCGATATCGCGCACGATATTGGTGACAGCGCCGGAGCCGATTCCTTCCATCAGCGCGGCCACCGAGGAAGCATGGCAAAGCCGGGTGCAATGATCCACGTTGTTGCTGCCGAAGACTGCACGCACCAGCTTCTGGAACAGATAGGCTTCCTCGTTGGAGCCCTTGGCCGAACCGAGCCCGGCCAGGGCCCGGCTGCCGTCGCTGTCCCGAATGGCTTTCAGGCGGCTGGCCACCAGGTCCAGCGCTTCATCCCAGCTCGCTTCGCGGAAATGCGGTAGCAGGTCGTCATAATCCACCGGGCCGCCCGGCTTGTTCGGGCGTTTCTCCAGTGGCGTCAATTGCCCTTTCGGGTAGGCGCTCTCCCGCCGGATCAGCGGCCGGGTCAGACGCTGACCATGGCTGGCGTAGTCGAAGCCGTAGCGGCCCTTGACGCACAAGCGGCTGCTGTTCGCCGCGCCATCACGGCCGCGGGCGAACAGGATGCGACGGCGATCGGCATCGGCCACGTAGGTGACGGCGCAACCCACGCCACAGTAGGGGCACAGCGTATCCACGGCATGGGTATGAATCACCGCTCCCTCGGAGCGTTCCGCAGCGGGCTTGAACCGTTTCATGTCTCCTCCTCCAGCCGCAGGCCATGTACGGCCTTGTGCGTCAGCGCGCCGGTGGGACAGACGGCCACGCATTCGCCGCAGGCCACGCAGGTGCTCTCACCCATGGCCGTATCCAGGTCGAAGGCAATACGGGTTTCGTAACCCTTGCCGGTACGGGTGATGACGTTGTTGTGCTGGATTTCGTCACAGCCGCGGATGCAGCGGTCGCAGAGTATGCAGGCCTGGTGGTCCACAGCGATGACCGGGGATGAATCATCCCGTCCTCTGGGGTGGCCGGCGGCACCATCCGGCAGCGGAATGTCCTTGATGCCGTAACGACGCGCCAGCTCATAGAGGGCGTCATCGCCGGTGGTGTTCTCCCGCGCACTCTCATCCGGCTGATCGGCCAGCAGCAATTCCAGCAGCGTGCGCCGGTGTGCTTCCACTTCCTCGGAATCGGTGCGGACCTCCATGCCCTCCTCGCAGGGGCGCACGCAGGCAGCGGCCAGCGTACGGGCGCCCACATCCACCACGCACAGGCGGCAGACGCCGACCGGACGAAGACGGGGTTCGTGACAGAGCACGGGAATATCGATGCCGATGGCTGCTGCGGCGTCCCAGAGGGTGGTACCGACGGGAACGGACACCGCCTTGCCGTTAATGGTCAGTTCCACCTGCCGGCTCATGGCTCCTCCTCCCGCAAGGCTTGCAGGGACGGCTCATCGGGGAAGGTGGCCAGGGCGTCCACCAGGGGCAGCAATGCCACCTGTCCCAGGCCACAGATGGACGTCTTCGCCAGCGTGGCGTGCAGTGCGGCCAGCGAGACGCCGGGGCGCGGCGATTCGCCGCGCTGCACCTGCTCCACCAGCTCCACCGCCTTGCGGCTGCCGACCCGGCATGGCACGCACTTGCCACAGGATTCGTTACGGAAGAAGCGTACCTGCGCCAGCGTCACATCCAGCAGATCGCGGTGCTCGGCGACGAAGACCATGGCGCCGGTACCCAGTGCGCTGCCGGCGGCCTGCATGGTGTCGAAATCCAGCGGTGTGTCCAGCTTGTCCGGTGGCAGGAACGCGGTGGACGCACCGCCGGGGGAAAAAGCCTTGAGCGCACGCCCTTCAGCCATGCCTCCACACCGCTTCAGCACATCCCGCGCCGTGGTTCCCCAGGGCACGCAATGCACGCCCGGTCTCGCCACATCGCCCGAGACACTGACGAACTTCAGGCCGGCATGGTCGTCGATGCCTTGCGCGTTCCACCAGTCCGCCCCCCGCGCGGCAATGGTGGTCACAGCCGAGAAGGTTTCCACGTTGTTGATCAGGGTCGGCCGGCCATTGAGTCCCGCATTGGTCGGGAATGGCGGTTTGTTGCGCGGTTCCCCGCGCTGGTCCTCCAGCGCTTCGAGCAACGCGGTTTCCTCGCCCATGATGTACCCGCCGGGGGACACGAAGACCTCCAGGTCGAACGCGAAGTCTCCGCCGAAGACGGAACGTCCCAGCGCCCCGGCCCGCCGCGCCGCAGCAATCGCCGTCCCCAGCGCCTGTTCGGCGGCATGGTATTCGTGGCGTAGGTAGATGATCCCGCGCCGCGCGCCGATGACCCAGGCCCCCAGCAGCATCCCCTCGATCACCAGGTGCGGCAGGTCCTCCAGGATCACACGATCCTTGAACGTGCCCGGCTCGCTCTCGTCGGCATTGCAGATGACGTACTTCTCCGCACCCTCCGCCTTCCGGGTGAACTCCCATTTCATGCCGGTGGGAAATGCCGCTCCGCCCAGGCCGCGCAGTCCGGCCTGCTTCAGCGCCGCGATGACCGATTCGGGGTCTCCGCCGGCCAGCAACGAGCGCGCGGTTGCGTAATGCTGTCCCGCACTGTCGTATGGGTCAGTGGGCCAGTGTTCCAGGGAGTCGCTTTGCACCGGAGATGGCGCCGGCTCGCCGGCAAGGTATTGCTGCAGCGCCCGGGGCCCACCGCAAACCGGGTGATTGTCCACCATGGCCGCCGGGGCGTGATCGCACTGCCCCAGGCAGGATACCTCCGTTATCTCCGCGTCTCCGCGACCGGCCAGCACGTCGCGGACCGCATCGGCCGGCGCTCCGCCCGCGGCCATGCGGCACACCAGGTCACGGCAGACCTGCACCTGCACGGGGCGCCCTGGCTGCTCGCGAAACACCGGGTAGAAGCTGCGCAGGCCCTGCAAGCGGTACAACGGCACGTTCTCGGCGCGCGCCAGCTTCCGCAGGGCGGCATCGGTTACCGCACCCTCGGAGGCCTGCAGGGCGAGCATGGCTTTCAGTAAACGCATTCCTCTCCACTCCCGCAGCAGCCCTTTCCATGGGACGTCGAGCAAATTATGAACTCGAAAACATATTTGTGATTATTACTCTTATTCCGGAAACGTTATCATCGTTGCTTCTGACCAGAAATATGAACCCAGGAACATATGCTGAAAGTCCGTCTCCACCCGCAGTGGGAGTTGCGCAATCAGGCCGGCGAAGAGGTGGATCAGTACTGCCTGCCGTTGCTGCTGGCCATTGAGGAAGCAGGCACGCTGAGCCGGGCGGCCGGGCAAGTGGGTATTTCCTACCGCCACGCCTGGAACCTGCTGAAACGCTGGGAAGCGTGGTTCGGCGCCGCGCTGGTGAGCCTGGAGCGCGGTCGCGGGGCCGGGCTGACGCCCCTGGGAACGCGGCTGATCCGTGCCGACCAACGCGTGCGGGCACGCCTGACGCCACAATTGATCAGCCTCGCCGCGGAGGCTGAAACAGAACTGAACCGTCTGCTGGAAGGCCCCGCGACGCTCCTGCGCGTGCATGCCAGCCACGGGTTCGCCATCGCGAAACTGCGGGAGCGGCTGGAGCAACACCATCAGGTGCGCTGGGAATTGCAGTTCCGCAGCCGCGTGGACGCCGTCGCCTCACTTGCGCAGGCCAACTGCGAGGTCGCCGGTTTCCATGTCCCCTGCGGCCCGTTCGCTGAAGAGGCGATCAGTCAGTACCAGCCCTGGCTGAACGGCCATCAGCGCGTGCTGCCCTTCGTGATTCGCACCCAGGGTCTGATTCTGCCGGCAGGCAACCCGCAGCGGATCCGGTCACTGACCGACCTGCGGCGCGCGGGCATGCGCTTCGTCAACCGCCAGAGCGGTTCGGGCACACGTGCCCTGCTGGATCGCTTGCTGGCCGACCAGGGAGTGAGCTCCACGGAGCTCAATGGCTATCACCACGAGGAATTCACGCACTCGGCGGTCGCCGCCTTCGTGGCGAGCGGCATGGCGGAAGCGGGGTTCGGTGTGGAGACGGCGGCGCGCGAGTTCGGGCTGGATTTCCTGCCGCTGGCGCACGAGCACTACTCGCTGCTGTGCTGGGAGGATTTTCTGGACAGCGAACCGGCCGATACACTGCTGGCGCTGCTGGGGAGTGAGGAATTCCAGCACGACGTGAACGCCATGCCCGGATATCGCTGCTATCACGCCGGAGAAGTCTTCACACTGGACCGCGCACTGGTCTTGTGGCGGGAATCCTGATCAGCCGGCCGCCCGCAGACGGGGTAACCGTCTGCGGGAATACCGCCTGCTACAACACTTAGAAGTGGTAGCCGAGCCCAACGGTGTAAGCCCAGGCGCCGTCGCTGAAGCTGCTGTCCACATCCCGGGTACGCTCGAAGTACCACTGGTATTCCGCACGCCCCATGATGAAGGTCTTGGTACGCACGTAGTACTTCACGCCCAGCTCCAGACCAGCGGCGCCGGTGTCCTTGATACCGTCACCGTAGACCGCGCCCAGGTTGGCGCCCAGGAACGGCTTGGCACGCCATTGCTCCTGCCCGAAGTGGTAGTTCGCATAGCCCCGCGTAGAGCCGTTCCAGAAATCGTCTTTGATGCTTTCGCCTTCGATACTGGCGTAGTTGACGCTCTGGCGGATACCCAGGGACGTATTGGGCCAGAGATACCAGCCGAGATCACCGGAGATACCGAAGCTCCCGCTGTCAAAGTTCTTGTCGCTGCTACCAGTACCGGAAAGCGAAAACTCGCGCTCTCCCACTTCCGGACCGAAACGTTCACCCATCTGCGCTGTTGCAGCCAGCGGCAGAACGCCGAGAGCGACACATAATGCCATTGCTTTTCTATTCACGAAGCGTACTCCTTACCTGTTGATGGCCGCGGAAAGCGGCCACATCATTTGTCTCCCTCAACCTTTCCAGGAAGGAGTTCCCGGCCCACCCGAGCAGGGAGTTTTCTTGTCGTTGCCTATCAATTACACACGAGACAGGCACAAGGTTCCGTCTGGCAACAGACAGACCGTTCAGAAACGGCGGGAAAGGAGAGTCATCGACGTTGCGCGGCACTCGGCAGATTGCTGACGCGCTTCATTTCCTCGGAGGACAACAGGTCGGGATCCCGCAAGCAGGCAGCGGCGAAGGGAATGGCGTCAAGCCCCCAGAACAGCGCGTCCGCGTCCGCCACCGCCAGCGTCGGCACGCCGAACACACCGCGCGCGGCGGCGCGCTCGGTTTCCTCGCGCAGGGCCTGCTTGACCGCCGGGTCGGCAAGGCGCTCCAGCGGCACATCCATGGTCTCGGCCACGCCGGCCAGGGTGGCTGCCGCATCCGGGTCGGCAGCCGTGGTCCACAGCGCATCGAAGACCGCGTTCACGGCCCTGGCGCTGTTGCCGGCCGCAATACACAAGCGCAGGTATGACAAGGGGTTGAACGGATGGGTAGCGGGAAAGCGGAACGGCAGGCCCTGCTCCGCAGCGAGCCAGGTACACCAGCGGTAGGTCCATACCCGTTTCGGCACCACTTCCGCCGGCCCTTTCTGCCCCCAATGGTCGAGCAGCCCGGCGAAAAGCACTGGCCGGTAGCGGATGACTGTCCCCTCGGGCAGTTCCCTCAGGCGCTGCAATGCCAGATAGGAGAACGGGGAGATCACATCGAAGTACCAGTCCACTTCCTTCATGATCATTCTCCCGCTGGGTCGGGTATCCCGTTCGGCGAAACACGAAACTGCTCCCTCTGCCAGGCATCGGGCTCCTGAAGCACGGCAAGACACAGGGCCGCCGCCACATTGGCGACGGCGGCGACCACGATGGGCAAGGTGTAGTCGCTGACCAGGTCGTAGGCCAGGCCCGCCAGGGTCGGTCCGGCGAAGGTTCCCACCGCCACACTGGTGTACAGCGCACCGATCAGTCCCGATACGCTGCGGGCGCCGAAATAATCCATGGTGAGCGCCGGAATCAGCGCCACGAAACCACCGTAGAACATGCCGTACAGAACCGCGAACACAGCCAGCGGCCAGAACGCGGTGGAGATCGCCCAGACCAGCATCATCACCGCCAGTCCGGCCAGCATGGCAATCAGCGCACGCCGCCGCCCGATACGGTCGGCAAACGCTCCCAGCACGAAACGCCCCGCTGTGCTGCCAACGCCGATCAGGCTCAACAAGAGCACGGCCACGCCCTGGCTCAGCCCCTGATCACGGGCGTACGGAATCAGGTGCACGAACGGAATGAACAGCCCCAGCGCAACCAGGAACGACGAGAGATAGAGCAGCCGGAACGGCCGGGTGCGGACGGCCTCCGCCCAGGGCACACCGGGCAGCACGGCGGCTGACCCGCTCGGGCCCCCTCTCGGCAATGGGTCACCGTCCGGGGCCAGACCACGCCGCTGGGGTGAGGATTCCACCATCAGTGTCGCCGCCAATGCACCCAGCAGCGCCAGGGCACCCAGGCAGACCATCGCCACCCGCCAATCGAACAAGGCAATCAGCCCCGCGGCCAGCGGCGGCATCAGCAGCATGCCCACGCCGATGCCCGACACCGCCAGTCCCGACGCCATGCCTCGCTTGCGGATGAACCAGTGCTGCACGGCACCGATGGAAGGAACGTAGCCCATGCCGACGCCGAGGCCTGTGGCCAGTGCGAAGGCTGCTCCCACCAGCAGCAGGCTGTCGCCGGTGCTGGCCAGGAACAGGCCGAGAGCAATCACCAGCAGACCGCCGCCGGTCATGGACCGCGGGCCGACACGGTCCGCCACCACACCGCTCAATGCGCCCAGGCTGAAATACAGGGCACTGGCGACCGCGTAGACCAGCGACACTGCTGTTCGGGATGCCCCGAACTCGGCCTCCAGTGCGGCGATGAAGGCGGCGAAGCTGTAGACGATCCCGAAGCCCAGGAACATGGTCAGGAAAGCGCCGCCTACCACGACCCAGCCATGAAAAAACTCTCGCCCGGCAATCCTCACCGACGATTCCTCCGCTGCTAGCCGGTTATTCTTGTTACATGTCAGCTATCTGACAGTACCCTCTGACATGGAAGAATGACAAGGCAGCGGGTACTCACTGCCGGCGCACGATACGGTGAACCAGTTGCAGCTTCTCCAGCACCGCCGGGGCGAGCACAAAGGGATACGCATCCTCGTGCCCCATGCTGCGATTCAGAGTGTTGAGCGCGTAGGTGAGCGGCAGCCAGTGGTGAATAAGCATCTCGAAGTCATCGATGTCGTAGGCGTTGAAGTCATGCGTCACGTCCAGTGACTCGTCGGTACCAGCCCTGGGCCTCACGCTCAGGCCGAACTGGTTGGCGGTCTCCAGCGTATCGACAATGTGCAGGTAGTGGGCCCAGCTCTCAGCCCAGTCTTCCCAGGGATGGCATGCGGCATAGGCGCTGACGAAATGTTGCTGCCAGTCGCGCGGAGGACCTTCGCGGTAATGGTGATCGAGAGCCTGGGAATAGTCCTGGGTATCATCGCCGAACAGCGCCCGCACCTCCCCTAACCAGGGTGTGCTGCGCACCAGGCGGTCCCAGTAATAGTGGCCGGACTCATGCCGGAAATGGCCCAGGATGGTCCTGTAGGGCTCTGCCATCTGGTCGCGCATGCGTTCCCGCATCGCCGGATCGGCCTCGGCAATATTCAGCGTGATCAACCCCTGGGCATGGCCTGTCATCACCCGCCCGCGTTCATTGAACGTTGGCTCGTCGGCCAGGAAGTCGAACGCCAGTCCGGCGTCGTCCTCCTGCTTCGGGAGCACAGGCAGGCCCAGCCGTAGCAGTGCGTAGACCAGACGGTGCTTGTCGGCCTCCAACCTCCGCCAAAGCACCTTGTTCCGGTCGAGACCGAGTGCGGGGATCGTCCTGTTCAGGCGGCAGGCCACGCACAGCGCCTGCGTGTCCCCGGACGGAACCATCCAGTTGCACACCGCATGCGCGACGTAGTTGGCGCACTGCATGTAGTGGCCTTCTCCCGCCACCGGCGACCATCCGCCCTGTTCATTCTGCTCGACCGCGACCAGTTCGGTTCTGTCCGGCAGGAAACCCAGCGTGGCGCCGCACCGGGTGCAGACGACATTTTCGAAATACAGCAGATTGCCACATCTCGCGCACGTAAAAAGCTTCATGGCCTGGCTCCTTGCGGTGTAACCGCCGCCGTGGCATAACGAGGACCGTCCCGGCCACCGTGCAACAGCGGCGCCGGTGCACCGCAGAGGTATAGCTCGCCAAGGAAACGCTGGCCAATTCGCGCGTTCGCGCCTGACTTATTTCGAGCAGCACGGAGCCAAGCATGCGTTTTTTTCCACTTGCTCTCCTCATGCTATCGCTGTGGATGGCAGGCGGCGCCCACGCCACCGATCGTCCCATCGTGGCGGCCGCGTCGGATCTGCAATACGCGCTGGAGACAGTGGCCGAGCAGTTTCGCGCCGATACCGGGCACAGCGTGCGGCTGAACTTCGGCTCCAGCGGGAATTTCCGGCGCCAGATCGCGCAAGGCGCCCCTTTCCAGCTCTACCTCTCCGCGGACGAAAGCTACGTGGACGCGCTCTACCGCGAAGGGCACCTGGAAGATCAGGGAACGCTGTACGCCACGGGCCGCATCGTGATCATGACCAGGAAAGGTGATCCGGCCGATCCGGATGACGGCTCGCTGGAGCAGTTGCGTGAACGGCTGGCCGCCGGGGAGATCCGGCGCTTCGCCATTGCCAACCCGGAGCATGCACCGTACGGCGTCGCCGCCAGGCAGGCCCTGGAGTCCGCTGGGATCTGGGATGAGATCAAACCGTTCCTGGTGTACGGTGAAAATGTGTCCCAAGCGGTCCGCTATGCCCTCTCCAGCGACACCCAGGGCGGCATCGTTGCCTATTCGCTGGCGCTGGCCCCAGCCATCGATGCCCGTGCAAGATACGCGCTGATCCCGGAAGCAAATCATGCGCCGCTGCACCAACGCATGGCGCTGGTCGCAGGCGCCGACGAGACCGCCCGCGCCTTCTACCACTACCTGCAGGATGAGCCGGCGCGGGACATTCTGCGCCGCTACGGCTTTCTGACCCCCGACGACGGCGACGCAGGCCCTGACCGGGCTGCTGTCCCGCCTGAAGCACGCCCCGGCACTCCGCTGGAATCTGTCCTATAGTTTTCCGGAGAGCATTCCGCCGGCCACGAAACCAACTGAAATGCGTCGGCAACGGGTCGGTTTCCGCGCGTGACAAGAACACAGTCCGCTGATGGGGTGGGTGGATCATGAAACACGCCTCTCGATGCTCCTGTCGCCACCTGGCGATGTGCACACTGGCAGTGGTTGCCGCCGTCGCCGTGACCGGCGTGCAGGCACAGCTGACCGACGTCCCGAACCTCACGCCGCCGCAGCGGGAATCGGCCCGCGCGTCTCAGGCCGTGTACGATGCGCTGCGTGGACAGGGGGAGCAGGATGCGTTGCCCGAGCGCCAGCAGCGGCTGTTCCGGGCGATCGAGGAACTGGTGCACACCGCCAACGAACAGCAGGAAACCGGCGGCCCCACCAACCGCTCGCTGCAGCTCGACGAAGAGGGTCTGGCAGAAGCGCTTGAATGGGTGGCCAACGAGGAAGCGGGCGCCGGATCCGGCATCGCCATCAATGCGGCCTACTCCCAGTTCGCCAACGTAGTGCGGCGGCTCGGGATGCTGCAAGCCGGCGGGCCGGGCTTTGCGCGCACTCCACAGGATATCGGCAACGAGGAATCGGTGGCCCTTGCCCGTTTTGGCGCGCCCCGGGGTGGCGGCGCCTCGGCTGATCTGGCCGGCCGCTGGAGCGGCTTCGTCAACCTGTCATTCGGACAGTCGAAACGGGATCCCACCGACCGCGAAAATGCCTATGACGCCGATCAATACGGGCTGACCGCCGGCCTGGACTACCGCGTCAGCGATGCCCTGGTGACAGGAGCCACAGTCAGTTTCAGCCGGGCGGAACTGGATTTCGACGCCTCCCGCAGCATCGTCGGCGGCGGCATGAAGTCCAACGCCTATGCACTCTCCGGATACGCGCTGTTCGACCGCGACGCCTATTACGTCAACGCCATTGTGACGCTCGGCTACATGGACCTGGACCTGACCCGGCTGATCACCTATCCCTCCAACAATCCCAATGTCCCGGACACCGATCAGACGGCGCGCTCCTCCACCTCCGGCACGCAGTTGCTGCTGGGCCTGGGGGGCGGCTACAACATCGACCTGCAGCCGCTGACCATCAGCCCGTTCGCCAGGCTGGACGTACTGCGCATCGATATGGACGGCTACCGCGAAGGCAATGCCGGACCGTTCAACCTGCGGGTGGACAAGCAGCGCATCGAATCCACGCGCTCCTCGCTGGGGGTCGAGGGCAGCTACCCCGTCGCGGTGCCCTTCGGTGTGCTGATACCGCAACTTGGCGCGGCCTGGCACCACGAGTTCCAGACCGATCGCATGGAGGTGGAGTCACGCTTCGTCGACGACCCCGGCAGCGTGACCTTCGTCGCGGCCGGCGACAGGCCGGACCGCAATTTCTATTCACTTACCGCCTCGTTGACCGCCATACTGCCACACGGCATTCAGACGTTCGCCCAGGCGGAAACCGTACTGGGGCTGCGACATACATCGGCCTACGCCCTGACGGCAGGAGTTCGCGCCGAATTCTAAGGAAGCGCTGAAGTATTCACGCTGCCGCGTTACGGTCAGCGGGCCGCGGTCTCCCGGTCGCCCACCGGCACGAAGTAGAAGTCGCCGCCCTCGTGGCCGGCGGCACGGATGGGCCGCATTTCAGGCGTCTGCCGCGGCCCGCCGTCGGCGGAGCGCCGGCGCACGTTGACCGCCACCTGGGCGAACAGCATGTTCTCGCGCAACACACCCTCGTTGCTTTCCAGGACGTCTATCAGCGATCGCGAAAACAGCGAGTGCGGCCGGTCGACGCGGTCCGGCACCGGCCGCGCGCCGCCGGAGGTGATCACGATGCGCGCGCGCCGCTCAAGGCCGGTACGAATGGTGTCCTCGGTAAGTTGCCGCGGGCCGCTGCCCAGCAGCAGCGCGCTGGACTCCGAAGCCATTGCACCGGCGAACAGCGAATCCGCCACCACCAGTACCGAGCGCGCCCGGATGCGGTCCAGATGATCGTTGATCACTGCATTATTGATCCAGCGCACCAGCCGTTCCGCCTCGGCGTCCACCGGCAGCCAGTAACTGCGCTGGCGCCGGCCGGCCTCCACATCGGAGCGGTTGCCATGGCCAGCGTAGTACACCAGCAGATTGTCCTCCGGCTCGATCTGTTCGTACAGGTCGTTCAGCGCATTCATGATCTGGACCTGGTCCGCGTTGGGCAGGAAGGTCACATTGAAGCCATAGCGCTCCTCAAGCAATTGGCTGACGCGCTGGCCGTCGGTGATGGGCGACTCCAGATCCTCCAGGTAGAGGTACTCCTGATTGCCGATCACCAGTGCGAAATATCGGCCGAATTCGATGCCGGCGAACGTGGCCGGCCCTTGGGCGGGAAAGTCCCTGGTCCGAGGGTCGTCGGTCTCCGCCGTCCCGGTGGGCGCTGCCTCGTCCGGTTCAGGCAGCTCATCCATTCGCGCCAGAAGCTCGGAGCGCTCCTCGCTGGCGCGGCGGAACAGGGATTCCAGCGTCTCGATCTGGTTGTGTGCGCTCTCCAGTTCCAGCCCCAACTGCCGGGCGCGTTGCTCGGCGTCGGCTCCGGCGGACTCCGCCTCGGCCTCGGCCGCCTCCAGACGCTGCCGCAGTTCGTCCCGCTCCCTGGACATTCGACGCAGCTGTTGTTCCAGCGTCTCCACCTGGCGGTCCGTCTGGGCGATCTGCGCGTCGAGCTGCCGCCGCAACTCCTCGACCTCCTCGGTCATCTCCGACCGATAGATCAGCTCGTCCTCGCCAACGCCGGAAGCGCGCCGATACAGGTTCAGCGCCTCGGCCGTGTCCTGCTCCACGCCCAGCCCCTGCTCGTAGAGAAAGCCCAGGTTGATCTGTGCCCGCGCGTAGCCCTGATCGGCCGCGCGGCGATACCAGGCAGCGGCGGAAACGTAGTCCGGGTCCTGACCCAGGCCCTTCTCGAAGATCTCGCCGACGTAGTTCTGCGCCTGCGGATCGCCGTTTTCGGCGCGCTCCAGCCAGACGTTCAGCGCAGTGCGGTAATCGGCACGATCGTACTCCACGTACTCGCCGCCGCGAATCCGGCAGTCCTGGACCGTGGTCCGGGTCGGCCGGCGGGGCGTGAGGAAGGTGGTGCCGCCGACCCGGCGCACCTGCCCCGGCAGCAAGCAGTCGACGATGTAGAGGTCCTCCACCGCGGCCCCTTCGCGGGCCTCGGCGGTCACGTCAGGGGCATCCGTGGTGGCACAGGCGGAAAGCAACAACGCGACGGCTGCGGCAGCGGCCGCCGGTACCCACCCCGGACGGCCCCCGAAAGGCACGCTATCATCGATGATGCGAACGCTTTTCACGGGTTACTCCCTCGCGCCTTGCCACATCGACCCCGGAAACGACGAAGCATGGCAGCCGATCCAGGACCACCAATGAGCGTCAGAAAGCGGGCCGCAGGCCCGCCCGGGCCGAAGGGGCATTCCCGTCTGTTCGTTCTGCTGACCAGTATAGTTCTTGCCGCCGCATGCTCCAGCCCGGCCGAGCGGTTCAATGCGGACGCCGTCCGCCACGGTTACGACCAGCGATCGGTGACCGTCCGGCCGCATACGTTGACCGTACACCTGGCGACCGACAGCACCGCCGGCGGTGTCTGGCACGTCTATCTCGAAGGTGACGGCACACCCTGGCGCCACGGTCGCCACCGGAGCACCGACCCGACCCCCGAAACACGCATGGCGCTGGAGCTGATGGACCGGGACCACGGCCCCCGGCTGCTGCTGCACCGCCCCTGCTACGCGCGGCCGGCCATGGAAGCCGCCTGCGATCCGGCGCTGTGGACCGAGAGCCGGTACGGCGATCAGGTGGTGAGGACGATGGACCGAGCGCTGGACGCACTGGTGGCCGAATACAGCATCGACGGCCTGGTGTTGATCGGTTACAGCGGCGGAGGCACGCTGGCCAGGCTGCTGGCGGGCAGGCGCGACGACGTGCGCGGCCTGGTCACGCTGGCCGCCAACCTGGACCACGCGGCCTGGACCGCCCATCACGGCTACCTGCCGCTGACCGGCTCGCTGCGCGTGCCCGATTCCGCGCCGCTGGGCCCGCACGTCCTGCAACTGCACCTGGCGGGCTCGGACGATGGCGTGGTACCGGTATGGATAGTCCGCCAGGGGGCGGCACACGACCCCCACGCGGACATCGAGACGGTGGACGGCTTCGACCACCGCTGCTGCTGGGCGGACCTGTGGCCGGCGGTGCTGAAGCGGTTGCAGCCGCTTCACTAAGGAAGCGCTGATCCATTCCCTGCGGCCTCTGGCCGTGTGGCGAGCCCGCAGGGTAGCCGCGCTTCGCAGGGAATGGATCAGCGCTTCCTTATTCCTCCAGCCGCGCGTCCAGTTCTTCGATGGTGTCCCGCAGCCGGTCGCCACGGGTGCCGAGTTCCGAGCGCTCCAGCGACTCCAGGCTGATCAGCAACAGCTCCAGCGAAAACGTGTCCAGGTCCTCGCGTTGCGCCTCACGCAGATAATGATCCACAACGGCGTCGGTCCGGCGGTCTACCAGGACGCGCAGCCGGCTGCGGTCGCGGCCGCCGATGTCTTCCCGGTCCGCCGCCTGTTCCCAGGCCAGGCTGTAGTGCCGGTGGGCCTGGGGCATGTCGCCGGTCTCGAAATGGTCGTTGCCGCGCTCGATCAGCTCACGGGATTCGGCAAGTGCCGGCGGCAGATCGTCCAGCGTCACCAGCAGATCGCTCTCGCGGATCAGCATCCACCACGACACTGCCACCACCAGCGCCAGTACCGCCACCGTGGCAATCACGGCGCGACCCAGGCGTGCCGGCGGCTTGACCGCCTGCAGGAACATGCCCGCGTCGGGAAAACGATCTTCGCGGCGGGGAGCCAGGCTGCGTGCCACGGCGCGGGACACCCGTTTGGGCAGGTGCTTCGGCAGCGGCGGCTTCATGCCGCGCCGGACGGCCTCGTCGGCGGGCAGCTTCCGGCCCTGCTCGTCCAGGAACGGGTGCCTTCCGGTCAACAGTTCATGCGCCACGCAGCCCAACGCGTAGACATCGTCCGCCGGCTCCGGCACCTCTCCGGCCAGCATCTCGGGGCTGGCATAGGCCGGCGTGATGGCGCCGATGGTGGCGGGATCGAAGCGGGTCTCGTCGCCTCCCTGGGCGGTGCCCACCCTGGCCGCACGGGCGATGCCGAAGTCGAGGATCTTGGCGTTGCCGTCGTCAGTCAGAAACACGTTGCCGGGCTTGAAATCGGAATGGACGATTCCCTGCTGATGGGCATAGGCGAGACCGCGCGACATGCGGTCGATGATGTGCAGCGCTTCCTTCTGCGGCAGTCCGCCCAGGACACCCCGGTGCCGGATCACCAAGTCCAGTGGCTCGCCCTGCAAATACTCCATGGTCATGTAGACGCGGGTGCCATCGCGGTCGAAATCGTGGACGGTGACGATGTTCGGGTGTGCCAGCACCTGGGCCTTCTTGGCCTCCCTCTGCAGGGCCACCAGCGAATCGGGGTGCCGGCGGAATTCGTCGCTGAGCAGCTTCAACGCCACGTAGGGCTGGCTGTCCTGCGCTTCCTCCTTGCGCAGATCCCGCGCCTTGTAGACGGATCCCATGCCACCCTGGCCCAGCAGTTCCTCCAGAATGAAGCGCTGCTTGACCGTGCTTCCGACCCCTGGGGATTCCTCGGACGGCGCCCCCCAGAGTTCCGGCCGGGACCAGTTGGACGCCGTGCCGCCGGTGCGTTCTTGGTCACCGGGGCCACCCTCCTGGCGCGGTTCGCCAGCGAGGTGGGTCACCTCGTCCTCCGGCGGCCGGGCGCTCCGCGTGGCATCGTCGGGCAGCCGCTCCCTGTCTCGTTCACCCGTCACGCGTGTCCGGTCGGCATCCTTGCGGGCGCCGCCGGGCCGGGTTCTGTCGGAGTCACTGTCGTTCATGTTCGCGGCCCTTCCCGGCAGTCATCCACGAAAACCACCACCGCGGTGGCGTTGTCCCTGGCATCGCCGGCGAGAACCTGCGCCAGCAGCGCATCGGCAACGGTCTGTGGGGATTCACCCTGCATCGCCTCACGCATGGTGGCGAGTTGCAGACAACCGTGGACGCCGTCGGAACACAGGAGAAAGCGATCCCCCGGGCGCAGATCGGAATATCGGTGCTCCACGCTCAGTTCCGCTGCGGCGCCCACCGCCCGTGTGATGACATTCGACTGCGGGTGGGAGCCCGCGTCCTCGGCGGCTAGTTCGCCTCGATCCACCATGTCCTGAATGACACTGTGGTCGCGGGTGCAGAGCTCCAGTCCGCCGTCGCGCAGGCGGTAGAGACGGCTGTCGCCGGCCCACAGCCAGCAGCAGTTCTCCGCGCCGGCCAGCAGCGCGACGACGGTGCTGGCACTGCTGACCGGGTTGTCCGGCCGGGCGGCGGCATGACGCAGGTGACGGTGCGCCATGGCCAGCATCTCCCTGGCACCGTTCAGGCGCTGCTGCAGGTCGCCGTCATGCCCCGGCAGATTCAACAGGCTGTCCACCACGCTGCGGCTGGCCATCTCGCCGGCCTGCTGGCCGCCGACACCGTCCGCCACGGCCCACAAACCGATGTCGGACCGGTCCAGCCAGGCGTCCTCGTTGACCTGCCGGACCTTGCCGGCATGACTGACACCAGCCGATCGGAAGGCGGGGGGCGCGGCTGCGATCGCCGCCGCATCCGGCAGTTGCGCGGACTGCCAGCACGCGACCCGGCTGTCCCAACCGTGGCGCCGCCATTCGCCATCGATCATGGCGGCGAACTGATCCGGCTCCGGCAGGCGATCGTGCAGAAACACACACGGCGCGATGCGCTCCGACCCTTCGGTCCACCAGACGCTGAACCCGCCCTGACGCTCCAGCATCCCCTGCTGCGCCGCCAGCAACGCCGGCACCAGGTCGGCCAGGGACTCAAGGCGAAACCGGACCGGCCCGGCAGTCGGCGCCAGCAGGCGGCTGTCGGGATCGGCCGTGCGGGGCTGGAGGCGCCGGCCAAGGGCGCGCAACGACTGATCGAAACCCTCCAGGTCGAAGGCGGGGTCATCCGCCAGCGCACTCAGCGCCAGTTCCTCCACGGCCTCGAACCAGGCACCCTGCTCCGCGGCCAGGCTGAGCAGGGAACTACCCTCCGGCAACGGCCGGACCAGTGTCAGCGGATAGTAGCGGCCCACCGCATCGACGCTGGGCATCAGGACGCCGGTGCAGGGAGAGCTGCCGCAAACCCCGGCCGAGGCCGCGAACCGCCACATCGGGCTGGTCAAATAGGCATTCAGCCAGTCATCCCCCAACACCTCCCGGGAGCGGTGCACGCAGCGTTCCAGCCACGGGTCCCAGACACCCAGAAAATCGCCTGCAACGCGCCGCTGTACGAAATCGCCGCGCAGCGGCAGCTTGCCGTGAAAGCCCAGGGACCCGGTTTCGGTCATGCGCTCACAACCCCTCGACACAGCGAAACCGCCGCCAGTCGACACTGCGCAGCGGATTGCGGGAGGAATCGAATTCCACCAGCACGCGGGCGGAATAGCCGCCGACATCGAAGCTGGCAAGGTAGCTGGTGTCGGACTCGGCGGCAGGATCGGCATCGTCGATGGCGCGCAGCCAGGACCAGCCTCCCTCGTAGCGCACGTTCGGCCGCCGGCCACCGCGGTCCTCGAACGCCACCTCCGCACCGCGGCTGCCCTGCTCCGGCCAGGCGAACCGCTCGGCCAGCGGCGGGCCGTGGCGGTAGGTCATGGCGTGATCACCCATGGCGAAGCGGAACTGCCGGGCGCGGGCGTCCAGGTAGCGTGGCGTAAGCTCGAAGGCCGTTCGCGGGCCGTCCCCATTGCCCGGAAAAAACAGGTCACGAATCAGGCCAGCCCGCTGGAACTGATCCAGCACCGACCGCGGAATGCCCAGCCCGGCCGCTTCGCCCCGGCGCCAGTTCCAGCGGGAGCCGGACGTATCCACCAGCGCAGCCAGGTTCTCCTGGAAATAGCTGTCGATGACACCGTCGGGGCCGAACAGCCGGGCGAAATCGCTGGGCGTGATCTCCTGCTGGCTACCGGGTTCGAACGGGTAGCGGCCGGTGGTGAGATCACGGCAAACCGGCAGTACGGACTCCCGGTATCGCCGGTTCAGCTGCGAGCGCAGATTGCGCAGGGCCACCTCCTGCCCGGAACCGGCCAGTTCCTCCAGCCAGTTGCTGAACGGCGGCGGTGTCCGGGCAGCCTCGGCACGGAGGCGCCGAAGGGTCTCGCCGCCCTCGCGCCCGAGCATCGCCATGGCATCCTGGTCGCCGAGACCGCTGTCCAGGGCGCTCAGCTCATTGTAGAGCTGGTCCAGCATGCCGATCAGCTCGTTCATGGGCGCCGCACCGTTGTCGCCGGCGACAAAACGATGGAACTGGCGGAAATGCGCGTTGATGCGCTGGCCCGGATGCGGCCCCTGATCCTGGCCACGAACCTGGTCCACCAGCCCCAGCAGGGAGTCGAGCCGCCCGCCGGCCCCCTCGTTCTCGTCCGGTTCCGGGAAATAGGTCTGGGCGTCGGCCGTGGTCATCAGCCGCCGCAACGGCGATGTCGGTCCGGTCATCGCCGCCAGCAGGTCCACGGCCTGGTCAACCTGCAGCAGCGGCGTCAGTTCCAGATCGGCAAGCAACTTGTCCCAGAAGCTGATGTAGGCGTCCTCGTAATGGCGCACGAAATCCCTCGCGAGGTTAAGCCGTGCCGCCCGCCCAGCCGGCAGCGTCTCTTCTCCGAACACCCAGCGGTCGTCCAGAAAGCGGTCGATCAGCGTGCCGCCGGCGTCGCCGGTGATGTCGATAAAACCGGCCCGGGTATACAGTGCCGGCACCGGCTCGGACATCGGTGTGCCGCTACGCCGGCGGAACACCAGCTCGCCTCCCAGGCCGGCCTCCACGTCCAGGCGCAGCGCATCCCGGTGGCGCGGCCCGTAGACCGTTTCCAGGCGGCGCAGCATCAGCGCGGGAATAGACGCCTGCCGCAGCGACACCCGGGCCCTGGCGACCAGTGCGTCGTCCACCTGGATCGACGGTAACGAGCGGGCACTGGCCACGTAGGCGTCGAAGTGCTCCGACAGCGCCTGGGCGATGGCACCACGTCCACTGAATTCGCGGAGCAGCGCAATCCGCGCGATGACGCCGAGCTCTTCCCGGTCCAGATGTTCCGGGTGGGCGAGCATCAGGTATCCCTTGAGGTAGGCGTACAAATCCGTGGGTGGGGTATTCGGCTCCTGCAGCCGCTCTTCCAGAAGCAGCACCAGCCGGGGCACCAGCAGCTCGCGTACGCCCTGCAGGTAGGCCTGTTCGGCGGAAGCCCCGACCGAGCCGCCCCGGAACAGACCCAGCCGCATCAACAGTGGTGCGCCGTCCCGGTAGCGATTCGCCTCCGCGGAGACCTCGCGCAGCGCGTCGAGTCTGGGAAGCACCTCCTGCAGTCCGGCGTCGCCGGGCACCGGGCGGGTTGCAGTGTCGGAGTGCGCATCCAGGGCCGCGCCGACGTCGGCAAGATAGCCGCGATTGTACTGGTAGCTGGTGAACCAGGAGACGGCCACCACCATCAGGGCGGCCAACAGGGCAAGGTAGGCAATGTTCTGGGCCACCGCCCGGCCCACCTCCAGCCGCCAGTTGACCCCGGCCAGCCCCGATTCTGGAAAGATGACATCCTTCAGCAGGCGGTGAATGAAATAACTCCGGCCCTGTCCGCCGGCCATGGCGGTGGCCGGCGGCTCCGCCAGCGGCCGCATGCCGTAGGCTCGGCCGAGGCTATCCATCATGCGGTCGATCGGCGTGCCTTCCTGGGTGCCGCTAGTGAAATACAGGCCACGCAGCATGACCGGCCGCTCGTAGCCGGAACCCTCGAACGTCTCGCGCACGAACCGCAGCAGGTTCTCCCGAAGGCCGGCCATCTGCCTGGGAAAACCGAACAGCCGCTCCCGGCGCCGGGGCTCGCGTTCCTGATCCAGGCGTTCCAGCAGCCGCGCGTCGAGCCGTTCCAGCAACCGCCCGTATTCATGGTCGATCCACTCCGAGGCGCCGCCCCCCGCCACCGGTTCCGGCCGCGTGGTGCCCCAGACCTGGGCCCGGGACTCGTGGCCCAGATCATCGAAGAACTCCACAAAACCGGAGATCAGATCGCATTTGGTGACCATGAAATAGACTGGCACCTGAATGCGCAGCTGCCGCTGCAGCTCGTCGATCCTTCGGCGAACGGTCTCCGCATGGCGCTCGCGCGATTCCGGCGAGGCGTTCAGCAGATCCACCGCGCTCAGCGTGACCAGTACCCCGTTGATGGGACGCCGCTTGCGGTATCTGCACAGCAGCTCAAGGAAGCCGCGCCATTCCGCCGCATCGGACTCGGCATCGGAATCCTGTGTGAAATAGCGCCCGGCGGTATCGAGCAGCACGGCCTCGTCGGTGAACCACCAGTCGCAGTTGCGCGTGCCGCCCACACCCCGCAGCGCATCGCGGCCGTACTTCTTGTCCAGCGGGAATTTCAGGCCGGAATGGATCAGTGCCGTGGTCTTGCCGGAACCGGGCGGGCCGACGATGACGTACCACGGCAACTGGTAGAGATTGGCCCCCTGCTTCCGCTGCCGCAGAAAACCAACCGCTTCCTCGAACCGTGCACGCAACTCCTCGCCCTGACGATCCTGCGTGCCGCCGCTGGCGACGATCGCCTCGCCGAACTGATCAGCGGCGCGCTTCGATCGCCGCCAGCGAAGCGCCGTGAGCCCGGCCCAGGCCAGCACCACCACCAGCATCGTGCCGAGCCTGGCCGGCGGACTGGCCAGCGGCACGAAACGACCGACGGCGAGGTACGGCCCCACGTACCAGATCAGCAACGCCAGTACGAGGATGCCGATCAAGCCAAGAAACCACCGTTGGCGGATCACTGACAGCACGGCTTTCACGACCCACCTCCACCGGCGCGGTGGACGATCTCGATGCGCCGGTTCCTGGCCCGGTTCCGCGGATCGTCGGGCGGCTGGAAGCGCGGCCTGTCGGCGCCGATACCCACGTAGTCCACGCGGTCCGGATCGGACAACGGCTCGCGCAGCAACGCGGCCGCGCTGGCGGCCCGCGCCCGGGACAGCTCGTAGTTGTCGCTGAAGCGTACTGAACGGATCGGCACATTGTCGCTGTGCCCCTCTACCAGCACGCTGCCCGGCACCTGCTGCAGCGCCTCGCCGATGCGGCGCAACAGCGGCCGGAACGGATCTGTGACCTCGGTGCTGGCGGAGGCGAAAACCTCGCCCCGCAGTATCACCGTGGTGCGGCCGTCGTCGCCACGCTCGATCTGCAGGCGTTCGCTGTCGACCCCGTCCAGCAGCTCCGCCAGATCGGCACCGCGAATGGCCCGTGGCCCAACCGGTGATTCGAACGTGGCCTGGCGCACATCATTGAGCTGGGCGGTCAACGGCGCGGCCGCCGAATTCAGCGCGCTGTGCAGTGAGAAGAACACGCCGCTGCCCACCAGCAACACCGCCGCCACGCAGACCCAGGCAGGCACCGTACGCACCAGGCGGCTACGCCGGTCCTCCACGCCACGCCATGACGGCGAAAGCTCGCCAGGCGGAGCGTCGCGCCAGCCACGGATGCGCGCGTAGAGGCGTTCCCGAACGTCGGCCAGTTTCGCCTGGCCGCCTTCCACCACCCGGTACTGACCCTGAAAACCCAGCCCCAGGCAGACGTAGAAAAATTCCACCAGGTCCCGGCGCGGATCACGGTCGGCCAGGACCCTTTCGATCATCTGGAACACTTTTTCGCCACCGGCGCTGTCGCGATGAAGGGTGAGCAGCAGGGAGCGCTCCGGCCAGATGCTGTTGGCCCCCCAGGGGGTGTTCATCACCACTTCGTCGATGAAGGTGCAGAGCGTGTAGCGAGCCGCCAACATGGATTCCCGGGGAATGCCGCGGTCGGTGGCGGCCTGCTCGAAGGCCCGCATCTGCCGGACCGTCTCCGCGTGCAGCCGTTCCACGTCGGCATGGTCGCGCGTGCCCCGCAGGGCGCAGCTCAGCAGCAGCAGCGGCATGGCCGCTTCCACCAGCGGATTCACCGCCGAGGCGCCATAAGCCTGAAGGTCGGGGGCGCCCGCGACACCCGCGGCCCCGCCCGACGCGCCGGTCGGCGGCGGAACATAGGGTGGCTGGCCGCCCCCGGGCGGGGGCGGCGCGGCGCGGCCACCCGGCGTTGGCCGGATGATGGTCCGATCCCCGCTCCCGGGCGGCCCGTCGTCGCTCATGATCCACCTCCCCGAACGGCCCAGAGGTCAATCTTCAGCTCGGGATAGTCCCCTGCCACATGCAGCGCGAGGCCGCCTGAAGCGGCCAGCGCCTTCCAGTGCTGGCTGCCGCGGTCCAGTTCGAAGTAGACGCGGGACGCCAGCTGGGGAATCTGGCGCGGGGCGCTGGGCATGGGCACCAGCTTGATGCCCGGCAGGTTGTTGTTGACCAGCTCGGCGATCTTTTCCACCGGACCAAGCTTTGCCTGGGCGGGAAAGTAACTGCGCAGATCCTCGGTGGAGATAGCCGCCCCCACCGACAGCACGAAGCTGGCGGTATCCAGCAGCGCGCGGTCCTGGATGCGCGCCACGCGCACCCCGTGCGCACCGGTCTTCTCCAGCGGCAACTGGACCGCGGGCGACTCGCGGACGGCCCGGAACGCCGCGCGCAGTGCATCGAACACGCTCTCGAAAGACTGCTGCAGCGCCGTGTGCCGATACGGCTCCAGCTCCGGCACCTGGCGGCTGTCGCTGGTCAGTGTAGCCAGTTCCCCGGCCAAGCCGATGGCGAACCGATAGAGGTCTTCCGGATGCACGTGGGTGGACGCCGCAAGATGGCTGGCGACGGGAATGTGGCGGTTGACGATCTGCAGCATCAGGAAGTCGGCGATCTCGCCGGCTCCACCCTGGCCACTGGCGGTCACGCGCCCGGCCAGCATGTCGGCGCGCTGCTGCAGCAGCCCGCAGAGCTCGTTCAGATAGGCCTGCAGGCGCTGGGACGCGCGGCAGCGCAACACGGCCGGCACGAAGGCGTCGTCCAGAACGACCTGACCGTCGGAACGGACCTCGACAATGCGCGCCAGCGGTATGCAGGCATACTCGTCCAGCGTCTCGTCGGCAAGGGCCAGTCGCGCATTCAGGCGACCGACCTCGACCACGGTCGAAGCCGAGCTGTCCAGCACCCGGTCACGGACCTCGAGATCATCCGCACGGTATCGGTAGAGCCCCGGCACCGATTCGCGCCGCCCAACTTCCACCGCGCCGTCACGGGCCAGTGGCAGCGCCAGGTGGACGAGCTGATCCCGGACGCCGGAATCCACGTCCAACGGTTCCGGCAGCGGGTCATCGCCAGGCATGTCGAAGGGCGTTCCGTCGGAAAACACGCCCTGCGCACCCTGCAACCCGAGCTTGCCGACGGCAAGCAGGTCGTTGTCGATGTCCAGTTGCCGGAAGCCCCAGGCATGGGCGCCGTAAGCGGCCAGACGCCCGGCCACGTACCCCTCCACGAACCGGTCATGCTGCTGCAGATGCTGGGGCTCCAGGAACAACCCCTCGCTCCACAAAACGCGACTCCTGCGTGACATCGGCGCCCCCTAGTCGAACCTGACGGCCACGCTCGACCGATCCAGGGTGATGGTGAAGGACTTAGAGCGGATGAAGTCCCAGAAGCCCTCTCGGGGCAGCTCGGTCACGGCGCGCCACTGCGAATCGGGGCTCCGGACGTCGTAAAATTCCGCCATGACCGCCAGGAAGCGCACGTCGGGGTAGATGTCCAGCGTCACCCGCAACTGCTCGCCCTGGCATCGGCGCCCCCCTTCAAGTGCTGGGTCGCGCTCCATCTCCGCCGGGCAGAGTTCGAAGGAATCCCGGCTGAGCAGGGTGGCTCCCAGTGCCTCGATATCGCCCGCCGCCAGCTCCTGCAGCGAGGCATCCAGGAAGGCATCCCGATCCCTGAGTTGATAGACGCGGATGAAGACCGGGGACGGCCTGCCCTCGGCGTTGGGATTGAGCTCCGGCAACACGACAATCCGCCCGTTCACCTCGTCGGGTCGGGAATCGGACGCGCACGCCGCAAGCAGAAGCAACACGACAACCACCAGCCCGACAGCCGTCGCTGTACCACGATCCGTCCACCCTGCCATGGGTCCTGCCCCCTCTGTGCGCGTCGCGGCCGCCGTCCACTCCGCACGGCCTCGGCTACCGCGAACGGGTTTTCAGTTCTTCTATCTGCTTTTCGTAGGCGTATACGAACGCCTCGCCGAACAGGCGGTTGAAGTAGCCTTCGGTGTCGCGCTGGATGTCGGCGAACAGCGCCTTGTACTGATCCCACTGCCTGGGGCCGGTCACCCGCCCCAGCATGGAGCGCTCGCCTCCGTTACCGAAGCGCTTCTCCAGGAACTCGGGATCGAACTGCCGCAGCATCTCGAAGAAGCCGCTGCGCATGCCGGCCAGCATCGCCAGCTGATGGTGGCGTAGATCCTGGAAGCCGGCCTCGAAGGCCTCCACGGGTTCCAGGTAGTCCGGATTGTGCTTGACCATGAGGTTGTGCAGTGCGTCCTCGGGGCTGGTGGAGAACTTCAGCGGGTTGTTCTCGCGCGCCTGGATCAGCGTCACCGACATGCGGAACTCGTTCTTCACTTCCATCCGCGCCTGCAGCAGATCCATGACGCCACGTATCGCCACCCTCAGAATGCGGCCGAGTTCCTCCGCCTTGTCCGCCGGCACCTGGTCCGGATCCAGGCCGGCGCCAGCCAGCAGTTGCCTCAGCGCCTGATCGGGCAGCCCGGGCTCGGCCACGGCCGCATCGTTGTCGGCGCGCCAGCCGCCGGGCTTCGGCCGCACCGGCTGCCGGTGCGTTTCCTCAGGCGCGGGCTGTTCCGCCTGGACTGGCGGTGGCGATTCATCGGGCTGGGGAGTCACTTCGGGATCCGCTGCTTCGGTGGACGGCGGGGTGCCGACGGGTTCCTCCCACCAGTTATCCGGTAACAGCGGACGCTCCGGGGGAGACTCGGGCCTCGGTTCCGGTCGGGCGGGTTGATCAGGTTCCGTATCGGCGGCATCGAGGAACCGCGGCGCGCTGAAATGCTCGTTCAAGTAGGATTCACTGGCCGACTGCTCTTCCGGTGGCCCTGGTGACTGTTCCACCGCTCCACCCAGCAACGCCAGCGGATCGTCGCTATCCGCCGTCGGCGGGTCCCGGTGCGGCAATGTCTCGCTCGGGGTGGTGCATTCCTGGGCGGTCACGCTGGCCCGGATCCGGTAGTCGCCGATCTGGAATTCGGTGCCGTCCTCCAGCGGAAACGGCTCCGCCGGTTCAACACGGGTAACACCGTCGGCCAGCAGGATACCGTTTGCGCTGGTGTCCTCCAGATAGTAGCGGCCCTGCTGGAACCGAATCCGCGCGTGGCATCGCGAGATTTCCATGTGGGGATCGGGGAGCGTCCAGTCGTTGTTGTCCGCCCGGCCGACCGTGCCGCCCTTGTCGTGCCAGCGATGGCGTGCTTCGCCGCCCAGGCGCGAGGAGGCCTCGTTGATCACCGTCAGCGTGAGTGGCATACGGTCACCCCAACTCCGTTTGTGCCGCGGAACGTCGATGGCCGGCATCGACGCCCGGCCTTCACGGAAACACGGCTCGATCCCGACAATCGCCCGGGATGGATCAGCATCTCCATAACCGGCCATACCAACCTTTCAGGAAGGATCTACAGCATGGGGCAATCCTGCGCCTGATTCGGGACAGCGCGTCCGCGACGCTGCCTGACGGCCTGTTGGCCCGCTAGCTGTAGACCAGCCGGAGACAGCCCTCTTCCATATCAGAATAGACATAAAGGCCGTCGTTCTCTCCTCCCAGCGCGACAATCACCGAGGTGGGATCTTCGAACCGGGTGGCCGCGATGGCGCGAGCGCCGGTTTCGTTGATCCTGTGCTCCTTCACATAGGCGTTCCAGCGCTCGGCGTCCCGTTTCTCGATGCGCGCGCCGCGATCTGTCGCCTCCTTCAGCAATTGCCGGAAACTGTAGTAGTCCACATCCACCATTCGCGCTCTAGCCATGTTCTTCCGGCAACACCCTGTAGCCTCTGTTGAAGTACCCCTGCGCAACAAACGGGATACCGTACAATGAAGCGTCTCTCACCCGTCACGAGGCGTCAAGGAAGCGCCCGCGGGCATCCGCACCCGTCAGGCACCGGCTTCGAACGCATAGGCGAACTCCGCGTTTTCCACACTCACATGTACCCGGTCCACCGAACGACGATCCGCCAGCCGCGTCAGGAATTCGCGACTCAGCACCGGCAGCAGCGAATTGGTCAGAATAGCGTCGATCATCCGGCCGCCGCTTTCCAGCTCGGTGCAGCGCGCCAGTATCAGGTCCAGCACTTCGTGCTCGTAGCTGAACGGCACACCGTGGCTTTCCTGCACGCGCCGGGCCACCCGCTCCAGTTGCAGGCGAATGATCTCGCGCAGCATGTCGTCGCCCAGCGGATAGTAGGGGATGGTCACGATCCGGCCCAGCAGGGCCGGCGGAAACACCTGGAGCAGCGGGCCGCGAAGCTGCTTGGACAGCTCCGCGGCGTGGGGCCGGGCACGGCCGCTGTCGCAGGCCTTCATGATCAGGTCGGTGCCGACGTTGGTGGTCAGAATGATCAGCGTGTTCTTGAAATCGATCACGCGCCCCTCGCCATCCTCCATCACGCCCTTGTCGAATACCTGAAAGAAGATCTCGTGGACGTCGGGGTGCGCTTTTTCCACTTCGTCCAGCAGCACCACGCTGTACGGCCGGCGACGCACCGCCTCGGTGAGCACGCCGCCCTCACCGTAGCCCACGTAGCCTGGCGGAGCGCCCTTCAGCGTGGAGACGGTGTGGGCCTCCTGGAATTCGCTCATGTTGATGGTGATCAGGTTCTGCTCGCCACCGTAGAGCTGCTCGGCCAGCGTCAGCGCCGTCTCCGTCTTGCCCACGCCGGACGGGCCGGCCAGCATGAACACGCCCACCGGCTTGGACGGGTTGTCCAGATTGGCGCGCGAGGTCTGGATACGCCGGGCGATCATTTCCAGGCCGTGCGCCTGGCCCTTGACCCGGTCCGCCAGACGATCGGCCAGATTCAGGACGGTAGCAATCTCGTCCCGGACCATGCGTCCCACCGGAATACCGGTCCAGTCCGCCACCACCGAGGCCACGGCCTGGGCATCGCAACTCGGCAGGATCAGCGGCGTCTCGCCCTGCAGCTCGTCCAACTGCCGCTGCAGATCTTCCAGCTCCCGGATGGCGGCCCGCGGGTCGAACGCCGGTTCTGCGTCGGCGGCATCGGCCTCTCCGTTCGTTTCCCCCGTCGCGGGCTCGACATCGGCCTCATCGCCCGTCGGCGCGGATGGCGGCGCGTCGACGGACCCGGTCTGCTCCCGCAGCCTGGCGCGCAACGCGAGGATGGCGTCCACCAGGTCCTTCTCCTGCTGCCAGTTCGCCTCCAGCGTCTTCAGCCGCACGCGTTCCCGGGCCAGGTCTTCGTCGACACTGCGGTCCCGTCCACCCATGGACAGCCCCACGGCCTGCTCCCGGGCAATGATCTCCGCCTCGGTCTCCAGCATCTGGATCCGGCGCCGACAATCCTCGACCTCGGCAGGCACGCCGTGTTGCGAGATGGCCACGCGGGCGCAGGCAGTATCCAGCAGGCTGACCGCCTTGTCCGGCAGCTGGCGGGCAGGGATGTAGCGATGGGAGAGCTGGACCGCGGCGGTCAGTGCCTCGTCCCGTACCATGACGCGGTGATGCTGTTCCAGCACCGAGGCCAGGGAACGCATCATGGCCACCGCCCGGGCCTCGTCCGGTTCCGTCACCTGCACCGCCTGGAAGCGGCGGGTCAGCGCCGGGTCCTTTTCGATGTATTTCTTGTATTCGGTCCACGTCGTGGCGCCGATGGTGCGCAGCGTACCGCGCGCCAGCGCCGGCTTCAGCAGGTTGGCGGCATCGCCTGTGCCGGCCGCGCCGCCCGCCCCCACCAGGGTGTGCGCCTCGTCGATGAACAGGATGATGGGCTTCTCGGAGGACTGCACTTCCTCGATGACCTGGCGCAGACGGTTCTCGAACTCGCCCTTGACGCTGGCACCGGCCTGCAACAAACCGACGTCCAGCGACCGCAGGGAAACCTCCTTCAGCGGCGGCGGCACGTCGCCACTGGCAAGCCGCGTCGCGAAGCCTTCCACGACGGCAGTCTTGCCGACCCCGGCCTCGCCGGTGAGGATGGGGTTGTTCTGGCGCCGGCGCATCAGTATGTCGATCATCTGCCGGATTTCCTCGTCGCGGCCGATGATCGGGTCGATCCTGCCCTGCCGCGCCAGCTCGGTCATGTCCACGGTGAACCGGCGCAGCGCTTCTTGCCTGCCCATCTCAGCGGGCGGTATCGGCGCGTCGGTGGACTGTCCGACGGCACTGCCATCGGCCGCCTCCATGTCCCGCTCCGGCGAATCGCCAACAATGGCGTTCCATTCGTCCACCAACCGGTCCGCGGAGACCTTGCGAAACTCCCCGGACAGATTCGGCAGCACATTGCGCAGGCCGGTGGTCTTCAGCAGGCCCACCACCAGGTGGCCGCTGCGAACGCGGTGCTCGCCGAACCTGAGCGTGGCCCAGACCCAGCCCCGTTCCACGGCATCCTCCACGTGCGAGGAGAGGTCGGTCACCGAGCTTGCCCCTCGGGGAAGGGCATCCAAGGCCCGGGTGAGGTCCTGCGCCAGCCGGCCGGCATCCATCTCGAAATGTCGAACGATGCGCAGCAGATCGGAATCGTTCTGCTGCAGCAACTGATGAAACCAGTGCGCCAGTTCCACGTAGGGATTGCCGCGCATGCGGCAGAACGTGGTGGCGCTCTCGATAGCCTGGTAGGCGAGGCTGTTGAGCTTGCCGAACAGTGCGGTGCGACTGATATCTGCCACGATCATCCTCCCTGGCGGGAATCCGCCGACTGTTGCGGGGCGCCGAGCCCGCCGCGCGCGTGCGCGTCGCGAATGCGCACGCGGGCACCGGTCTGCCGGGCCCGTCGCCCCAGCCAGGTCGACAGCCCCAGGCGCGCTCCCCGGGACAGTCGGAGCGGCGGGGCCTCGCCGGAGCGCAGATGCAGCTCCACGTCCCAACGGAGTTCCCCGCCGATATAGGCGCGAGCCAGGTCGCCCAGTTCCGCAAGGCCGCGCTCGCCGGGCATCAGCGCCTCGTACTGACCACGGCTCAGCTCCCGCAGCACGATTCGGAAGCTGAACTGGCACTGCCACGAGCGCCGACCCAGGTTGGCGTCCCTCCCCAGGCGGCCGACCGGGCTGCTTCGCCCCAGTGCCAGCCGTTCCTGTGGCGGTATCTCCAGCCAGCCGGCGCTGAACGGCTCAATGGTCACAGGAAACCCAAAATGGTCTTCAAGGATGTCCTCCAGGCCCTCTTGCGGGCGTGCCTGCGCCGAATAGCGACCGATGCGGTGCAGCCTGGCGCGATCACCCACGGTATCGCGCCCAACCGCACCGGGCATTCCGAGACCAGCCAGCGAGCCGAGAAACCAGAAGAAGCGGTTGTCGGGCCGGTCCGCTTCCACGGCCGGCTCGGCATCCGCCCAGGCGCGGTAGAACAACGACGCCAGGCGGTGGTGAAACAGGTTGAGAAAGTCCGCCAGGCCAGGATCCTGGTGCAGCCGCCGCCGTTCGTCCGCGTATTCGGTGAGATGCAGCGGCAGCGGTCCGTTGGGGCCGAGCAGTCCGAATCCTTCGCTGTAGAGCCGCGGAGGCGTCCCGGCCTGTATGGAGGTCACCTCTCCCGGAGCGAATCGCAGCGACGGCAGCTGCGACAGGCGCACGCCGTCTTCCCCTGGCCGGCGGCTGCGCCCCAGGCGCGGCGACTCGGACGCGGCCGCCTCGATCAGCCGCAGAGCGGCGAACAGCGTGTAGCGTTCCGGAGCCTGTTGCAGTCCGCCGGGAATCTTCACAGTATCGCCCTCGTTCCGGCCCTGACCGGCCAGCGCATGATTTCTCCGCGCTGGGTTGATTCCACCACCGTGCGGGTGAAACTGTTGATGGACACGTACTTGGCAAAGAACCGCTCTAGCACGGCACCGAGCAGAAATGCGCCGACGCCGGTGAAGGCGTCCTCGTCGAGCCGCAGACGCAGTTCCAGCCCGTTGCCGAAACAGATGGGACCGCCCACCGGCATGCGGTGGACAGCGGAACGAGCGCCAACCGAAACCACCCCCTCGACATGCCTTGCCAACGCGTCCCGGGGGTCGACGTACAGATCCAGCAATTGCCGCAGGGCCTGGGCACCGGAATCGCCACCCTCCCCGGCCAGCGAAAGGTAGTTCAGGGACAGCTGGCTGATCAGCCTCCAGGTGGTCTCTCCGGCCTTGAACGCGGGCCGAGGCCGGGTCGGGCCGGTGACCACACGGGCCGACTGCACCGGCGCGGCGACGTCCAGCAGGAAATCGGTGGCGCCTCTGCCAACTGCCATCTGAATCGGCAGATCGCGGTTGGTACAGAGCAGCCTCACCTCAAGCTGACGCAGTTCCTCGGCATAAGGCGCCTGGGTCTCGTCCACCAGCGATATGAACACCTCGCTGCCCAGATAGCCCGTGCGCGCACCCCGCTGGCGCTGGCGCGACGAGCTGAGCCGGGGCCGCCGGGAAACGAAGAAGTAGGCGCCGCCCTCCTCGCCGTCGGTCTCCCTGGCGACGCGGTAGAATGTTCTGAACTGTCTGGCGCTCTCGCCGCCGCGGCCGTATCCCTCGACCCCGTTTACCCGGTACACCTCGAAGTCCATCGGCCGGTTGCGGTCCGGGACGACATGGAATTCGGTCCGTTCCTGCCGGACGTTGATCCGGTCCGCCGTGTGCGGAAACAGGTTGATCGCCGGGGTGGCGTACAGCAGAAAAGCCTGGGCGTCCAATGCGTGCTCCAGCCGCTGATCGCCACGACGCAGCATTACCGTCAGTTCCAGGCGCTGGCCGCTGAGCTGTCGCACGCCGGGCTCCAGGCCGAGGAACTCGACGAACAGGAAGCGCTGGGGAAAGGCGAAATACTCCTGCAGCAGCCGATAGCCGTCGAACGTCCGGCGCACAGACGGAAGCAACGCCTCGTTGCGGTCGAAGCCCGGTTGTCGAATGCCGACGCGCGGATCCACCGAGGCCGGCTTTCCGGGATCGTCGCGCAGACAGGCCCCGGCGAACGAACCATGGATGATCTCATAGAGCCACATGGGCAGCTCGTCGCCGCCGCGCAGATAGAAGGACAGGCGGTCCAGGGGCAGGTCCCCCAGCGTGCCGCCGTTGACCATTTCCAGATCGAGCTGGATGGCCGCCCTGACGCCGTTGGGGGTGGGCAGGCCGCGCGCCGCCATGACCCCGGGGTTGGCCAGATAGCGGGCGTCGGACAGCCGCAGCGGCCACAGACGGACGTCGTGGGCGGTGCGATACTCGCATGCCGTCTTCTCACCCTTGCCGAGCTGCGCCCGCAGCGCCGTGCCGGCGGGCAGCCGGTAACCGGATTCCAGCGTGCCTGCGGTGGAATCCGGCTGCAGTTCCACCACCGCCATCGACGGCGTGGGCGTGGTGAGATGCGGGTAGACCAGCTCCAGCAACTGATGGGTGAAATCCGGGAACCGGGCGTCGATCTTGTACTGCACCCGGGCGGTGAGGAAAGCGAACCCCTCCAGCAGCCGCTCGACGTAGGGATCGGCGCAGTCCAGACCATTCATCCCAAGCCGCCCGGCAATCTTCGGGTAGTCGCGGGCGAACTCGCTCCCCATCTCGCGGATGTATCGCAGTTCCTGTTCGTAGAGTTCGAGCAGTCTCGGGTCCATGGCGTGCGTGCCCGATCAGTTCCCGAACACGTGACAGATGCGAGCGGTGCTGGGCATGCTGTTTCCTCCCCAGGGAAGCACTGAAGCGTTCACGCTTCCCTAACCATTTCCGGCCTCGCGGACGACCATGGAAGCGTCTTCCAGATCGAGTTCGGTATGCAGGTACAATTGCTCCGGTAGCGGCTGTCCCCAAAGCTCTCCCTCGATCAGGAAGGTAACGGTATTCAGGCGGCCACCCTCGTCCCGTTCCAGCGGCGTGACCGAGGCATGCCGTACGCGCGGCTCGAACTGCTCGATGGCACGCCGGATGCCGTCGGCAATGGCTGACAGATCGGCACCGGAGAGGCTGACGCCGGTCATGTCCGGCACCCCGTAGTTGAGCACCGAGCGGCCGACGTGCGGGTAGTCGTCCAGCGGTACTGCCACCGCCATGCAGCCGGTGTTAAGCAGCCAGGCCAGGTCGCGCAGGACCATCTGGCGCAGCCGCCGCGAGGAGATCACGCGATCCTCCCTGGATTCTTCCCGGTTGGGCACCAGTTGCCGCGACTTGAGCTCGACCAACTGTGCCAGCGGCGGGGCCTTCGGTGTCGGCCGCAAGTCCAGCACGCTGCGAAAGCTGAGCTGCTCGGGCCTGTTGTCCCAGACATCCCCGCCGCCGTCGTCCCCGCTCTCGACGCGAATCAGGCCCAGCGATCCCAGCATGTCGCGTACCTGCCCGACATCCAGTCCGGCCTGGCCCATTGCCTGCACCCGGTACTCCAGCGTGACGCGCTCCCTGAACCGTGCGTGGTCGGTCAACCGATCCAGCAGCGACGGCTGTAACGTTTCCTTGCTGGAAAGCTCGGGCATGCCGGGGCCTCCTTACTGTCGGAATGGCATGCAGGCACACCGCCCGCCGTGGCGACGGACGATGCGCCGCGTGACCGAATCCCGCTCAGGCCGCCTCGTTCTTGGCGATGTTGAACCCGAAGTCCACGGACGGCAGCGGCGTGCCGTCGTTCTCCTGCGGCGTGTAGACCATCTTGAACTGCTCGAAGTTGAGCGTTACCTTCTCGGTCAGACGATCTTCTTCGCCCGACCCCCCGGTGCTCGTCGAGCTGATCAGTATCTTCTCGAGTTCGAGGACCAGATATTCCACCGGCTCATCCCCGCCCGCCTTGCGGACGGTCAGTTTGCCGGATGCCAAATGAGCCCCCTTGGAAACCGCTTGCCAGAGCGCCGGTGACGCCTTGTCCACGTGCTTGGTTATGGTGATGTCCTGGAAATTCGCCTTGCCACCGCCGCCACCGCGGGCAACGTGCATGGTGCCTGCATTCGACGCGCCCCAGCTCCAGGAGAGCACGTCGATTTCACCCTCATGCGCGTGGTCCGAGGATTCCCCCTCGATCCCATCCAGCTTCAGGAACATGTCAACAGCCATCGTGTCGTTCTCCTTTGCTCAGGACGGAGCGACCGCCGCCCTCGTCATAACACCTCCGGTCCCCTCGTCGGGTCTGATCCGTCGGCCCCGGTCAGGCGTTCACTATCATGCGCCGCCCCGTTGATGGAGCGGACGTGCAAGCCGTCAGCCCTTGGCTGACGGCAGCTTGGAAACCAGCCGCAACGAGACCGACAACCCCTCGAGTTGGTAATGCGGCCGCAGGTGGAATATCGACGAGTAGTAACCGGGGTTGGCCTCGTCCTCCATCACCTGCACCTCCGCCGCCGCCAGCGGCTTGCGTGCCTTGGTCTCTTCGGTGGCATTGGCCGGATCGCCGGTGACGTACTTGATGATCCAGTTCTGCAGGAACTTCTGCATGTCCTCGCGTTCCTTGAACGAACCCACCTTGTCGCGGACGATGCATTTCAGGTAGTGCGCGAAGCGCGTAGTCGCGAACAGATAGGGCAGCCGCGCGCCGAGCTGGGCGTTGGCGGTGGCGTCCGGATCATCGTACTCCGCCGGCTTGTGCACCGTCTGCGCACCGATGAACGCGGCTATGTCGGTGTTCTTGCGATGGATCAACGGCATCAGCCCGCTCTTCGCCAGCTCCGCCTCGCGCCGGTCGCTGATGGCGATTTCGGTGGGGCATTTCATGTCCACGCCGCCGTCGTCACTGGGGAACGTGTGCACCGGCAGCCCTTCCACCGCACCGCCGGATTCGACGCCGCGGATGCGCGTGCACCAGCCGTACTGCTTGAACGAGCGATTGATGTTCACCGCCATGGCGTAGGCCGAATTCGCCCAGGTGTACTTGGTGGAATCGGAACCGCTGGTGTCTTCCTCGAAATTGAACTCCTCCACCGGTTCGGTGGCGGCACCGTAGGGTAGCCGCGACAGGAAGCGTGGCATGGCAAGCGCCAGGTACTTGGAATCCTCCGATTCGCGCAGCGACCGCCAGCCGGCGTATTCCGGCGTCGAGAAGATCTTTGCCAGGTCGCGCGGGTTGGTCAGCTCCTGCCAGGAATCCATCTGCAACAAACCGGGTGCGGCGCCGGCGATGAAAGGCGCATGGGCGGCGGCTGCGATCTGCGCCATGCCCGAGAGCAGTTCCACGTCCTGGGGACCATGGTCGAAATGGTAGTCGCCGACGATGCAGCTGATAGGTTCGCCGCCGAGCTGACCGTATTCCTCCTCATAGATGCGCTTGAAGATCGGACTCTGGTCCCAGGCGGTGCCCTTGTACTTGCGCAGCGTCTTGTGCAATTCCTTCTTGCTCAGGGGCATGAAGCGGATCTTCAGCATCTCATCGGTCTCGGTGTTGTTGACGAGATGGTGAAGACCGCGCCAGGCGCCCTCCAGCGACTGGAACTTCTCGTTGTGAAGGATTTCGTTGATCTGGTCGGTCAGCTTCTCATCGATTTCGGCGATGATGGCATTGATGGTGCTGACAGCGTCGTCGGAAATCACGGTGGTCTCGCGCAGCGCCTGCTCGGCGAGCGTACGCACAGCAGATTCCACCTCTTCCCGGGCCCGATCCGACTTCGGCCGGAACTCTTTCTGCAGCAATTGGGCAAAATCGTCCGCGCTTAGCGCCTCGGCCTCGGTCTGGCCTTCAGTTTCCTTTTCCGTGTCAGCCATGGCTCAGCCCTCGCTTTTCTCTTCAGCGTCGTCATTGGGACGAGCGCCCAGGGTCTCCAGCAGGCCCTGGTCGTTCAGTACTTTCGCGATCAGCTCCTCGGCGCCGGACTTGCCGTCCATGTAGGTGACCAGGTTGGCGAGCTGCTGACGCGCCTCCAGCAGCCTCCGCAGTGGTTCGATCTTTCTTGCCACCGCGGCCGGCGAGAAGTCGTCCATGCTCTCCAGCTCCAGATCAACCTCCATGTTCCCTTCCCCGGTCAGCCTGTTCTCGACGGCGAACTTCAGGGTTGGCCGCAACGCCTTCATGCGCTGGTCAAAGTTGTCCACGTCGATCTCCAGCATCTTGCGGCCATCCACCGGGGGCAGCTGCTCCTGGCTGTCGCCGGCCAGATCGGACATCACCGCCATCACGAACGGCAGCTGGACTGTCTTTTCGGCGCCATAGAGCTCCGTGTCGTACTCGATCTGCACCCGAGGTGCCCTGTTCCGGGCGATGAACTTCTGAGAACTTGCCTTGGCCATGACTTGCCACTCCCATCAGATAACCGAAGCCGATCAGGTTGCCCCCGCCCCATCACCGACGGATCCACGCCGCCCTAGTCCGCACTGACGCCTCCCAGCTTGCGGACCTGCTCCACCGCATCGGGCGCTATGTCCTGGAGAATGTCGAGGAAATCCATGTCCACCAGCCTTTTGGCACGTGCCATCAACAGCGGTACCGGACTGGAGGGTTCATGGGCACGGAAATACGCGGATATCCTGTCCATCGCCGCCACTGCATCCTGGCGCGAGCGAATTTCGCCACCGCTTCCGGCGACCGCCCCAGCGGGGGGCGGCGAGGCAGCTTCGGCCGGCACCGTGGCGGAATCCGCCTGCGCCGCCGGCGATTCCGAATTGCTCATCGCCTCCTCCTGAAGATACTGGGCCAGCACCTGGACAATCCGGTGCAGCCCGTCCTTCAGCCGCCCGAGATCGGGTGCCTGCTCGGCACCCACCTTTTCCCTGAATACAGACTCGATGGCAGCCGCATCGTCCAGCGCCTGCTTCATCACGGCGTGCAGATCGCGGCGCTCCTCGGCGTCCATGGCCTGCAACGCACCGTCCACGACATCAAGCCGGGGGATCTCACCCTCGTGATCAGCAGGCGGCTCGGCACGTCCCTGGGCCAGCTCCACATCCAGCAGGCTGAAACGGCCCGCCCGCTTGTCATTGACCAGGGGCGCGGTCCGCAGCGGCCGCAATACCTTGTGAAAGTTGGTGAGATTGAATACGGCGCTGGCACGTTCCATGGCGTCGCCGTCCTCGTCCAGCGGCGGGTAGACGTCGTCCCAGAACGCCTCCACGAGACCGCGCATCAGCGCCATGGCGGCGGAGAAATCGCGCAGGCCTCCGGTATGAAGCAAAGCGGCCGCCAGATAGGCGGCCGGTCTCAGATCGCGGGATCTGGCGAGCGCCTCCAGGCAGGCGGTCTGCAACTCGCTCCAGTCGGGTTCCTCTTCCGCAGCCGACCACTTGGCGAGCATGTCCAGCGACATGATCTCGCCTGCCTCGTAGAGATCGACCCCGGCTGGACCGGGTTCGCCCAACGGTTCGAGGAACTGCTCCAGATCCATGTTGCGTCTCCGCGAACGGGAATCACTCCCGGGCATCCTGCCTGCGGCCCCGGAACAGCACAGCCTTTGCGTTATGAATGGCTTGCCCCCGGTACCCACCCTACCGGCAAACGCGTTGGCTTGAAGCGAACGCACCCTGGCCGGAGATTCCCTGAAGTCTGGCACAGACCCTCCGCAGCGCAACCAGGACGACGCTTCCAGCAGGAGCCTGTCGGTCCTTACTTCAAGGAGTTACCTTTCATTGAAAGGTAGACGCGCATGCTCGGGCTTGCCAGTTCGGGGAACGGCCGAAGGCTAATGGAAGCGCTGATTAATTCCCGCGTTCGCGCTCGAGTCCGATTTTCGTTCGTGGCGAGAAGCAAGGTGCCGCAGGTAGTCATTCTACCTGCGGTGGCTTGCGACAACGCCACGGGCGAAAATCGGCCGAGCCCCAGAGGGTTACAGCCGGATCGTTCGCGATGCGAGGCGCGGTGCGCAGCGCCGTGGTCATTCCACGGTCAAGCGCCGCAACAACGCAGCGCGAACGATCCGGCTGTAACGCGAGCGCGGGAATTAATCAGCGCTTCCTTATATGCCAGATCCCAGTACCTGTTGCTGCGCGAATCCCGGAGCCCGCGTCTCGAAGAGCGGTTCGGCGGGATGCAGAAGTTTCAGTTCCAGGGCGGCGGCCGCGCGCTGCCGCTGCATGCCATGGCGCAACACCCATTGCAGGTGCTCCCGACCAATCCGATTTCCAACCAGGTACCGCTGTCCCGGTGAAAACCGCTCCCGATGACTCGACCACCAGTCTGTCACCAGCACCGGATCCGGCCAGGGCAGATCCTCGTCCGGGTCCATCGCCACGTCCTCGTCTTCCGGATTCTCCGTGGGGCCGGCCTGGAAACCCTCGGGCCACTCTCCTTCGAGGTCTTCGTAGGCGAGATCCACCCCCGTGATCATGGTGAAGGCCTCCCCGGCCACCCGGGAGATCTCCGGCACGCGCATCTGCTCCAGCAGCCACGGTACGGCCTCGGGGTCACCGATGACGCCGCACGCCGTCACTGCGTGGCGCAACGTCTCAGGCCGCCGTGCAAGGCGACCGACCCACGGCAGCGCCTCGTTCAACGGCAGTGCGCGCAGCGCAATCCGGAGTGCCCGCTCCGCCTCCCGCAGCCGGCCGGTTTCCACGCAAGACAGCGCCTGGCGCGGCGCAACCGTTTCGTCCCCGAGCAGCGTGGCGGCGCAGGCGGCATGGAATCGCACCAACGCGTCGTCGTCTTGCAACTGTTCCAGCACGATAGGCAACAGATCGTTGCGTCCCAGCACCCCGGCAACCCGCAGTGCCGTGGCGCGCAGCTCCGGCGATTCCGCCTGCAGGGATTCAACGAGCACGCGTCCGGGGTCGGCGCGCTGGGTCGCCGAGGCGGCCAGACCGACGCGCCGCCAGAAAACGTCGTCCGACCCCAGCAGGTCGGCCACCTGCCCGCGCCACCAGGCGCGATCCACCCAGCCGAAGGCCGAGACCAGGCCGGGTAGGGTTTCGGGAACCGAGCCGACCAACTCGTAGACCTGCCGAAGCTTGTCGGATTCGCCACTTTCCAGGGCGAGTACTGCGGCAGCGAATACCTCGCCGCCCTCTTCGTTGGCGAGAGCTGCTGCGCATATTTCCCAGGCGGTTTCCCCGGCAATGCGCAGACCATCGATGTGCGCCTCAATACGAACATCAAGCGTAGAAAGGTCCGTAAGTGAGTAATAGGGTGCACGGGTGCCAACGTTCCGCAGCAGCCATGAAAACGCCACGACTTCGGCGTGCTGACAAATTACGTGCTTCAATACCCGCCCTCTCATAGTCACGACTTAGGTCTGGCGTCTGGCGTTATGTAGTTAACACCAAACATAGCGCCGAAAAACTCCAACTCGCTCGGGCAACAAAACAACCGCTATCGGCGTGGATGGCCACAGTTCTAATGCCCTACTTGGCTTTAAACAACCCGGCTCCACCTGGAACCATCATGCTGCATCACATCCCGCTCTCCGACTGACCACATCACACCGTTGAAGACACTTATCTGATAACAAGAAACCTTATCTCTTTCTCCGAAACTCTCAATTTCAAAAACACCTCTTCTGTAGCAATAAACACAATCCATAGTTGAAGCAAAAATCTCTCCATTAAAAAACTCAACACTCCAAACATTGCCTTCTATGTCGTCATCACTAAACACTTCCCATCGATCTCCGTAGCCTCTAATAATCACCCCTCCCATACATCCTATATAAACGAAACCATCTTCACCACATTTCACACAGAGCAAGTTCCTATTTGTCGGAACATCCACTTTCTTCCACCTTGATCCATCGAAAAACCACAACTCCCCTTTCTCACCTACCGCATAGAGCTCACTAGAACCAAATCCAGAAATGGCGGCCAGGTTGACGTACTCAGGTAACCCTTCATCAATCCGAGCCCAAAAACCTAGCTTATCCATACGGTAGACCATGCCGCCCAAGCCGACCGCATATGCCTTACCTGCAACCTCGTTGACGGACTCGACACCATGGATACGCCTGACACCCGAGGGCGGCGCACTATCCTCAAAAATATCACCAGCAATCCGACGCTTTCGCGGCATCGTTGCAATGCCATAGAAGCCGTTCTCAGAGATGTTCACAAGCGCAAGCTCAGGTTCCGTCACTACACATACCGAATGGGCGTCATAATTTAGGTCCCCGCTTTTCAAGACACCCTTCGAATACAGGAAAACCTTTGTGTAAGGAACCTCATTTCTTTCTTTCTCAATGTCACCTGCATATATATAGCCCTCATCGACATCAAGAACTGCTGCACACCTTATAGAAAAACCATTAAGTTCCTTAATCATTACCTACCCTCGCCAATCTCCAAGACGTCAATACTTAAGGGTGATTGTCCATGCTTGGCGGATCAACCGTCCCTGCGGTAGTTGGACGAACCTTGTCATTTTCAGCGATCCCCATATTCTCATGAGACTGACGAACCTGTGCTTCTATGCACTGCGAATCGCAACCAGTACTTTCTGAGACAGCATCTGCGCCAACCTTCTCAGCTTCCCCGACATCCCAACGCGCTTCAACCGAAATTGATTTTCCCGTCTTTGAAAGATATTCTGAGACATCTGGATGCTGAACCGTTTTATTATTAATTTTCCGATGAATTTTCCCGTGAGTACCTACTGAATGACTTGTACCGTCTGTGCAAATACATGGCGCCTGCCTGTCGTTATACTTATCGACCACCTCTCCATCAACATTCTTCGTCAGTATCGCCGTTGCCCCCTTCCCACCAGTATGGAACTGGGATTTAGGAACGATATGATGTGGGGTAGGCTCTCCATCTCCCGGGGGGCAACACCCAAGATTGTATGGCGTGACAATACATTCTCTGGCCTTCGCGCAATCTTCGTCGGCACACATTGCTCTATTCGTTTCAGAGAGGCTTGAACCGACCTTGTCTCCGCAATGCTCATTGAAATTATCAGCATTCTTTTTGCAATCATCCGGGATTGTTGATGGATCCATGGAATCCGCATATAGCCAAGGTATTGTGTTCCCTGGAACCGATGCGTGATTATGGGTCGTCATATCCATATGGCGAACGACATTCTCTCCCTCGAACTTGACGTCCATAGACCAGGCTGTGAAATATACCTTTCCACGATTTTTGCTTGTAACAACCCCTTTTTTTGCGGCGCTCCCCGCTTCATCACCCACACTCTTCTTAAAGTAAGACTTGTTCTTCAGCATGACCTCCTTTCCGGAGATCCTGACGTTCTTGCTGCCGCCGGTCGCGTCCTTGGCCATGCCGGTGTTGGGGTACGGGACCGGCACGCCCGGCGGCGTGGCAGGGTTCTCTGGCGGTGTCATGCAAACGTCGGGGAAGGCGGCGATGGACTTGCCGTCCGCTGCCTTGCAGGAGATCTCGCGGCCGTTGGCGAAGACGTCATTGCCCATTACGCGGCCTTCACGGGCTGATAGGTCAGGATTGCGGCGGCGCGTTGGCCGTCATCGTTGCCGAAATGGGCGAGGATGTTGTTGCCCGGGGCATAGGCCTTGGTGACGGCGGCGCTTGCCACGCCGAGCACGACCGCGCCGATGGCGGCGCCGACCTCGCCGACGCAGTCGGCGGGGTGCCAGATGTCGTACTCCGGCTTGCGCTCCCGTAGCAGCCGGCTCAATGCCAATGCGGCCTCCTTGAACCCGTACTGTTCGCCGGACACATCGGTGATGCGGAAGTCCGTGGCGGCCAGTGTCACCCCCACCTCGTCCAGAGCGCCGCGTATGGCCTGGACCAGCCCGTCCGCCCGAAGCGGCTGATCCTCCGCTTCCACGCTGGCCGGTTCGGTCCCGAACCCCAGCCCCATGCACAGAAACTGTGGTTCATCGCTGACTCGCGCCAGCTCCACGACGACGGCGGCGGCGGCCTCCCCCGGAATGAACCCGTTGGAGTTGGTACTGGTCAGCAGGCGTTCGCGGGCTTCGTAGGCCGCCAGGGCCGGCGCGTTCAGGAATCCATCGACACCGGCGACGATGACCGAATCCGCTTCGGCGGCGACCAGAAGCTTGCGGGCACGATGCAGGCCCTGAGCCACAGAAAGCCGGCCGCCGGCGATGACCACGGAGCCGGGATGGAAGCGCCGACCCAGCTCCGCTTCGACCTCGGGGATCAGCGCATCTTCCAGCCCATCGATGCGTCCCGGACGGGCAGGCTCGGCCACCCCGAGGATCAACGGCGTGGCGCCCTCGTCCAGCCCGGGGGCATTGTCCAGGCACTCCTGCAGCGCCATGGCAAGCATCTTCACCAGCTTGGCCCTGCCACGCCACGGCTGCTCCAGCGGCACCTCGCAACCCAGGATCCATTCGCCTCCGGCGTCCATGAAGCGGGTTTCCTGGAAATTGTCGATGGCGCAACGGATCGCGGCACAGGCCGCGGGGGCAGACAGCCCGACGCCGGTGACCATGCCTGTGCCCGTGATCGCCAGCGGTGGGACGCTCATCAGTCACCCTCCGATTCGCCGGATCGCCTGGCACGCACCACTGACGCCAACGAGGAATGGTATTCCTTGCCCAGTTCACGGGCCCGCCACCAGGCACGGCTCATCCGGCCGGCCAGTACCTGGGGAATCTCGAAGACGTTGCGGCGCAGAGGAACGCTGGCTCGCCAGCTCATGGTGAACAGGCCCGCATCGGGCGCCAGGGCAATGGTGTCGAGGACCGCAGCGGCGTCGTGACGCCCGCCACCCTTGCGGAAAAAGACCACGGGAACGTCCACCTCGGGCAAGCGGAAGGCCGTGCGCCCCTCGGGGGTGAGATTGAAAAGCACGACCGGTTCGCCGCCACGGGGGTAAGGGATCTGCTGATCGTCCGGTGCCGCCTGGTAGTAGGCATCCTGGAAGTCCGACGGCAGGAAGGGGAAGACGTGCTCCAGCCAGTGATCATCGTAGGTGCCTGCGTAGCCCAGCCTCGGCGTCCAACCTCGCCCCACCGGCCCGAAGGACATCGGGCGGTAGTCCAGGTTCGGCATCTTCACGCCATGCCCTGTCTCCTCGGTGTTGGGCATGGGCGTCCCGTCGATAAGCGCGCCCTTGAGAGCGCGGTGATACCCTCTACCCACCGGGTTCGCCATGTAGGCCGAATGCTTGTTCTCGTCCGGGTGGAAATCATCCACCCCGCCGAAGGCGCGGTCGTAGGTGAGCGGCATGGTGGTGAACGGTTTTGGCGGACCGGGGCTGATGGCCATCAAACCGGCCTGCCAGGTGCGGTCGCCGACCACGTGGAACGCCTTGCGCATTCCGGCGACCCGCAGCCCCACAGGAACATCGGTGGCCGGCCGTCCGTCCGGCGCATGCGCGCTGCCGTTCAGCAGCACGTCACAATGCGGTTTCCAGGGCGCGTAGTCGGTTTCGAGCACCGGCGCCGAGAGTCCCGGCTCGCCGGTGAAGGTATCCGCGGCAACCAGCGGAAGCTGATCCTCAGTCAGACGCGGCGGCTCATCGCGGAGGGGAAGCTCGAAGGTGCCCTTGACCACGACCACCAGATGCTCCCGTCCGCTGGGCTCCATGCCCAGCGTGTACCCGGCCTGCATCCCGGTGGCATTGATCAGTTCCATGGCGGTCCACTCAGTTGATCTGCACCGAACCGCCCTTGATGCGGTTCACGCCGGAGGAACGGCTCAGCAGATAGGCGCCGCGCAGCAGGATCTTGCCGGACCGGGTCAGCGTGATGCTGGCGCGTCCGCAGCGCAGCACGATTTCCCGGTCCGCCCGCAGTTCCAGGCGCTCGCCATCGGCATCCGCGACCAGGCCACGCGGCACCGGCGCCTGGCCGTCGGGACGGTGCATCCTCCCCATGACCATCGGATGCGCCGGATCGCCGTCCTGAAACATCAAGGCCAGTTCCCGACCGATGTCATCATGGCTGAGCTCGACCAGGCTGCGTCCACGTGTCGCCGATTCCCCGGTGCTGCCCGGGAAAGCCACCAGTGGATAGCCGTCGCCGTCGAGGCCGACGAGCAGCCCCACCACCACGCCGTCGATTCGGGCGGCGCCTCCGGCGACACGCTGCCGCGGGGCCGCATCCGCAAGATCATCAGTCATGGCTCTGCTCCTCTCCGACTGTCCCGATTCAGTTCTGCAGCACCTTCTTGCCCTTGATCACCACGTTCTTGTCGGCCTTGACGTTGATTTCGCCCGAGCCCTTCACCGTGATGTCCTTGCCCTGGATGGTAATGGTGCCGTCCTTCTTCATCGTGATACTGGCCTTGCCCGTCTTGATAACGATCTGGTCACCCGCCTCCACCGTCAGGTTCTTGCCGACGTTGAGCGCGTCGTCCTTGCCGACGGCGCTGGTGCGGTTGCCACCAACGGCCTCGTCGCGGTTGCCCGCCACCCGTTCCTTCATGCTGGAGCCGACCGCGGTGCTCTGCATGCCGCCAACGATGACCGAGCGCACACCACCGACGTTGGTCTCCTGGGCGCCGCCGACGTTGGTCATGTCGTTGACGCCGACCGAGACGGTGCGCGTCATGGCCACATTCAGGATGTCGTTCTTGCCGACGGTATGCGCGCGGTCCTGCGCAACGGTAACCGACTCGTTGGCCCCCACGGTTTCCGTACGGTCGGCACCGATCCGGATGGTCTCGTTGCTGCCCACCGCCTTGCTGCGATTGTTGCCGACGGACGTCTGCTCGTCGTTGCCCACGCTCCTGCTGCGGTCGTGGCCGACGGCATGGCTCTCGTCGTTGCCGACGACGATGTCGTGATCCTTCTGCGCATGAACGTGCAGCAGTTCCTCCCCTGCCTTGTCGTTCATGGAAATCTCGTTGTACCCGGCGCCGCCGGGAGTGGAGTTCGACTTGACGCCGCTGATCATGGCGGAATCGGGCAGACCGAACGGCGGCATGCAGTCGGCGTTGTAGACCCGGCCGACGATGATCGGACGGTCGGGATCACCCTCCAGGAAGGAGACGATCACTTCCTGCCCGATGCGCGGCATGAAGATGGAACCCCAGCCGCTGCCGGCCAGTGACTGCGACACACGCACCCAGCAGGAGCTGTTCTCGTCCCGGGCGCCCTGCCGATCCCAGTGGAACTGGCACTTGACCCGGCCGTATTCGTCCGTCCAGATCTCCTCCCCGGCCTTGCCGACAACGATTGCAGTCTGCGGTCCCTGCACCACCGGCCGGGGGGTCAGCCTGGCCGGCCGGAAACAGGTATTGCTGTCGATGGCGGTAAACGTGCACCTGAAAGAGGCTCCCTCGCTCTCGCGGCCGGATTCGTAATCCGCTGCCCGGGCATCGAAGCTGCCGCCGGTGACGAGATATTCGCGATTCTGATCCTTGCGGGGATGCCCGTTCAGGGCAAACAGGCCACCAACCGCCATCGCCCGCAGATTGCCCTCCGCCCGCACCTGCTCGAACTGCGCCTGGCACTCGTCGATGCGCGCGGCGGCCAGCCGTTTTCCGTGCGGCTCGGCCTGCAGGAAACGGCCGGGGTAATCGTAGACCTCGTAGCTGCCAGCCTGTTGGTCCCTGGGGCGGGACTCCTTGGCCTCGGGCGGGTTGCGGGGATTCTCGAAATCAAAATCCCGGAGGGCGAAGAGCTCGCTCTGTATCTGCTGCCCGAGCCACCAGTCCCAGACATGATCCATGCCCCGCCCTCGCTCGGACCCCGGCGGCAGGTAGAGCACATCCTCGCAATCGGGAATGCGCTCGTGGCAGGCCGGCGCATCCGCCAGCACCAGCACGTGCTTGCCCTCCTCGTGCCGGAAGAAGTAATAAATGCCTTCCTCCTCCATCAGGCGGCTGAGGAATGCGAAATCGCTCTCGCGGTACTGCACGCAGTACTCGCGGGATTCGTAATCCTGCGAGAGCGCATCCTCGAAATCCGACTGCCCGTGTTCCGAGAACAGCGCCTGGATGATCTCCGGTACGGTCTGGTTCTGGAAAATGCGGCAGTCGCTGGTCAGGCCGAGGTACCAGAACCACGGCCGCAATCGCGCCTCGTAGAGGGCATAGCGTCCGCGCCGGCCGACCTGGGAGAAGGCCACCACACAGCCGTCGAAATACCGCTCCCCCTCCTCCAGATCGACGCAAAGCGTGAGTTTCCCCCCCAGCACGTCCGGAAACGCCACCTCCTCGGAGATGGCCAGCAGCTCAACGGTGAATTCAAACAGCCTGCAAAGCGCTTCACTGCCCGAGAACCGAAGAATACGGAAATCATCGGAGAGATCGCCGGTGAGACGGACATGCTGCTGCTCGCTCATCGTTCCCTGCCTTTTTCGTGCTTCTCCAAGGTGCCGAATGGCAGCGCCGCATGTCTGCCAGTCTAGTCGAGCACGACGCAGATTCGAGCCGGGGCACCAAAATTCCGTGCGGCCCGTGGCAACACCGACAAGCTCGACTAGTCTCAAATTGGGGACACTGCCAACAATCAGCGGCGAACGCGGCACGTACACACCGTGCCATCCGGCGTTTCCTCGGGCAGCGACAGACAAGCACTCTCTCGGGGGATGCAACGTGGCCGGTCATTCCGAGGCACCAACCTTCCGCGACATCCGTCCAGCCGGCCCGACGGGAGCGCATCACATATCCGAGGACCGGAGAGCACGATTCCACGCACGCCGCAGGCCTCGGCCGTCCTGGCTGGCGGGGCTGCTCCTGCTGACCCCCTGCATGGTCCACGGCTCGGTACTGATCACGTTCAACCCCGAGCCGCCGGCCCGGGTATCCGCATCCGCGGGATCGGTCGGACTGACCATCGTCGTGCAGGCGCAGAGCACGTTTGAAACCGGACTGGACTGCGCATTCGGGATATTCGTGGCCGCCGACGCGGCCGGACAGGCGCAGGAGAGCGACGACACCACCGTGGTGGTACCCGCGGGCACCTACGGCCCCGGAGACACCATCGATAGCGGTTCCATCACCATCAACATCAATGACACCTTCCGCGAAGCCGAAGGCTTCAGCGTCGGCATCAGCGACTTCACGGACAGTTGCGGGGGCGACGGCGGCTATCAGGTGGAAGCGGATTTCGAGCCTCGGTTCGTCGCGATCAGCCAGGGGCTGGGAGACCGGGAGGGACTGACGGATCGCCAGAGAAGGGTTGCCGGCGCCCTGGACAACGCCTGCGCCGCACTGCAGGAGATTCCCGAAGACGAGCGCACGCCCAGGCAGAACGACCTCGTCACCATCTGCGACGCCGCAGCAGCAGCGGATGAGCCGGGTGCCATCTACGACGGGCTCGCCCCGGAGGAGGTGGCCGCACAGGGGCGCGCCGGTCTGCAGAGCATGCGCCAGCAACTGCAGAACATATCCACCCGTGTCGGCGAACTCCGGGCCGGCGCCACCGGTTTCAGCACCGGTGGCCTAGCCATTGCGCTGCACGGCGAGCAACTGCCGGTGCGGCTCATCGGCAACGCGCTGGGGGGCGGCGCCGGTGACGATTTTCTGGCCTTCAGCCGGTGGGGGCTGTTCGTCAACGGGTCGGCGAGCTTCGGCAGCCGGGAACGCACCGACAACGAACCAGGCTTCCGCAGCAAGTCCTTCGGGCTCACCGCCGGGATCGACTACCGGTTCACTCCGGAGACCGTCGCCGGCGTCGCGCTGGGGCTGACCCGCACCGATTCCGACCTGAGGGCGAACGCCGGCGGCGTCGACGTGGACGGCTACAGTCTTTCGCTGTACGGCACGCATTTTCTGCCCAACGCGTTCTACGTGGACGGTATTGTCACCATCGGCTACAACCGGTACGACACGGTGAGGACACTGTTCTCCGACCCCAACGGCCAGAACGCTCGCGCCAGCCCCCGCGGTACCGAGTACGCGCTGGGGCTGAACGCCGGCTATGATCATGCCAGCGGGCCGTGGACCGCCAGCCTGCAGGCCGGGCTGGACTACGTGCGGGTGGAGATCGACAGCTACACCGAACGCCCCAGCAATCCGAACAACCCCGGCACGGGCGCGATGCTGGCCATCGACAGCCAGAGCATCGAGTCGAAAACCGCCGAGGCTGCCGTCCAGCTCACCTACGCCGCCAGCCACCCATGGGGCGTGATGCTCTACACCGGTCGCTGGGGCGTGGAACGCGAGTTCAGTCACGACAGTCGGCGCATCAATGCGCGCTTCGTGGAAGATCCGACCGGGAGCACCTTCGCCCTGCGCACCGATGCTCCGGACCGTATCTACGTCAACATCGGTGCGGGCATCACTGCCCAGATGGCGCGCGGACGCGCAGCCTACGTCTTTTTTGAATCGGTGGAAGGCATCAGCGGCTACAGCCTGTACCACCTGGATCTGGGGTTCAGAATGGAGTTCTGAGAAGCATTTTCCAGGGAGAACCAGCCTCGGTATCCCAGCGTTTCCCTTGCGCTCGGCGCGCAGGTCAGGGAGAATTCCGGGGCTGGGGTGGAAGATGCCGATCAAATCACAGAACTGCCCCCTGGGTCGGACGTTTAATCTGTACAGCGCCTCCTCGCGCTCGCGACTTCTAAAGAAAAGTAATCGGCGACCTAATGGCTGGCAAAGATCCCTATGTCAAAGTGCTCGACATCGAGCAGACCCTTGCGGAATTGAACCACACGGTGGATCAGTTGCGCCAGGAGCGGGACGATCTCGAGATCGCGCTGACCACGGCCGTCGAGCACGGCGATGCCATCGAATCGCAGTTGGAAATGGCCAACCGCCAATTGCATCGCGAAATCCAGGAACGGCGGGCCATTGAAAAGCAGTTGCGCGATCTGGTGGCCACCATCTCCCAGAAGAGCCGGGACCTGGAAGTGGTGCTGCAGACGATCACGGAACACTCCGACCAGATGGACCTGCACTGGCTGGGCCGCTATATCGAATCCGAGAACACCGCACGGCAGGATCCGCTTACCGGCCTGGCCAACCGTCGCCTGCTGGACGAGTCCGTTGCCCATGAATGGGCGCGCGCGCGCAGACAGCGGCAGTGGCTGTCCATGCTGCTCTGCGACGTTGACTACTTCAAGGCGTACAATGACCGACACGGCCACCTGGGCGGCGACGAATGCCTGAAGCGCATTGCCGACACACTGAAACAGGAACTTCATCGCGAGAGCGACCTGATCGCCCGCTATGGTGGTGAGGAATTCGTGCTTCTGCTTCCGGACACCGACTCCATCGGCGCACTGCGCGTGGCCGAGAGCATCCAGCGGGCGTTCGCGCTGATCGCGATTCCCCACGAAGAATCACCGTTCGGCTACATCACGCTCAGCATCGGGATTTCCTCCATGCAGCCCGGCGATGAATGCGAATCCGCGCTGTTCGCGGAAGTCGACCGCCGCCTCTACAAGGCGAAGCAACAGGGCCGCAACCTCATCGTCGCGAACGACTGACCGCTTTCACGGGTACACACGCACTTACCACAAGGGGCACGCATGGCAGAGGATTTCGGACAGATCCAGACGATTCCGCACGACCGCGAGACGGAGTCCCTGAAGCTGTCTTTCTGGCCCGGGTCGGTCCCGTTGCAACAGCGCTGGCGCAACAACGGGCTGTCCGCAGACTTCCTGGGCGACTACGTCACCACGTTCTTTCCGCTGGACGAGAACGACCCGGCCACGAAAAGGCGCCAGGATGAAATCCGCGGCGCTGTTTCCTTCGTGGCCAACGAACTGCTGGAAAACGCAATGAAGTTCCACGATGAATCGCTGCCCGAACCGATTACCGTGGAACTCTACCTGCAGCGGCAACAGATCGTAATTCAGGAGAGCAACGCCGCCAATGCGGCCAGAGCCGACGAGTTCCGGACATTCGTGCGGCGCCTGCGGGAATCGGATCCGACCGAACTGTACATCAGCCAGATCGAGGAAAACGCCATGTCCGACACGACGGCGGGCCTGGGTTACCTCACGATGATCAACGACTACCAGGCCGAGCTGGCGTGGCGTTTCGAAACCGTCGCCGATGCCGGATTTCGCGTCACCACACAGGTAACCATCAAGATATGACGGAGCAAGTTGCGATGCAGTCTCTGACTGGAGAGGGCTACACTGTCGAATTCGACAGCGAGAAGGATTGCGTGTACATGGCGGGATCGCTTCGCCTGGGAGGACTGACCGAGTACGCTCCGATTTCCCGGCTGCTGGAGGAAGCGCTGGACGATCGGGATCAGCTGACACTGGATCTTACCCGCCTCGAGTTTCTGAACAGCTCCGGGATTGCCACGCTGTCGAAGTTCGTGATCAGTGCCCGCAACCGTCAGACCTGCTCACTGACCATCCGCGGCTCCGACAGCATCGCCTGGCAGGGCAAGTCGCTGAACAACCTGAAGCGCCTGATGCCCTCCCTCGAACTGACGTTCGAATAACGCCATGACCATGGCGGCGGGTGGAAACCGGATACCGGTCACCTCGGGTCTGACATTTCGTCAGGCCGCCGTCACGCTGGTGATCGTGCTCCTGCTTGGGCTGATCGCCGCCATCATCGAGCTGGCCTCGGAATTGCGCGTGATGCGCGGCGAAATACGCCAGCAGACCATGGCGACACTCAACCTGGTCCGCGGACCTGCGGCCGAGGCCGCCTACCAGTTCAACGATGAACTGGCGGGCCGGGTGGTCGGCGGGCTGTTCGCCAACCGCGAGATCCAGCAGGTGGCCCTGCGGGACAATTTCGGGGGTGTGATCGCGCAGCGCGAGCGGGAAGCCGTATCCGATCCCGGCCCGGTGATCAACCGGCTGTTTGGCGGCATCACCGATTACGCCATCGAATTGCATCACGGCACCGGGGTCACCGCCGAAGAGCATGTCGGCTATCTGGAAGTCACGCTGGCAGAGTCCGAGATCGCCAGCAGCTTCATGGAGCGCGGTGTGGTCATCGTGCTGGTGGGGCTGGCGAAGGCGCTGATCATTTCCGCGCTGGTGGTACTGATCTTCTATTTCATGATCACGCGACCGCTGCTGCGGCTGCACAGCGCCATCGGCAGGATCGACCCCAACCATCCCGGCCAGTGGCCCCGCCCCAGCATGCGCTACCACGATCGGGACGAACTGGGCCAGATCGTCGCCGGCCTGGATGACCTGATGCACAACTTCCAGCGCGTGCTGGCTCAGCGCGACAAGGCGCATGACGAGAATGCGCGGCTGGGTGCGGAACTGGATGTTTCCCGCCGCATCCAGCAGATCCTGCTGCCCTCTACCGCCGAACTGGACGAGATCCACGAGCTGGATATCGCCACCTATATGGAACCTGCCGAGGAAGTGGGCGGGGATTACTACGACATCCTGCGCCATGACCAGGGCGTGCGCATCGGTATCGGCGACGTCACCGGACATGGACTGGAAAGCGGTGTGGTCATGCTGATGACCCAAAGCGCGGTGCGCACCACCCTGGCGAGCCGCGAGGCCGACATGTCGCGGGTGATGGAAGTGCTCAACAACACCATCTACAACAACGTTCAGCGTATGGGTTCGGGCAAGAACCTGACGCTGGCGCTGCTGGACTACGAGTCCGCCGAAGGCAACGGCCCGGAACGTGGACAGCTTCGCATCAGCGGGCAGCACGAAACCGTTATCGTGGTTCGCAGCGACGGCCGCGTCGAGATCATCGACACCGATGAGCTGGGTTTCCCCATCGGCCTGGTGGAAGAAGTCGTCCAGTTCGTCAACGAGACCCGGCTGACACTGCAACGCGACGACGTTGTGGTGCTCTACACCGACGGCATTACCGAGGCCGCCGACGAGCAGCACGGGCTTTACGGGCACGACCGCCTGGTGGAGATTATCGTTGCCCACCACGGCGAATCCGCGGAAGCCATCAAGGACGCCATCATCGCCGACGTGAAGCGCCACATGGGCACGCAGACGCTCTACGACGATCTGACCTTGGTGGTCCTTAAACAGAACTGACGGAACCAACCATCATGCAGCGAATGCTGAACCTTGTCGCCGCCAGCGGCCGCCGCCTGGCCGCGCTGGCGCTGACCGCGGGCCTGGTGATGACTGCCACCTCGCAAGCGCAGACACTGAACGACATCCAGTGGGTGACCGAGGAGTACGCGCCCTACAACTTCAGCGAAAACGGCATCGCCACCGGCATCTCGGTGGACGTCCTGGCGAAGATCTGGGAAAAACTGGGCGTGGAGCGCAGTGCCGAGGACATCCGCGTTCTGCCCTGGGCGCGCGGCTACAGGATGGCGCAGGAACAACCCGACGTCTGCCTGTTTGCGACCACGGTGACCGAGCCGCGCCGGGAGCTGTTCCAGTTCATCGAGCCGCTGGTGGAAGTCAGGATCGCCATCGTTGGCCCGCGCGATGCCGACGTGCGGATCGGCTCCGTGGATGACCTCGCCCCGCTGCGCATCGGGGTGGTCCGGGACGACATCGGCGAGCACCTTCTGGAACTGGCCAACGCGCAAAGCACCATGATACGAACGGATTCCGCCCGCATCATGGTTCGCATGCTGCGCGGCCGACGCTTCGAAGCGGTGGCCTACGATTCCGACGTCACCCGGTGGAACATGCTGCAGGAGGGCATCGAGCCCGCCGACTACCGCGACTTCTATATCCTCGAAGAGGCCACCATGGGTTACGCCTGCAGCAAGGACATGGACCCCGATCTGGTGGCACAGATGCAGAGCGCACTGAACGCGCTGATCGAGGACGGCACGGTGGAGCGCATCACCCGGCAATACCGCGAGTAGACCGGCCGCGGCAGCCCCGTCATGAGGCCGCCATCATGGCCCCTCTCATGCCGTTAGGGCCCCCTGCTGCCAGGCGGCGGGTTCCGACCGCTCCTCCGCGCTCCCACGCCACACGAACGCCGCCACCTCCCGTGCGATGAGCTCCGCATGGGTCACCGGCCCCATATGGCCGGGGCCCTGGTAGAGGCGTTCACTGAGCGCGCCGCAGACATGGGCGAGCACGCCGTGTATCGCGGTGACCGGGGCATTCGCGCCTCGCCCGCGCATGTACATGACCGGCACGCGCAACCCTCCCAGGTCGGACGGCCGCATGTCGTCCCCCAGCAGGGCCTCGAAGGTATTCGCCACCGCGGGCATGCGTTCGGCCACCCGCTCCCGCGCCGGCACCGGCAACCGCTCCCAGGCGCCGGCTCCAGACCAGTAGTCGACGAAAACCGCCGCAGCCGCCGCGTGGTCTCCGCGCTGCATCGCACTATCGATCCATCCGTACACGGTGAGGATTTCCTCCAGCGCCGGAACGGTGCTTGCTGTGTGGGAGAGCAGGACGAACGCCACCGGCTCGTACAGCACCAGGCTGCGCACCCGGTCCGGATGCGTCAGTGCCAGCTTCAGCGCAACCGCGCCGCCATAGGAATGCCCCACCAGGTGCACCGGCTGCTCCAGCAGCGCCAGCAGCCTCTCCAGCCGGGCCACTTCCCCTTGCAAACTGGGATACTCTCCGTCCTGCCAGCCGCCGCTGCGGCCATGGCCGACCAGATCCACCGATATGACTGTGTTACGGGTCGCCATGTGCTCCATCAGCGGCAACCACTGGGCGGAGGAGCCACCGCTGCAGTGCAGCGCCATCACCGGGCTTCCCGCGCCCAGCGTCCGATAGTGGGGAATCGCGTCTGTGTTCATGATGCCGTCCTTCCGTCTGGTTGTTTCACCCGGCGACCGGGGAACCTTCCCCGCCCACCACACAGACGGCACGCTACGCAGCCCCGGTAATCGGAAGACGTCCCAACGTTGCGGTTCTGTAACCACCCGGTATCCATCCCGTTGGCGTGCGGGCACGGCGGGAAGACGGGTAACAGAGCGTTACCACCGCGACAAACTGCGGTTACTGCCGGCGACCATGCTTGGCCCCCTCTTCAACCACGAGGGCCACCGTCATGGAATTCCTGGTCACCATCGCCAATCTGCTGTTTGTCTCGTCCTATTTCGTAAGGCACATGCTGAAACTGCGGATACTCTCGCTGGCGGGCGTGTGCTGCCTGGTCGCCTACTTCGCCAGCCTGCCCGAGCCACTGATGCATGTGGTGTACTGGAATCTGTTCTATGCCGCGTTGAATGCGGTCTGGATCGCCCGCTTGCTGATGGAGCGTCGTCCGGGCGCCGCCGACGGGACGGCAACGTCGGCCATGCCGGAGCCCCCGGGCGAGTAACAATGGGAATACATTTTGCTGCAAACCTAACCGCCTTCTGACACCTGACGGATACCTCGCACCGCCATGCTGGTTCCACGGGCTCGGCTGATCCGGGCCCCACATCAACGGAATCGAACGAGGGTCCATGCCATGAACGCAGTCGTCAGTATTACAGCCGAACAGACCAGCCAGCAGCGTTATGCCAAGTGCATCGAGGTTTCCAAGCGCATCCGCTGGGACATTGACCGCGACGTGTTTCGCGGCCGGCAGTTCGACTTCAGCCGCAAGTTCCTGCCGGACGGGCTTGCCAAGGCTGACAGCTTCACCACGCTGAGCGCGGACGAGAAACGCCTGATGAGCCAGGTCCAGGGCCGCACCTACGCCTATCTGTTCGGACTGGTCGAGCGTTTCATCAATGCCAAGGTGCTCGAAATCAGCCGCGAACACTGGCTGGGAGACCAGGTCGCCCTGGAGGCCCTGGTGCGGTTCAGCGACGAGGAGATCAAACATCAGGAGATGTTCCGCCGCATCGAGGAAATGGTGGCGGCCGGCATGCCCGAGGGCTATGTGCAAAGCGCCGATGCCAACGCGGTGGCCAACGCCGTGCTCAGCAAGTCCACCTGGGCCGTGCTGGCACTGACCTGCCATATCGAACTGTTCACCCAGGCCCATTACCGCCAGAGCATCGAGCCGGACGATGGCCTCTCGGAGCTGTACAAGGATGTCTTCCTTTACCACTGGCGGGAGGAATCCCAGCACGCCATCCTGGACGAGCTGGAATGGCGCCGCGAGCATGAGCGCCTGTCCCCTCTGGAGCGGGATCAGGCGGTGGATGACCTGATCTCCCTGGTGGGCGCCGTGGACGGTATCCTGCAGGCGCAGGCGGCGTCGGATACCCGCTACTTCGTGCACATCGTCGGACGGCCGGTCGACGACCGGGAACAACGCCAGATCAATGCGGCGGTGCTCGGCGCGTATCGCTGGCAGTACATCGTCTCCGGCGTCAGCGAACCCCGCTTCCAGAGCATTCTGGGCAGCCTGGTCACCGAACAGCAGTTGAACCGCATCCAGCTGGCGCTGGCGCCTATCATGTAACCATCAAGCCAGCCGGGCGGCTGCCATGGATTGCGGCCGCCCGGCGCGCTCTTGTTTGTTTGCGAAACCCGGCTATACCAATAAATGTCCCACAATACGAGGACCACGACAGTGACCGATATCACCTCGGTCCTGGTCGTCGATGACGATCCGCAGATCCGATCCCTGCTTTCGGACTACCTGGGCTCCCATGGCCTGCAGGTTCATGTCGCGGCCAACGGCACCCAGGCCCGGCAGCTCCTTTCCGTTCATCGGGTGGACGTGGTCCTGCTGGACCTGATGATGCCGGGAGAGGACGGCCTGTCCGTGGCCAGGGATATACGCGCTGCGCACTCCGTCGGCATCATCATGGTGACCGCATCCAGCGACGTGGTGGATCGCATCGTGGGCCTGGAAGTGGGTGCGGACGACTACGTCAGCAAACCCTTCGATCCCCGCGAACTGCTCGCCCGCATCAAGAGCGTGCTGCGCCGCATGAAGGCGCCCCCGGCCGATGCCGAACAGGGCCGGCAGCTGCGCTTCGGCCCGCTGCTGCTGGATCTGGAGGCACGACGACTGATCAACGGTAATGGCAGCGTGATTCCGCTCACTGCCGCCGAATTCGCCTTGCTGGAAGTCTTCGCCACTCGCCCCAATCGCGTGCTGAGCCGGGACCAGATCCTGAACCTCACCCAGAACAGGGACTGGGACCCCTTCGACCGCAGCGTGGACATACGGGTGGCGCGCCTGCGCCGCAAGGTGGAAGACGACCCCGACCACCCCTGCCTGATCCAGACCGTTCGCGGCGTGGGATACATGTACGTGCCGGCCGCGGCCACCAACCCGGCGCCACTGTCTTGAACAGCGCCGTTCCACTGCCGGTGAACGGCGGCATCCTGGACCAGTTGATGGACAGCCCCGGCCTGCTGGCCTGCGTCAAGGACGCCGACCTGCGCTTCCAGCGGATCAGCCGTGATCTGGCTGCGCTGCTGACACCTTACTGTGGCTCGCCGCTCGGCTGCAGCCTCAGCGAGGTGCTCTCGCCGGAGCTTGCCGCCCCCGCCGAACGCAACGACCGACAGGCTCTGGCCTCGGGACACACCATTCAAGCCGAAGAGACGCTGTTGCTGGGCGGCATTCCCCGGACCTTTCTCAGCAGCCGGTTGCCGCTGAAGGATACCCGGGGACATGTCAGCGGCCTTTGCATCCTGGCCACGGAGATCACGCCTCGAAAGCGCATCGAGACAACTCTGCACGATGTGGGCATCGGCACCGCCGGCCTTGTGGATACCGCACTTTTCCGCGAACTGGTCCGTCGCATTGCCCTCACGCTGTGCGTGGACCTGGCGTATGTCGCGGTCATCGACGGGCAGCGCCCTATGGCGGCGGAAACGCTGGGCATCTGCCTGCGCGGCCAATCGCTGGAGAACATCCGGTATCCGCTCCAGGGCACGCCTTGCAGGACGGTGCTGGAAGCAGGTTTCCAGTTCATTCCTGACGGGCTGGGGGAAAGCTTCCCGGAGGACCATGATCTGCTCTCCATGCAGGTCCGAAGCTACGCCGGCTACCCGCTGTTCGACGGCCACGGCCAGGTACTGGGGCTGATCGCCGTGGCCCACGGCGAGCCGATGATGGACCCGCAAGGCACCGAGGCCGTGCTGCGAATCCATGCGGTACGCGCTGCCGCGGAACTCGAGCGTCGCCGGGCGGAGCGCGCGGGCCTGCTGTCTCAGCAAAGCTATCAGCAGATCTTCGACGCCTCGGAGGACGCGATTTTCATTCACGATCTGGAAACCGGTGCCATTCTGGACGTCAACCCCTATGCCTGCCAGCAGTACGGCTACACGCGCGAGGAACTCATACAACTGGACGTGGAAGCGCTCAGTTCCGGGGTCGTCCCCTACACCCAGGACGAAGCAGCTCATCTGATGCGCCGCGCGGCGAAAGGGGAAGTGGTGCGATTCGAGTGGCACCGGCGGAATCGTGACGGCTCCCTGCACTGGGACGAAGTGGTGCTGAAGCGCGCCGAGCTGGCCGGCGTGCCACGCATACTGGCCTTCACCCGGGAAGTCTCGGAGCGGCGGGAGCGGGAGCTGGCGCTCCAGCGCAGCGAGGACCGGCTGCGCGCAACCGTGGAGGCGGCGCTGGACTGCATCATCTGCATGGACAGCAACGGCTGCATCACGGAATTCAACCCGGCCGCGGAGCGCTGCTTCGGCTATACACGGCAGAACATCCTCGGGCAGCCGCTGGCCCAGTTGCTCATACCGGAGCGTTACCGTCACGCCCACCAGGCCGGGCTGGAGCACTACCTGCAGCAAGGAGAGGGCCCGTTCCTGGACAAACGCATCGAGATCAGCGCCATGCGTTCCGATGGCAGCGAGTTTCCGGTGGAACTGGCAATAGCGGTCACCCAGGATCATAACGGCCAGTTGTTCGTCGCCTATCTGCGGGACATCACGGCGGCCCGGGCGGCGGAGGAAGCGCGCGCACGGCTGGAGGACCAGCTTCGGCAGGCCCAGAAGATGGAAGCCCTGGGCCACCTGACGGGCGGCATCGCCCACGATTTCAACAATATTCTTGCCAGCATCCTCGGTTATGCCGTGCTGGCCGACGAGCAGACGCAGCCAGCGGAGAGCAGCCAGCTCCCCTACTACCTGGGGCAGATCCGCCGCTCCGCCGAACAGGCCCGGGATCTGATACGCCAGATGCTGGCTTTCAGCCGTGGACAGCGCGGCGAGCCCCGTCCCGTCCTGGTACGCAGCCTGGTCACCGATGCGACCAGGCTCTACCGCTCCACCTTTCCCGCCACGCTCCGTTTCCATACCGAGGTGGAGAGCGGTCTGCCCGCGGTGCTTGCGGATCCCGTACTGTTGGAACAGGCACTGATGAATCTGGCCATCAACGCCAGGGATGCCGTCGACAATACCGGCGAAATCACGATCACGGCCAGCTACCGGCGAGCCCGCCAACTGCAATGTGCCTCCTGCCGCGCGGATGTAGAGGGCGACTGGGTGGATCTGTCGGTAGCGGACAACGGCTGCGGAATCCCCGCGGAACTCCGCGACCGCATCTTCGAGCCGTTCTTCAGCACCAAGGAAGTCGGCCATGGCAGCGGCATGGGGCTGGCCACCATTCACGGTGTGATTCACGAGTACGGCGGCCACATCCAACTGGACAGCGAACCCGGCCAGGGCACTTGCATCCATCTGCTGCTCCCGGTCAGCAGCGCCTCCTCCGTCTCCCCGCTTCAGACACGCTGAACCCAGGCTTCGGAAACAGTGAATTGCGAGGCTGCGCCAGGCGTTGCACTGTGTCCCTGTTACATAAACAAGAAGGACGAGACCTGCCTCGCAACTTACTTGCCAGGCAATAACAAGTAAGGCCTCCGTTTGAGAGGTTTCGGCTAACAATCCTTCTTGGCACGCCATTTATAGAGAAAAATCAGGAGGAGTCATTATGAAAATGCGCTCGACAGCATCGCTGCTTGCAGCTTCAATTATTGTCGCGGCAAGCGGCACGGCTTCGGCCACCAACATCTCCTACTCCAACCCATTCCCAAGCAGCCATACCATCCAGACCACGAGCATGGAACCCTTCGCAAAAGCAATTGAAGAGAGTTCCAACGGATCATTGCGCCTGACGATTCATTCGGGAGGAGTGATGGCCAGCGGGCCGGCCACATTGTCCGCTATCCAACGGAGCACCGTGGATGCAGGACTGGTCGTAAGTGCCTGGGTAACCAGCCAACTTCCAGCCACGGACACCGCAGCTCAGTTTACTATCGCGGCCAGCGATCCGCGAGTCGCAGCAGCAGCAGCTAACGAGTTCTACTTGCTACGCTGTCCTGAGTGCCTGGAAGAAAACAAGAAGGTAAACGCTCGCCCGTTAGCCTACTATGCATCCTCCACCTACCATTTCATCTGCCGCCGACCGATTGACAGTCTTGATGAGCTTGCCGGAAAGCGGGTCAGAGCCACGAGCGCGCCCCTGGTCAACTGGGTGGAGCAGTTCAATTCCACCGTTGTAGCCGTTCCCACCGCAGATATCTACCAGGCAATGCAACGCGGCCAGACAGACTGCACAGTCGGCCCACTCGCATACTTCCGTTCGTTGAATCTGCAGGAAGTGGCCGAATGGGCGAGCGACATGCCGTTCGGCTCTTACTACGGCGCCACGATCATGACGATGAATACCCGTGCCTGGGATCGTCTTGATGAAGCCCAGCAGACCGCGATCACGGACAACCTTGCCGCGATGGTCAGAAACGCCACCGAAGGCTACATCAAGGATGGTGAAAATGCCCGGGCCACCGCTTTGGAGGCTGGAGTGATATTTGCGGAGCCAAGAGAGCAGGATGTCAAGAAGCTGGAATCGCATATAGAACGCGAATTCGAGCGCGTGGTTGGGGTCGCACGTGAGCGCGGCGTTGGCGGAGACGACCCGGAAGGCTTCGTCAAATCGTTTATGGAAACACTTGAAAAGTGGGAGTCGATTGTCTCCGAGCTAGGGGACGACTTTGACGCCTACGAGCAAGCGCTTCACGAAGAAATCTTCTCGAAGCTGTAATCGGACGCACGGTTGGATTGATTCAAGGCTGGACAAGGAAGTCCCCGCCCTGGCACCCACATGACACATCCGAGGAAGCTATGAGGACGCTGGACCACTGTTTGCTTATGCTGGTTCGCTATATCGCCATCATCGCCGGTCTCTTCATGATGGCAATGATGCTTCAGGTGACTCTCGACGTCTTGCTGCGCTGGCTATTCCGCCTCCCCATTCCCGGCACGCTGGAATTCGTCGCCAACTATTACATGGTCGCACTGATATTCCTCCCACTCGGTCTGGTCACATGCACTAGAGATCACATCGTTGTAGAACTGTTTACCAGAACCCTCTCTCCGCAGCCTTTGGCAGCCCTTACGCTGTTCGGCAACCTGCTCGCATTCCTCTACTCTCTCGCGCTCATGTGGCTGGGCGCGCTTGAAGCCTACGACATGACACTTGCCGGCGAAACTTGGAGTGCAGGGGTGGGTGAGATCGTCATCTGGCCCTCGAGATGGCTGGTACCCATTGGCTGCTCCGTGATGGCTGCCTACTTCCTGCTGCACTCGATCGACGATCTCGTTTGTGCACTTACTGGTCGGCGCCCACTGGACGCTGAAGAGCGCGCCAACGCGCTTTACGAATAACGGTTACATCCGACCCCAAGAGGCTGCTTCATGAGCGATTTGATGGTGGGTGCCAGCGGAGTTTGCATTCTGCTGGTCCTAATGGCTCTTCGAGTTCCAATTGCCGTGGCTCTCGGCACAGTATCCATCGGGGGTATCGTTATCCTGCGTGGAGTGGACCCCGCGCTGGGCATGCTACGCACCATGCCCTACGAGTTTGGTTCAAGCTGGACCTTGTCGGCAGTCCCGATGTTTCTGCTTATGGGGGCTTTTGCCTATCATTCCGGGCTTACCAAGCTGCTCTACAATGCAGCGCGCCTTTGGCTGTTCCGCACGCCTGGTGGACTAGCACTGGCCACAAACTTCGGTTCGGCCGGGTTCGCGGCCGTTTCGGGCTCCTCGCTGGCTACGACCGCGTCCATGGGCCGGCTCGCCATCCCCGAAATGCTGCGCTTCGGCTACGACCGTGGCTTGGCAACTGGGACCGTAGCAGCGTCAGGCACGCTGGGAGCTTTGATTCCTCCCTCCATCCTGTTCATCATCTACGGCTGGTTCACCGAGCAGTCCATCAGCCAGTTGTTTCTCGCCGGGGTGATACCTGGGCTGCTGACCGCGGCGCTGTTCGGCGCCATGATCGTCATCCGCTGCAAACTGAATCCCGCCTTGGCGCCGCAACCGGAGGGCACCGTCACCCTGCGCGAGCGCATGGAAAGCCTGCGCGCCATCTGGCCACTACCGCTGCTGGTGATCGGGGTTCTCGGCAGCATCTACGGTGGTGTGGCCAGCCCCACCGAAGCGGGCGCGCTGGGCGCCGCCATGACGATGGTCATCAGCCTGCTGCAGCGCCGCCTGCCATTCTCCGCGTTCAAGCGCGCAGTGCTGGAAGCCATGCGGACCACGGCATCGATTTTCTTCATCGCTATCGGTGCGATCATGCTGACCCGCTTTCTGGCCATGGCGGGCCTATCCTCGCAACTGGTCATACTGGTGTCCTCACTGGATCTAAACACGATTTGGATCATGTTGGCACTGGTGGGCATATACCTATTGCTGGGAATGTTCCTGGATCCACTGGGTGTCATGCTGCTGACCCTGCCGGTGTTTCTTCCTGTATTCAATGCATTGGGCCTGGACTTGATCTGGATCGGGGTCATCGTGGTCAAACTGATCGAAGTCAGTTTGCTGACGCCGCCTGTGGGCATGAACGTTTACGTGGTGAAGAGCGTGGTTGGTGACAAGGTGCCTCTTGGAACTATCTTCAAGGGCCTGCTCTGGTTCCTGGCCTGCGAGGCCGTGCTGATCGCGTTATTGATCTCCTTCCCAGGGCTCTCTCTCTGGCTGCCAAGCATGATGCGCTAGCGCCCTGACCAGAACCAACATCGCAGGGGAACAACAATGCAAGATACTGGAACTTTCTCGGGCTCAGCAGGGTTTACGAAATCAGACGATAGAGACGCGCTGGCTTTGAACCTGATTAACCGTGTTTCTGTCGGCGATATCACCACACGAGCAGCTGATGTTTACGGGGCCCGGCCCGCCATTATCGAAGGTTCTCGGAGCTTTACCTTCAGTGATTTTGACGACTTGGCCAACCGGATTGGAAGCGGTTTGCTTTCGCTGGGGCTTTCGAAAGGCGACGTCATCGGCGTGATGTCTCGAAACTGCACGGAAGCGCTGGCATGCTATTTCGCCTGCGCAAAGGCAGGGCTCATCTTCTGTCCCATCAACCTCGGTCTACGTACAGAAGAAATTATCTACTGCCTCAATGATGCCAAGGCTCGCGTCCTCATCGCCCAACACCGGTTCAGTGAACAAGCTGCGGCACTTAGCCGGAACGTAGAAAGCATCAGACATCTCTATTGGATCGAGAAAGCGTCGGAGACCGACCACACCCACCCCGGACCAACGCTACACGACCTATCGCTGGCAGGTAGCAACAGTGAACTGGAGGTGCTGATCGGGGACCGTGATCCGGTGCAACTTCTGTATACCAGCGGAACCACCTCTCGCCCCAAGGGAGTTCTGACGAGCCATCTGGCCGTGACCATGACAGCCCTGTCCAGCGCCCTGGTCAACCGCATGACCCCTGAGTCAACCACACTGATGACACTTCCGCTATATCACTGCGCGCTTCTTAACGGCAGAGCCGTGCCGGCGATGGCGGTGGGTGCAACGGCAGTTCTGACGGACGGCTTTCAGGAAGTGGAAACTGCAGATCTGATCGAGCGCCACGAAATTACTACCTTGGTGCTGCTCCCAATGATGTACCAGGGTCTCCTCTCTCATCCCGAAACCGCACAACGCCGGTTTCCCACCGTCTCACGCGCGTGCTACGCCATGACACCTATGCCGGAAGAGCGCCTGAAGGCCATCCGCTGGATGTTTCCGAATGCGGACGTGGTGTTGGGCGCAGGCCAGACGGAATTCACTCCTCCAGCCACGTACCAGCAACCGACACACCAGTGGGAGAAAGCCTCCTCCTGGGGCCCCCCAACACCACTGACTCGGGCTGCAATCATGGATGACAATGGCGAGCTCCTGCGTCGCGGGCACACGGGCGAGATCGTCTACCGGGGCCCGCAGGCAATGACCGAGTATCTCAACAACCCGGAAGAGACCGCACAGTCATTCAGAGGCGGGTGGTTCCATAGCGGTGACATCGGTTGGATCGATGAAGAAGGAGTCATCTGGTTCGCCGACCGGAAAAAGGACGTCATCAAGAGCGGAGGAGAAAATGTCGCCTCCATTGAGGTTGAACGTTGCTTGATGGGGCATCCGGCCGTCGCCGAGGCCGCGGTCATAGGCTTGCCCCATCCGCGATGGGGAGAAGCTGTCACAGCGGCAGTAGTACTGAAAAGCAATGTCACCGTCGATGAAGAAGAGCTGATTTCCCATTGCAGACACCGCCTTTCGAGCTTCAAGGCGCCGAAGTCCATCCAGTTCGTCGAAAACTTCCCGCGAACCGGGACAGGAAAAATCAAGAAACACGAGCTTCGGCAAAGCCTGGCGACGCTCTACTGCCCACCTGAATAAATCCAAGGTTCGGTGAACGCCATGAGTATTATTGAGAGTCAAATCAATACAAGTTCCGAAATCTATCTGGCGAGCAGAGAGGTCATGCTCGAAGAACTTGAGCGCGTTCGTGCTCTGGAACAGCAAGTCCGCGCACGCTCCAATTCACGCAAGTTGGACTTCGAGAAGCGCGGCCAACAACTCCCCCGAGAGAGGATCGCCCTACTACTAGACAGAGGCTCTCCCTGGCTGGAACTGTCCCCCCTGGCCGGGCTGGGTATGCATGACGATGATGGGAACAAGGAGGTCCTCGGCGGCGGTTTGATTGCCGGAATCGGCTACATATCCGGCGTCCGGTGCGTGATCAAAGCCAGCGATAGCGCAATCAAGGGTGGCACAGTGGCCCCAATGGGTCAGCGTAAGAACCTCCGGGCACAAGAAATCGCACTCACTAACAAACTCCCACTGGTGACCCTAGTGGAATCCGGCGGCGCTAACCTCCGTTACCAATCCGAGATCTTCGTCGGAGGCGGTCGGAGTTTCTATAATCAGGCCCGGCTATCCGCTGCGGGAATACCACAGATTACCGTCGTCCATGGCTCCTGCACCGCCGGAGGAGCTTACCTTCCCGGGCTATCGGATGTAACGATCATGGTTCAGGAACGCGCCAAGGTATTTCTGGCAGGTCCACCCCTCCTAAAAGCAGCCACCGGAGAAATTGCGACTGACGAAGAACTGGGCGGAGCGGACATGCACGCAACGCTGTCCGGGGTCGCGGATTACCTGGCCCGAAACGACACAGACGGCGTGCGGATAGCCCGCGAGGTTCTTGACAAGAGCGGCTGGCCCCGGACCTCATCTGTTGTGGAAACTAGGGACTACAGGGAACCACTCTATGATCCGGACGAGTTGGCGGGCACCGTACCATGGGACTACCGAAAACCATACGATGTTCGTGAGGTCATCGCCCGAATCGCCGACGGCTCGGAGTTTCTGGACTTCAAACCTCTCTACGGAGCTCTCACCGTCTGCGGGCAAGCGAGCGTGCATGGTTACCGTTGTGCGTTTATCGGCAACAACGGGCCGATAGACGTCCAGGGTGCCACCAAGGCCAGTCAGTTTATCCAACTGATGTGCCAATCGGGTGTCCCGATCATCTATCTTCAGAACACCACAGGCTTCATGGTGGGAACCGCCGCTGAACAAGCCGGTATCGTCAAGCACGGTTCAAAGATGATCCAAGCGGTTGCCAACGCAACGGTGCCCCAGATCACTATCAACATCGGCGCAAGCTTCGGCGCGGGCAACTATGGCATGTGCGGCAGGTCCTTCGATCCCCGTTTCGCCTTTTCCTGGCCTAACAACCGCATTGCAGTGATGGGGGGAGAGCAAGCCGCAAAGGTTCTCGAAATAGTGACGCGGGAAAAGCATCGACGTCGCGGCACACCTGTCGACGAAGATGATGTGGCAGCGGCGGGACGCCAGCTTATTGAGCAGTTCGATCGCGAATCCACAGCGCTGTTTGCTACGGCTCGGCTATGGGATGACGGCATCATCGATCCGCGAGACACGCGAAAGATACTTGGCTACTGCCTTTCCATATGCCACGAGGAAGCGGGTCGCACTCCCAACTCCATAACGTTTGGCGTCCCCCGCCATTAAACATAATAGCGCGATTTTCGCGGATCTCACTGAGTGAGAGTGTCCATCCAAAGTTTCCATAACGTGGAGATAGGTAAATGCTTCTGAGCACTGAACACCGCGCGCTTTATGAAACCACGAAAAAAATTGTCGATACGGAGATAAATCCTTATATCGATCAGTGGGAAGAAGAAGGAATTTTCCCAGCTCATCGGCTATTCAAGAAGATGGGTGAACACGGCCTGCTCGGCATATCCAAGCCTGAGGAATTCGGCGGAGCCGCGCTCGATTGGAGCTATGAGCTAATGCTTTGCGAGGCAATGGGGACTGTCAACGCCGGAGCCCTGGCGATGGCGGTGGGCGTTCAAACCAACATGGCTACCCCTGCTCTGGCGAACTTCGGCTCCGACGACCTGAGAGAGGAGTTCCTAGCCCCCTCCATCAGCGGGGATTGGGTGGCAGCAATAGGGGTCTCCGAACCCGGTGCGGGATCGGATGTAGCATCCATAAAAACAACGGCGCGCAAAGACGGTAACGACTACATCATCAACGGTGGGAAAATGTGGATCACGAATGGCACACAGGCTGATTGGATTTGCCTGTTGGCGAATACCGGTGAAGGCCCAGCGCACAAGAACAAATCTCTGATCTGCGTACCCATGAAGAGTAAAGGTGTCACCATCGCACGGAAGCTGGACAAACTCGGGATGCGTGCATCCGACACGGCACAAATTTTCTTCGAAAATGTTCGTGTCCCCCAACGCTACCGCATAGGGGAAGAAAACAAAGGTTTCATCTATCAGATGAAACAGTTCCAGGAGGAGCGTTTATGGGGGGCGGCAAGCAAACTGATGGCCATGGAGAAGGCCATTCAGGATTGCATCGAATACACGCGCCAACGCAAAGCATTCGGCCGGCCGCTGCTGGATAACCAAGTTATCCATTTTACGCTCGCCGAATTACAGACGGAAGTTGAAGCCCTCCGGGCGCTAATCTACAGAGCTGTGGAACAGCACATCCAAGGAGAGGATGTCACCACGCTGGCGTCGATGGCAAAACTAAAAAGCGGACGGCTTGTGCGCAGGGTCGCAGACTCATGTCTTCAGTACTATGGCGGAATGGGATTCATGAATGAAACACCGATCTCCCGCCTCTACCGTGACGCGAGACTCACCTCGATTGGCGGAGGTGCCGATGAAATAATGCTCACGATTATTTCAAAAAAAATGGGAACTTTACCTAAGGAAACGCTGATCTAATGCCTTTTCAGCAGCCAAAATCAGTTGCCGAAGGCCGGCACGGGCCGGAATTGAGGCTGTTTTGGCCTGATGTTCCGTTCCGAGGCGGTCACCCCGCCCCGATTCCCGCTCTCAGGACGGA